>NZ_LMPN02000037.1:0-768789 GCF_001423865.2 Brevibacillus sp. Leaf182 | reverse complement strand
ATATCTATCGATCCAAGCGCCCCTGACAGTCTTTTGACAGGGGCCAAAAAAATCAACGAAAACTTTGATCAGATAGATTCAAAAATAGAGCAATTGGAAACTGTAGCAAAGTCAGAGATAGCTCATCTGCATAGGAGGGCAGATATCAATGAAAAAAACATTTTGGAAATGGCTCTTGAGTTGGAGACGGTAAAAGGGGCAGTTTTAAACGGATTGACAAGCAATATTTATATTGAATCATTTATAGATTTAGAAGATGTCAACCTATTGAACGGGGCTACGAAGCATGACAGCACGAATAAGAAAGTGTACCTAGCGTAGAAAGGATGATGAATACATGGGCTATCCAACGGGAATAGAAAACATTCCCTTTATTAAAACAGGTAAGCGTACGACTACGATAGATGCCCACACGTTTCCAGACGACATTGTTCACGTAGCCGTCGGTCTTTATTCTTCGTCTTCTAGTTTGTATGGCGTTGTTTTGGCAAATGGCGATTTATACATTAAGTCGAATACGGGCATGACGAATCAAGACGCTATAAATTTCAGAAGTGCGTACGGCTTTACGGGAAGCTGGCAGAAGTTTAAGACAGGAGTAGCAAAAGTCGATACAGGCGGGCCGTACCTTCATGTTCTGTATAAAAACAGAACGCTGGAACGGTACACCAGTTCAAACACTATGCCTACCATCCTGGGAACGGCTCAAGCGATGTGGGACGGGATTAACAGCGAATTCGTTTATGTTAAAGCCGACGGTACGTTAAATAACACAGTTTTCCCGACAAACAAAAGCTATGTTGCGGTACGTATCGGGCAAAGAGGTACAATGGCATTGGCAAGTGACGGTACGTTATATTACGTATATTCATCCAGTGTTGTACAAATCGGCACGAATGTAAAAGAAATGTCTATGTCGGGTGGAAGTACAGGACGACTTAACTATTTGAAACATGATGGTACAGTATGGTCAGCCGTCGCTGTAGATAATCCGTCATTTGCACAGGTAACGGGCTTCCCTTCATCGGTTAAGTCATTGGTAGACGTAGTAGACGGACAAAGCTATGCACTATTGGTAGATGGTAGCGTTTATCGCTGGTCAGCTCCGGGGGCTGCGGTTGCAACGTCTATCGCAACTGATTCGGGCTATATTTCTATTTACGGGGATGGGGGGGGATTTATCACCAATAACATTCCAGGGAAGCCAATACCCGTCCATATCCCTGACACGCTACGGGTAACGAAGCGGCCTGTATTTGAGGCAACTATAAATGAGGACATTGAGTACGATGCACAGGCTTTCACTTTGCAGTTGGCGACTAACAGCGCGTTTACCCAAGACTTACAGACATACAGTAGCAATGTAGACGCTACGGGCTGGGAGGTATTCGACGGTAAAGGTTGGGAGTGGCAAGGTATTACGACAGGCAAGGTACGGCCTGCTCAGTTGGTTAAAGATGGGGGATTTGAAAGCCCTGCGGGTACCTATTGGAAGCCAATGCACAGCAGCCTTACTGATGGGGAGTTCGCGGGAACAGACACAGAGGTAAAACGCAAAGGGAACAGCGCTCTAAAATTGGTAAGCAAAACGTCCAAAGCAATAGGTTTTTACCAAGACCTGAAAGGTTGGAAACCCGGTGATGTTATTGTTGTAGAAGGCTATATGAAAATAACGCAACACAATAAGGGAATATTGCAGATAGATATTATTACCGATACGGGATTAGATACGAGCACTATGTGGTACGACGCTCCAATAAGTGGTTGGCTAAAATTTACTGAAACCATAACAATTCCAGCTAAAACTACTCTAGTACAAATTCGTGCGTTTACTGATGAAACGGCAGACCTTACGGGGTATGTAGACGACATATCAGTAAAAATACAAGGCTTGAAAGATTATACGAAGGTACGCTACACGCCACAAGTTGACCTGGTAGAAGGAACGACGTACTACTGGCGTATGGCAGCAATCGACGGCGCTACGGGTACGTATTCCGAATGGACAGACGTACAGACCTTGCAAAACCTGCTGGGGGTAGCGGGTAAGATGGAGGATGCCAGCCTATGGTATGACTATCAAACGACGCATGCCCTGGACACCACGAATAAGGTGGAAGGCAGTAACGGCATGAAAGTAACCACGACTGCTGTAGGATTCGGTTCAACCTATAAAAACGGGATGAACTGGCAAGCAGGTAAGTATTATATCGCCCTGGCTATGGCGAAGAACGGAAACGCCAGCAGCGGTGTAGCCTTGAACGTAACAGGCGTCGGCATGACGCCGTACTATACGGGAACGTCGGAGTTTAAGCTGCTTACCTTGCTACTGGCCCCGAAAGCTGGCGTAAATACGAACCTAGACCTGGTAGTATACGGTGACGCAGTAGGCCAGTACGGGTACTTCGACCAGGCGCGCGTCTACGAAATCACGAAGGCCGAATACGATCTTATTCAGTCTGGAACCGACCCTCGGTATAGCGGGGATATGCTGGCGGTCATGTACCCGTATGTCGATAATACCCAGACCATCCAACGTAAAACACGGATACGCTGCGGAACAACACTGGCACTACAAACAAAGCCAATCAAAACGACGGCCCCTGTAGATCGAAGCGTTTTTTCAAAATTTGCGACGCTACCTATTCACGTACCAGCAGTAAAACGGATAGAAAACACCGATTCAAGAATTACGTACAGCAGCGGCGGGCTTGCCTGGAACAACATTAACTATGTAGACGCTGGAAGCAGCCAGGGAACAATTGCATATGTAGCGGGGGTAACCGGAGCCTGGGCCGAGCTGTCATTTATCGGTACAGGCATTCGCTTTGGCAGTTGGTTAAGCCCTTGGTACGGGCTGGTAGACGTTTATATAGACAATGTGCTGGTTAAAACCGTAAGTCAGTATGTACCTGAAGGGTACGTAGGCAATACAAAGCAGCAAGTCGTTTATGAAAACACTACATTACCCTATGGGCCGCACAAAATTAAAATCGTCAATCGAAATGAAAAAGCAGACTCCGCAGCACTAGGGATGAGCTGCGCCCTAGACTTCTTCGAAATCCTGGACACAAAGGCTCCAGCCGTCTTAACTGTCCAATCTTCAAATAATGCGAACGACGCAACCCCGACCTGGGAGGATGTAACGGACGTCTTTTTGTCGGGGGACTATTTCAGATACAAGAACCTGATTAAAACCGCACCTGACTGGGGCTTGGCTCTAAAGATTACGGTAGATGCAAAAGAACGGCTAGGTCCGATAGAAATTGACGGTTTCGGGATCAGTTACGAATAGGAAGGTGCGAAGCCATGGGCAGACACTTAAAACAAACCGATTTGGCTCAGCTACGTACAAGTGAGCAAGCAAAGGTAAATATAGAGCTCCAATCGGCTTATGAAGCGATAGCTGCATTACATGAGACTGTCGAGGTGTTGCAAAAAGAAGTCCAAACATTAAAAGGGGGTGATAAATGATGGTGGTAAAATATATGATTCCGGTTTATGCCTACTTAGTAAAATGCGGCTGGTCACTAGAACCGACTGGGATGGAAGCAGAAAAAGTAATTCCGGAACCCTACCGATTACCTGTAGCTGAACACTTAGCTACTGTACAAACAACTTAACGCCTTCTCTCAAAAGAGCGAAGGTGTTTTTTTATGGGGAGCTGCTCCTTCTCCTTTGAGACTTTCCCGGAACCCAGAGCGTCTTATCTTTTAAGAATGAATCAGGGGAGGACATTACATGAATGGTGATATTGGATTCACATGGGACTGGGGAAGTTTTCTTTGGTTAATCATTTTCGTATGGCTGCCAGTGAGTGTAGTCACTTATCTTCTCATACGAACATGGTTCAAGAAAAAAATGAGCGAACTAGAGAAACGAATCGAGAAACTTGAACAAGAAGGTTCAACAAAATAAGGATTTCATAGGGGAGCTGCTAACGCGGCTCCTTTAATTTTTGCCCCGTGGGGGTGAGGAGAAGATGAGCTGATGAAATTTCTTCAAAGCCTAGAAAACGTAGCAACCCCAGCAAACGCTTGGGCGACAACAGCGGGTGCAATCGTGTCGCCCGTTTTTCATTATCTATATGGAACGAACCGCCAAGACATCCTGATTGTGCTCTTTTTCATGATTGTCTTGGATTGGATCACAGGCATTTCCGCAGCAAAAAAAGATCAATCCTACTCATCTGATTATGGGTTGTCCAGAATCCCACGTACAATGTTCCTCTTTGCTCTACCAGCCTTAGCGAATCTCTTAGATCGTGTTATGGGCACCCCTGGGTTTTTGTTCTATGGCGTCACATTCGGTCTTATCTACCACACTTGGACAAGCCTGACAGCCAATGCACATCGCGCAGGCTGGCCTATGCCAAGGTCGGTTGAAAAATTGGTGGGATCAGAGATCAAAGCCAAGGCTGAACGAGCTGCGAGAAAGGAGTACAAATAATTATGAATATGACAATATCAGGCGCGCGCGTGATGGACGTACGTGCCTCTTTACCACGCCACAAAACACTAAGGTATGGACGGCGTAAGCTGACTGACATCCGATCGGCAGCCATTCACCATTCTGCTACGTTGAGCGGATCGCCAGAGGCATTCGCACGATATCATGTAGGCACTAATGGGTGGCCGGGCATTGCCTATCATTTTGTGATTCAAAAAGATGGGGTGATTTATTGGTGTAACGATCCAGAGGCAATCTCCTACCATGTCGGTAACAGCAACCGTCATGCGTTAGGCATATGCCTTGTCGGGGACTTCCGGACACAGAAACCGACGCCTGAGCAACTTGATGCCGCCAATCGCCTGATCCAGCACTTGCAGGTACAGATTCCATCGATGAAGCAGGTGTTTGGTCACCAGGAGTACCCCGGCTACGCGTGGAAAAACTGTCCTGCATTACCGATGGGCACATTCCGAATAAATTACTCACAATTCTTGCAAAAAGCTGTGGGTAAAGTGGATAAGCCAAAGCAAATCCCGGTTGCAATTAAGTTGAACGAGACATTGCTCGCGGTAACGGGCTTTTTGCAGGAAGGCGTTTCTATGCTGCCAGTACGTGCGGTTGCCAATGCTGCTAGTGGAAAAGTGGAGTGGATTGAACAAACGAAGGATGTTCGTGTTAACGGTAATGACCTAAACGAAAAGCTCATTTCGGGATCGGCATATGCTCCTGCTCGTGAGTTGGCTGCTGCACTTTGTCTACAGATTGAGTGGGATGGTAGTACAAATACAGTAATATTGAGAGGATGAGTGCTTTGGATAAGGCAAACAAAAAGAAACAGGGAGTTTTGATGATAGTAGGGGGAGCTCTTGCAATTGTAGGAGCAGGGTACGGGTTACTGACAGACGAACAAACCCAAGCGATTCAACAGGCTCTTGAAATACTTCTAGCAGCGTTCTAAATGCAACAGCCCTCCTTCCGGATAAACGGGGGAGGGCTTTTTTGCGAGGTTTTTCTTTTTTCGTCACCCGTATAAGACAGGAATAAACGCTCGTGTAAAGGTGAGGCAATGGAGATCAAATTTAGCCCTAGATAGTGTGACGACAGCTCGTGGAACGACTCATGGAGGGTACGAAATGGATTTGGATAGGTTGGTGGAAAACAGACATGGTAATGGCTGGTATCGCTATGTGCGCGAACTTACATGGAAAATACAAGACAAAACTGAATAAAAGACGTATAAGGCGAAGCGTTCTAAGCGTCTTTATGGCTAGCAAGTGCTGGCGATAAGGTGAGAGAAGCTTACCATACGACTCTTTGAACATTTGCTGAAGTTATATCAAGCTAAATATTGGACAAACCCTCTCTACAAGCAATTTACTAGAGGATCTACTTTGCATACATATGTTTTAAACATTTTAACCAATATTGAAGTTGTCTAAGTAAGTATTATTAATCAGAAAAAATAATTTACATATAAATGAAATGGTTGTAAAATTAGAAATAAATCCCATATAATCTTTAAAGTGTAAATAACGGGATTAAAAATATACATTGTGAAGGGGTAGTAAATTAATGTCTATTAGTGTGTCTCAAAGTGGCCTTTCATCAAAAAACATTCAAGAAATGTATACAGCTAAAAATGCTGCCGTGGCTCAACCTAAAGAAACAGTAACCCAAGGTTTAAAAAACAATGAAACTGACGCTGACACAGTTCAAATATCTTCTGAGGCACAACAACTTTTTGCAGCTCGTTCAAGTAAACGTGAACCTGGAACACTTAAGATAGGCGATAATTTAATTACATGGACGATGGAAAAACGCGTGATCCATTTAGATAATGATAAGGACCTTAGAAATGCTCTTAGTGAAGATATAAATAATGCTGAGAAAATCGCAGATCAAATTAAAAGTGATTATAGGATGGAATACGGTAAGCGATTGGATATTTCATCTGACTCTCTAACTTGGGAAATAATCGGTCATATCTATCCAGGAGAAATAGCAAAAGCACTTAAGAAAGTTGATTTTTTAATTCCAGATTTAATCTCTGAAGGATTAGATTCAATCATTAAACGTACAAAAACAATTGACATGGGGGAAAAGGGCAAAGATGAAAATAGAGAATTATGGGATGAAATGGCTGACCTACCTAATTGGGTTCAAGATGCAGTAAAAGAGGCGATAGATCTAGTAAATTAATGATAGAAGAAACATGTTTAAAGCGGACTCTCTTTTCTATTTTTATTTGTAGAACGAAAGAGTTACAGCTATAAAGGAGGGAAACTATGCCAGCTTTTCTTAATTGGTTACTATTCATTGTGCTATTAATTGGCAGTAGTATTCAACTTTTTCTTGATTTGCTTATGGGCGCAGATATTCCGGTAGTACTTGATGAAGGGGAGTTTATTAGGTTTATACAGTATTCTGGCGTATTGTTTTCACTATTTATAGTTTTCTTATCTTTACAACGAAAAATCTCAATACTGATCATCAATACTTTTGTTCAAATCATTATAGCTGGTTGGTGGTCAACTAGTTTAGAATCTTCATTAGGAATGGAAACAAGAGTAGACGAGCTAATTTATAGCAGCCTAGCGGGATTGGGCAGTTCGATGCTAATAATTACTTATTCCCTTGTTCTTTTAGTTAAATTACTGAAGGAAACCGGGAAAATCAAACTATAATGGCTTTATATACTTAAACGACTCAGCTTATTGTTTGCTTTGGATATTACTCATGTATAGGCCCTCCTTTGAAGAAATCCAGGGAGGGTTTTTAATTTTTATGTGAGATGCTACAATTTTCATAAATGTGTAATTTTGGTTGGAATAATTCGAAACATACATGTTGAATTGGAAATGCGATTTCAATGAAAACCAATTGTAGCCTTGAGGTGGAACAAATATGACAAATTGGCACCGACTAAATCCTGGAGACGTAATAAATAATGACGTATTAAGTGAAATATTTAAATGCTCTACACAAGGTGGAATGAGAAGAGCACTAAAGACGAACTCATTAATTATAGTCTCTAATCACGTTGAATCCCTCTATGATGATCGATGGATAAATGACGTACTGCACTATACGGGAACGGGCAGGCGCGGAGATCAAAGCATAACACATACACAAAATAAAACCCTAAATGAGTCGAATAATAATGGGGTTGAAGTTTACCTATTCGAAGTGTTTAAAGATAAAGAGTACACCTTTCGAGGACGGGTTCAGTTAGCAGGTGATCCTTATCAAGAGAATCAACCAGATGATGACGGAAAGATTCGCAAAGTATGGGTTTTTCCCGTGACATTGATTGGTACGGGCAAAAATTTTAAGCCATCTGAGGATACTATTAGATTTGCCCATGAAGTTCATGAAAAAAAAGCTCGGCGTATGTCTTTTAATGATCTCGAGAAAAGAGCGAAAAATGCGAGAAAGACATCTTCGAAGAGAAATGGTAATGTAACTACATACGATCGAGATCCATATGTTGCTGAGTTTGCAAAGAGACGAGCCGAGGGTATCTGTCAACTATGTGAAAACCCTGCACCCTTTCATAATAAACACGGAGAACCTTATCTTGAAACACATCATGTTGAATGGCTAGCAAGAGGCGGGGAAGATAGCACAGGTAATACAGTTGCTCTTTGTCCCAATTGTCATAAGAAGATGCATATCCTAGATCTAGTCAATGATGTAGAAAAGCTTAAGAAAAAGGCTTTGGAGGAAATCAGTTATGAAACGCATTGAAGTTGTAGGGGCTGTAATAGTGAATGAAAGCAAACAAGTATTATGCGCACTGCGGTCTAAAAATATGAATCTATCCGGTTTCTGGGAGTTTCCAGGGGGAAAGATAGAGCAAGGTGAAGATCCAAAAAAAGCGTTGTACAGAGAAATCAAAGAAGAGTTATCATGTGAAATAAAAGTAGGTGAAATGATCGAAGATACGGTTTATGAGTATGATACCGTTACTGTCCACCTAAGAACTTTTTTATCGACAGTATTGAGTGGGGGCCCTAAAGCCCTTGAACATGAAAAGATTGCATGGGTTTCTGCATTAGATCTAGATCAATTAAATTGGGCACCAGCAGACATTCCAACTGTAGATAAATTGAAACAGCTATTGCTCCACTAAAAAGTGGGGCTTTTCTTTTTTTATTATCCAGCATAAAATAGGAACAAATGTTCGTAAAAGGGTGATTAACGTGGAGACACTCAAAGCAGTGATTGATGGACAACTCCAAGCCGTTCCGGTTTTAACCAACAGTCATCTCGTCATGATAAGAAAAATCCGTATCGGAGCAAGTCCTGGATGTGCTCCTGACATTCTCCGTGATTTGATAGAGGCTGGACTGGTGGAGGAGAAGGCAAATGAGTTTGCTCTATGAACATCACTATGAGCCTGTGGTGGGTTCGTTGGCACCGATTGAGGCAGAGTTGAAGGCTGAACTGTATGTCATCATCTATGACTCAGTACGCAAAGATTTTGCGATTGCCGTCAGTTGGTATGAGGAATGTGTTCGTAGGGAATGGGGAGTAGTCAAGAACATCGACCGTGATGAACGGAAAATCAAACTTATACGGGACGATGGCTGCTGGTGGATTCCTATCGATAATTTACTTCAAGTTGAGCGGGTGTAATAGACAATGATTCAACCTGACCAATGGCGAGAAATCCTACATGAATCGATCCTGTATGGCTTGCTGTTTAAGGCACTAGCGCTAGATGCACAAAAGCTAAATCAAGATCAACTAAAAATGTCATATCGTCCGGTGTTGGATACCATTTCAATGTGGGCAGAGAGGAAGCATCACGAATATCGTAGCCAGTTTGGGGAACTGGGCGGAAAAATCCACGTTCAGAAAACGACTGATGGCCTATTATACTTTGTTCTTGTGACTGTGCGTGGCCGACAGGAAGAATGCGTTTATAATGTAAATCATTTAAAAGCAGAATGTCAGGTAAGGCTTAATAATTATCTATACGACGCCAAGCAGCAAGCAAACGGGTATGCATAGTACGTGCCGAATGATTATACCAGCAAACAACCCACTTATAGATAAATCCGAGCAGGTTATTCGTTTAGTACCTATCTCGTTCAGATAGGTTAAAAGATTTACTTGCAAAAATAAAGCGGCCCTTTAAATTTCAGTAGGGCCGCTTTATTCTATTCCTTCATTAATATATCCAAATACTTCGATAGGTCATTTAGGGGCGTCGTGGGTGGAATCTTGCGGTCGTGTTCCCATTCGTATAGAGTGCGCTCACTTATTCCTAAAAGCGCAGCAAATTCTTTCTTGGTGTACCCATAGTACAAACGCGCTTTAATAATACGTTGCCCTAAAGTTGATTCCGGCAGTTTCTCAAAGCAACCGAGAAAAGCAACTGAGACACCAAGCACTTTGGAAAGTCGTCTTAGGCTAGGAGGCGATACTTTCAATTTATTAGCTTCTGCTAATCCAATTGTTCTTGTACACAATCCTGTGGCAGCGGCAAGATCAACCAAGTACATCTGTTTTGCTGTACGTGCTGCTCTAAGACGGCCACCAGGACTATCATCTTCAATGTCCATAAAAGGAGAGTACGGTGTTTCCTTTTTTAATGATATTCCAAGGGTATTATCTTCAGCCTTGTCCTTGCGGATTTTTCGGTACTCGAGAGAAGCAAACCTGCTCATGCTCTCCCCAACAAATCTACAAATACCGCTCAAAGCTCTCAGGTCCCCTGCTAGACCGCATCGATCTGCACATCGAGGTGCCGAGAGTGCCAGTTCAACTTCTTCACAACAGAAAAGCAGAGGAGTCCTCAAAAGACATTCAACAACGAGTAGAGCAAGCGAGGGCTGTTCAATGCGAAAGATACCACTACCGTCCCGGATGTCCTTTTAACAGTGTGATGAATGGCGAAGAACTGCGACATTTTGCTAAGCTGGATAAGGAAGGACAAGAGATGCTACAGCTTGCCTTCGAGACATTAGGTTTGAGTGCAAGAGCCTACGATAGAATTGTGAAAGTGGCGAGAACGATTGCAGATTTAGATGGCGCTTCCCGTGTAGATGCTGCACATGTAGCAGAAGCGATTCGCTACAGAGCCTTGGATCGAGGGGTACTTTTTTAAGCGTGCTAGATATACCAAAAACAGATAAATGTAAACGTCTCAGTGCCACTACTTCAAAGGTATGAACATTTAACATCCTTGCTAGTGTGGATAGACAGCACATAGATGCAATGAGGAAGAAACGATTATTTTCATTTTTTATCCGCAATAGATGTGAATGTTAACCTCATTCAGACTCATTAGTTTCATCAAACAAACTCTTATCCTCAGCAGTGAATTCTAATCGTAAATGAATACGGTACAAGATTTCAATAACTTCAGCAAATCCAAGCAAGAATATAGAAGGAATGATAGAGTAAAACACACTTGTTAGAAAATGAAGAAAATTATCGTTAAGATCGTCGAACCAAATATATAACCCGACGATAAAACCAACTATAGTAATAACAAGTGCCAGAATCCGAATCCATCGAGCGTATTTATTTGTATAGCGTTTGAACAATATTCTCAGCTCCAAAGTGTCCGAATTTGTGGAAAGGAGAAATCCTCAACAATTGCTTAAGAAAACAGAGTAGTGCCTCGCATCATTACATTAATCTCAAGTCAGTGACATCCACTTTTTATCTTTTTCGTCATCGTATGTAGGCTTTCTAACAAAAGGTTTACCAAGATCCGCAGGCTCCCAAACGAATACAATTTCTTTGGGCCTCTTGTAGTAATAAGTTGTTTGCGCCTCCATCTGAATCTGGGTCCATAAATGGAAAGGAACCATCCACCCAGAAGCAAATGGAACAGATATCGAATTCACCCAACAGTGAAAATTCTATCTTGCCATAATGAGCAATCCATAAGAAAAAAAGATCCATACGAGCAAGAACGATCCAAAGACTGCATTCCTCCTATAATCCTTATTGTTGACAATTTTCTTCATAATAAATGTAAAGTTAACAAAGAACAAAATAGCCAGAATCGGGTTAAGGTATAACGCAGTAAAAATTATGAAACCCACATTTCTCACCTCATCCAAATTATACCATATGCAACTGGATGATTATCAATATGTTGCAGTTTGAATCAGTATGCAGATCATGCAGACTAAGCGCTTCCACGACCGAGTAAGTAGCAGTAGGTACTTTTTAACTAAGAACCCTATACAATCGCAACAACATAAAACACAAACTCTCCGCAATCCCCACTATCCCAAGGCCGACAATACTTCACAGAAATCGACGTCATTCCTCGCCGCAAAGCCTGAAAGGACATCACCTGATGCCCCTCTTGCCCAATGCGAGCTGGCGATGGTGGTGGAACAAAATGATTCGCATGCAACGCTAAAAAGCGAGCATCCACAGGATTAGACAAGTCCCACTGATAGCCGGTAGAGGGATTTGCCACTAGTGTAATTGTGAACAAGTGGCCTTCCTGCACATGTAGTGTATACGTTGAGGTCTTGACCACGGCCATCCTTCCTTTCTTTGGATGAAGTCGATAACCATTTTCCATACCATATGAAAAAAGCTTGATAGCTGCTAACGAGGAAACAAGCAGTAAAAAATTTATTATCATTTATTTCATGTGATTCAGTTCGGTTACAAGTTGTGGAATTACTTGATACATCTATCATTTAGCGAAAATATAACGATAGAAAATAGCCATTATACGTACAATGTTCCTAATTAATTTGAAACAATTAGTATGATCTGGAAAGGAATATGCAAGGTGCTGGCGAATAAGTAGGGACAAAGACATATATTGTCGAAATGTCTGCGGATATTTGTAATCTTTATTACCTAGTTGTAGTTATGGCTAGAAATATCCAGAGAGTAAATTTCTTTTGCTCGTGCATGTAGGTACATTTCCCAGCACTTCCATGGCGCAGAATATCTCGCGCATAGAAGAAGCTTTTTCTTTGTGTTCATACTTGCTAGGAAAGGGAAAGGAAAATTGATGGAGAGCATTGCAGAATTATTTAAGAAAAAAGAGTACTACCACGCATTTCAGCCAATATGTCAACTTCCTGAGAAAAGTAGGATAGGGTATGAGGTATTACTTCGCAGTAAAGCGGGGATCCATCCAGAGGCATTGTTTTCTTTGGCGAAGGAAAACAAAATGCTGCCAGAGCTTGACACTCATTCCCTGCATTATGCGCTCTTGACTTTTTTTCATTCGTCGATTGAACACAAAAACGAGCTTATATTTGTGAATATTTTTCCTTCTACCATAATAGAAGACACATTCCCTGGCTTCATTCAAAAGATCGCTCGTTCCTTCCGTCCCTTTTTAAACCAAATCGTATTGGAGATCAACGAATCGATTATGGAAGGAGAATGCTGGAGCGAACCCATTTTTACACGGCGCATAGCTGAATTGAAAAAGTTGGGGTTCCTAATAGCTTTGGATGATGTCGGAGATGGCGCAAACATATTCAGTAAAATTGAAGATATTTCGCCTGATTACATCAAGATTGATCGCTTTTTTTCGCAAGAGCTTTCGAGTTCATTAGAAAAGCAAAAGACTGTAAAGCTGTTTGTCGATTTTTGCAAAGATGCACCTCAACTCATTCTCGAAGGAGTTGAAGAAGAAGAGGATTTTGCTTGTGCTTCTTTATTGGGCGTTGCAATCGGCCAGGGATACTTGTTTGGTAAACCAGGCAGTTTGCCGGACGAATAAGAGGGCAATGCAGAATTGGAGGAATTTTTATGGCTAGTGATAACAACGTATATTCACGGAAGGCAACGCTTTCCTTAAAAATATCCGAGTTTGAAGTCCCTCCGATGCAGGATTTGTTGATCATCGGACGGAAAGCACCAATTGGTCCTGAAGCTGTAAGGAGAATGGCGGATGCACTTTCACCTGAGCAGTTTACTTTACTGAAAATGAATCATCCTAAGATTGAAGCGGTTTTGTTAAGAAACACCCTTTTGCAAATGATTGATGAAAAATTGTTGATGAAAATCATTCTGGAAGAGGCAGAGCGTATGATTAGCGACTCTATGGTTCTGCGATCTGAGTTGAAAATAGCATTGTCTGTTCAACGAGAGGTGGATCTCTTATGAACATCTCCGACATCATGACGACGACGATTTGTACCATCACCTCTGACAAAAGTGTCTCTTATGCGGCGGAGCGAATGAACGAATCTCAAGTTGATTCGTTAGTTGTCATGGATCACGGAGAGGTACTGGGAATGGTAACGACGAGAGATGTTTTGTCAGCTCATCCAAACCGAATCGTTGCCGACGCCATGAATAGTCAGCCGTTCTATCTGTCAGCCAATCACAATGTTTGGGAGGCCTATCACGCGCTTCATCAAGAACAAAATGGACTTGCTTTGGTCAAACAAGAGGATCAACTGATCGGATTCATCACAAAAGAAATCGTAGAGATGAAAATAGCAGAATATCGAGACCCATTATCGGGTTTGTATCGCGCTCCATACATCCAATTTATTGGGGAAAATTTTTTAAAGGAGCGAAAACCTTTCCATTTGCTTTTTATCGATTTGAACGACTTTGGCCGAATTAATAAGCTGCATGGACATCCATTCGGGGATGATGTCATTCGCACCTATTCTTCGGTCCTCTCTTCTTTGGCTGAAGAACAGGGGGATTATTTATGTCGTTATGCAGGGGACGAGTTTGTTTTGATCTCTACGATTTCCGATGAACAGATTCAGGAATACATTGCGCTCATTACACGTCCAACAAACGTTCTGGATATCTTCGTATCTGCAGCTGTTGGTCATGTGAACGGGTATCAAACACCAGACTTCTTCGCCAGATCTTGGCGGGAATTAATCGCTGAAGCAAGTTTAGGCTCCTCTGCTGCCAAATTATCCAAAAGCGTTACTTCCACGGTGGGATAGGAAAAGTATAGTTTGCCAGCAATGCGCATACACTTTTGGACAGGCTCAGATCTTTCTTTGCAACCGATTATTTTATGATACGTAATACATATTGTGAATAGATCAATATGGGAGGCAATGACATGATTGTAACGACTACCAGCATGATCCAAGGAAAAGAAGTGGAGGAGTATCTGGATATCGTCAGTGGAGAGGTAATCATGGGTGCAAACGTCGTCCGTGACTTTCTCGCAGGGATTACAGACATCATCGGAGGCAGAAGTGGCTCGTATGAGAGCAAGCTCTCAGAAGGTCGTGAATTGGCCTTGCGTGAAATGAAAGAAAAAGCACGGGTATTAGGTGCAAACGCAGTAATTGGGGTTGATCTCGACTTTGAAACATTGCGAGAAGGTATGATGATGGTTATTGCCACAGGCACAGCTGTCCGTGTGAAGTAAGCCGGTAAACACCCGGCTTTCTTTTTTTACCGAAAGCGGTTCTGATACATAGAATGCAAGGAGAAGTGAGCATGCAAGTACGAAAAACCCTTCAGGATTTATCAGATAGAATAAACGCCCAACCACAAGGGATCGCTGGATTACATGCGGTTTATCATTTTGTCCTAAGTGGAGAAGAAGGGGGCACCTACGAGGTTGTTTTTGCCGATAATCAAGCGGACTACAAGCTGGGTGTGACAAGGGAAGCAGGCTGCAAGCTGGAGTTGTCTGACAAAGATTTTATTAAGCTCGTAGAGGGACGCTTGAATCCCACCGTTGCTTTTGTAACGGGGAAGCTGAAAATTAGCGGAGAAATGGGACTTTCGTTTAAATTGCAAACAATCTTACATCACTATCAATCACAAAAATAACGAAAAAACTAGTCAATTCTTAAAAGGTTGCGTTAAAATATGACCAAACAATGACACCTACTCTAACATAAAACGAGGGGAAACATGCGCCATATTTGTTCATTGATTGCGATGGTAAGCCAACTGGAAGAACAATCTGTGCGTTTTGATTTTTACCAAGAAATCAGACGACCCAAGCCAGAACGTCAGTTATTAAAGCATCATGCACAATTACCGCGTCATTATTTCGATTATTTAATTCATTCAGGAGTATTGGAAGTGGAAACAGACGCCCCTTATCAGCCGGGGAAGATCATGCCTGCTTCCATCGGTATGAACATACGCTCGCTCGGTGGAAATGTATTGTTTGACATGTGCTTTGCTCCGCAAACATATAAATTGTGGCAAAACACAGATGCAAGCATAGAAGACCTTTCTCTGCCTGCTGATATATTTGAAGAATACGTCTATCGCTTAGGAGCCATCAGTCGCTTTCGCTATTTAGGCCGAATCGATGATCCCGTAACAGCAACAAAACTTGGTGAGAACGACATGATTGAATTCAAACGCGACTTTCTGTATTCGAAGACGGGAATTATTAAGTCTATTGTGGCGTTTGCGAATTCAAACAACGGGAATTTATTTTTAGGTATTACAGATGAGGGGACAGTGTGCGGGATTGACCATGAGATCGAGCAGTACGGAGACCCGGACAAATACATTCTTGCCATTACGCAATACATCCAAGATAAGACGACACCGTTTGTGACCCCATTCCCAAAAATTTCGTTGAAAAAAATAGATGGGAAAACAGTGGTATCTATCTTTGTAGAAGCCTCATCTGATTTGATTTGTGGTTTGGACAAAAACAGTGAAAAGTATGTGGTGATTCGTACGAACAATCGCTCCGTTGTCGTGAAAGATCCGCACCAAATTGGTGAAATTTACGTGAAACGAAAGCTTGGCAGTGAGATCAGCCGTCGATTGGGACTTCTGTAGCGTTATCTTACAGGAATACACGAGGAGGGTTACTGCGTGATATCGTCTTTACGTACGTGTCTACTGGTTATGATGGTGAGTAGTTTGTTCGTCACTGGCTGTGCACAGTCAGGCAAGGTTTCTGATGACATGAAAGATCATATAGAGACAGAGCTTGGTGCGGTTGAAAAAGTAACGGTGATGTCAACGGATGGACAGGAAGTATTATTGGACTTGCGCTCGTTTTTGCAAGAACTGTCTGGTCAGGGACAAGATTTACAAATATCATCCGAGCCTTTAAAGCAAGAAGATGTACGTTTTACGCTTGTCCTCTACCGAACACAGCAGGCTCCACTTGTCGTGACAGTGGGCGAGTCGGCAAGTGAGTTTGGAGGACATACGTATCGTGGAGCGGGTGCCAGCTATTTTTATCAGTGGATAAACAAGTTAACTGGCAAAGGAGTGCTCTCACAAAAAATTCAGAGCGTGCGTTTAGCGGCAGAGGACCTTGGTCAGGCGCGCGTGTTGAATGAAGCAGAAGCAGAATACATCAGGAAAGTAATGGGATCGGCAATACCAGAGATGGACAGTCGCAGCAAGCAGTATCCACTCTACCCAAACTATCGGATGAGAATAAATTCTGCTGACAAACCGGTCGAAGTGGCTATTTTGACGCCGACACTGATTGCTGTTCCCTTTGGAAGAGAAACGTTTTTCTTTCACGTAGAAGGTAGCCTCTTTTCGCGCTTAACGGAATGGATGCCGCCAAGCAATCGTAAGGAAGACAGGATCGACCACTTATTTAAATCTACACGGATTCGCATCATAGCAAATGGCGAAATGAACATCCAAGACTCAGAATTGAATGTCACCCAAACGACGATCGAGCAAGGAATTGCCCATCAATCCGTCCGATTGTTAAAAAATGGAGATCCATTAAATGTGCCACCGAAAGATCAGGGCTCAAAACAATACGAACTACATTTTTTGGTGAATGATACAGAACAGAGAATTGAACTATATCAACGTTATTTTAAGTATGATCAAACTTGGTATATTCACGATGAACTCGCTGAAAATGAGTGGAAATTGTTTCAATCTCTACGAAAATGAGGAATTTCCTCATGAAGTTTCGCATTTCTGGTCACGATAAAAAGAACATATTACTACCACTTTTGCAGTTTTTGTCGTAGAATAGTTACGTTGCACTGATAGTGGAGGTTATGACCGGAAAAAGACAGACGTCTTTGAACCGGTCTAAAAGCCTGCCGATCTTTATCTGCCATAGGAGGATGGAGAATGAACATTCATGAGTATCAAGGTAAAGAGATACTTAAGCAGTACGGTGTAAAAGTTCCTGAAGGACGCGTAGCTTTCACAGTGGAAGAAGCTGTTGAAGCAGCGAAAGAACTGGGCACCCAAGTAAACGTAGTAAAAGCGCAAATTCACGCTGGTGGCCGTGGTAAGGCTGGCGGTGTAAAGGTTGCAAAAAATCTTGATGAAGTTCGTACATATGCCAGCGAAATTCTTGGCAAAGTACTGGTTACTCATCAAACAGGACCAGAAGGTAAAGAAGTTAAGCGCCTTCTGATCGAGCAAGGCTGCGACATCAAGAAAGAATACTATGTTGGTGTAGTAGTTGACCGTGCTACTGGAAGCGTTGTAATGATGGCTTCTGAAGAGGGCGGTATGGACATCGAGGAAGTAGCAGCAAACACTCCAGAAAAAATCTTCAAAGAAGTAGTTGATCCAGTAACAGGTCTGAATGGCTTCCAAGCTCGTCGCCTGGCTTACGCAATCAACATTCCAAAAGAATTGATTAACAAGGCTGCCAAGTTCATGATGAGCTTGTACCAAGCTTTTGTTGATAAAGATGCTTCTATCGCTGAGATCAACCCACTGGTTGTAACTGGCGACGGAGAAGTAATGGCACTGGATGCGAAACTGAACTTCGACAGCAACGCTCTCTATCGTCACCCTGACATCGTAGCTCTGCGCGATCTGGATGAAGAAGATGAGAAAGAAATCGAAGCTTCCAAGTTCGATCTGTCCTACATTGCACTTGATGGTAACATCGGTTGCATGGTAAACGGTGCAGGTCTGGCGATGGCAACAATGGACATCGTGAAATTCTACGGTGGAGACCCAGCTAACTTCCTTGACGTTGGTGGCGGAGCTACTGAAGAGAAAGTAACGGAAGCGTTTAAGATTATTCTCCGTGACGAAAAAGTAAAAGGTATTTTCGTTAACATCTTCGGCGGCATCATGAAATGCGACGTTATCGCAAACGGCGTAGTGAATGCAGCAAAACAAATCAAATTGGACAAACCTCTCGTTGTACGTCTCGAAGGTACAAACGTAGATTTGGGTAAGAAAATCCTCAATGAGTCCGGTTTGAACATCGTAGCTGCAGAATCTATGGCGGATGGCGCTGAGAAAATCGTATCCTTGGTGAAGTAAGATATTTCGAGTAGATACGTTAAGAAAACATCTATCGAGGCGAACTCAAGTTTGAGCGACCGCGACTCTTCGGAAAGTTTTCATGCGCTCCGGAAATTTATAAGCTAGTGCTTATAAATTCCTACACGTTAAAAAAGGTGGGAAAATTACGCGATGAGTATTCTCGTTAATAAAAATACAAAAGTAATTACGCAAGGGATTACGGGTGCAACTGGTCTGTTCCACACTCGCGGAGCCGTTGAATACGGTACACAAATGGTGGGCGGTGTAACACCTGGTAAAGGTGGAACCGAAGTTGACGGTATTCCAATTTTCAACACAGTAAAAGAAGCGGTTGAAGCAACTGGTGCAACAGCATCCGTTATCTACGTTGCTCCTCCTTTCGCTGCTGATGCCATCATGGAAGCAGTTGACGCTGAACTGGATCTGGTAATCTGCATCACAGAAGGTATCCCAGTTCTGGACATGGTAAAAGTTAAGCGCTACATGGAAGGCAAGAAAACCCTTCTCGTAGGCCCTAACTGCCCTGGCGTAATTACTCCAGGTGAGTGCAAAATCGGTATCATGCCTGGTTACATCCACGTTCCAGGTAAAGTGGGTATCGTATCCCGCTCCGGTACCTTGACTTATGAAGCAGTTCACCAAACTTCTACTCGCGGCCTGGGTCAATCCACGGCTGTAGGTATCGGTGGAGACCCAGTAAAAGGTATGGAGTTCATCGATGTACTGAAAATGTTCAACGAAGATCCAGACACAGAAGCAGTTATCATGCTGGGTGAAATCGGTGGTACTGCGGAAGAAGAAGCAGCAGAGTGGATCGCTGCTAACATGAAAAAACCAGTTGTAGGCTTCATCGGGGGACAAACTGCTCCTGAAGGAAAACGTATGGGCCACGCTGGTGCGATCATCTCTGGCGGTAAAGGTACAGCTGCTGAGAAAATCGCAAAGCTCGAAGAATGCGGTATTCGCGTAGCGAAAACACCTGCAGTCATCGGTGAAACACTTGTTGAATTGCTGAAAGAGCGCGGTATGCTCGAGAAAGTAATGGGCAAGTAAGCGAATAAGACAGAAGTGGACAGGCTCAGGCTTGTCCACTTTTTTATTTTTGAAGCAGCCTCTTTCTTTCGATAGAATAGCTTTCAAAGCCGTCCGTTGTGACAAGTTTGATCGGGATGAAGGAGGATTTCGGAATGGGAAAGGCGAAGCTCGACGAGAGAGACTGGCTGTATGTGTTAACGATGATATCGGGTTTGGGAAGGAAGAAAATTCGTGAAATTTTTGAAATCACAGGTTCTTTTCAGGTTGCCATTGAAAATTGGCATGAACTAGCACATGGGCTCAGATTGACTTCCTTGATAACTGGGCAGGTTGACAAGCAAAGTAATGAAGCTGCGGCTATGGCACTATTGGAAAAGCGTGAAGAAGAGGGAACGCGCTTCTTATGTCCTTTTGACGATGCTTATCCTGTATCACTCCGCAATATCCCCGATTCTCCATGGACGTTGTTTTATCGTGGCGATCACACATTATTGGAAAAGTTGTCCATTGGCGTCGTTGGTTCGCGTAAACCGACACCATATGGAAGAGCGAGCTGTAGCTTTTTTGTCCGAGAGCTGGTGCAAGCAGGCCTTGTCATCGTCTCGGGGGTAGCGTATGGAATTGATGCGGAAGCTCACCAAGCTACCTTGAAAGCAGGCGGTAAGACCATTGGTGTGCTCGGATGCGGAATGAATCACGTTTATCCTACTCGGCATCGAGAACTTTATCGTGAAATTGAATCTTTTGGCCTACTTCTCAGCGAATATCCTCCTCATATTCCACCTGTTTCTGGATTATTTCCAGAGCGAAATCGTATCATAAGTGGTCTTTCTATCGGTGTATTAGTGGTGGAAGCAGCAGAAAAAAGCGGATCTTTGATTACGGCAGACTGTGCACTTGAGCAGGGCAAGGAAGTTTTTGCGATTCCTGGTCCGATTTTTTCATTGATGAGTGCGGGACCGCATAACTTGATCAAACAAGGTGCAAAGTTAGTA
Organism: Brevibacillus sp. Leaf182; assembly: GCF_001423865.2. Taxonomy (NCBI): domain Bacteria; kingdom Bacillati; phylum Bacillota; class Bacilli; order Caryophanales; family Paenibacillaceae; genus Brevibacillus; species Brevibacillus sp. Leaf182. The sequence goes on along the minus strand of NZ_LMPN02000037.1, from coordinate 748,120 downwards.
ACGTGCAGTAGCGATATATGGGAGGAAATCAAACATCATCTTCCAGAAGCTGAGCAGAAGCAGCAGTTCGAAAAAAGTGATGCAAACGATGTAATTCCCTTATCTAATGAAGAAAAAGCAATTGTAGAAGCCGTAACATATGACGGGATTCATCTGGATGAGTTAATGAGTAGCTTAGAAAAAGACCAACGCAGGATGCTACATCAGCTGGTCATTCGTTTGGAAGCAAAAGGGGCCATCGTAGCACTTCCGGGAGGTTATTTTGCTCGTCGCTAGCATTTTTTCCAGATATTTGGCAAAGTCTAGACGTACAAGTGTTTGACAAACCGGATGAGGGTATTTAATAATAGGGAAGATTCCTTACTAAAAGGGGAGGAAAAAAATGGCTGATACGCTAGTAATCGTAGAATCCCCTACGAAGGCCAAGACCATTGGAAAATACCTGGGTAGTAAATATATCGTGAAAGCGTCTATTGGGCATGTACGCGATTTGCCGAAAAGCCAAATGGGTGTAGACGTTACGCGTAATTTTGAACCCAAATACATAACCATTCGCGGCAAAGGCGATGTATTGAAGGGCTTAAAAGATGCCGCTAAAAAAGTAAAAAAAGTATATCTCGCAGCCGACCCGGATCGCGAAGGGGAGGCAATTGCTTGGCATTTGGCACAATACTTGGGGCTCGATTTGAATCAGCCGCTTCGTGTGGTATTTAATGAGATTACCAAAGATGCGATCAAAGAAGCGTTCAAGCATCCACGACACATAAACATGGACTTGGTAAATGCTCAACAGGCACGTCGTATTCTCGACAGGCTCGTTGGCTACAATATTAGTCCAATTCTATGGAAAAAGGTTCGGAAAGGCTTGAGTGCTGGACGTGTTCAATCGGTTGCGGTAAAGCTTATCATGGATCGTGAGCGGGAGATCCAAGAATTTATCCCCGAAGAGTATTGGACAATTGCGAGCACATTGATCAGCGACGGTAAAGAAATTAACGCGAAGTTCTATGGTTATGGCGATGAAAAGGTGGAGCTCCATTCGGAAGATGATGTAGCAGCGGTATTAAAACAAATGAAGAACAAGCCATATGTGGTACAAAAGGTAACCAAGCGTGAACGCAAGCGCAATCCTGCACCTCCTTTTATCACGAGTTCTTTACAACAAGAGGCAGCGCGTAAGCTGAATTTCCGCACTTCTAAGACCATGCGAATTGCTCAAGAACTCTATGAGGGGATCGACGTTGGCAATAAAGAAGGCGCAGTTGGTTTGATTACCTATATGCGTACAGACTCTACTCGCCTATCTGTAACTGCACAGAATGAAGCAAAAGAATACATACTTGAGAAGTATGGTCCAGACTATGTGTTGTCTGAGCCACGCAATCAGGCGAAAAACGAAAATGCCCAAGATGCTCACGAAGCGATTCGTCCAACAGGTGTGATGCGTACACCAGAAGAAATCAAGGAATACTTGTCGAGAGATCAATTACGCTTGTATCGATTAATCTGGGAGCGTTTCCTTGCCAGTCAAATGTCATCTGCTGTTCTTGACACGATGAGCGTAGATATTGACGCAGGTGGAGTTACCTTCAGAGCTACAGGATCAAAAGTGAAGTTCCCTGGATTTATGAAGGTATATATTGAAGGAAACGATGATGGCACAGAAGAAGAAAGCTTCCTTCCGCCTATTGAAGAAGGACAAATCCTTGAACAAAAAGAAATCGAGCCGAGTCAGCACTTTACACAGCCACCGCCTCGATTCTCCGAAGCCCGCATGCTTAAAACGATGGAAGAGATGGGAATTGGACGTCCGTCTACCTATGCGCCTACATTAGAAACCATTCAAAAACGGGGCTATGTGGCGTTAGAGGAGAAGCGATTTGTCCCGACTGAGTTGGGCGAGATTGTGATCACGCTTGTCGAGGAGTTTTTCCCGGAGATCCTCAACGTAGAATTCACAGCGCATATGGAATCGGGCTTGGATAACGTCGAAGCAGGAACCACCAATTGGGTGCAGGTGCTGGACGATTTTTATCAAGACTTTGCAAAGCGTGTTGTTGTTGCAGAAGAAGAAATGAAAGAAGTAGAGCTGAAAGTCGAAGAATCAGATGAATCATGCGAGCTTTGCGGCCGTGTGATGGTATATAAGCTTGGTCGATTCGGCAAGTTTTTAGCCTGTTCCGGGTTCCCGGATTGCCGTAATACGAAGCCGATTGTAAAAGAAATCGGCGTAAAGTGTCCGCAGTGTGAAACCGGAGAGATTATCGAACGTAAATCTAAGAAGAGTCGTATTTTTTACGGATGCAATCAATATCCGGAGTGCGATTTTGTATCGTGGGACAAACCGATTGCCAGACCTTGTCCCAAATGCTCCAGCATGCTCGTAGAGAAAAAGCGCAAGAAGCAAGGAGTTAGCATTGTTTGCACCAAGTGTGATTATCAAGAAGAAGCAGACTCCTAAGCAGCTTGATTCGATTTTGTAGTTTGGAGGATTAACAGCATGTCACAACCAACAATTACAGTAGTGGGCGCTGGTCTCGCTGGTAGTGAGGCAGCATGGCAAATCGCGCAGGCGGGTGTAAAAGTAAAGCTGTATGAAATGAGACCGAAGACACAAACGCCTGCACACCATACCGATAAATTTGCAGAGTTGGTATGCAGTAATTCATTGCGTGCTAACACGTTGACAAATGCAGTGGGTGTATTAAAAGAAGAAATGCGTCGACTGAACTCTGTCATCATCGATGCGGCAGATCGTTGCGCGGTTCCAGCAGGAGGCGCGCTTGCCGTAGACAGACACGAGTTCGCGGCTCATGTTACAGATGCAGTTCGTAATCATCCATTGGTGGAGGTCATTTCGGATGAGATTACCGAAATTCCAGATGGGATTGTCGTAATTGCGACGGGGCCACTTACTTCTCCCGCTTTGTCTACCAAGTTAAAAGAGCTGACGGGTGAAGAATATCTATACTTCTATGATGCGGCTGCGCCCATTATCGAGAAAGACTCGATTGATATGAACAAGGTATTCGTTGCTTCCAGATATGATAAAGGTGAAGCAGCCTACCTGAACTGCCCGATGACAGAAGAGGAGTTCAATCGCTTCTATGATGCGCTGATCTCTGCGGAAACAGTTCCATTGAAGGAATTTGAAAAGGAAATCTTCTTCGAAGGCTGCATGCCGATTGAAGTATTGGCAAAGCGTGGTCACAAAACCATGACATTTGGTCCCATGAAGCCAGTGGGCCTAGTTGATCCGCGGACAGGTAAAAAGTCTTACGCGGTTGTACAGCTTCGTCAGGACAATAGTGCTGCGACGTTGTATAACATCGTAGGTTTCCAGACTCATTTGAAATGGCCGGATCAAAAAAGAGTCTTTTCACTCATTCCTGGGTTGGAAAACTGCGAAATCGTCCGTTATGGTGTGATGCACCGCAACACCTTTATCAACTCGCCAAAACTGCTGAAGCCTACGTACCAGTATAAAGACCGGGAAACACTTTTCTTTGCTGGTCAAATGACTGGAGTAGAAGGATATGTAGAATCAGCGGCATCTGGCTTGCTTGCGGGGATAAATGCAGCCCGACTCGCAAAAGGGGAAGAATTGATCGAGCTTCCGCCAGAAACAATTATGGGCAGTATGGCTCGTTATATTACAACGGCAGATCCAAAGCATTTCCAACCGATGAACGCAAACTTCGGGTTGGTACCGGAATGGCCAGAAAGAATCCGAGACAAGCGTTTGAAAAATGAAAAGCTCGCTGAGCGGGCGCTAGATACAATTCAGAATTTTACACAAGAACGACACAATTAACATTGATATCCGATTTTCGTCTGTGTTACTATATAGGTGCTTCGAGGAGGGTGCATCCCGTATGGACATTTCGCAACAAAATTCTGCGGATATTGAGATGTTTACCCGCTATTTGCGAGTTGAAAAAAACGCCTCTCCTCATACGGTGAAGCAGTATGTGGCAGATATCAGCGAATTTGTCTCCTTTATGGAACAGCACCAAATCACCGTATTTGCTGCTGTTTCTTATTTGCATGGTCGCTCCTTTCTCGCGCAATTGGCTGGCAGGGGGCTTTCCCGGCGAAGTATTGCCCGCAAGCTATCCAGTTTGCGTAGCTTGTACCGATTTCTGTTGCGTGAAGGTCAACTGGAACAGAATCCATTTCAACTAGTCTCCACTCCCAAAATGGAGAAGAAACTTCCTTCCTTTTTATATCCGCAAGAAGTTCAAGCTTTTTTCGATCTGCCTGATACCACCACTCCATTGGGAATTCGTGATCGGCTGATTTTTGAACTGTTGTATGCAAGCGGCATGCGTGTTACGGAGCTTACCACTTTATCTGTGAATGATGTGAATCCGAGCATGGGAGTCGCCTTGGTTTATGGAAAAGGAGCGAAAGAACGGTATGTGCCGGTTGGTAGTTATGCCTGCGACGTTCTTCGGCAATACCTAGAATATGGAAGAGAAAAACTGTTGGCTGGAAAAGTAGAACACGGCAATTTGCTGGTTAACTATCGGGGAGAACCGTTATCCGACCGCAGTGTTCGTCGGATTGTAGACAAATACGTAGATACGTACGCTCTTCAATTGCGGGTTTCACCACATACCTTTCGTCATACGTTTGCGACCCATATGTTGAACGGCGGTGCTGATTTGCGTACCGTGCAAGAATTACTGGGACACGTCAATGTTTCGACGACACAGGTGTACACCCATGTGACCAAAGAGCGACTTCGGCATGTATATGACACCGCTCACCCACGAGCAAACCCGGGCAATACAGGTTCCGCCAATCGGACATAACGGGAGGAATCAGTGATGGAACAGTTTCACGCAACAACCATATTTGCTGTACAGCACAATGGGTCTGTAGCGATGGCCGGAGATGGTCAGGTTACTTTTGGCAACAGCATGGTAATGAAGCACGGTGCCAAAAAAGTAAGACGTCTATATCGCGGCGAAGTTTTAGCAGGATTCGCTGGCTCTGTTGCTGATGCTATTACGCTTTTTGAGAAGTTTGAAGGAAAGCTGGAGGAGTATCACGGCAATCTGCAGCGTGCTGCTGTAGAGCTGGCGAAAGAGTGGCGCATGGATAAAATTTTGCGTCGTTTGGAAGCAATGATGATTGTTGCCAATAAGGAGCATTTGTTGCTTATCTCCGGAAATGGCGAAATCATTGAGCCTGATGATGGGATTCTTGCAATTGGTTCTGGCGGTAGCTTTGCCCTTGCAGCAGGTCGTGCATTGAAGACATATGCGCCTCATCTCGGCGCACGTGAAATTGCGGAAGCATCGCTTCGTACCGCTGCTGAAATTTGCGTGTTCACAAACAACAATCTTGTTGTGGATGAGTTGAATTGAGCGAAAGGGAGGAACCTACTGTGCTGAATCTTGAGCAATTAACCCCGCGTAAGATCGTAGAGCATTTGGATAAATACATTGTCGGGCAGGCACAAGCCAAGAAAGCCATTGCTGTAGCGCTTCGCAACCGCTATCGTCGCAGTCGTTTGCCAGAGCAAATGATTGAAGAGGTTGTTCCAAAAAACATCTTAATGATCGGACCTACTGGTGTTGGAAAAACGGAAATTGCACGTCGGATTGCCAAACTGACAGGTGCTCCTTTTATTAAAGTAGAAGCAACGAAGTTTACGGAAGTCGGTTATGTAGGACGAGATGTAGAATCGATGGTCCGTGATCTGGTGGAAGCTTCTATCCGTACGGTCAAACAGGAAAAAGTAGAGTCGGTGAAAGAGAAAGCCGAGAAGCTTGCGAATGAAGCGATTGTGAACGTACTCGTCCCATCTCGCAAGCAGTCGAACTCGTTCAAAAATCCGTTGGAGATGTTCTTCGGTGGACAGCAGCAACAGCAGCAGGATACCTCTGATCAAGAAGAAGTGTCGATCCAGCAGCAACGTAGACAAATCATGTGGCAATTGACGAATGGCCAGTTAGAAGAGCAAATGATTGAGATTGAAGTCGAAGATCAATCACCTTCGATGTTTGACATGTTCCAGGTTCCGGGTACAGAACAAATGGGGATGCAAATGCAGGATATGCTCGGTAGCCTGATGCCTAAGCGGATGAAGAAACGAAAATTGCGAATAAAAGATGCGCGAAAGGTATTAATTCAGCAGGAAGCGCAAAAACTGGTGGATATGGACGAAGTTACGCAGGAGTCTATTCGTCGAGCTGAACAACACGGTATTATCTTCATTGACGAAATTGACAAGATTGCGGGTAAGGATGGGCGTGGCCCGGATGTATCCCGTGAAGGGGTCCAGCGTGATATTTTACCGATTGTGGAAGGCTCAACTGTTATGACCAAGTACGGTCCTGTCAAAACAGATTATGTTCTGTTTATCGCAGCTGGTGCTTTTCACATGGCAAAGCCATCAGATTTAATTCCTGAATTACAAGGCCGTTTTCCGATTCGGGTTGAACTGACTAGCTTGCGCGTTGAAGATTTTGTCCGAATTTTGACTGAGCCTAAAAACGCGTTGCTTAAGCAGTACGTGGCCCTCTTGGAAACAGAAGGTGTGCGTGTTGAATTTACACCAGAAGCCATTCAGGAACTCGCTCGTCTCGCTGCTGAGGTCAATCAGAGCACAGATAACATTGGTGCTAGACGTTTGCACACCATATTGGAGAAGCTACTGGAGGATCTCTCTTTTGAAGCCCCAGAAATCCACCTAGAAGTTGTACAGATTACCCCCGATTATGTCCAACAGAAATTAGGTACAATCGCGGGGAACAAAGACTTGAGTCAATATATTTTATAAACATTGGATAGGCAGCACATATAATTAGGAGGAAATACAGATGGATCTACTGTCAAAAACAAGAAGAATTAACCGCATGTTGCAAAAATCCGCGGGTCATGCCGTGAACTTCAATGAAATGTCTCAAGTTTTGAGTGACGTTATTGAAGCAAATACTTATGTTGTAAGCCGCAAAGGAAAACTTCTCGGCTATGCGATTCATCAAGAGATGGATAACAGCCGTATGCGCAAAATGCTGGAAGAGCGCCGTTTTCCAGAAGAGTACAGCATGGGGTTACTGAAAGTAGATGAAACATCTGCGAACCTGGATGTAGATAGCCCATACACCATTTTCCCAGTAGAAATGAAAGAAGTATTCCGCACAGGTTGGACGACGCTTGTTCCGATCATGGGTGGAGGAGATCGTCTCGGTACGCTGATTTTGGGTCGCATTAACGATCAATTTGTCGATGATGACCTGATCCTCGCAGAAGTAGGGGCAACTGTAGTAGGTATGGAAATCTTGCGCGAGCGTTCTGAAGCAATCGAAGAAGAAGCGCGCAGCAAAGCGGTTGTACAAATGGCAATTGGTTCCCTCTCTTATAGTGAGTTGGAAGCAGTTGAGCATATCTTTGAAGAACTCGAAGGAAAAGAAGGCTTGCTCGTAGCCTCCAAAATCGCCGATCGCGTAGGCATTACTCGCTCTGTAATTGTAAACGCACTGCGTAAGCTGGAGAGTGCGGGTGTTATCGAATCCCGTTCTTTGGGAATGAAAGGTACCTTCATTAAAGTACTGAATGAAAAGCTGTTGCCTGAACTGGAGAAGCTCAAAACCTCGTAATGTACCTTGTTAAAGTTACGCGAAAGTAAACAAAAGGTGTAGCAACTCATGTTGCTGCACCTTTCTTCATGGGACTTTAGTCCTGGTTTTTTCAAGAAACGACACATTATTACCATAAATTATATATTGATTTTTTATGCATGCTTCGACATTTGCGATGGTTTGAATATGGTTTCCTTGTAAAATGCAGTAAAAAAACAGGAAAGATAAGGGATTTAGTCCCATTGAATCATTTTGAAAAACGTCATGAAAAGGGGCTTTTTTGTCCAAATTGATTTTGCTATGATTGAATCGTATTAGGGTGTCGAAAATACAGGAAATATAGGTGGTTTTAGGGAAAAGAATTGACTCATATTGGGGGAGAAGGAAAAATGCTGGATAGTTACCATCTGCAGGTCCTGGAGAGATCACTCGACGCTGCAACATTGCGACATAGAACGATCGCAAACAACCTTGCCAACATAGACACCCCTCAATTCAAAAGTCAACAAGTCATCTTTGAGAGCTTTTTGCAAGATGAGTTGAACGCAAGAGCGGGAAATGGCAAGTTAGAAGCGTATCGGACCAATCAACGACACCTCCCGTTTGGAAATGTAGGGGGCGTTGCAGTACCACAGGTTGTGTCCAATCCGAATAACTTCATTCAGAACAGTGGCAATGATGTTGACTTGGAAACAGAAACAACAGAATTGGCCAAAAACCAAATTTGGTACAGCGGATTAACACAATTGACAGCAGGACATTTTCAAAAACTACGAAGTGTAATTGAGGGTGGAGGTAAATAAGGATGAGCTTGTTTCAGGGAATTAACACAAGTGCTTCTGCCTTAACAGCTAACCGCTTGCGACTGGATACGATTGCTTCCAACATTGCAAATGCGGAAACCACTCGAGCAAGCTTCGTTGATGGCGCCTGGCAGCCATATCGGAGGAAAATGGTGGAGTTGTCACCTCAAACAAATGGAACATTTGATAACTTCCTGCAAGCAGCCGTGGGGACGGTCTCAGGAAGTCGAGGTGGACAAGGTGTGAAGGTCACAGCGATTCAAGAAGACAATACACCGTTTAAGCGAGTATTTGATCCATCTCATCCAGATGCAGACCAAGACGGATATCTCTTGATGCCGAATGTCGACCCGATGAAAGAGATGGTGGACATGATCTCTGCATCAAGATCATACGAAGCCAACGTGACAGCATTGAACGCTTCCAAATCGATGATGCTAAAAGCATTGGAAATCAAGTAAAGCGGGTGACAGTAAGGAATGGAAATGAGTGCAATCTCCCAACTAACGCCAATTCGTACACCGAGTGTGAACAAGCCAACCCCAGCTGAAGTTTCCCAAGAATTCTCATCGTTTCTATCGGATGCCATGAATAAAGTGAATCAGGCGCAAGTAGAATCGTCGAATCTTGCCGACAGGTTTGCAGCGGGAGAAATCACCGACTTGCACCAATTGACTGTTGCAGGTCAAAAAGCTACCGTGATGCTACAGATGACTATGCAGGTCAGGAACAAGATGATTGAGTCTTATCAAGAAATCATGCGCATGTCGATTTGATCGTTGTTGGTATCCTTTGAGAGGTGAAACATGAACGAACGTTTAGCAGTATACAAAGACCAGTTTACGTCAAAATGGAACCAATTTTCCAAGAAACAAAAATGGATGATTCTCGGTATTTCGCTCTTCCTCTTGATTTCTCTTGGTCTATACATATACATCGCTTCTCAGCCGGTGTACAAACCACTCTACAACCAAAAATTGAGTGAACAAGAAATCGGGACTATCAAGCAAGAGTTGGAAGCTTCACAAATCCCATATCGTATCACGGGGAATGGTACAAGTATCGAGGTTCCAGAAAAAATGGCACAAGATGTTATTGTCGATTTGGCTGCACAAGGTATTCCGAGTCAAGCAGGAATTAATGCGGAAATTTTCTCCAGTACCCTTGGAGTTACAGATCGTCAATTTGATGTCATGAAGAAAGAGGCTTTACAACAAGAGCTGCGGAAGATGCTAGAACGTGTAAAAGGCGTACGCTCCGCACAAGTGATGATTACATTGCCGCAGGAAAGCGTTTGGGTGACGGAGACTCCGGATACAGCGACGGCTTCCGTTATCGTCGATGTTGAACCTGGAACAACGCTTGATCAAAAGCAAATTAACTCGCTTTATCTGCTTGTTTCCCGAAGCGTTCCGAAATTGCCAATGGAAGCGATTGCGATTACAGACCAGTATTCCAATCCGCTTGAACGTTCCGAAGGCAATGAAAACGAAGGCACATTGAGTAGCTTTAAGCAACAGGAAACAATCAAAGCAGATGTTGAAAAGAAAATTCAACAAAACCTGTACAACTTGTTGGGTACCATCATGGGACGCGATAAAGTCATCGTCCATACGTTCATCAAAATGAACTTTGACAAAGAAAATCGCGTAGAGAACATAGTCGAGGCACCTGACAAAGAGAATAACGAAGGACTTATCATTTCTTCTCAAAAATTATCAAAAGCCTTCTCTGGACAAGGTCAGCCTCCAGGGGGAATTGCAGGAACCAATAACAATGCAGTTACGAACTACCCGGGAGCTACCCCACAAGGAAGTAACAGTCAATACGAAGAGTTGAATGATACGATTAACCGTGAAGTAAATCGCATCACGCGAAATGTTACATCAAGCCCGTACAAGATCGAAGACATCACAATCAACGTGGGTGTAGAACCGCCGGAGGGTGGAACGTTGGATGCGGCTACGCTTGAGAGCATCAAACAAGTGTTGCGCAATGTTGTTCGTGTCACTTTAAGTGAACAGGCTTCTGATTTAACGGATGCTGAGTTGGACAAGCATATCTCTGTACTCCCTCGTCAGTTCTCAGGAAAAGCTGAGATTGAGGATTCCAGTGCACTAAGTCCTGCTGTTCTTTGGACGGTTGGTGGTATTGCAGTCCTGGCACTTGCTGCTGTTGCCTTCCTCGTTTATCGCAGACGCAGTCAAGCGAAGCAACAACAAGAAGAAGAGGAATTGCCAGACTTGCTGACACCGTTAAACGCGGCCGAAATACCAGACTTGATTTACCAAGAAGATGGAGACCAGGTAGTGGTCAGAAAGCAACTTGAAAAATTGGCGCGAAGCAAACCAGATGAGTTTGTTGTTCTGCTTCGTACTTGGTTAGCAGAAGATTAAGGAGTGAATGGTATGGCTCGCGGCGCTAAAGAGTTGTCAGGACGACAAAAAGCAGCTATCCTCCTCATCTCACTCGGGCCGGAAGTTTCTGCCCAGGTGTTCAAGCATTTGCGTGAGGATGAGATCGAGCAACTGACATTAGAAATCGCCAATGTGCGAAAAGTGGATACGGATGAAAAAGATAAAATTTTATCTGAATTTCACCAGATAGCAGTTGCCAAGGAGGTAATTGCACAAGGCGGGATTACATACGCCAAAGAAATTTTGCAAAAAGCTTTGGGTGAGACCAAAGCGATGGATATTATCAATCGCTTGACGGCAAACCTTCAAGTTCGACCGTTTGACTTTGCAAGGAAGGCTGATCCAGGTCAAATCCTTAACTTTATCCAAAATGAGCATCCGCAGACGATAGCTTTGGTGCTTTCTTATTTGGAAGCCCAACAAGCAGCCATGATTCTGTCCGCTCTTCCGCAAGAACGTCAAGCAGAGGTTGCGAAACGTATTGCGACTATGGACAGTACTTCACCGGAAGTAATTGCTCAAGTTGAACAAGTATTGGAGCAAAAGCTCTCTGCCACTGTTACCCAAGATTACACCCAGGCAGGCGGGATCGAAGCGATCGTGGCTGTACTCAACGGTGTCGATCGTGGAACCGAACGCACGATTCTGGATTCCCTCGAAATTCAAGATCCAGAGCTGGCAGAAGAAATCAAGAAGCGTATGTTCGTCTTCGAAGATATTGCAACACTCGACAACCGTTCGATTCAGCGCGTTATCCGCGATGTGGAAAATGCCGATCTGCAACTTTCTCTCAAAGTATCCAGCGAAGAAGTTCGGGAAGTTATTTTCCGGAACATGTCCAAACGGATGGCGGATACCTTCAAAGAAGAAATGGAGTTTATGGGCCCAGTTCGCCTTCGCGATGTCGAAGAGGCACAATCTCGTATCGTTGCAATCATCCGTCGCTTAGAGGAGGCTGGTGAGATCATCATCGCCCGCGGTGGAGGAGATGATATCATTGTCTAGGATCATCAAAAGCGCCAATTATCGGCCTTCTGAGGAATCTTTTCTCCTCTCGGTAACGCCTGTACCACTTAAGACGGAAGAAGTTGCCGAAAGGTTGCAAGAAAATCAAGAAATTTTAAATCAAGCTGAGATCGAAGCGAAAACGATCATCTCAGATGCAGAAGAGACCGCGCAAAACATCTTGCAGCAAACTGCGGAACAAGCAGAACAACTAAGACAAGAGACGCTTGCTCAGATGGAAGAATGGTGGGAACAAAAGCGTCAGGAAGCTGCGCAACTGTTTCAACAAGTACAAGAGCAAGCATTGGCGGAAGGGCAAGAGGCAGGATTCGAAGTGGGTAAACGTGAGGCGTACGAGGAGCAAACTGCTACACTCAGCCAAGCGAAAACCATTTTGGAACAGGCGTTTGCCGAGAAAAAACAGATTATAGCTGAAGCGGAGCCTTTCCTAGTGGAACTCAGCATGGAAATCGCAAAAAAAATCATTGGACAGGAATTGCAACAGCATCCCGAACAGGTCCTGGAGATGACCAAAAAAGCACTCCGCCGCTCCCGTGTTCATGGCGAGATTACGGTGTGCGTCAACCATAAGAACTTCGAATATGTGCTCGAACATCGTGCCGGTTTTCTGGAATTGCTAGATGGACAAGCAGAGCTCTCCATTTATCCTGACTATACGGTACAAGATGATGGATGTGTCATCCGTACTGCTTTGGGAAGTGTTGATGCCCGCATTGATACACAAATGGAGGAGATTAGGCAGGCACTGCTTACGATTGCCAGAGGAAGTGAGGCTCCATGAGCATCCTAGATCTCTCGAAGTACAAGCACATGCTGCATAGCTTAGATCCGATGCGCGTAAATGGCAAAGTGACACAGGTTGTTGGACTCACTATTGAGTCGCAAGGGCCAGAAGTGAAATTAGGCGAGATATGCCATCTATATCCGGCTAACACAAAGGAACCGATCATCGCAGAAGTCGTTGGCTTTCGCGAAAACAAAGTGCTGTTAATGCCTTTAGGCGAATTGACCGAAATTGGTCCAGGTTGTGATGTGGTCGCGACAGGACGTTCGCTAGATGTAAAAGTTGGACCTGAAATATTGGGTTCGATCCTCGATGGACTGGGCCGACCCTACCAAGGTTCACTGCCATTTGGGCTGACATCTTATCCTACGAACAATATGCCGCCAAATCCGATCCTTCGACCGCGCATTCAAGAGCCATTGAGTGTAGGTGTGAGAGCGATAGATGGTCTCCTTACCATTGGGAAAGGTCAGCGGGTCGGCATCTTCGCTGGATCAGGGGTTGGAAAAAGTACATTGATGGGAATGATCGCCCGAAATACTACGGCAGATATCAATGTCATTGGTCTTATTGGAGAACGCGGACGTGAAGTCATGGAGTTTATCGAGCGCGATCTTGGGGAAGAAGGACTAAAGCGCTCTGTTGTTGTCGTAGCTACTTCCGATCAACCCGCCATGATTCGAATCAAGGGAGCAATGATTGCGACATCCATCGCGGAATATTTCCGCGATCGTGGAATGAATGTCATGCTCATGATGGATTCTGTCACGCGCTTTGCCATGGCACAACGTGAGGTGGGCTTGGCAATCGGAGAACCGCCAGCTACACGTGGTTATACGCCATCAGTGTTTGCAATGCTGCCAAAGCTAATGGAGCGCGCAGGAACAGCGGATAAGGGGAGTATTACAGCCTTTTATACCGTACTGGTTGATTCTGACGACATGAACGATCCGATTGCGGATGCGGCGCGGGGAATTTTGGACGGTCACATCGTTCTTGACCGAAAAATCGCTCACAAAGGTCACTTTCCTGCCATTGATGTGATGGCGAGTGTAAGTCGTGTCATGAATGAAATCGTCGATAGTAACCATTTGGATGCTGCTCGTCAGCTGAAAAAGCATTTGGCTACGTTTCGTGAAGCAGAGGACCTCATCAATATTGGGGCGTACAAGCCAGGAAGCAACCGGGAAATCGATGCAGCCATTCGCTATCGAGATATCATTTCTGGTTTTACGGCACAAGGAACGCATGAGCCATCTACTTTGCAGGGCGCTATCCAAGCGTTGACAGCTCATTTCGGAGGAGTGAACTAACGTGCGAGTGTTCCAGTTTCATCTCCAAAAGGTTCTTGATTTAAAGGAAAAAGAAAAAGAACAAGCAGAGTGGGCTTTCGGAAAGTCGATCCAGCGTAAAAACGAAGAAGAGTGGAAGCTTTCTCAACTAACTGATCATCATGACGAGATGACGATGAAGCTCCAGGAAGTACAGATGCAGACATGCAGTGCTGCACAGCTCATTTCCATTACGCAATATCAGCAATCTGTTGCGAGATCCATTCAGAATCAGCAACGTACCTTGCATGGTTGTGAACAGGATGTGGAACGCTGTCAGTCACGATTGACGGAACGTATGAAAGAGTCCCAACTATGGCAACGCCTTCGGGAAAAGTCGCTCCACCAATTTCTGGACGACCAGAAGCAAAGAGAGCAAAAAGAATTGGATGAGATCGGTACGCAGCTCTATCTTCGCCGAAGCTACTGAGGGAGGTTCCAAATGGAAGAAATCCAAGAAGAACGGGAATACGGCAGGTGGGAATGGTTCTTTTATATGATTGTCATTCCTGCACTGTTTGCCAGCCTCCTTGGCGGTGTGCTCCTGAGCTTGCTCGGAGTAAATGTGTTAGGGAATGTTCTCCACTGGGCTAACTCCATACCGTACGTGGAAAAATTAGTCCCGGACGAATATGCGGCAACTCCCGACTCAGAAGAACAACCTGACATGGACAAACAAGTGGCAACCCTACAGCAAGATCATGCAAAAAACCAGCAGCAGATAAGCGCATTACAAGAAGAGTCTGCAAAGAAAGACGCCACCATTGTGGCGCTGGAAAAACAGATCGATGATTTAAACAAGGCAATGGAAGATAAACGTGCTACTGAAGAAGAACGTCAGAAGCAGTTTGCAGATTTGGCGAAAGTGTATACAACCATGTCACCCAAAAATGCGGCGGCCATCATTGAAAATCTCAAGCTCGAAGAGTCAGTGACGGTTATGACCAAAATGAAACCTGCCCAGCAAGCTGACATTTTGGCGAAGATGGAACCGAAGAAAGCTGCCGATATTTCGATCTTGTTAAAAGATTCAGTAGTGAACAAAGATGATGACATTGCTGCTCTACAACAACGTGTAGATGTTCTTACAAAGGCGCTCAGCAATACGCGTGATGGGTCTGAATCGAATGAGGATCTAAAGAACACATTTACTCAATTGCCGCCAGCGGATGCTGCTGCCATTATTCGTTCACTCATGAGTACTAACAAGGCTCAAGCCATTGCTTTAATGAAAGATTTGCCTGCAGATAAACGGGCACAAACTCTCTCAGCGATCGCCAATGACGACAAGAAAGAAAAAGACAATCTGGCGGCTCGCATCACGACAGAGTTGCTTCGAAAATAGATTGAGTAATCATCTGTTTTCGTTCCTATAAGCAACAAATCAAAAAGAGGAGGTGAACGAGATGAATGTAGCCAATTTGACTCCTGCCGTAGGATCAGCAGGATCTGTTACAGCTACACCTGTAGCAAATGCGGGAGGAACTGGTTTAGGACAAATGTTTTCCATGCAATTGATGCAGGTGTTGGATCAGGTGGGGAACGCAGAAGACACAATGGTTGCGCCGGAGGGTTTAAGTGAAGAGGAAATGCTAGCATTAGCTGAGCTCATGGCATTATTTGCTCAACTGCTTGGCTCTGGCCAAACTACGCAAGACGAATTACCACCTGACGCCCAAGAAAAATTTGCAACTGCAATTGAACAACTTTTGGGTAAAGCGCAAGGAAATGCTGGGCAAGTGAGTGAGGATTTGAAGCAGATTCTAGCTAACCTGAAAAAAGGGGAAGCAACTCCGAACGACCTGGACAAACTGGCAGCTCTTCTCGAATCCCTGAAGAATCAAAAAGGAAATGCTGAGGAGTCAAAACGAAGTGGACTGAACTTGCGATCAGATGTGATGGCAAACATGAACACAACCCAACAGGACACGTTTAAGACGATTTCTCCACTGCGGTTGAATCAAGGTCTCTCGGCTTACAAGCTAGAAGCAGGGATTCAGTCCCAGACAGTACAGTCTACCCTTCAAAGCGGCCTTTTGAATCAAGAGGGCGATACACAAGAAGGCACGTTGAACGGAAATGGTCAGACTCCGATTATTGCTTCATCTAATACGCAGACACAATCTGTACAGACCTTTCAGCAACAGTCGGTTCCAACACATCATGTGAACGCCAATCAACTGACACAGCAAGTCACACAGCTTTTCGTGTCCAAGATGCACTTGACGCAAAATAATGGCGTACATGAGGCAAGGTTGATTCTGAATCCACAATCTTTGGGCCAGGTAGATGTCACGATTACTTCCCAAAATGGTGTGATTACAGCACAGTTCCATGCGGAAACACAGGCTGGAAAGGAAATGCTGGACAATCAGCTTCCGCAGCTTCGAGCTGCTTTGACCCAACAAGGATTGCAGGTTGATCGCTTGGAGGTAAACCAGCAGCAGGATACAGCTTTTAACTTCCAACAGCAGCGTGAACAAGCACGACAACAGCAAGAGAATCGACAACAGCAAGAGAAAGACGAGCAAGAATTTGCTCTCGATGCCCTGGTTGATAGCAATGAATCAACAGAAGTGCTATGGAATCGATTGCGGGACACGGCTCGCGGCATTGACGACATCGTCTAGGATTGGATAGAAGGAGGAAGCGCCATGAACCAATTTCGTGTGGGGCAACCCTATTTTCCTCCGAAAACGAATCACGTCGCAAAAGCTACTACCCAAACTGCTCCGGGAAACAACACGTTATTTCAGCAGTATTTGACGGAATCGATTGGCGCTGCAACCAAATCGGAGCCACTTAGCTTTAGCCAGCATGCCGTCAATCGCTTGCAGGAGCGGGGCATTACGCTAGAAAGACAGCAGATGGAGCGTTTGGAATCCGCTGTGCAAAAAGCAGCCGCCAAAGGCGCCAGAGAGTCTCTCGTTATGATGGATAATGTGGCCTACGTCGTGAGCATCGTAAATCGGAAAATTATTACCGCCGTAGACGATGGTAGCATGAAGGACAACGTATTTACTAACATTGATAGTGCCATTTTCGTGTAGGTGGCTGTTCACTGGGCTGGACCTCCTTTTGAGGAAGCCCATTCGGTTACCGACTGACAGAGGTAGCCGCTCTAAATGAGAAGGTTAAGGAGGAAATAACTATGCTTCGCTCAATGTACTCAGGTATTTCAGGCATGCGTGGTTTTCAAACAAAACTGGACGTTATTGGTAACAATATCGCGAACGTAAACACAGTTGGCTTTAAAAAGGGTCGTGTGATGTTTCAAGATATTTTGAGCCAAAACGTTCAAGGGGCTGGTGCTCCTACAGATGGTGGTAAAGGCGGTACAAACCCGACGCAAATCGGTCTAGGTGCTTCCATTGCTTCGATTGATACGGTTTTCTCTGCTGGTAGCCCAATGACAACGAACCTGCCGACAGACCTTTCTATTGAAGGGGACGCGTTTTTCATGGTCAGTCCTGATGAAGGGGCAACCATTTATTATACGCGTGCAGGGAACTTCACTCGTGATGCCCAAGGTTTCTTGGTGAACTCCCAGGGGATGAAGTTGATGAACACGGACCCGGCTCCAATTCAAATCAACCAAGCAGATGGAATTGTTTCTTACTCCATTGGCAAAGATGGCGTAATTACGACTGTGGATGATACTGGAGCACTTGCTTCGGACAATACCATTGGCGTAATGACCTTCAACAACCCAAGTGGTTTGAAGAAGATCGGTAACAATCTCTACGAAAACACAGTGAACGCCGGTGCACGTGATGATGACCCAATGACTCCAGCTACTCCAGCAGATGCACGAATCAGCATCATCGCAGGACAACTGGAAATGTCAAACGTTGACCTTTCTGAGGAATTTACAGAAATGATCGTGGCACAACGCGGTTTCCAAGCAAACTCTAGGATCATCACGACATCTGACACAGTATTAGAAGAACTGGTGAACCTGAAACGATAATTTCGTTTAACGGAAAAGCCGGGGAAGTGTTCTAAGACTTCCCCAGCTTGATCCGGAAAGGAGCAGCCAATGATTAAGTTAACTCGGTTTAACGGCTCTACTTTTTATCTGAACATCACTCACATTGAAACTGTTGAAGCAACTCCGGATAGCGTGATCACGCTGTTCAACGACAGAAAGTACATCGTGAAGGATTCGGTGGAATCCATCGCTGAACGTGTTCAGGCTTTTTATCATAATGTTCCTCCGGCAACATCTGTACCGAAAATGCCGGGTGATTCAAATGAATAGCGGGAGGCATTAGCGATGTTTCAAAATCGATTGTTTAACATGGCTCTAATCATTATCATCGCGATATCGCTACTGGGAGTGATCTCGTTTGTTCTCTGGCAAACGTATCTCTCTCCGGCTGCGCAAACATCTTCGACGGAAGAGCAAGAAGTGAAACCGCTCACGGCAGAGGAAATGAAAGAGTTCTCCGTTGACACTGGCGAAATTACGACGAACTTGCTAACGAATAATTACATGATTGTACGCTTTAGCATTACGGCGGACAGTGCTGATGCCAAAACAGAATTAGAGCAGCGTTTGCCGCAAGTCAATCAGGTGATTATTAAAACATTGGCGGGGTTGACACCAGAAGACATAAAAGGAACTGAAGGTGTGAACAAGCTGGAAGCAAAAATCATGAATGAAATCAGCTCCCTGATGCAAGAGGGTAAGATTGTTCAAGTAGTGACAACCAAACGCGTCTTGTCATAGGAAGCGATTATGGTATACATAGCAAGGAGGTGACGACATATGGCCGAGGTTCTCTCACAGAGTGAGATTGATGCGCTGTTGGCCGCCCTATCTTCGGGCGAAATGGATGCCAACGAGCTGAAAAAGGAAGAAACTGAGCGTAAAGTCAAAGTATATGATTTCAAACGCGCCCTGCGGTTCTCAAAAGATCAGATCCGTGGTTTAACGCGAATCCATGAAAACTACGCGAGGCTGTTGACTACTTATTTTTCAGCTCAGCTCCGTACCTTCGTGCAAATTACGGTTGCCTCCGTCGATCAATTGCCGTATGACGAATTTATACGTTCTATTCCCAAGATGACCATCTTGAACATCTTTGAAGCTCCTCCGCTGGAAGGACGAATGGTTTTGGAAGTAAATCCAAACATCGCCTATACCATGCTGGATCGACTTCTGGGAGGACAGGGGGCGATTCCGGAAAAGATGGGCGCCCTTACGGAAATTGAAACAACGGTGATGGAACGTGTATTCGGCAAAGCGCTGGATACTTTCCACGAGGCATGGAAGCAAATCATTGAGCTAGATCCGTATCAAGAAGGTTTGGAGATGAATCCACAGTTCATGCAGATCGTCTCACCTAACGAGATTGTCGTGGTAATCTCCTTTAGTACCAAAATCGGCGATACAACAGGAATGATCAATCTCTGTTTGCCTCACGTGGTACTGGAGCCAATCATGACAAAGCTGTCTGGACAATACTGGTTCTCCAAACAAAAGAAAACACGGGATGAAGAAGAGCGCCTGCGTGTAGAAGAGCGAGTAAAAGTTGCAAAATTGCCGATTGTTGCTGAAATGGGAACAGCTACGATTACAGTAGGAGATTTCCTGCAGCTACAAAAAGGTGATGTCATTCAATTGGATCAATCAATCGACAACAAGTTAAAGATTAAAGTGGGCGACCACTTAAAGTTCTTGGGTCAGCCAGGAACACATAAAGGAAGAGTCGCCGTACAGATTGATGAAGTCATAGAGGAGGGGGAGGAACAAAATGAGTAGAGATATGCTTTCTCAAGACGAGATTGACGCGCTGTTACGTGCGAACAACTTGGTTGAGGACGAAGAGGAAGCTGTGTCGGCAGTGACCCAGGATGTTGCCGATTTTCTGTCCCCGTTTGAACAGGATGCACTCGGAGAAATTGGGAATATCTCCTTTGGGAGCGCAGCTACTGCGTTATCTACTTTGTTAAGTCAAAAAGTAGATATTACAACCCCTACTGTTTCCGTAGTTAATGTGGATGAATTGGAAAGTGAATTTCCGATTCCTCACGTGGCTGTCCACGTGGAATATACAGATGGTTTCAAAGGAATTAACCTGCTAGTCATTCGCATGGAAGATGCAGCAGTTATCGCGGATCTGATGATGGGCGGAGACGGCAGACCAGCGAACACGGAAATGTCTGAGCTTCATATCAGTGCGGTACAGGAAGCAATGAATCAGATGATGGGTTCCGCCGCTACGTCCATGTCAACGATTTTCAACCAGTTCATTAATATTACGCCACCAGGCATTGATGTAATGGATCTGGCGCAAGGCAAGGGTGGAGACAGCTTCTCTGATGATGACAGTCCTCTGGTAAAAGTATCTTTCCGCTTAAAGGTAGGAGAGCAAGGCGAACTTATCGATTCCAATATTATGCAGCTTCTCCCGCTTTCCTTTGCGAAAAAGATGATAGATAGACTGGTTGGAGGTGCAGGGGATGAAGAAGCAGCAGCGGCCCTCATAGATGAGATAGAGATGCCTTCTCTGCCTGCTATGAGTCTGTCGGCTCCTTCTATCCAACCAAGTGCACAAGAGCAACCACAGAGCCACGTACCGCCTGTAGCGCCACCACCACAGCAACAGCCGATGTATCAGCAACCGCCGGGTTACGCACAGCCAATGGGCTACCCAGGACAGCCGCCGATGTATCCTGACGCGTATGGACAACAAATGATGCCACCTGGCTACGCTCCGTACCCAGGAATGTATCAGCAGCCTCCAATGGCTCCGCCAGCTCCACAGCATTTCGGAGGTCCAGCAGCTAGTCAGGCGAATGTAGTAGCAGCACAATTTGCTCCGCTTGGAGGTGCTCCTATGTATACAGGAGACATACAGAACTTGAACTTGCTTCACGATATTCCATTGCAAGTAACAGTTGAGTTAGGTCGTACGAAAAAGCTGATTAGAGAAATCCTTGACTTGTCCGCTGGATCGATTATACAGTTGGACAAGCTGGCAGGTGAGCATGTAGACATTTTGGTGAACAACAAATTAATTGCCAAGGGCGAGGTTGTCGTCATTGATGAGAACTTTGGGGTTCGTGTTACAGACATCATCAGTCAGATCGATCGTGTTCAAAAATTACAATAATCCAATCAAGAAGGAAGCATTAGGGAGGAGCTATTCATGTCTAACAAAGTTTTAATCGTAGACGATGCAGCATTCATGCGTATGATGATCAAGGAAATTCTTTCGAAAAACGGGTACAGTGTCGTAGGGGAAGCAAGTGACGGTGCACAAGCAGTTGAAAAGTATAAAGAATTGGGACCTGATCTCGTAACCATGGATATTACCATGCCAGAGATGGATGGAATTTCTGCATTGAAAGAAATAAAAAAATTAGATCCTAACGCGCGTGTGATCATGTGCTCCGCGATGGGACAACAAGCGATGGTAATCGATGCGATCCAGGCGGGCGCAAAAGACTTCATCGTAAAACCATTCCAGGCGGATCGCGTTCTTGAAGCGATCAAAAAGACAATGAGCTAATGATGATGATCCGGAATGCAGGGGCAAGACTCATTTTAGCCTTCAGTCTGATCCTGTTGCTTTTCGTCTCCTCCCTGCCAAGTACCGTTTTTGCAGAAGGTTCAGTAGCGGATGCGTACAACCAGGGAAAAGTGCCAACTAGCAATGCGCCCGCCGGCAGTGAACAGCCGGCGGCCATTCCGGGCAGCGGAACAGGAAGTATGATCGGGTATCTAGTTCAAGTCATCTTTTCGCTAGGCTTTATTGCAGTATTGATCTTTTTATTGCTCCGTTTTCTTGGTCGACGTCAAGGAGCTCAAAGTCATGGACCGATTAAAGTGATTAGCGCTACTGCACTAGGCAATGGCAAAACACTTCAGGTTGTTATGATCGGCGAGTCATTGTACATCGTGGGAGTGGGAGAAAACGTTCAATTGCTTCGTAGGATCGAACCGGGTGAAGAGGTAGATTTGATCTTGGCAGACGCAGAGATCAAACCAATGAAAAGCCCATTCTCATTAGAATGGCTCCCGTTCGGTAAGAAAAAGCAGGCTGAAGAAGAAATCTTGTTTTCTTCTGATATGGACGGCAAAAGCTTTCAGGATCTGTTGCAGGGTCAATGGAACGACTTGAAAAATCGTCCAGACCAAACAGAACATTGGAAGAAAGAGCAAGCTCAGGACAGAGGGGACCAAAAATGAAATATTTTTTGCAGGTGCTGATGCTTGTCGCAGTGTTGCTATCCGTACCTGATATGGTCATGGCGGCGCCAGCGGGTACACCGCTTGTTCCGAGTATTGATTTGAAGATAGGCGGCGGAACAGGAACACCGCAGGAGACATCGACGGCCATTCAGCTGTTACTGATTTTGACAGTATTATCTGTAGCTCCAGCGATTTTGCTTTTAATGACCAGTTTTGCGCGAATTGTTATTGTGTTGTCTTTTGTTCGAAATGCGTTGGCAACTCAACAAATGCCACCGAACCAGGTATTGATTGCCCTTGCATTGTTTATGACTTTCTTCATTATGGCTCCGACACTCGGACAAGTAAACGAAACAGCCGTGCAGCCATTTATGCAAGGAAAGCTAACGCAACAGCAGGCATTGAACGCAGCGGTCATACCCTTTAAGGAATTTATGGCAAAGCAGACGCGTGAAAAAGATTTAGCACTTTTTCTGGAATACACAAAAGCCGAACGACCAAAATCAATCCAAGATATTCCGTTGAATGCGCTGGTACCTGCTTTTGCCATTAGTGAATTGAAGACGGCTTTTCAGATTGGCTTTATGATATTCATTCCATTTCTCGTAATTGATATGATCGTCTCCAGTATTTTGATGGGGATGGGGATGATGATGTTACCGCCGGTTATGATTTCATTGCCGTTTAAGATTTTATTGTTCATCATGGTGGACGGCTGGTATCTCATTGTGAGATCACTTTTGACCAGTTTTTAGCGACATTCCGAATGCCTCAGGAGGTAGAGCATGACACAAGAATTACTTATGCAGATTGCCCAAAGCTCTGTTTATACCATCCTGCTGATTTCGGCACCCGCACTTGGGGTCGCCTTACTGGTCGGTTTGATGGTCAGTGTCTTTCAGGCAACGACACAAATTCAGGAGCAGACACTCGCTTTTATTCCAAAGATCGTGGCCGTATTTGTCGTGATCTTGGCTGTTGGTCCATGGATGCTTCGGGTAATGCTTGATTTCACGATGGGGATCTTCGGTAACCTTCATCGTTTTGTTGGGTAGCATATGAATCTTTTTCTGATGTATCTGCCCGTATTCTTGCTTGTTTTTGTCCGAATGAGCGCCTTTTTTGTAACGGCTCCGTTCTTTTCCATTCGCGGTGTACCGAATCAGTTTAAAATCGGTCTCGCGTTTATCATTGCCGTCATCAGTTTTCAATCCTTGCCGGTACAAGGCGAGATTCCGATGGATTTGACATTTATTTTGTATGTCATGAAGGAAGCCCTTGTTGGTGTCATTCTTGGTTACATATGTGAAATGATGTTTATCGCCATTCAGGTTGCCGGTGGACTGATGGACATGCAGATGGGGCTCGCAATGGCAAACGTGATTGACCCGAAAACGGGTGCATATATCCCGGTGACAGGTAACTTCAAAAACATTCTCGCTGTCCTGTACTTTTTCAGTATTGACGGACATCACATGCTGATACGAGGTGTAATGAGCAGTTACCAGGTTATACCGGTGGACATCATGTGGGCGGCTTTCGGAAGCGAGAACGTCATGATGACAGCAGTAAAAACATTTCAAACGATGTTTACGAGTGCGTTTATGATTGCGGCACCGATCGTCGTTGCATTGTTTCTGGTTGA
Source organism: Brevibacillus sp. Leaf182 (assembly GCF_001423865.2). Taxonomy (NCBI): domain Bacteria; kingdom Bacillati; phylum Bacillota; class Bacilli; order Caryophanales; family Paenibacillaceae; genus Brevibacillus; species Brevibacillus sp. Leaf182. Next base: position 724,316 of record NZ_LMPN02000037.1, on the reverse strand, counting down.
TCTCTCTCTTGGTATTATCGCCAAATCTGTCCCGCAGTTTAATATCTTTGTGGTGGGTTTGCCCATTAAACTGCTTGCCGGCTTTTTACTGCTTATCGTGGTGATGCCTGCGTTCTTGCTGACCCTGAACGGATTGTTTGGGAACATGTTCCGGGCACTTGCAGAAATGATGAAATCGCTCGGAGGAGCACCATGAATCAATTGAGGCTTTCTTATCAAGTAGATCTTCAATTTTTTAATGGGGAAAAGACAGAAAAAGCTACGCCCAAGAAAAAGCAAGACGCACGAAAAAAAGGGCAAGTCGCGAAAAGTCAGGATCTTTCCCCAGCCCTATCTTTAACAGCATTCTTCTTTCTGTTAATGATGCTTGGCTCTACCATGCTAGGCACATTTCAAGATTTGATGCGGGAGTCATTGATTACATATACCACGTGGCAAGTAAATGAAGAAAATTTAAAAGTCATCGTGATGCAGCTCGTATTTGAAGCGATAAAAATTGTCGGACCTATCCTAGGCTTGAGTTTTCTTGTCGCATTTGCGGTGAACTACATGCAGGTAGGCTGGCTAATTAGTACAGAACCCCTTCAAATGAAACTGGAAAAGATCGATCCGATTAAAGGGGCAAAACGCATTTTTTCCTTACGCTCGCTCGTAGAGCTATTGAAATCTTTATTAAAGATAAGCGCAGGCATATATGTCGCGTACGTCATTTTGTGGAATGCAAAGGAACAAGTTGTACAGCTTTCCTTATTGTCTGTCGGAGCAGTCCTAGCGTTTACTGCCGAAGAGGTGACAAAGCTAGGAATCTATCTCGGGTTATTGCTTTTCATTCTCGCGATTCTGGACTATGCCTATCAGCGTTATGAGCATGAAAAGAATCTGCGAATGTCCAAGCAGGATCTCAAGGACGAGCATAAGCAAGCGGAAGGTGATCCGCTCATTAAAGGGAAGATTCGTGAACGGCAAAGAAGTATGGCCATTCGCCGTATGATGCAGGAGCTTCCCAAAGCGGATGTCATTATTACGAACCCGACTCACTTTGCCGTTGCCGTTCGCTATGACGCAAGTGCGATGAGTGCACCGACGGTAATCGCCAAAGGGCAAGACTATCTAGCATTAAAAATAAGGGAAGTAGCGAAAAAGCATCGTATCGTTACCATGGAAAACAAGCCCTTGGCCCGGGCTCTCTATAGTCAAGTTGAAGTTGGGCAACAAATTCCCGAAGAGATGTTTAAAGCGGTCGCGGAAGTTCTCGCGTACGTCTACAAGCTGCAAGGGAAAGTGAAATAAATGGAAGGAGGATAACCAGTGGGATTCAAATTTAAAGAAGTTGGTACGATCCTTTTTGTCATAAGCATTGTTGTCATGATGGTAATCCCACTTCCTTCAGCGCTACTTGATTTGCTGTTGATTTTGAATATCTCCCTTGCATTGACCATCTTGCTTGTGTCGATGTATACAAAAGAAACTTTGGAATTCTCGATCTTTCCGACGGTTTTGCTTATTACAACACTGTTTCGACTAGCTCTGAACGTGTCGACAACGAGAAATATTTTATCGCACGGTGAAGGCGGTAAAGTTATTGAAACGTTCGGTAGCTTTGTAGTCGGTGGTAATCAAGTCGTCGGTTTCGTCGTGTTCCTCATCTTGATCATCATTCAGTTTATCGTAATCACCAAAGGTTCTGAGCGTGTAGCTGAGGTAGCAGCACGTTTTACGCTCGACGCGATGCCTGGTAAACAGATGAGTATCGACGCGGATCTGAATGCAGGAATGATCACAGAAGCAGATGCACGTGTCCGAAGAAAAAAGATTGAGAACGAAGCTGATTTTTATGGGGCAATGGATGGTGCCAGCAAATTTGTAAAAGGGGACGCCATCGCGGGTATTATCATTTTTATTGTAAATATTATCGGTGGTTTTATCATCGGGATGCTCATTCACGATATGAGCTTTGCCGAGTCTGCCTCTCGATTCACTACCATGTCTGTCGGTGACGCACTTGTGAGCCAGATTCCAGCGCTCTTAATCTCGACCGCAGCAGGTATTATTGTCACGCGTTCCACTTCTGGTGAAGGTCTGGGTGAAGATATCGTCAAGCAGATGTTCAGCTTTCCGCGTCTTCTCTATATCGTAGCCGGATGCATGTTATTGCTGGGGCTCTTTACACCAATTGGAATTCTGCCTGTACTTCCGGTATGCGGGATAATGGCATTTGCTGCTTGGAAAATGGAGAAGAACCAAAAGATGCAAATACAAGAATCCGCCGACAAGGTGGAAGAGCAGCAGATGGAAGAAGTACGCAGTCCAGAAAGCGTCGTGAATCTGTTACAGGTCGATCCCATCGAGTTCGAGTTCGGTTATGGCTTAATCCCGCTTGCCGATGTGAAGCAGGGAGGAGATCTGTTAGATCGAGTCATCATGATTCGAAGACAAATTGCACTCGAGATGGGGATCGTTGTTCCGGTCATTCGTATACGTGACAACATCCAGCTTCGACCGAATGAATATATGATCAAAATAAAAGGCAACCAGGTCGCAAAAGGGGAAATCATGCTGGATCACTACCTGGCGATGAGCCCGGGGATCGAAGATGATTCTATTGTTGGGATAGAAACCGTAGAACCTGCGTTTGGATTGCCCGCATTATGGGTAACAGAAGAGAATAAGGAGATTGCTGAGCTGTCTGGCTATACAGTTGTCGATCCGCCATCTGTTGTGGCTACACATCTGACAGAGGTCATCAAGCGACATGCCCACGAATTGTTAGGTCGCCAGGAAACAAGGGCCCTGATCGACAATGTACGGGAGACAGCACCAGTTCTCGTAGACGAGCTGATTCCAAGTCTGCTCGCCATTGGGGACGTACAAAAAGTATTGCAAAAGCTGTTGCGTGAAAAAGTGTCTGTTCGAAATCTTCACGTTATCCTTGAAGCACTTGCGGATCATGCCTTGTATACAAAAGATCCAGATGTGCTGACAGAATATGTGAGACAGGCGATGGCGAGACAGATCACACTCCAATTTACGGAGCCAGGACAACCACTTCGCGTGCTTACAGCTGGAGCAGGATTGGAAAAAGCAATCTCTGAACGTGTGGAACAGTCTGAGCAAGGAAGCTATCTGGCGATGGATCCGGAAACGTCTCAGCGAATTTTCCAAAACATGTCGACTGAAGTGAGCAAAATGATCAACTCGGGTCAACAGCCGATCATTCTTTCATCACCAGCGGTTCGAATGTACTTGCGTCAATTAGTAGATCGTATGATGCCAGACGTTCCCGTTTTGTCGTACAGCGAGCTCGAACCACATGTTGAAGTGCAAAGCGTAGGGATGGTGAACATTTCGTGAGGGTAAAACGTTACATTGTCGATTCGATGCCAGAAGCAATGGAAAAAATCAGGACGGACTTAGGAATGGATGCAGTGCTTCTTAATTCCAAGCCGATCAAAACAGGTGGATTGTTCGGGATGTTTGGCAAACAACGAATCGAAGTAATCGCTGCTGTCGATGAAAAGGCATCCGAGCGAGAAAATCCCACAGTAGCAGCTGAACATCGAACCAACAACGTTTTGCCCAAATCGCAGACAGGTACGTACACGGCTGCTCAAGCGTATCGAAAACCGACTGTGACAAAAACAACGGAGAATCAACAAGTTGAATCAACAGGTAGGGAGCAGGTCGTAGCCGCGATGACACAAACCGCGGTTGCGAAGCCTCCAAAAGAAGAGATCCCAGATACGAGAGCCGGACAGAAGCAAGGAGAGCCAACTGAGCAGCAAGCTCCTGTCATGACAAGCAATCATGACGCGATTGCCACTGAAATGCGAGATATGCGTCAAATGTTTCAAAAGCTGTTGGTGCATGACTTAAGTGAACAACTTCCTCCGGCGATACAGTCTATTCGTGCAAAGTTAATGAAGCAAGAAGTGACTGAAGAGCTAACTGCGGAAATCATTCGAAAAGTAATGGAAATGTCGCAACCGGGTGAAAAGTGGACGGAGGAAGAAGCGTTTGCGGTATGCCGAACGATTATCACTTCCATGATCGAACCATATACAGCCTCTTCGCCAAAGCTGGGTAAGAACGTGCGGTATGCTTTCTTTTTCGGTCCGACAGGGGTTGGAAAAACAACGACCATTGCGAAGCTTGCGGCGAATAGCATGTTGAAGGAAAAGCGAAAAATCGGCTTTATCACGGCTGATACGTATCGAATGGCAGCTGTAGAACAATTGAAGACGTACGCAAACATTTTAAATGTCCCGCTGGAGGTTGTCTTTTCTCCCAAAGAAATGGCGACAGCGATGGAACGCTTAAGTGATTGTGACCTCATTTTTGTAGATACGGCTGGACGAAATTTTCGCAACGATGAGTATGTGGAAGGCATTCGTGAATTGTTGGAGCATGGAAAAGACAGCGTGAACTACCTAGTACTGAGCTTGAGCTCCAAATTCAACGATATGAAAGCGATCGTCCAAAACTTTGCGGAAGTTCAAGTGAAGCAAGTCATTTTTACAAAAGCGGATGAAACGAACAGCTTTGGCACGATGTTGAATGTTTGCCAGGAGATGAATCTACAGCTCTCCTATGTAACGACAGGTCAAAATGTACCAGATGATATCGTTGTAGCTACACCCGCGCTGGTTTCAACGATGATTATGGGAGAGTAAACAGATGCGTGACCAAGCAGAGCAACTCCGTGAGCGGATGCTACAAAACAAGAAGACACGACCAACTAGACTGGTGACAGTGACGAGTGGAAAAGGTGGTGTTGGCAAGTCCAATTTCAGCTTGAATTTTGGACTTGGTTTGAGTGAGAAGGGTCATAAGGCGGTTTTGTTTGACTTGGATCTGGGTCTGGCAAATCTGGATGTATTAATGGGAATTACTCCAAAAAAGCATCTGTTTCATTTGTTAGAGCCAGATACGACTGTTTGGGACATTATCGAGCACGGGCCAGGAGGCTTGGAATTCATCGCGGGTGGTTCTGGATTTACGCAGATCATGCAGTTAGATGATGAGAAGCTAGATCGCTTATTCTCCCATCTGGACCCGCTGCAAGGCTATGCCGACACAATCATTTTTGATACGGGAGCAGGTTTTTCAAAAGAATCCATGCGATTCATGCTCTCCTCAGACGAGGTCATCCTCGTTACCACTCCCGAACCACCAGCGATAACGGATGCCTATGCAGTCATCAAGATGCTACACGCACGTAATCCCGCTGTCTCCATTCGTTTGGTGATAAACAGAGCGTCATCGGAGAAAGAAGGTAAAATGACGGCGGACAAGCTTGCGATGGTTTCCAAACGCTTTCTGGATATGGATATTCAGTCACTTGGATATGTTTCGGATGATCCTTATGTTTCAAAAGCTGTTAAACTGCAGCGTCCTTTTCTACTTACATATCCACAATCGCAAGCCGCGAGAAGCATACGAAATCTGGTAGAACGGTATTTGGATCGTCCGGATACTTCAGATGCTTCTGTCAGTGGTCTCAAAGGTTTTCTTGCGAAGTTGAGGCACTTCATACGATGAGACATAAAAGTAGGAAGGGAGCGACATTCGAATGAGTAAAATCCGCGTCCTCGTCACAGACGATTCTGCATTCATGCGTAAAGTGATTTCGGACATTTTATCTACTGATCCTGAGATTGAAGTGATTGATCGAGCCAAGAATGGACTCGAATGTATTGAAAAATGTAAAGAACTGGCGCCGGATGTCCTCACACTCGACATTGAAATGCCGGTTATGAACGGTTTGGACGCGCTTGAAAAGCTGATGAATGAGTACCCGCTTCCGATCGTCATGTTGAGCAGTCTGACAAAAGAAGGGGCCGAAGCTACGATTCATGCGTTGGAGCTAGGTGCGTTTGACTTTGTAACGAAGCCTTCTGGTCCAATTTCTCTCGACATCCATAAAGTGGGCGATCGTCTTATCGAGCGTGTGAAGGCTGCGGCAGCAGCGAAAGTACGTTTGAGAAAGCAGATGCCTCGCGTAGTCAAACCGGTATCTTCCGAATCAAAAGCTACACCTGTTGCACCAGCAGCTCCAGTAATACGTACGAAAATACCGAGCCCGCCTGCCGTGATGCGGTCACAAGTGGGCGGAAAGGCAAGACTGGTGGTTTTAGGTACTTCCACGGGTGGTCCTAAAGCATTGCAGAGTGTACTGACTGCAATTCCGGCGAACTTTCCGGCACCAATTGCCATCGTTCAGCATATGCCAGCAGGTTTCACAAAATCGTTAGCAAATCGGCTAGACTCGTTATGCCAAATTCGAGTAACCGAGGTTGTCGATGGCGAGTATTTGGAAAATGGTACAGCTTACATCGCTCCAGGAGGCTTCCATTTCGAAGTTCGCCAAGTAAATGGGAGACTACAGGCCTATTTACATCAAGAGGAGCCACGAGGCGGTCACAGACCGTCTGTCGATATCCTGTTTGAATCAGTCAGTCAATTGACAAATGTAGACAAATGGGCAATCATCATGACAGGCATGGGAAATGATGGGACTAAAGGGCTAAAGCGCATGAAGGAGCTTGGCGTTGTCACAAGTATTATCGAGGATGAGTCGAGTTGTGTCGTATTCGGAATGCCACGAGCAGCGATTCAAGCAGGCTTGGCAGACAACGTGGCCCCATTAGAAAAGATTCCGGAGCTGTTGTGCAAGCTCTTGCACTGATTTTTGGGAGGTGGATCACCGATGGATATGAATCAGTATTTGGACATGTTTATTGAGGAGTCAAAGGAACACCTACAGGCAATCAACGCCAACTTGTTACTCTTGGAAAGTGATCCGGGTAATATTGGCCACGTCAAAGAGATTTTTCGTTCCGCTCATACATTGAAGGGGATGTCGGCGACCATGGGCTTTGAAGACATGGCGAGTTTGACTCACGAAGCGGAAAATGTACTTGACCTGATTCGCAATCAAAAGTTAACGATTACCAGTGATATTATGGACGCTATTTTTCAGAGCGTAGATTTGATTGAAGGCATGGTCATCGATATCACGGAAGGTGGAGACGGTTCAGCAGATGTATCCACTATTGTAAAGAAGCTGCGGGCGATTGTAGCTGGAGACTTTTCAGCCGAGCAGGAAGTAGCAGCTGCTACGATGGAAGTGGAAGCACCGCAAGAGGAAAGCACGCCTGCTGAAGATCATGAGCTGGATGATTATGCAATGATGGTCCTGAAGCAGTCGCAGGAACTCGGAAACAACGTTTTGTGGATCAAAGTGACATTGAATGAAAACTGCTTGCTCAAGGCTGCTCGCTCTTACATGGTTTTTGATCAATTGGAATCCATGGGTGAAGTGATCAAAACGAAGCCGGCTGTTGAAGATATCGAGAATGAGCGATTTGAACAATCGTTTGAAATCGCCTATGTGACGGAGCAATCAATTGAAAAAGTACGTACTACGATTCTTAACATTTCGGAAATCCAAGATGTGACAATCGAAACCATTCAATTGAAGAGTGAAGCTCCACCTGCTCCCGTAGTGCAACAGACGCCAGCGCCAGCTGAAAAAGGAGCAGCAGAAGCGCCTCAAGCACCTGTGAAGAAGGCGACGGCTGGTGGAAAAACAATTCGTGTGGATATCGAACGCTTGGATATCTTGATGAATCTGTTTAGCGAATTAGTCATTGACCGCGGTCGTCTGGAGCAGTTGGCACGCGAGATCGGAAAGAATGAACTGCAAGAAACCGTGGAGCACATGAGCCGGATTAGTGGCGATTTGCAAAACATCATTCTGACCATGCGCATGGTTCCGGTGGAGCAAGTATTCAATCGTTTCCCACGTATGATTCGCGACCTGCAAAAAGATCTGAATAAAAAAGTGAATCTGGAGATAATCGGTGCGGAGACAGAATTGGACCGTACTGTCATTGACGAAATCGGGGACCCACTCAATCACTTGCTGCGTAACTCGCTTGACCACGGAATTGAGTCTCCAGCAGATCGGAAAAAGGCGGGTAAGCCAGAGGAAGGAAAAATCGAGCTCCGCGCTTTCCACAGTGGGAACCATGTATTCATTGAAGTAAAAGATGACGGTGCTGGAATCAATAAGGATAAAGTTCTCAAAAAAGCGCTTGAGAGAGGCATTGTCAATCCTGCCAATGCAGACAGCATGAGCGACAAACAAATCCACGAGTTGCTATTTGCAGCAGGCTTTAGTACAGCGGAAGTTGTTTCTGATATTTCCGGTCGTGGTGTTGGACTGGATGTCGTTAAGTCCAAAATTGAATCGTTGGGTGGAAGTGTCAGCGTAGATTCTGTGCGAGGCCAAGGCACGACTTTCCTCATTCAATTGCCACTTACGCTCTCTATCATTTCCGCGATGCTGGTACAAGTGAAAGATGAGAAGTACGCTGTCCCACTCAGCTCCATTATTGAGACGGCTGTATTTAAAAAAGATCAAATCATGATGGCTCACCGCCAGAAAGTGATCGACTTCCGGGGACGTGTAGTTCCGCTCGTTTCGCTACAGGACATTTTCCAAGTGCCTGATAATGGGGAAACAATGGAAGATGAAGTGGCAGTCGTCATCGTACGTAAAGGTGAGAAAATGGCAGGCCTTGTCGTCGATTCGTTCATCGGCCAACAAGAGATTGTTCTAAAATCTTTGGGCAAATATCTGGTTAATGTATTTGCCATTTCAGGTGCAACGATCCTGGGAGACGGTCAGGTCGCGCTCATCATAGATTGTAACTCACTGATTAAGTAGAAGGAGGGGCAGCCACATGCTCGATCAAAAAGAAGTCATTAGCGAAGTCAAAGTGATTGTCTTTCGATTGAAGGACGAAGAGTATGGCGTAGAGGTTCATCAGGTCAAATCCATTGAAAAGCTGGAGCACATCACAAGAGTTCCTCGAACGCCTAGTTTCGTCAAAGGGGTTATTAATCTGCGTGGCGTTGTGACACCGATTATTGACCTGCGCAATCGCTTTAGTCTTGAAGAAAGCGTCTATTCCGAAGCGACTCGAATCATTATCGTGGCCGTAGGTGAGTTGGAAGTGGGTCTCATTGTAGATGCTGCTAACGATGTTATTGATATACCAGTTGATGCGATTGAACCGCCTCCAGAGGTTGTTGGAGGAGTGGAAGCTGCTTATTTGCGAGGCGTCGCTAAGCTGGATAAACGACTGTTAATCCTCTTAAACCTCGATAAAGTATTGAGCAATGAGGAAATCAAGCAGTTGGACGCAATTGAGGGGTAAGTAAAATGGGCGATTTTACGAAGTTTGGGGATTTCCAATTTGACGTTTTACGGGAAATCGGGAATATCGGTGCTGGTCACGCTGCCACGGCTCTCTCCAAGCTCATACAAAAAGAAATCGATATGAAAGTTCCACAAGTAAAGATTATCCCCTTCGACGAAGTTGCAGATTGTGTAGGAGGAGCGGAAACTGTAGTAGTGACCGTCTTCCTCCGGGTTGAAGGCGATTGTCCAGGGAACATGTTTTTCATCCTTGATTTGGATTCTGCCAAGCACCTGCTCGAACAAATTACGGGAATTAATAAAGATGTATACGAGTGGGAAGAGCTGGAGATATCAGCGCTGCACGAGATTGGCAACATCTTAACAGGTTCTTATCTATCATCGTTAGCTGATTTTACACAATTAAATTTACAGCCGTCCGTACCTGCACTCGCTGTGGATATGGCTGGAGCTATTCTAAGTTATGGATTAATAGCGTTGGGTCAAGCGGGTGACTTTGCCCTCACGATTGACACCGCTTTTTTCGAAGGCAATGATCAAGTAAAAGGGAACTTTTTCTTAATTCCTGATCCTGAATCGCTCCCAATACTATTTCGTTCATTAGGGGTTCCGTTCGATGGAGATTATTAAGATAGGGATGGCTGATCTTGGTGTGGCAAAGCCGCCGAGTAAGCTGCGTACTACCGGTTTAGGTTCTTGCGTAGGGGTAGTGCTCTACGATCATATCCATAAAATTGCAGGTATGGCACATGTTATGCTTCCAGAATCGTCTTTGGCTAAAAGCGGGGAGCTAACGATAGGCAAGTATGCGGATACAGCAATCCCTCATCTGATTCAGTTGATGGTGAAGGCTGGCGCGGAGACCAGACACACAGTTGCGAAATTGGCTGGTGGCGCACAAATGTTCGCGTTTTTAGGGAATAATGACACCATGCGGATTGGGCCTCGGAACGTAGAGGCGTGCAAACTTGCATTGAAGGATGCTCATATAAAGATCGTGGCAGAAGATACAGGGGGAAACTGCGGTCGGACAATCGAGTTAGATGCCACAAACGGCATTCTTCAAATCAGGACCGTAAATCAAGGTGTGAAGGAAGTATAACAAATGTTAGGAACCATTTGGATTAATTTTGGATTAGGAATGCTCGCATTTCTTGTGACGCTGGGTACGGCTGTGGCGAGTAATGTCTGGCTCGTATCACTGGAGAGAGCAGGTATCGCATTTGTCCTATTCTTCCTCGCAGCTTTTCCAATTCGTTGGCTGCTCGCAACGTTCATTCAGTCATCTACTCCACCAATGGTTACGGACACGCTAGAGGGGACAAGCTCTCCTCTAGCAGAAGGTGGAGTCGTTCTGGAAATTGGACAACAATTGGAACAGGAAGATCAAACATTTGCACCACTCTCAATCAACAAGATGGAAAGGATTCATCCTACTGAGGATCCAGCCACCGTTGCAGAGGTCGTTAGGCGCTTATCAGATGAGTAAAGGTTGGTGACTATTCGTGGCACGGCTAACCAGTCAAGAAAAAGCAAAAGAGTTCGATAAATGGGTCATGTGGAAGCAAGAGGGGAGTCGCGAGGCGGAGGTTGACTTGGTCACGCGGTTTTTGCCACTGGTCGATAAGGTGGCAAATCGGTTGGCGATTAATCTGCCAGCAAATGTGGACAAGGATGACTTGATTAGTTATGGGCGCTTTGGGCTATTGGACGCTTTGGCTAAATTCGATCATACCCGGGGTCTCCAATTTGAGACGTACGCCATGTGGCGGATTCGTGGTGCGATGATCGATGGACTACGCGAGAATGACTGGATCCCTCGTACTGTTCGAGACAAGGCCAAAAAAATCGAAGAAGCATACACCACCTTGGAACAGCAAATGCTGCGAATGCCAACCGATCAAGAAGTGTCTGATTATCTGGGAATAAGCAAAAAGGAGCTTCAACAGGTTTTCTTGGAAACCTCTCTTGCCAGCATGGTTTCTATCGATGAGGCAGTAGGGGATGAAGACGAACAAAAAACAGCAAGACATTCGTATATTATCGACGAGCTCACACCTCGCCCTGATAATGTGGCGGAAGTATCCAGCTTAAAAGAGGTTCTTGTAACGGTCATCGACAAATTGCCTGAAAAGGAACGATTGGTTGTCTCCTTGTTTTATTTTGAAGAAATGACCTTATCAGAAATTGCGGAAATCATGAGCTTGTCACCTTCAAGAATATCCCAGTTGCACTCCAAAGCTCTTTTCCGACTTCGTTCTGCGTTGTCCAGATGGAAATCGCAATTGATGTAAGGGGACATTACCCAAGCTTGAGAGGGGTAGAATGATGGAAGGGATCGGGAAATATAAAATAGAAGTAAAAATTTCAGCTGATAAATTGGAGGCTGAGGTACTTCTCCGTGTGGACGAACAAGATATCGACGAAATTGTCATCTTGGAAACAGATGTATACAAAGTATTACAAGCAAGCCATGTGAAATATGGAATTCTCGATGATGTAGTCCAGAACTTGTGTACCTTACCAGCGAAGTATGCAAACGCGAGAGTAGTGGTTGCTCAAGGGATAGCACCTGTGGCCGGAACCGATGCGACTATTGAGTACCCCTATTTGGCATCTATTAATGAAGGGGAAGGTCCAAAAGAGCTTGAGGATGGTCGAGTTGATTTTTATAATGTGACGACAATCCCTAATGTGGCAAAAGGGCAACTCTTGGCACGTAAAATATCAGCAAGCCAGGGACAACCAGGCACAGCAGTTACCGGAGAGCCCATCGCTCCCAAAGCCGGCAAGGAAATAAACATAAAGCCTGGGAAAAATGTTGTGCTCAATCAAGAGCGGACGATGCTATACGCCGCTATTGACGGGCAAGTCTCCTTTACGGAACAGGCAAAAATGAACGTGTTTCCCGTATTTGAAGTAAACGGGGATGTTGATTTTGGTGTTGGCAATATTGATTTTGTGGGAACGGTGGTCATTCGCGGGAACGTATTGAATGGCTTTCGCGTAAAGTCATCAGGAGATATACGTGTACTTGGCAGTGTAGAAGGGGCCGAGTTGTACGCGGAAGGCTCCATTGAAATCAAAAGCGGAATAGTTGCCCAGGACAAAGGCTGCATTGTTGCGGGGAAAGATGTCCGGACATCCTTTATCCAAAACGCAAATGTAACGGCTGGCAATCAAGTGATTGTTTCACAAAGCATCATGTTCTCAACCGTACGAGCTGGAAAGCAAATCATTTGCAAAGGGGCAAAAGGCTTCATCATTGGCGGTGTGCTGCAAGCTGGAGAAAAGATTGCGGCTCGAGTATTTGGGAACAGCAGCGCCACTCCTACGATACTCGAAGTAGGAGTAAAACCGGAATTAAGACAAGAACTAGCGAACATTCAAAAAGAACTACAAAATGTGTATGAAAATTTACGCAAAACAGATCAAGGGCTAGGCGTTATGAATCAGATCCTTCAAGTCAGCAAAGAACTTCCAGCAGACAAACGCCTTATGCAAATCAAGCTAACCAATACTCGTTTGGTTCTGGAAAAAGAAAGCAAGGAATTGGAAGCACGCAGAAATGATATTGAACTCGAGCTGAAAGGGGAAGGACCAGCAGCTATTGAGGCATATCATGTGATGTATCCAGGAATCAAAATGACGTTTGGAAAGCTGGTGCACTTTATCAAGCACGAGTATGCAAGAACGAGATTTATTGTGCTGGACGGTGAAATTAGCACAGCAACTCTTATCTAATCCAGGATGCTAACATACTTAGTGTGACAAAGGGAGTTGGGGCCATATGAGTTTGAAAGCGGTTGAATTGCAGGTGGCAATACCACGAACGCTAGAAGTCAGCCGAATTCAGGAGCATCAGCAACAACGAACCATGCATGAACAACAATCAATGATTGATCAGCGAAGAGACCTGGATGAACATATGCGCCAGCGCCCAAGCGATCTTGAGCAGTCACAAAAGAACCAGATACGCGAACGAGAAAAAAAGCAAGGACAGCAAGAACATCAGGACAAAAAAGAATCCGCTGGAAGTCAAATGTCCGAATCGAGCGAAGGTGTATCTACGAATGCTGATCTCATGAGAGATCCATTGCGCGGGCGTATTATAGATATTTCTTTATAAACGAAGATTAAGCCAGAAATAAAGGTGGACAACATGGACGTAGTGTATCCCATCCTGATTGGAGCAGGAATGATCAGCATGCTTCTTGCTTTTGTCATTAAAAAGAAGCAGCCTGTTGACTCCTTTTCCTCAATACCGACACAACGCACGACGGACAAGGACGAGCTCGAAAAAAGCGTGCAGCGTCTTCAAAAACAGGTAAAGCAAGAAACCAATCTTCTTGCTGCAGAATGGCAGGAAATGAGAGCGGATCTTCTCGAGGATATTGCTAGTTTGCGCAAGCGATTAGACAATATGGAAGAACAATGGCAAAAGGGTGAAACTCATAAGCAAGAAGCTCCAATGGAAACGAATCGGATCGAAGCAGCACCTCAAATTCAAGAGGTGGATATGCTGGCACTACGAGAACGTTATCGCCGTGCCTTTGAGCTGAGTAAAGAAGGGTTGTCTCGGGATGAGATTGCAAAACGACTCGGTGCCGGCAGAGGGGAAATCGATTTGATCTTTTCCTTGGCTGACAGGCATGAGCGAGGTCTTGCCGATGCGTAAACAAGAGCTCTTATTTGGATTTGGAGCAGGACTGATTGTGGCTACCTCTATAATCGGACTGTTAGCGCCTAAGCAGACTACGCAAGCCCCAGCCATGACTGTCGATCAAATGAAAGTAGCTGCACAAGAGCTGGAAATGGTCGTGCTTACAGCAGAAGAATACAAACAGTGGCAGGAAGAAAAGAAAGTGAACGTACAGCCAGCTCCTGGAGTGCCTAAGGCGCCAGTTACGCCAAAGGTAGGTCAAACAGTGGCGCCTGTGACAAAGCAACCGCAGACGCCAACTGTACAGCCTACGACACCTGCTGCTTCATCAGAGCAAAAGGCGATTCCGCCAGCGAATCCGAGTAAGGACGGTCAGCCTACTCCAACCGTACCGAATACGCAGACACCAACGTCACCCAATGCGCTGGCACCTACAGCTCCGACAGTGGAAGCACCAGTAGCAGAAAAGAAGGTATCTTTCACCGTTCCTTACAAAGCAACTGCAGAGGATGTAGCGCAGATTCTAGTAAAGGAAGGAATCCTTCCTGCCGACAATCAATTTGTGGCACAGCTACGTGCGAGCGACAAGCTAAATCGTATTCGTGTTGGTACCTATGAAGTGTCGACCGCCGCTAAGGAAGCAGATATCGTCAAGTTGATAACAACTCCGCCTAAAAAATAGGCGGTTTTTTTCAATGTAACCAAATGTGTCCATTTGTCGTCAGCCATGAAGGGTCAAAACTTTTTTTTACGAAATAAATGGAATTCGTTTGTTGCAATTGAAACTCCCATATGATATATTCATTTACGGTGTTGAAATCGCACGTCCACCAATTCCAGCAACGGTGCTGCCAATGGCAGAATTGCTTGGAACATGCGGTGAGGCGGAGGTAGGCATCACAAAAACCATTCTTGAAGGAGGTGTGAAATATGGCAGTAATTTCGATGAAACAATTGCTCGAGGCTGGTGTACACTTCGGTCACCAAACTCGTCGTTGGAACCCGAAAATGGCTCGCTATATCTTCACCGAACGTAACGGAATCTACATTATTGACCTGCAAAAAACCGTTAAAAAAGTAGAGGAAGCGTACAACTTCGTGCGTGAACTCGCTCAAGACGGCGGAAAAATCCTCTTCGTTGGTACGAAGAAACAGGCACAAGAATCCGTTAAAGAAGAAGCAGAACGCACAGGTCACTACTTCATCAACCAACGTTGGTTGGGTGGTACTCTGACAAACTTCACAACCATCAAAAAACGTACTGCTCGCTTGGCTGAGCTGAAACGTATGGAAAACGATGGTACTTTCGCAGTATTGCCTAAGAAAGAAGTTATCGTTCTGCGCAAAGAAATGGATCGTCTGGAAAAATTCTTGGGCGGTATCGCTCACATGGATAAACTGCCTGACGCTCTGTTTGTCATCGATCCTCGTAAAGAGCGCATCGCTGTAGCAGAAGCTCGTAAATTGGGTATCCCAATCGTAGCGATCGTAGATACTAACTGCGATCCAGATGAAATCGATTATGTGATCCCAGGTAACGATGACGCAATTCGCGCTGTGAAATTGCTCACTGCTAAAATGGCAGACGCTCTCTTGGAAGGAAATCAAGGTACAGAGCAACAAGCAACAACAACTGCGTAAGCATGTGTGTTAAAGGGTGGACTGAGGGTGTCAGAACCCCCGTCCATCCTTTTTTGCTGAATAGCGTCGCCGAGGTTAACAGGCGACTTGCTTTTCGATTATAATAGGATCGTAACTTTTCGAGGAGGTTTCACTCAATGGCAATTAGTGCACAAGCGGTTAAAGAACTGCGCGAGCGTACAGGCGCAGGTATGATGGATTGCAAACGCGCGCTGGAAGAAACAGCAGGCGACATGGAAAAAGCAATTGACTTGCTCCGTGAGCGCGGTGTAGCGAAAGCGGCGAAAAAATCCGGACGTATTGCAGCCGAAGGTTTGACTGCGACAGCAGTTGCTGGAAACGTAGCAGCAGTTGTAGAAGTAAACTGCGAAACTGACTTCGTTGGTAAAAACCCTGAGTTCCAAACACTTGTGAAAGACATCGCTGAGCACGTTGTATCCCAACGTCCTGCATCTGTTGAAGAAGCTCTGGAGCAACCTTTCAAAGGTGCTGGCGAGACTTTGGCTCATGTAATCAACGAGAAAATCGCGACTATCGGAGAAAACATCTCCTTCCGTCGTTTTGCACTCTCCGAGAAAACAGACAACGGCGTTTTCGGTGCTTACCTGCACATGGGTGGCCGTATCGGCGTTTTGGTTACTTTGGAAGGTACACAAGACGAAACACTGGCTCGCGACTTGGGCATGCACGCAGCAGCGTCTAACCCTCGTTTTGCTAACCGTGATGAAGTTTCCGCAGATGAGATCGAGCGCGAGCGTGAAGTTCTGAAAAACCAAGCGCTGGCTGAAGGCAAACCTGCTAACATCGTTGAGAAAATGGTAGAAGGCCGCCTCTCCAAATTCTTCGAAGAATACGTACTGGTTGAGCAACCATTCGTAAAAGATACTGACAAGAAAGTAGCTGTTCTGTTGAAAGAAGCAGGCGCTACCTTGAAAGAATTCGCTCGCTTCCAAGTAGGCGAAGGTATCGAGAAAAAACAAGAAGACTTCGCAGCTGAAGTAATGGCTCAAGTTAATAAGCAATAATAAAGGTTATAGGGAACACCTTCGTGTTCCCTATTTTCAAAGCGAGAGTTTCACTTTGTGTGAAACTCTCTGCATGTAAAGAGCAATGTGTACCTGTTCCCAATTAGAAGGAATGAAGACTGGGCACAGAGAATGATTCATGAATGGAGGCCGTTTCACATGCCACTTCCTGCCTATAAACGGGTTGTGTTAAAGTTGAGTGGGGAAGCTTTGGCGGGGGACTTAGGGTATGGTATTGACCCAAAGGTTATTTTCTCCGTCGCTAACCAGATCAAGGAAATCGTAGAATTGGGTGTACAAGTCGCAGTAGTCGTCGGAGGAGGTAACATCTGGCGCGGACTTTCCGGCAGCTCTAAAGGAATGGATCGGGCAACAGCCGATTACATGGGGATGCTGGCCACAATTATGAACTCACTCGCCTTGCAGGATGGGTTAGAAAAAGTGAACGTCCCGACTCGTGTTCAAACCTCGATTGAGATGAGACAGGTAGCAGAACCATACATACGCCGTCGTGCCATTCGTCATTTGGAAAAAATGCGCGTGGTCATCTTCGCTGCCGGTACTGGTAACCCATACTTTTCAACGGATACGACTGCAGCTCTGCGTGCAGCTGAGATTGAAGCTGAAGTAATCCTGATGGCGAAAAACAAGGTAGACGGTGTGTACTCTGCAGACCCAAGCCTTGACCCGAACGCCAAGAAGTACGACCAGTTGACATTCCTGGAAGTACTGAATAAAGGTTTAGGTGTCATGGATTCAACGGCGTCCAGCTTGTGTATGGATAACAGTATTCCGTTGATCGTCTTTAACATTTCTGAAGAAGGCAATATTCGTCGGGCAGTAATGGGCGACAAAATCGGTACTCTAGTGAAAGGGGAATAATTATGCCTCAAACTGTGCTAAAAGACATGGAAGATCGCATGAATAAAGCGATCAATGCTTTGAAAAGAGATCTGTCCAGCCTGCGTGCAGGTCGTGCGAACCCAGCGATGCTGGATCGTGTTACAGTAGACTACTACGGCACTCCAACGCCGATTAGCCAATTGGCAAACATCAGCGTACCAGAACCACGTATGCTGACTATCCAGCCTTGGGATAAAACGGCGCTTAAAGAAATTGACCGTGCGCTGCAACAATCGGATTTGGGAATTTCTCCATCCAACGATGGCGTAATTATCCGCCTGATCATTCCTCCACTCACAGAAGAGCGTCGTAAAGACCTCGTGAAGCTGGCAGGAAAAGGTGGAGAAGAGGCAAAGGTAGCGATTCGTAACATCCGTCGTGATGCAAACGATGAAATCAAAAAGCTTGAAAAAGCTGCTACCATTTCTGAGGACGATTCCCGTCGTCATCAAGAAACTATTCAAAAAACGACGGATAAATTCATCGCCGAAGTTGACAAGGTCGTTAAGGACAAAGAGAAAGACATTTTGGAAGTATAGGTAATGGTAATCCCCCTCGTTTGAGGGGGATGTACGTCTATATCTCTCATTACGGGGGAACACTTTATGTTAGAACATCTGGCGCGCAAATGGGGCCGCAAAGAAAAGCAATCGGAGCCAGCCGAGTTGGATCGTTCCGGTAAGATTCCGGAGCATGTGGCAATTATTATGGATGGTAACGGTCGTTGGGCCAATAAGCGCAGTTTACCCCGGGTTGCCGGGCACCGTGCAGGAATGAAAGCAGTAAAAGAAGTCGTCAAGGCTGCAGACGAGATCGGCGTGCGCTATATGACGATGTACGCGTTCTCTACCGAAAACTGGAAGCGACCACGCGATGAAGTGGATTTTCTCATGAAACTTCCGCAGGAATTTTTGTCGACAGAATTGGATGAATTAATAGAACGTGGTGTCCGCATACGCATGCTGGGCAGTAAAAACGAGCTGCCTTCTCATACGCTGAAAGCACTGCTGGAAGCAGAAGAGAAAACGAAGGACAATAGCGGTCTTCAATTGAATTTTGCCCTGAATTACGGCGGGCGAGATGAGCTTGCGAAAGCATTTTCAGTAATGGCAGCACAAGTAAAAGCAGGTGAGCTTCAACCAGAACAACTGACTGAAGAATTGATTTCGAGCTACCTGTATACAAGCGAAATTCCCGATCCAGACCTCTTGATTCGCACAAGTGGAGAGATTCGCTTGAGTAACTTTATGCTGTGGCAATTAGCATATACAGAATTATGGTTTACGGACGTGCTATGGCCTGATTTTACCCGTGAACATTTTTATCAGGCAATCGTGGAATACCAAGGCCGAGCTCGTCGCTACGGGGCGGTATAGCCGAGAGGTGGAATCAGTTGAAGCAACGTATAATAACAGGCCTGATAGGTGGGGCTGCTTTTCTATTATTGATGTATGCTGGTGGAGTTTGGTACTCACTATTGGTGTTTTTACTGGCTGTCATTGGCTATTATGAATTTATGAGAATGGCTGGTATTCAGTCATTTTATTTGGCAGGATTGCTCGGATATGTATTGATGTTAAGCATTTTGTGGCCGTCTCTATTATTTTCGGATTGGCTCAGTATCAGCATGCCGGATCTGATGCTGCCCGTCATCCTGCTCTTGTTGATTTACTCCGTTTTGCGGAAAAATCAGTTTCACATTGAACACGTCGCCCTTACGTTGGTGGGGGCGTTATACATAGGCTACGGTTTTACTTATATGGCCGCTACCCGAAACCTACCTGAAGGATTCATGCTTACGGTCATGGTCATTATGGGAATCTGGTCGACAGATTCGGGTGCCTATTTTGTCGGAAAAGCAATAGGTAAGCGTAAGCTGTGGCCGGAAATAAGTCCAAACAAGACGGTGGAAGGGGCTTTAGGAGGTCTCGCCGCTTCTGTCTTGATTGTTCTTTCCATCAATGCAAGCTTTGGACATTTTGCGATTGATCAGGCATTGACCATCGCACTTGTTGCGGGGATCGTCGGGCAATTGGGTGATTTGGTTGAGTCGGCATTCAAGAGACATTTCCATGTAAAAGATTCAGGACAGCTCATTCCGGGTCACGGAGGCGTTTTGGATCGCTTTGATAGTTTTTTGCTCGTCTTTCCGGTTCTACATCTATTAGGTATTGTCTAAAACCTTTTGCATATAGAAAGAGATATAGAGGGTGAAATCCGTGAAAAAAATAGCGCTCTTAGGTTCAACGGGGTCAGTTGGAACGAGCACGCTTGAAGTCGTAGACCAGCATCCTGAGGATTTTTCGGTGGTGGCTATGGCTGCTGGAACAAACGTCGATCTATTGACACGCCAGGTGGAAAAATTCAAGCCCGAGCTCGTTTCTGTGGGAAATGAGAAGGCTGCCGTTGAACTGCGAGATAGATTGGCGGGTAAGTCTCAGCCAGAAATCGTTTACGGAGCAGAAGGCTTGGAACTGGTTTCCCGTCATGAAGCTGCCAATTTCGTTATGACCGCTGTTGTCGGCAGTGTAGGGGTCGCACCTACACTCGCTGCAATTGAGGCGGGAAAAACAATTGGACTGGCCAACAAAGAGACACTGGTGAGCGCTGGCCCTGTTGTTATGAAACGAGCGAAAGAAAAAGGCGTATCGATTATTCCAGTAGACAGCGAGCATTCAGCTGTCTACCAATGTCTGCAAGGTGAGCGCAGGGAAGATGTGGCGCGAGTCATTTTGACCGCTTCAGGCGGTTCCTTCCGTCACCTCTCTCGTGAGGATTTACAGCAAGTGACAGTAGAGCAGGCATTGGCTCATCCGAATTGGAGCATGGGTGCAAAGATTACGATCGATTCTGCTACTATGATGAACAAAGGTTTTGAAGTGATCGAGGCTCATTGGCTGTTCAATTTACCTTATGAGCAAATCGAATGCGTATTGCATTATGAAAGTATCATACACTCTATGGTAGAATACAAAGACAGAGCGGTTATGGCCCAACTCGGTACGCCGGATATGAAGGTTCCGATTCAGTACGCCATGAGCTATCCCATCAGAAAAGAACTGCCTACCGAACCACTCGATTTGGTCAAGATCGCCACGCTTCATTTTGCAGCCATGGATTATGAGCGTTATCCACTGTTAAAATTAGCGTATGAGTGCGGCATGGCAGGAGGTACGCATACTGCGGTACTGAATGCAGCCAATGAAGTCGCAGTTGATAGGTTCTTGAAGGGAGAGATCCGTTTTTTGGACATTGAAAAGGTCGTCCGAAAAACATGCGAAGCTCACCCCGGTGTAGCGAGTCCAGGGCTTGCAGATATTTTTGCAGCTGATGAGTGGGCACGCTCTTATGCGCTCGTCTCCAGCTAAGGAATATGAGTGTTAGATACTTGACAGAAAGGTGGCTGTTCACTTGCCTTTGCCCAACCTGGATTCCGTTGAATCAATTCTCGCGATTGTAGTTGTATTTGGGGTACTTGTCTTTGTGCACGAACTAGGACACTTCCTTCTGGCCAAGAAGGCAGGGATCTTATGTCGTGAATTTGCACTGGGAATGGGGCCAAAAATTTTTCGCGTGAAGCGGGGAGAAACGGAATACACCTTACGCCTGTTACCCATCGGCGGTCTCGTTCGCATGGCGGGGGAAGACCCGGAGATGGATATGTTGAAACCGCACATGGAAGTAAGCGTGGAGCGGGATGCGTTAGGAAAGGTCACACATATTTTGCTCGATGGGCCAAGTTCTGGTTCCGCTCGTGCGATCACCGGTACAGTCGTACAATTTGATCTGGAGCAAAATTTAAATATCGTGCTTGAAGTGGATGGAGAGCAGAAGACATTTGCTGTACATCCACAGGCTCAGCTGGTCAAGGATGGAGAAGAAGTACAGATTGCCCCTCTGAACAGACAGTTCAAAGGCAAGACAGTTTCACAACGTTTTTGGGCGATTTTTGCAGGACCTGCAGCCAACTTTTTGCTGGCGTTTGTTTTGTTTATCGTGATCGGCTTCTTGTACGGTGTACCGAATGGCAGCTATCTGGGAAATGTAATCCCGGGAGGACCTGCTGCTCAAGCCGGATTATTGTCAGGTGATAAGGTGATCGCGATTCAGGGTCAGCCTGTATCCTCGTGGAAAGACGTTGTCGAGAAGATTAGCAAAGCGCCGGACCAACAGTTAACATTTGAGTACGAGCGCAATGGACAGCGTATGACTGTGCCAGTTAAAGTAGGAAAAGACGAAAACAACGTGGGCAAAATTATGGTAACCAATGCAACCACGTTTGCCCCAGGGGAAGTTCTGAAATCGGGTGCAGCCAACACTTACGATTTTACGGTGATGATCCTGAAAAGCTTGGGAATGCTCGTAACTGGGGAATACGGATTGAAGGACTTGAGTGGTCCAGTCGGTATTTTCAAGATGACTGGAGAGGTTGCGCAACAAGGTATGGCGATTCTGTTGAAATGGGCTGCTGTATTGAGCATTAACCTTGGATTGTTCAATCTGTTGCCGCTGCCAGCTTTGGATGGCGGACGTCTCGCATTCTTGGGAGTAGAGGCGCTGCGTGGTCGACCTGTTGACCCGCATAAAGAAGGAATGGTTCATTTCTTGGGCTTTGCCTTTTTGATGTTGCTGATTTTGGTAGTGACGTGGAATGATCTGCAACGATTGTTCTCCTAATCACGTACTAACACGATAGAAAGAAAAACAGACATACCTAAAAGGATGGTGCAAAATGTTCAAGCGCGAGGAGACGAAACCGGTTTTTGTAGGTGGAGTGCAAATCGGGGGCCAAAAAAGCGTAGTCATCCAATCGATGACGACAGCAGACACACGTGATGTAGAAAAAACTCTGGCCGAGATTCAGAGACTGCACGATGTCGGTTGCCAAATTGTTCGCTTGGCCGTCATCAATGAGGATGCAGCCCGTGCCATCAAAAAAATTAAAGAACGCTCCCCATTGCCGCTCGTTGCCGATATTCATTTCGACCACAAGCTGGCATTGATTGCGCTGGAGAGCGGAATTGATAAAATTCGGATTAACCCAGGAAACATCGGTTCGAAAGAAAAAACGCAACGCGTAGTGGAAGCGTGCCGTGAGCGCAATGTTCCAATCCGTATCGGGGTCAACTCCGGTTCAGTAGAGAGAAGACTTTTGGAAAAATACGGGTACCCTTCTCCGGAAGCAATCGTAGAAAGTGCAATCGACCATGTGCAAATTCTGGAAGACTTGAATTACGACAACATCGTCATTTCCTTGAAGTCTTCCGATGTTCCAACGATGATCCAAACCTATTCGTTGATGGCACAGAAACGTAACTATCCGTTGCACGTCGGTGTAACAGAAGCAGGTACACAGTTCTCTGGCAGTATTAAGTCTTCCGTTGGAATCGGAACGGTATTGTCGATGGGAATCGGTGACACCATCCGTGTATCCCTGACGGCTGATCCTGTTGAAGAAATTAAAGTAGCAAAACAAATCCTTCGCAGCTTGGATATCGTGAACAACGATCCAGTAGTCATTGCATGCCCATCTTGCGGTCGATGCGCTATTGACCTGATCGGCTTGGCAACAAAAGTCGAGGATGCTATTTCCACGCTGAAAGTACCGTTAAAAGTAGCGGTAATGGGATGCGCGGTAAATGGCCCTGGTGAAGCTCGTGAAGCAGATGTAGGCGTTGCCGGCGGAAATGGCGAGGGCTTGATTTTCCGTAATGGTGAAATTGTTCGGAAAGTAAAAGAAACTGAGTTGTTTGAAGAGCTGATGAAAGAAATTAACGAAATGGTAAACGAGCAAAAACCTACAACTGTAGGATAATGCACGTTGATTGCTGATAAGGCATAAGGAGGACACGCACGTGTTGAAGCAAAGTCAAATGTTGATCCCTACCCTGCGGGAAGTGCCATCCGACGCGGAGATTGCCAGCCACAAGCTGCTGCTCCGCGCAGGAATGGCCCGCCAACTGGCTTCCGGTATTTATACGTACCTGCCCCTGGCGCTCCGTTCCCTGCACAAAATCCAAGCGATTGTGCGTGAAGAAATGAACAATGCTGGGGGACAAGAGCTGTTGATGCCAGCGATGCAACCAGCTGAGCTCTGGCATCAAACGGGCCGCTGGGATGTATACGGTCCCGAGCTCGTTCGCCTGCGTGATCGTCATGATCGTCCTTTTGCCTTGGGTCCAACCCACGAAGAAGTCATTACGAGTCTCGTGCGTGATGAGATTAACTCTTACAAAAAACTGCCGATCAACCTTTATCAAATCCAAACCAAGTTCCGTGATGAAGTGCGTCCCCGCTTCGGTTTGATTCGTTGCCGCGAGTTTATTATGAAGGATGCTTACTCTTTCGATACGTCACAGGAAGGGCTGGATCGCAACTTCCAGGCTATGTATGATGCGTACACGAACATCTTTACCCGTGTAGGCTTGAATTTCCGTGCAGTAGAAGCTGATGCAGGTGCAATCGGCGGAAAAGGCACTTACGAATTCATGGCGTTGTGCGACATTGGGGAAGACACGATTGCTTATTCTGAAGAAGGCGATTATGCGGCCAACTTGGAAAAGGCAGAAGTCGTGTACAAGCCATCGGCGAAGCCAGCAACAGAAGCGCCAGCTCGCGAAAAATTGCATACGCCTGGCACCAAAACGATCGACCAATTGGTACAAGCACTGCAAATCGAAGCAAAGCAAATCATCAAGAGCCTCATTTATCGCGTAGACGACAAGCTGGTTATGGTGCTGGTGCGCGGTGATCATGAGATCAATGAAGTGAAGCTGAAGAACTTGTACGATGCGACGATCGTAGGACTGGCTTCTGAAGCGGATATCGTTTCGGTAACAGGAGCGCCTGCGGGATTTGTTGGCCCAGTTGGCATTGATCCTGAAAAAGTGGAAATCATCGCAGACAATTTTGTTCAAGATGTTTATGATGGTGTCGTCGGTGCCAATGAAACAGACTATCATCTGACTCACGTAGTTGCTGGTCGTGATTTCACCGTTTCCAAGTACGCTGACTTGCGTAACATTACAGAAGGTGACGAGTGCCCTCGTACAGGTGGTGTTATCAAGTTTGCACGTGGTGTAGAAGTCGGTCACGTATTCAAGCTGGGTACGAAATACTCCACAGCGATGGGTGCTACGTACCTGGATGAGAACGGTCGCAGTCAACCAATGATCATGGGTTGCTACGGAATCGGTGTATCTCGTACGATTGCGGCAGTGATTGAGCAGAACAATGATGAAAATGGTATCATTTGGCCAGTATCTGTTGCACCTTTCCATGTGCATGTGATTCCGGTCAATGTTAAAGTAGAAGAGCAACGTCAAGCTAGTGAACAAATTACAGAAGCATTGCGCAAGGCTGGCGTAGAAGTTTTGTTTGACGATCGTCCTGAGCGTGCTGGTGTGAAGTTTAAAGACGCGGATTTGATTGGATTGCCTCTGCGTATTACGGTTTCTGATAAAGCCGCACAAGAAGGAACCGTGGAAGTGCGTATCCGCAAAAACGGTGAAGCACATGATGTGAAGCTTGATCAATTGGTCGATGAAGTGAAAGGCTTCTTATCTCGTGTTGACCAAACTGGAGCTGCTTTGTTCGGTAACTAGTTGCATGCAGGAATAAGAAGGATTTTGTCGAATTTTTACGGGGTACTCCCCTAGATTAATGGGGAGTGCCTCTTTTTCTTGTTTGAACGCTCACTTATAGGGAAGGTGGGAAAACCGTGGACCGTTTACAAGAGCAAAAACATCGCTTCTCCCTATTGGTCAAGCAAATGGAAGTTCCTGACGAATGGGTGGAGCGATTTTTTCTTGATGCTCAGATTGAAAAGCTAGAGCTGTATAAACAAAACAAAGAATGGGTTTTTCACTTTGCCCTCCCGAGAATGATACCTGCGGATGTTTATGCAGCTTTTACCAAGCGATTGACGCATACATTTTCACATCTAGCGAAAGTAGAAACCCGATTTCGCTATCTGCAAAAGCCGTCACTCGATCACGTAGTCGAAGAGTATTGGGATGTATTACTAGCGGGGCTGGAGCCAACTCTGAACTCCCTGGCAGTGACGATGCGTCAGGCGCGTAAGCAAGTCGACCAACAGGAAGTCAAGGTGTACTTGCCAACGGAGATGTCCGTTGAGGTTGCCAAGCGTAAGCGAGCGGATAATGAGCTATTGGCTGCTTTCCAGAAGGCTACCGATTGCTCGATGCGTTTTACTTTCCATGGGGAAGAAAGCGATGACGCATATAAGGCCTTTGAGGAGCAACGTAAAGAGGAAGAGCGTGCTCTCGTCGAAGTTGTGATGACGGCTGTTGCGCAAGATAGCAAATCGTCTGATAAAGCTGAGGCTGTCACTACGCTCATGATGGGCTATGAAATCAAAGATGCGCCGATCCCGATTTGCGAGATTCAAGATGAGGAACGCCGTATCGTCATTCAAGGAACCGTATTTAACGTTGAAGTAAAAGAGCTTCGCAGTGGACGCCATTTGCTCACTTTTAACGTTTCAGACTATACGGATTCTCTCACGGTGAAGATGTTCTCCCGCGATAAAGAAGATGTGAAAATGCTTGAATTGCTAAAAGACGGCATGTGGGTGAAAGTACGGGGAAGTGTACAGCATGACACGTTTGTACGCGATCTTGTGATGAATGCCAATGATTTAAACCAGATTGAGCAGGTCATTCGCAAGGATCATGCGGAAGAGAAACGTGTTGAGCTCCACTGCCATACGCCGATGAGTGCGCTGGATGCCGTTGCATCCGTAAAATCCCTGGTTTCGACAGCAGCAAAGTGGGGTCATAAAGCAATTGCTGTCACTGACCATGGTGTCGTGCAGGCTTTTCCAGAGGCGTATTCCATCGCCAAAAAGAACAACATCAAATGCATTCTCGGTATGGAAGCATACGTAGTCGAGGATGGTATCGATATCGTTTATAACCTGCAAGCAGACAATAATCTTGCCATTGATGAAAATACCGAATACGTCGTATTTGATACGGAGACGACGGGGTTAAATGCCTCAGAACATACCATCATCGAGATCGCTGCTGTCAAAATGAAAGGCTCAGAAATTGTCGACCAATGGACGGAGCTGATTGACCCGCAATTGGAAATTGGGCCAAAGACAACCGAGATTACGGGGATTACCAACGAAATGCTCCGCGGGCAAGAGACACTCGATGTGGTGCTCCGCAAATTCAAGGATTTTACTGGTGACGCCATCCTGGTTGCGCATAATGCTGAGTTTGACAAAGCGTTTATTAACGCCTGTGCCAAAAGGATTGGCATGGAGCCATGGAGCAATCCATTTTTAGATACGTTGCCGTTGGCTCGTTTGATGTACAAAGGAATGCGCAATTATCGTTTGGGATCATTAGCGAAAAAGTTCAACGTCGAGCTCATCAATGCTCACCGTGCGTTGGACGATACTGTGGCCTTGGCTCACGTGTTCCAGCAAATGTTGAAGGACATAAAAGAAGCGGAAATCAAATCGCTTGCTGAGCTGAATGAAAAAAGCAACGAAGAGGCGGATTACAAGAGTGGACGTCCATTCCATGCGACGATTCTCGTGCAAAATAAAGAAGGCCTTAAAAACCTGTACAAGCTCGTGAGTCGTTCCCATGTGGAAACTTTCTTCCGTTGGCCCCGAATTCAGCGAAGCCAACTGACCAAATACCGCGAAGGCTTGCTAATTGGTACGGCGTGCAAAGACGGAGAACTCATGCAATCGATTCTCCGTGGTAAGTCACCAGAAGAGTTGAAGGAAGTTGCTGCTTTTTACGACTTTTTGGAATTACAGCCGATCGCTCATTACTCACCACTGTTGCGTAATGAAGAAATTCCTTCGTTGGAGACGATGAAAGGCTACCATGAAAAGATTGTTCAAATGGGAAAAGAGCTCGGCAAGCTGGTCGTTGCCACAGGGGATGTGCATTTCCTGAATCCCCAGGATGAAATCTTCCGCGATGTTTTCTTATTGTCAAAAGGAGATCCAACCGCAGGCAACCAGCCGCCGCTTTACTTTCATACAACGGAAGAGATGCTAGAGGCGTTTTCCTTTTTGGGGGAAGAGACCGCAAAAGAAATTGTCGTAACAAATACGAATGCCATTGCGGATATGATTGAGGATATTAGTCCGATTCCAGACAAGCTGTACACGCCGATCATTGAAGGGGCAGACGATGAGCTTCGTCAAATGTGCTACGACAAAGCAAGGTCGTTATATGGTGACCCATTGCCCGAACTGGTCGAGCATCGCTTGGAAAAAGAATTGACCAGTATCATCAAGCACGGCTTCGGTGTGATTTATTTGATTTCGCAGCGTTTGGTAACGAAATCGTTGAATGATGGTTACCTGGTAGGTTCACGTGGGTCTGTAGGCTCGTCATTTGTTGCGACGATGTCTGAGATTACTGAGGTAAACCCATTGCCTCCTCACTATCGTTGCCCAAATTGCAAGCACAGCGAGTTTATTACAGATGGTTCAATAGCCTCTGGGTTTGACTTGGAGGATAAAGCCTGTACAGAATGTGGGACCATGTATGCCAAGGACGGCCAGGATATCCCGTTCGAGACGTTCCTCGGCTTTAAAGGAGACAAAGTACCGGATATTGACTTGAACTTCTCCGGTGATTATCAGCCCCGTGCACACAAGTACACACAAGAGCTTTTCGGAGCGGATTACGTATATCGTGCAGGAACGATTGGTACCGTTGCGGAAAAAACAGCTTATGGCTACGTGCGAAAGTATGCCGATGAGCGTGGCATGACGTTGCGCAATGCAGAGATATCCAGGATCGTCAACGGCTGTACAGGTGTAAAAAGGACGACAGGACAGCATCCGGGCGGTATTATCGTAGTTCCTGACTACATGGAAATTGAAGATTTTTGTCCGATTCAGTTCCCGGCTGATGATAATGAGTCAGAATGGCGCACAACCCATTTCGACTTCCACTCCATTCATGACAACTTGCTAAAACTCGATATTCTTGGACACGATGATCCGACTGTCATTCGCATGCTGCAAGACTTGACGGGAATGGACCCGAAGACGATTCCACTGGATGATAAAAAGACGATGTCCATCTTCAGTACAACGGAAGCCTTGGGAGTTACACCGGAGCAAATCGGTACGAATATGGGGACACTTGGCATTCCTGAGTTCGGAACCAAATTCGTACGTCAGATGCTAGAAGACACGAAACCGACTACGTTTGCCGAGCTTGTTCAGATTTCTGGACTCTCTCATGGTACGGACGTTTGGTTGAACAACGCACAAGACTTGATCAGAAACGGTACCTGCAAGTTGCCAGACGTAATTGGTTGTCGTGACGATATCATGGTGTATTTGATCTATAAAGGGCTAGAGCCTTCACGCGCCTTTAAGATCATGGAGTCTGTGCGTAAGGGGAAAGGGGTTCCTGAGGACGATCAGGAAGAAATGCGCAATAACAATGTGCCAGAATGGTATATTCAGTCGTGCCAGCGGATCAAGTACATGTTCCCGAAGGCGCACGCGACTGCTTACGTCATGATGGCCGTGCGGATTGCCTATTTCAAGGTTCATCGCCCATTGGAGTTTTACGCAACGTATTTCACTGTTCGCGCAGATGACTTTGACATTCCGCTGATGGTCAAAGGCTCAGCAGCGATTAAGCAAAAGATTGAAGAAATCGAAGGCAAGGGACACGATGCACAGCCTAAAGAAAAGGCATTACTGACTGTTTTGGAGATGGCGCTGGAGATGGTAGAGCGTGGCTTCCGTTTTGTCAACGTTGATTTGTACAAGTCGGACGCTACCCGCTTCTTGATCGAAGGTGATTCCCTCATCGCTCCGTTCAACGCCCTGCCTGGTTTAGGGACGAACGCAGCGATCAGTATCGTGCAAGCGAGAGAGCAAGGGGAGTTTTTGTCCAAGGAGGACCTCCTATCCCGATCCCGCATCTCCAAGACCATTTTGGAGTTCTTGGACGAGCAAGGTGCTTTGAAGGGATTGCCAGAATCCAACCAGCTATCCTTGTTCTAAGGCGTCCAGACAAGGCTCACAATCATCCAAAGGTTGTCAGCAGAGGGCTGTTATGCTATAATTTTTTTGGAAATACTGGTTTTATACGCATGGCTGATCGAGAGTGGGGAAACCCACTCTTTCTTTCTGGCTACACCTCATGGTTCAAATGAGAAGGAGGTACTTGCTTGAGCAAGGTAACAGGCATCGTCACTGAACTCGTCACGCCCATTGTGGAAGGATTGGGCCTGGAGCTAGTTGACATCGAGTACAAAAAGGAAGGCAGCAACTGGTTTCTGCGCGTGTTTATCGACAATGAAACTGGCAACATCGACATTGATGACTGCCGCCTTGTCAGCGAGAAGCTGAGCGAAAAACTAGACGAAGTAGATCCCATCCCTACGGCATACTTTTTAGAAGTATCTTCGCCGGGTGCTGAGCGCCCATTACGCAAGGATAAGGATTTCACGAAAGCTGTCGGCAGAAATGTGCATATCACAACAAAAGAGCCAATAGAAGGTGCAACCACGTTCGAAGGCGAACTGGTATCCTATGAGGATGGCAAGCTGACAGTAAAAGAAGCAAAGAAAACGTATGTAATTTCCCAAGAGCAAATTGACACGGCTAGAATGGCAATTATTTTTTAGTTGTCGCGGCCTGTGTAGCCTGTGGTAAGTAAAGGAGGAGGCAACGAAAGTCATGAACGGCGATTTTATCGAGGCTTTAGAAGCCATTGAGAGAGAGAAAGGCATCACCAAAGACGTACTGATTGAGGCCATCGAAGCGGCTCTTATCTCTGGATACAAACGTAACTTCAACTCGGCCCAAAATGTGCGGGTGGATGTAAATCGTCATTCAGGTATGGTGCGTGTGTTTGCGCGGAAGAACGTAGTGGAAGAGGTATTGGATCCGCGCCTAGAGATCTCTCAAGAAGCAGCACAAGAAATCGATCCTAACTTCCGTCTGGAGGACATCGTCGAAATCGAGGTAACGCCTCGTGATTTCGGTCGTATTGCTGCTCAGACAGCGAAGCAAGTGGTTACGCAGCGCATTCGCGAAGCGGAGCGCGGTTTGATCTACAGCGAGTTTATTGAGCGTGAAGACGATATCGTAACTGGCGTCGTTCAGCGTATGGACGCTCGCAATTATTACATTGATCTGGGTAAGGCGGAAGCCGTTATGCCGATCACCGAAAAAATGCCATCCGAAGATTTTAAATCACAAGATCGTGTGAAGGCATACATCATCAAAGTAGAGAAAACCACTAAAGGACCGCAAATCGTCGTTTCCCGTACTCACCCGGGGCTTTTGAAGCGCCTCTTCGAATTAGAAGTGCCAGAAATATATGACGGTGTGGTTGAAATCAAATCTGTTGCGCGTGAAGCGGGTGATCGCTCGAAGATCGCTGTGCATTCCATCAACGCAGATGTTGATCCAGTAGGGGCTTGTGTCGGTCCAAAGGGCATGCGCGTCCAAACGATCGTTACAGAGCTGAAAGGCGAAAAGATCGACATTGTTCGTTGGTCTGAAGATCCTGCGGAGTATGTAGCCAATGCACTCAGCCCTGCAAAAGTGCTGCATGTAGAGGTTAACGTAGCGGAGAAGGTTACACGTGTGATCGTTCCTGATTATCAATTGTCTCTGGCGATTGGTAAGCGCGGTCAAAACGCACGCCTGGCAGCCAAGCTGACGGGCTGGAAGATCGATATCAAGAGCGAGTCCCAAGCCGACCAAGAAGGCATCGCTTATCCAAAAGAAGTAGAGAGCGATGAAGGGACGGACAACGAATAATCATGAAGCAAAAAAAGATCCCGTTGCGTAAGTGCATTGTTTGCCAAGGAATGTTTCCGAAAAAGGAATTAATCCGCGTTGTCCGGACGCCAGAAGAAGAGATCGTCATTGATCTTACTGGAAGGGCGGCGGGACGCGGTACCTATGTGTGTCGGCAGGAAAGCTGTCTGAAGCCGGATGCGTTCGCATCGGGAAAATGGAAAAAAGTGCTGGAACGTGCCCTCAATATGTCCATCTCCCAAGAAAAGTATGATGCTTTCCGTGAGAAATGGTTGGAGATGATGGGAAAATGATCCCAAAAGCAGCACAACTACTCGGATTGGCGATGCGAGCGAGAAAGATCGTTACCGGGGAGGAACTGGTCATTACCGCTATTCGTAATGGGCAGGCCCGTCTGGTATTACTCGCATCAGATGCATCAGACAATACCGCCAAGAAAGTAAAGGATAAATGTTCCTATTACGGTGTCTCATGTGTAACCACTGGCGACCGACATTCATTGGGACACGCAATCGGAAAAGATGGGCGCGTTACCGTGGCGGTAACCGATGGGAAATTGGCCGAAAGCATTCAGCGTCTGCTCACCTAACTTAGAAAGGGTGAAGTATATTTGAAGACACGTGTGTATGAGTATGCCAAACAGCACAACATGAGCAGTAAGGAAATCCTCAATTTGCTAAAACGATTGAATATAGAAGTAGCAAATCATATGAGTATCATGGAAGAAGGGACGATCAAAAGGATCGAGGATCACATGGCCAAATTG
This sequence comes from Brevibacillus sp. Leaf182, assembly GCF_001423865.2. Taxonomy (NCBI): domain Bacteria; kingdom Bacillati; phylum Bacillota; class Bacilli; order Caryophanales; family Paenibacillaceae; genus Brevibacillus; species Brevibacillus sp. Leaf182. The sequence goes on along the minus strand of NZ_LMPN02000037.1, from coordinate 692,297 downwards.
CGTTCTGGTGCCAAACCAGAAACGCGCAGTACACCTAGTGATGCAAGACCCAAACAAACGGACGATCAACGACGCCCCAACGACTCCAGAGGACAACAGATCAAACCCCAGCAGCAAGCGGGGCAAGTTCAACCGGTTAGAAATGAAAGACCAAACAGCGATCGCGGACCAAAGAACACAAGCACAAATCGTCCAGGAAATAGCAGTGCTAGTGGCAATCCCGATCAGCATAGTCCTCAGCATGGAAAAAATCAGGGGAAGAATCAGGAGAGAAAACCAAACAATATGAGAAGTCAACCTGCAAAGCCGTCTGACCGTAAGCCGCAGAATCAACAACGACCACAAAACCAACAGCGTCCTCAAAATCAGCAACGACCACAAAACCAGCAACGACCACAAAACCAGCAGCGTCCTGCACAGCAGAACCAAACGGAAGGTCGTACAGGGGAAGATTTTGAAGATAAAGTGAACCTTCCATCCAACGTTGGTATGGAAAAGCGTGAGAAAATCAAAAAAGCCCCTCCAACCCAAAAGACTTTCGAAGATAACAAGAAGAGTCAACCATTCCGCGGTGGGAACAACCGTAACAACCAAAACAACCGCCGTGGAGGAAACAACCATCGTGGTGGAGGACAAAAGCCGCAACGCCCTGTTCTTGAACCACCTACAAAGATTACGTTTACAGAGTCTTTGACTGTAAATGAGCTGGCAGTGAAACTGCGCAAGGAACCGGCTGAAGTCATCAAAAAGCTGTTCGGTTTGGGCATCATGGCGACGATCAACCAGTACCTCGACCGTGAAGCTATCGAACTCATTTGCGCGGACTACAACGTAGAAGTCGAAGAAAAAATCATCATCGATGAAACGAACTTCGAAACGCTGGAAGAAGTAGATGCACCAGAAAGCCTGTTGGAGCGCCCGCCAGTTGTTACCATCATGGGTCACGTTGACCACGGGAAAACAACTTTGCTGGATGCGATTCGCTCTACAAACGTAGTAGCGGGAGAAGCAGGCGGAATTACACAGCATATCGGTGCGTACCAAGTTGAGATCAAAGGAAAGAAAATTACATTCCTCGATACACCTGGTCACGCGGCGTTCACAACTATGCGTGCACGTGGTGCGCAAATCACGGATATTACCATTCTGGTTGTTGCAGCAGATGACGGTGTCATGCCGCAAACGATTGAGGCGATCAGCCATGCAAAAGCGGCAAACGTTCCAATCATCGTAGCTGTTAACAAGGTTGACAAACCAGAAGCAAATATTGACCGTATTAAGCAAGAGCTGACCGAGTATGAACTGGTTGCCGAAGAGTGGGGCGGCGATACGATCTTCTCCCCATTGTCTGCGAAACAGCGTACAGGTATCGAAGAACTGCTTGAGTACATCTTGCTCGTATCCGAAGTACAAGAACTGAAAGCAAACCCAGACAAGCGCGCTCGCGGTACTGTTGTAGAAGCTGAGCTTGACAAGGGACGCGGTCCAGTTGCAACCATTCTGGTTCAACAAGGTACCCTACGCGTTGGTGACCCAATTGTAGTAGGTTCCGCTTTCGGACGTGTACGTGCAATGGTGAACGACAAAGGACGCCGTCTGAAAGAAGCTGGTCCATCTACGCCAGTTGAAATCACTGGTCTGAATGATGTACCACAAGCAGGTGACCAGTTCCGTGTCTTTGAAGACGAGAAAAAGGCGCGCGCAATCGGGGAAGCACGTGCATCCAAGCAGCGTGAATCCGAGCGTCGTGAGAGCTCCCGCGTTTCTTTGGATGACTTGTTCCAGCACATCCAAGAAGGCGACATCAAAGAGCTGAACCTGATCGTAAAAGGTGACGTACAAGGTTCTGTAGAAGCTCTGCGTGGTGCTTTGGAGAAAATTGAAGTCAACGGTACACGTGTCAAAATCATTCATACAGGTGCTGGCGCAATTACAGAGTCCGATGTTACGTTAGCAAATGCATCGAATGCGATTATCATTGGCTTCAACGTGCGTCCTGAACCGAATGCACGCAGCATGGCTGAACAAGAGAAGATCGACATTCGCCTGCACCGTGTCATTTACACTGTAATCGAAGAGATCGAGTCTGCTCTCAAAGGGATGCTTGATCCAGTCTTCAAAGAAAATATTATCGGCCAGGCTGAAATTCGTGAAGTGTTCAAAGTATCCAAAGTCGGAAACATTGCAGGTTGCTATGTGACTGAAGGTAAATTGAGCCGCGATGCTGGTGCGCGTTTGATCCGTGAAGGCATTGTGATTTATGAAGGTAAGCTCGATACCCTCAAGCGCTTCAAAGATGATGCGAAAGACGTTGCAGCAGGCTATGAGTGTGGTCTCACTTTGGAACGCTTCAATGACCTCAAAATCGGCGACGTAATCGAAGCATTCGTCATGGTTGAAGTGAAACAATAATGATAGCCGGTGTGCAGATTGAACTGTTTCTGCCGGCTAGCCAAAACCTGAAAGAAAAACGAGCCATCGTCAAAAGTCTGATCGGCAAGCTGCGGAGCCGATTTAACGTCTCCGCGGCAGAGGTGGCTTATCTCGAGCAATGGCAGCGTACCGTGTTGGGTATCGCTGCCGTTGCTAATGAGATATCTTTTTTACAACAAGAAATGCAGACTGTCGTTCGATTTGTAGAGAACCATCCAGATGTAGAGTTGATTCGTGTGGATACGGAATACTACGATTAATGAACAGTCAGCGGAGGTGAAAAATCGATGAATAAAACACGGATTAGCCGCGTAGGCGAAGAAATCAAAAAAGAGCTGAGCCTCGTATTGCAGCGTGGACTTAAAGATCCTCGTGTCGGTTTTGTAACAGTAACGGATGTAGAGGTAAGCAGTGACCTGCAATTGGCGAAGGTTTTTGTCAGCATTTTTGGCAGTGAGGAAGAACGTAAAGCTTCTCTTGCTGGTTTGACAAAAGCGAAAGGTTATTTGCGTACGGAGATCGGGAAACGCGTAAAGCTGCGTCACATTCCTGATTTTGTATTCAAGCTGGACGAGTCCATTGACTACGGCAGCAAAATTGAATCAATCCTGCGTGAAATCTCCACAGAGGGAGAGAAACAGGATGAATCCTAATCAAATGGCAGTACAGGAAGCGGCGCGGTTTATGCAGGAGCACGACCGCTTCCTGGTTCTCTCTCATGTAAGTCCTGACGGAGATGCTACAGGATCTGCTTTGGGAGTCGTGCTCATGCTAGAGCAATTGGGAAAAGAGTATGTGGTTGTAAACGAAGGGGAAACACCGATCAAGTTTAACTTCTTGCCCCGGTTTGACCGTCTTTATAACCTGCGCAAACAACCACTGAACGAGACGTTCGGGGCCGTAATCGCTGTAGACTGCGCGGATGAGTCGCGGATGGGCGATGTACGGTCTTTATTTGCTTCTGGCGCTGCTTTGCTGAATATCGATCACCATCCGACCAACGATCATTTTGGAACGGTAAATCTGGTCCGTCCGGATGCAGCCGCAACAGCAGAGATTTTGTTTGATGTTGCTGAAGCAACTGGGGTTTCTTTCAATGATGAGCTTGCGCTGTGCATCTATACTGGTCTTCTGACGGATACAGGTGGTTTCCGCTATTCGAACACATCACCGCGCGTCATGGAAATCGCTGCTCGATTGCTCGGATACGGTGTGAAGCCAGGAGACGTAGCAGAGCGCTGCCTGGAGGAAATTACTTTTGCCCATGTGAAAGTTTTGCGACGTGCGCTCCAAACCTTGCAACTGTCCCATCAAAATTTGGTTGCTTCCATCACTGTTTCAGCCGCAGATTTTGCAGAAGTGGGTGCCGAGCGAGAAGATGCTGGTGGATTGGTGAATTACTGCCGCAACATTGAGGGAGTCGAGGTCGGCGTTTCTTTTGTGGAAGCGGAACCAGGAGTGGTCAAGGTGAGCATGCGTGCTCGCGATCGGGTTGACGTAGCTGTCATTGCGAAGCAGCTCGGTGGCGGTGGACACGCAAAAGCAGCAGGATGCACGATCAAAGGAGCACTTTCAGAAGTACAGCAAAAAGTATGGACTGTGCTGGACGATGCAGTAGGAGTGAAATTCGATGAGTAACGTGAACGGCGTGCTGGTTATCGACAAGCCAGCTGGTATGACTTCTCATGATTGTGTAGCACGTATTCGTCGATTGTATGGAACGAAAAAAGTGGGGCATACGGGTACACTCGATCCAGATGTGACGGGAGTACTCCCCATTTGTGTGGGACACGCAACGAGGCTAGTCGAATATTTGCAAGAGCTGCCTAAGCGCTATGATGTAGTCATGCGCCTCGGCTCTACGACCACGACGGAAGATGCTTCTGGAGAAGTGGTGGAGCAAGCTGGAGTAGATGCAGCATCGATTACGACGGAGCGTATTCAAGCGCTGTTCGAATCCTTTCTGGGTGAAATGGAGCAGGTACCTCCGATGTTCTCTGCGGTAAAGGTAAACGGCAAGCGGCTGTATGACCTTGCTCGTGAAGGTACGGTAATCGAGCGGCAGGCACGGAAAGTGACGCTGTATGAGCTGACACTTCATAAGATTAGCGTGGATGGGGACACTGTCGATGTTGCATTCACGTGTACGTGCTCGAAAGGCACATACATGCGCACCTTATGTGTTGACCTCGGACGCGCTCTGGGTTATCCTGCCCATATGAAGCTGTTGCGGCGAATAAAAAGCGGCCCGTTCCAGGAGCAAGAGGCAATCCCCCTCCAGCAAATTGAGGAACAGGCAGCAAACGGGGAAGACATTTCCCGCTACTTGGTCTCCATCCCTCAAGCAATCTCGTTCTTACCATCGTTTCAGGTCAAGCCTGAACGGATCAAAGCAGTACGTAATGGACTTGCGACTGCACTTCCGGGCGTCACTGCGGAGGAAGGTAGTTTGATTTGCTTGTTTGCGGGGGAAGAATTACTTGGCATCCATCGCGTATGCCGTGGAGACAAAGGACTTTTCGCCAAACCAGAAAAAGTCTTTCCAGCCGAGGTGTAATCCGTGAAAACGATCTACCTGACATACCCGTTTCCGTCTGACCTGCAAGCGAATCCTTGTGCGATTGCACTGGGGTACTTTGATGGTGTACATATTGGGCATCGCCGAGTCATTCAAAAGGCGATTGATACAGCGAAAGCAAACGGATGGCAAAGTACGGTAGTGACCTTTGATCCGCATCCTCGAGAAGTATTGGGGCAAAGCGGTTATACCCGCTATTTGACACCACTTACAGACAAGCTCGAGCAATTCGAAAAGATGGGCGTAGACACCACGTATGTGATGAAGTTCGATATTAGCTTTGCGGCTATTTATCCAGAGGATTTCATCGCAGAGTGCCTTCTCCCATTGGAATGCCGCCATATTGTCGTTGGCTTCGACTACACCTTTGGTTATCGCGGGATGGGAACTGCCCATACCTTGCAAGAAATGAGCAAAGGTCGCTATGGGCTAGACATTGTGGGTCCGGTAAATCGCTTGGGTGAAAAAGTGAGCAGTACAATCATCCGTGAATATCTTCATCATGGGGATGTCGAGCAGGTTCGCCATTTGCTAGGTCGCCCCTACAAAGTGCGCGGGACAGTCGTGCATGGTGACAAACGCGGTCGAACCATTGGCTTTCCTACAGCGAACGTCCAAGTGAATCAGCCGTATTTGATCGGAAAGAATGGGGTTTACGGTGTTCGCTTTACTGTGGATGAACAAAGCTACTATGGCGTCATGAACGTAGGGATCAAGCCTACATTTGAACTGGAGAAAAAAGAAAAGTCACTAGAAGTGCACATTTTTGAGTTCTCTGGTGAAATCTATGACAAAGAAGTAGAAGTAGAGTTCCTGTTCTACATACGGGAAGAACAGAAATTTGCTGGAGTCGATGCACTCATCGCGCAAATTGGACGAGATGTACAAACGGCGAAGCAAAAATTCGCAGAAGGAATCTCGTAAAGGATTCTCTTTGCTTTTCACAAAATGGTATGCTATAATTCAAAACGTTGTACAGATAACCGTAGCTTGGCTGTCCGATTCTCACCGACGGCAGACTCGGCGAACGGTATAAAAAATGAGGAGGTGAGTCATGATGGCATTGACTCAAGAACGTAAAACTCAACTGATTCAAGAGTTCCGTACTCATGAGAACGACACCGGTTCACCGGAAGTGCAAATCGCTATCTTGACCGAAAACATTAACAATCTGAACGGACACTTGCGTACGCACAAGAAAGATCACCACAGCCGTCGTGGTCTCTTGAAAATGGTTGGTCAACGTCGTAACCTGTTGACATACCTGCGTGAAGCAGATGTTCAACGCTATCGTTCGGTTGTAGACCGCCTGGGTCTGCGCCGCTAATCAGCGTCTTGCAAAAAGCGGGTTCTACCCGCTTTTTCTATCGTGTAGGAGGGTTTAGCGTAGAAATGCGCTAAGCCCATCCGAAACGAGTAAAAAGGCTTGTGTCCTATCTGGTAGTTTTCATTAGCTTCAAAAGAAGCTTTTTTTATTATCTAGAACGACTGCCAAAGGTAACCATTTAATTTTTATCATGGCAGGAAATAATACATATAGGTAGAAAACAAAGTGTGAAATGCACATTGTTGTGAAGGAGGACTGCTAGCATCATGGAGCAACAATACCGTACATATGACTTCGAACTGGCAGGCCGAAAACTGACCCTGGAATTTGGCAAAATGGCTAAACAGGCGCATGGTTCGGTCTTGGTTCGTTACGGCGATACAGCAATCCTGTCCGCAGTTACAGTCTCGAAGGAACCAAAACCACTTGATTTCTTTCCATTGACTGTCAACTATGAGGAGCGTCTCTACGCGGTTGGGAAAATTCCTGGCGGCTTTATTAAAAGAGAAGGACGTCCAAGTGAAAAGGCAATTTTGGCTAGCCGCTTGATTGACCGCCCTGTCCGCCCTCTTTTTGCAGAAGGATTCCGTAACGATGTACAAATCGTAAATACTGTTTTGTCTGTGGATCAAGACTGCTCACCTGAAATCGCTGCGATGATCGGTACTTCCGCAGCGCTGTCCGTTTCGGAAATTCCTTTTGAAGGTCCGATTGCAGGAGTGATCGTAGGACGAATTGACGGGGAGTTCGTCATTAATCCTACTGTAGCTCAAGCGGAGAAAAGCGATATTCACCTGACTGTCGCAGGTACACACAAAGCGATTAACATGGTGGAAGCAGCTGCGAACCAAGTACCAGAAGCAGTAATGCTCGAAGCGATCATGGCTGGTCATGACGTAATTAAGCAGCTCGTAGAATTCCAGAACATGATCGTGTCCGAAATTGGCAAGCAAAAGATGGAAGTCATCTTGCATGAGGTAGATCCTGAAATCGATCAAGCTGTGCGTGAATATGCGGAAGCTCGCCTGAAAGAAGCTGTTCGCATCGAAGAAAAACAAGCACGCTACGATGCTATTGACGATATCAAGGCAGAAACCAAAGAGCATTTTGCAGCCAAGGACCCTGAGGCATATCCAGGGCAGGAAAAGATGATTAGCGAAGTGCTTGGCAATATTGTCAAGGACGAGGTTCGCCGTCTGATTACTGACGAGAAAGTTCGCCCTGATGGACGAGCTCTGAACGAAATCCGTCCGCTGTCCAGTGAGACAACCATTCTTTCCCGTACACATGGCTCTGCTATGTTTACCCGCGGTCAGACGCAAGCGCTGAGCGTTTGCACACTGGGCGCGCTGGGAGATGTTCAGATTCTCGATGGACTCGGTCTGGAAGAATCGAAGCGTTTTATGCACCATTACAACTTCCCGCCGTATAGCGTGGGTGAAGCACGTCCGTTGCGTCCTCCAGGGCGTCGTGAAATCGGACACGGTGCGTTGGGTGAGCGTGCAATTGAACCGATCATTCCATCTGAGACAGAGTTCCCTTACACGATTCGTCTCGTATCCGAAGTAATTGAATCCAACGGTTCCACATCGCAAGCGTCGATTTGCGCGAGCGTACTTGCCTTGATGGATGCAGGTGTACCAATCAAAGCACCGGTAGCAGGTATTGCGATGGGCTTGATCATGAGCAAAGATGAGAAATCTTTCTCGATCCTGTCTGATATTCAAGGTATGGAAGATCATTTGGGAGACATGGATTTCAAAGTAGCGGGTACAGAGGCTGGTGTAACAGCTATCCAAATGGACATCAAAATTTCCGGTATTAACCGTGAGATTTTAGAGCTGGCCTTGGAGCAAGCGCGTGTAGGTCGTTTGCACATCCTGAACCATATGATGAGCACGATTTCCGAACCGCGTAAAGAACTGTCCCCTTATGCACCAAAAATCATGACCATGACGATCAATCCGGAGAAAATTCGCGATGTAATCGGTCCACAAGGTCGTGTCATCAATAAGATTATCGAAGAAACCGGCGTAAAAATCGACATCGAACAAGATGGACGAGTCTTCATCGCATCCATCAACCACGAAGCGAATCTGCGCGCGAAACAAATCATTGAAGATCTGGTTCGTGAGGTAGCTGTTGGACAGGTGTACCTGGGAACTGTAAAACGCGTAGAGAAGTACGGTGCGTTCATCGAGTTGTTCGCAGGTAAAGAGGGCTTGTGCCACATCTCTCAACTGGCTGAAGAGCGTGTAGCCAAAACAGAAGATGTTGTCGCAGTTGGTGATAAAGTAGAAGTGAAAGTGACCGAGATCGACGACCAAGGTCGTGTGAATCTCTCTCGCAAAGCAGTTTTGAAAGAGCAAGCTGCTGCGGCACAAGCTGCTGAAACACCAACACAAGCAGAATAAAGAAAAACAAAAGGCTTCGTCACTCGAAGAAATTCGTGTACGGAAGCTTTTTTCTTTTATATGCGGGATGCTCCCGTTTCGTATGTCTAAGTCATTCCTTCCTCTCATACATTGGACAAGAGAGACTCGTACGATCGATAGAGGAGGGCGACGCCCTAATGACGAATAGGACCAGGAGACTTTTGTTCATCGTTATATATGGAGCAGCGCTGATCGTTCTCTTGAATTATCAGCCTATTCATCATTACATTAGCACGATCAAAAATGTCCAAGTAGTGAATGGAGATCGTAATGAAAACGAAAAAGCGCGTTTACGGGCGCAGATTGAAAAGTGGAAAGAGGGCAGAGAGGAACAGCCGATAGATGCCGTCGTCGATCAGACGTGGAAGGCAATTCCGGGCTATAATGGCCGTGTAGTGGATGTAGAAGAATCAATCAATAAAATGCTGGCTACGGGTGTGTCCAGTCCAGATTTGCTGGTATACAAGGAAGTACCTCCAGCGGTTTCGCTTGAGCAATTAGGAGCACAGCCCATCTATCGAGGAAATCCGAATAAACCAGCGATTTCTTTCATGATTAACGTGGCTTGGGGAAATGAGTACCTCGATTCGATGCTCAATACACTCGATAAACATAAGGTAAAGACAACCTTCTTTCTGGATGGCTCTTGGGTAAAACGTTACCCAGAAGAAGCAAAAAAGATCTTGGCACGTGGCCATGAGATTGGTAATCACGCGTATTCCCATCCCGATATGAACACACTGGGAACACAGAGAATTCATCAAGAGATAAGTCGTACGCAAGATGTTATTTATAAAACGCTGGAAGTGAAGCCTTCCCTGTTTGCCCCCCCATCTGGTGCTTTTAACCAGCGCGTTGTACAAATCGCGCATTCTTCTTATCAAATGAATACGATTCTATGGACGGCAGATACGATTGACTGGCAGAAACCTTCGCCTGCTTATGTGATCAATAAAATAAGCCGGAAAATGGGCAATGGTGTCCTTGTGCTCATGCATCCTACCTCTACCTCCGAGGCCAGTTTAGATCAACTCCTGACGATCGCTAAAAAGAAGGGGCTACAGCCAACGACTGTTTCGGAGGTTATTTCGAGCCGTAGACTCCCGTCACCGTAAATACATGTTCATTTATTGTGGAGACAAAGGAAGTTTGCTATAGTTAGACGTGTTTACAAGAAATTCCCCGAGGTTTCGGGTAGAGACAGATGAACAACCGAGGAGGATTTACGTGATACAACATCATACGTGTGATAACGGTCTCCGAATCGTGACGGAACGGATTCCGTCCGTTCGCTCCGTTGCCTTAGGCATCTGGGTAGGGACTGGTTCGAAATATGAAAACGAGAAAAACAACGGGATTTCCCATTTTCTCGAGCATATGTTTTTTAAAGGGACGACAACTCGTTCTGCAAAGGAAATTGCGGAAACCTTTGATGAGATTGGCGGGAATGTGAACGCCTTTACCTCGAAGGAGTATACTTGCTATTACGCAAGAGTGCTCGACCAACACGCTCCAATCGCCCTCGATGTTCTTTCTGATATGTATTTCAACTCGGTGTTTGATGCCGATGAGTTGGAAAAGGAAAAGAACGTCGTCATTGAAGAGATTAGCATGTATGAAGACGCGCCAGATGATATGGTGCATGATTTGATTGCGCGTGCTTCGTACAGCACACACCCACTGGGGTATTCGATTTTGGGGACGGAAGATGTCCTGCGTAGCTTGAAACGTGACGATTTGCTCGCTTATATTGATCAGCATTACCTGCCAACGAATACGGTGATTACAGTAGCAGGAAACTTTGAAGACAGTTTGATTGAAGACATTCAAAAGCGCTTTCAGACTTTCTCGCGTCCAGGCAGTATGCCGACCTTGTCTACACCTGACTTTGCTGGAAATGTGATCGCTCATCATAAGGCGACAGAGCAAGCGCATTTGTGCCTGTCACTACCTGGTTTTAAGGTAGGGCATCCTGAAGTATACTCCTTGATTTTGCTGAACAACGTGCTGGGAGGCAGCATGAGCTCGCGTCTTTTCCAAGAAATTCGCGAAGAGCGAGGCTTGGCATACTCTGTTTATTCCTATCATTCGTCCTATAAAGAAGCGGGTACGTTCCATGTATATACAGGAACGGCACCAGAGCAAGTAGGACAGGTATTTGATATCGTCTCGCGCGTCCTGCGCGATGTAGCTGATCATGGAATTACAGACAAAGAGCTGAACAAAGGAAAAGAGCAACTGAAAGGCAGCCTGATGCTCAGCTTGGAGAGCACGAACAGCCGTATGAGTCGACTTGGCAAGAATGAACTCCTGCTGGGCCGTCACCTTAGTCTAGACGAGATCATCGCCAAAATTGACCGTGTTTCCCATGAATCTGTCTTGGCTGTGGCGCAGCAACTGTTCCGTTCCAAGATGGCTATGGCGATGGTGAGCCCACTCGACGGCTTCCCTGAAAACGTGAAGAACGATATTTTGTTGTAAGCAAAAATCCGGCATAGCCCGGATTTTTTTGCGTATATCAACAGTAAATGAAAGGACAAAGGGGGCTTCTCCATGCGCTTAAGCGAGTTGGGTGGGAAGGAGATTATCGGACTGGACAACGGGGAGAAAATGGGGGTCATCAGTGATTCCGATTTAGTCATCCATCCCGAAAACGGTACGATTCAATCCATCATCTTGCCAGGAGGCAGTTTCTTTGGTTTCGGCAAGAAGCGAGAGGACCTCGTGATCCCATGGAGCTCCATCGTAAAAATTGGGCCAGATATGGTCATCATCCAGCTTCAAGCGCCTGAGGCACAAGCTTTGCAAAAGTAGGCGCTTCTGTCACCGAAGTAGCAGGAGCGGAATAGGATGGGGGTAGACCGCATGGATTTCCGTCAACTTTTCCAAATGGAAAACCTTTGCGTTCCGATCATTTAATGCAGTAAAATGTGTGGAAAGGGGAACGCAGCATGCTAACGGGCATACATGTTGCCTTCATCGGCGGAGACGCTCGCCAGTTGGAAGTCATTAAGCGATGCATACAACTGGATGCTAGCGTCACGTTAGTTGGCTTCGACAACCTGGAAAGTAATTTTACAGGGGCAACGAAGAAACCATTAACATGCGATGTGTTGAAAGACGTGGACGCCCTCATCCTACCCATCGTAGGGACCGATGACCAAGGATACGTGGAAAGTATTTTCTGCTCCAAACAAATGCAGTTGCTAGACGAACATGTGGCGAGTCTGCCGAGTCATTGCGTGGTTTACACGGGAATGGCGAAGCCTTATCTGAAAAAGCTGTTGGCTTCCACACAGCTTCCTCTGGTGGAGCTCTTGGATCGTGATGACGTAGCTATCTATAACTCTATCCCTACTGTAGAGGGAGCGTTAATGATGGCGATTCAACATACGGATATTACGATTCATGGATCTCAGTCCATTGTTTTGGGATTGGGCCGAACAGGTTTGTCCATGGCTCGAGCATTGCATGCGTTAGGGGCCCGCGTAAGAGTTGGGGCCAGACGTCAAGAACACTTGGCACGCATTTATGAGATGGGATTGACTCCCTTCCATATAAGCGAAGTAAGGCAACAGGTTACGAATGCTGATTTCATTTTTAATACCATCCCGCAATTATTACTCACGGCAGAAGTGATAGCTCAAATGCCTCAGTCGGCGTTTATTCTTGATCTTGCCTCCAAGCCAGGGGGAACGGATTTTCGTTACGCTGAAAGACGAGGTATCAAAGCTCTTCTTGCTCCCGGATTACCTGGAATCGTTGCACCGAAAACCGCTGGACAAATTTTAGCCCAAACATTATCTCGTCTTATTGCGGGTCAAAGGAAAGCGCCAGGAGGGGATGCAACATGAGTAAGCTTCAGGGAAAGACCATTGGATTTGGTTTGTCTGGATCGCATTGCACCTTTGAGGAAACCATGCCGCAAATTAAGCGATTTGTGGATGCTGGAGCACGGGTGGTACCAATCGTATCGAATACGATTATGACCACGGATACACGCTTCGGTACTTCCCAAAGCTGGCAGCAACAAATCAAGGAACTGACGGGGGAAGAGCTTATTTCGACGATTCCTCAGGCTGAGCCGTTGGGACCTTCCAAGTTGTTGGATGTCATGCTGATTGCGCCCTGCACAGGCAGTACGACGAGTCGACTGGCGAATGCCATTACGGATAGTGCCGTACTGATGGCAGCTAAAGCGACGATGCGTAATCTGCGACCTATAGTGATTGCCATTTCTACCAATGATGGTCTGGGATTAAATGCAGCCAATATTGCCAAGCTGTTGGCCGCGAAAAATATGTATTTCGTACCGTTCGGGCAGGATGCCCCGGATAAAAAACCGAACTCGCTTGTAGCTCGTATGGATCTCCTATTGGAAACATGCGAAGCAGCTTTGGAAGGTCGACAATTACAACCCTTGCTCATCGAAAGATTTAACTACTAATAAGACTACAGAAAAAACAATTAACCTGCTTTTTCGCGATTAGGAGGAGAGTAAGAGATGGCAAACCAACTGACTTTCAATGTTGCTGTAGTCGGTGCGACTGGTGCAGTCGGACAGCAGATGATTCAACTATTAGAAAAGCGCAACTTCCCAATCAAACAGCTTAAGCTGCTTGCTTCTGGACGTTCTGCAGGAAAAACAGTCACCTTCAAGGGGCAAGAAATTGTACTGGAAGAGGCAACTCCAGACAGTTTTGCAGGGGTTGATTTTGCCTTGTTTAGTGCTGGCGGATCGGTCAGCAAGGAACTGGCTCATCATGCAGTGCGTCATGGTGCCGTTGTCATTGACAATACCAGCGCATTCCGGATGGATCCAGATGTTCCTCTCGTTGTGCCAGAAGTAAACATGGATGCTGCGCTCGCTCATAATGGAATCATTGCGAATCCGAATTGCTCTACGATTCAGATGGTTGCCGCTCTAAAACCCTTGTATGATCGTTTTGGTATAGACCGAATCATCGTTTCTACTTACCAGGCAGTATCTGGTGCAGGTCAATCTGCGATCAATGAATTACTGGACCAAAGTCGAGATATTTTGGATGGTAAAGAACCGCAGTGTAACGTACTTCCCGTAGGCAAATTGCCTGTACATCATCAGATTGCGTACAACGCGATTCCGCAGATTGATGTGTTCACCGACAATGGTTTTACTTATGAAGAAATGAAAATGATCAATGAGACCAAAAAAATCTTCGGTGATGACACTGTACTTGTTTCAGCTACTTGCGTACGTATTCCAGTGGTCTATGGCCATAGCGAGTCGGTATATGTAGAGCTGAAACAGGATTACGATCTGGCAGAAGTAAAGGCCCTGCTGAAAAACGCTCCCGGTGTCGTGTTAGTAGATGTGCCGGAGGAACAGCAGTATCCACTCGCTACTGATGCAACAGGCAAACTGGAAGTATTCGTGGGCCGGGTGCGTCGTGATCTCCATCATCCTCGTGGACTGCATATGTGGATCGTTTCTGACAATCTTCTCAAGGGTGCAGCATGGAATACAGTACAAATCGCTGAAGAACTCATAAAAGCAAGAGTATAGGGGAGAGGTTAGTGAAGATTCTCGTCCAGAAGTTCGGTGGTTCTTCCTTGACGACGGAGGATTGCCGGATGCGGGCAATCTACCATATGGAAAAAGCAATTGATGAGGGCTATGCCCTCGTCGTTGTCGTATCGGCAATGGGTCGCAAAGGTGATCCATACGCAACCGATACACTTTTGCAGTTGGTTCGTGCGAATGGGAACCAACTGCCAAGTCGAGAAACGGATATGCTGATGCATACCGGAGAAATCATCTCTGCTACAGTCATGTGCAGCATGCTGAATGCACGAGGAATTAAAGCAACGATTTTGACAGGCGGTCAGGCAAATATTGTGACGAGCGACGACTTTACGAATGCACAAATTATGTCGATCGATCCAAGCCGTATTTTGCAGGACTTGCAGGAAAGTCAAGTTGTGATCGTTCCAGGGTTTCAGGGACGTACAGCCGAGTGGGAAATTACGACACTGGGGCGGGGCGGAAGCGATACGACTGCAACCGCTCTCGGTGTCGCCTTGAAGGCTGAAACGGTGGATATTTTCACCGACGTGGAAGGCATCATGACGGCGGACCCGCGTATCGTCGAAGAAGCGCAGCGGCTCGGTATGGTGACCTACACGGAGATTTGCAACATGGCTCACCTCGGTGCAAAAGTTATTCATCCTAGAGCGGTGGAGATCGCGATGCACGCAAACGTGCCGATTCGTGTTCGCTCTACGTTTTCGGACGACCCCGGTACACTCGTTACGACTATGCTGGAGATCGGGAAATTGGGCTACACTGTACACGACAGAGTCGTCATGGGAATTGCTCATGTACCGAACATTACGCAGATCAAGGTCGCGAATAAAGAAGGGTCTTACGATACACAGCTACAAGTCTTCAAAACGATGGCAACCAATAACATCAGTGTAGATTTCATCAATGTGAACCCAATGGGTGTTGCTTACACGGTCCATGATGAAATGGGAGAAAAAGCTGCTCGTCTGTTAACGGAAATGGGTTACGAGCCGCAGCTTTTGCCGCATTGTGCAAAAGTGTCCGTTATTGGTGCAGGTATGACGGGCGTGCCGGGCGTGATGGCGCGAATCGTGGAGGCACTTACGCAAGAAGACATTCAAATTCTTCAATCGGCAGACTCCCATACAACCATCTGGGTACTCGTGCATGAAATGGATATGGTGAGGGCTGTTCGTGCGCTTCATCAGCAGTTCAACCTGCATGTTCAACATATGTAAGAGCATATCCTGACTAAAATACCTACTGATCACAATAAGAGGAGTTGGAGAGGTAGTGGCACGTTTTGGCCGACTGGTTACCGCTATGGTAACACCTTTTAATGAGCAGCTACAGGTCGATTACGATAAAACAGAGCGACTGATTGACCATTTGATTGCTAATGGTACAACTGGAATCGTACTAAGTGGTACCACGGGTGAATCACCGACCTTATCCCGTACGGAGAAACTCGATCTTTTCCGTCATGTGGTTTCCTACGCAAAAGGAAGATGCCATATCATTGCAGGAACAGGCAGCAATGATACAGCATCAAGCATTGAGTTCACCCAAGCTGTACAATCCATTGGCGTAGACGCTGTCATGGTGGTTGCACCTTATTACAGCAAGCCATCGCAGGAAGGGCTTTACGCACACTTCAAGGCATTATCGGAAGCAACCGAGCTGCCGGTGATGCTGTATAATGTGCCAGGAAGATCCGTCGTCAATATGACTGCCGAAACGACACTTCGTTTGGCGGAACTGCCTAATGTAGTATGCATAAAGGAAGCCTCCGGTAATTTGTCGCAGATGTCGCAAATCATTGAACATGCTCCGGAAGGCTTTGAGCTGTACAGTGGTGACGATGGCTTAACCTTACCGATCCTGTCTATCGGGGGAGTGGGCATTGTCAGTGTGGCGAGTCACGTAGTTGGTCGTCCAATGACAGACATGATGGACGCCTTTTTTGCCGGTAACTTTACGGAGGCAGCAAGACTGCATCGCAAGCTGTTGCCGATTTTTGAAGGCCTGTTTGCCTACCCGAGCCCAGGACCGACCAAGGTCGCTTTAGAAAAGCTCGGCGTTCAAGTTGGGGGAGTTCGACTGCCTTTAGTCGAGCTGAACGAACAAGAAAAAGCATTCGTGCATTCCCTGCTTATTTAACTCCATAGAAGATCAAGAGCCATTCCTACCCGGGATGGCTCTTTTTCCTTGTGTTCATGATTTCACTTCGGGTATAATAAGAACAAGTGATTTGGGGCGGTTTTTTTGAGTGGACATGACAACTAAATATAGGAGGTTACACGTTTTGGCAAAGTCGAATCACTCTGTTCTCGTTTTCGCCCTGGGCGGAGTCGGCGAAATTGGGAAGAATATGTACGTGGTACAAAGCGGTGACGACATCGTAGTGATTGATGCCGGATTGAAGTTCCCAGAAGAGGAAATGCTGGGGATTGATATGGTTATTCCGGATATCACCTACTTGGAGGAACATCGCGACAAGGTTCGGGGTATTATTATTACGCATGGACACGAAGACCACATCGGCGGCCTCAGCTACGTGCTGAAGCATTTGAAAGTCCCGGTTTATGCGACAAAACTTACCCTTGGTTTAATTGATGCAAAGTTAAAAGAAGCGGGCATCCTAAACGAAACAAAACGCGTATTGATCAACAGCGACTCGGAAGTCGTTCTCGGAAAGATGAAGGCGACCTTTTTCCGCGTAAACCACAGCATCCCGGATTGTGTAGGGGTATGCCTGGATACGCCAGAAGGTTACATCGTTCATACAGGAGACTTCAAGTTCGATCAAACACCTGTTAACAATCAGGTAGCTGATCTGGCAAAAATGGCGATGATCGGTGACAGAGGCGTTTTATGCTTGCTCTCTGACAGTACGAATGCAGAACGGCCTGGATTTACCGGATCGGAACGCTCAGTGGGCAAAGCACTCATGGATGT
Source organism: Brevibacillus sp. Leaf182 (assembly GCF_001423865.2). NCBI lineage: Bacteria > Bacillati > Bacillota > Bacilli > Caryophanales > Paenibacillaceae > Brevibacillus > Brevibacillus sp. Leaf182. The sequence continues at coordinate 675,021 of NZ_LMPN02000037.1, read as the reverse complement.
GTTCAGCAAAGCATCTGGACGTATTGTTGTTTCTACGTTTGCATCAAATGTTCACCGCATTCAACAAGTGGTGGACGCTGCAGCACAGTTCAACCGTAAATTGACGGTTGTTGGCCGGAGCATGCAAAATGTCATTACTATCAGCAGAGACTTAGGGTACTTGATGGTCCCTGAGGGCTTGATTGTTGAGATCGATGAAATCAACAAATTACCTGCTGAACAAGTCGTTATTTTATCAACTGGAAGCCAAGGAGAGCCTATGTCCGCGCTCACTCGGATGGCCCGATCCGCCCATCGGAAAATTGACATCCTTCCAGGGGATACTGTTATTATTGCAGCCACTCCCATTCCAGGGAATGAAAAATACGTGGCGCGTACGATCGATCAATTATCGCGCATTGGTGCAGATGTCATTTATGGTGGCCATGGACCTAACGGAACCGTCCACGTCTCCGGTCATGGTAGCCAAGAAGAATTGCGCCTGATGCTTAACCTAATGAAGCCTAAGTACTTTATTCCTGTTCACGGTGAATATCGCATGTTGAAAACGCATGCCTTACTTGCTGAACAGGTTGGCATTCCTGAAGAAAACATGTTCTTGCTGGATAACGGCGATACAGTTGAATTCTTAGGGGGCAAGGCCCGTTACGGTGGAAAAGTCCATGCTGGCAATGTTTTGATTGACGGCTTGGGTGTTGGTGATGTAGGAAACATCGTACTTAGAGATCGCAAATTACTGTCACAAGATGGCATACTGGTAGTTGTCGTTACACTCAGCAAACAAAATGGCACGATTTTGTCTGGTCCAGACATCATTTCTCGCGGTTTCGTCTACGTGCGTGAATCCGAAGAGTTGCTGGATGAGGCAAATCGCATAGTGACCCAAACACTTGTCAAATGCATGGAAGAAAATGTGAATGAATGGTCTTCACTGAAAAATAACGTAAAAGAGTCGTTAGGCCGCTATCTGTATGAGCAAACGCGCAGACGTCCGATGATCTTGCCGATTATCATGGAAGTGTAGGATCACTTGATAAAGAGCTAGAAACCCTTTTGAAGAAGGGTTTCTGGCTTTTTTTGGCTTTGTGGGCGCATGATTTTTCCTCCCCTTATCCATACTACAGAGGAAAGTGAGGGAGGATCATCCATGCCGAATCAACAATTTAACGATTTTTTAAATAGGCCACCGTTTGGAAACGCAGCGGTAAATAGTAAGGAATCCCAGCCACAATCACCAACTGATGATCAGGAGCCTGCAGCTTCGCCGCCGTCAGAAGCACCTGTACAAGAAGATCCGAAGAAAAAACTACTCGATTCCATTACGCAATTGGGTCAGACAAACGTCCCGCAGCTCGAAAGCAATATTTATTGTATGACCATCATCGGACAAGTAGAAGGGCATATTCAGCTCCCTCCTCAAAATAAGACGACCAAATACGAGCACCTCATCCCTCAATTGGTTGCGGCAGAACAAAACAGCAAAATAGAGGGCGTGCTTGTTATTTTGAATACGGTTGGTGGGGATGTGGAAGCAGGCTTGGCGATTGCGGAAATGGTTTCGTCCTTATCCAAACCGGTAGTCACACTCGTACTCGGGGGTGGTCATAGTATTGGTGTGCCAATCGCTGTAGCTGGTTCGTACTCGTTTATTGCAGAAACGGCTACAATGACGATCCATCCGATCCGCTTGACAGGTCTTGTAATTGGAGTACCCCAAACGTTTGAGTACTTGGACAAAATGCAAGATCGTGTCGTTAGCTTCATTTCCCGTCACTCCAATGTCTCGGAAGAAAAGTTCCGTGAGCTTATGACCCGAACCGGTGAATTGACACGAGACATCGGAACCAATGTGATTGGCGTAGATGCGGTGAAATACGGTTTGATTGATGAAGTCGGCGGCCTTGGAAGTGCGCTGAAAAAGCTGAATGAACTAATCAAAGCGCAAAAAGGTGAGGAGAGTGTACTCCAATGATCTTATACTCCATCATTCCGATGGAAACGGTTTTTGAGAACATGGAGCAAGTGGAGAAACAAGAGCTGAAAGAGATCACAGTGGGTCACGCCACGATGCTCATTGAGCAAACTGGACCGTTTGAAGGAAAAATCGTCAGGCTCATTAGTCCAGATCCGCAAGACTACTTAAAGGAGCAGTACGCACCGGGACAAAAAATCCAGTTTCAACCTGAATGGCTCGTCTAAGAAGTCCTGTATTTCTATGAATTTCCTGTGTTATACTAGTGATGTACGAACAGCAGCCGAACACGCGACGGCTGCCTTTTTTAACGAATAGGAATTTATAAATGAAATTCCGGAGCGCATGGTAACTTTCCGCTAAAACGCGGTCGCTCCACGTTGAAAAAGCCTCGATAGAGGGTTTCTTACCATTCGGTACATAACGGGTGTAATGACCAGGAGGAGGCGTGCCATTGAGTAGGAGAAAAAAAGAGCGTTCACAAGCGGCATTGGCCTCAGTTGTCAAAATAGAGCTGCTGGGACTTCTCATCATCGTGCTGTCCTTGATCGGGCTTTTGGAGAGTGGATGGCTAGGCAAAAATGTACTGGCACTTCTATTTCGATTTATTGCGGGCTCATGGGATTTCATCATTCCTGTTCTGCTAATCGGTATGGCCATACATATGATGTTTACAAGAAAGTCACCGAAGCTTACTTACCGCGTCTTAGGGATAGCTCTCATTGGTGTGGCGATTTTGACCTGGGATCACATGATTCTGTACAAACAAATTACCGCAGATGGAAAATTTGCAGAGCAAAGCATCATTAAGGTTACGTGGGACAGAATTTGGCTCGATCATGGTCAAAAAGTGTCAACCACCGGGGTAGGCGGAGGAATGGTCGGTGCCCTGTTTTTTGCGATGACAAATGGTCTTGTTGGAACAATTGGTACTGGTCTCGTGATTGTTTTCCTTTTCCTTGTGGGACTGATGTTTCTGTTCAATCTTTCTTATGTAAACATTTTGATGTTTGCCAAGGACAAGCTCGCTTTGTTTTACGGAAAGGCCAAGGATACAGTGAAGGACTCTGTACAGCTTTTGCAGGAAGAGAGCGAGAAGCGAAAGAAGGAAGCAAAGGAAGCCGAAGAAGCTCGCAAGCACAAGCAATCGGAGGAAGAGAACGAGGTCATCGCAGTTACGGCGTTAAAAGAGCAAAAATCTCATCCACAGCCTGCTATTCAGGAGGAAGAAGTCCAGCAACCGAACGCCCCGTTAATTCGTGATTTTACGGATCGCATTGCGTTGGATGAAGATGAGGTACCGGTTGATCCTAGTCATCAAGCGAGAGTTGCACAACCGAAAACGAACCAGGAAATTACGTTTGCGCTCGAAGGAGAAGAAGAAATCTTCGGTACAATAGCTACTGGAGAAGAACAGAACACCATACCGTATGAGCTGCCAAGTCTACAAATGCTCGCAAGGCCCAAGGCGAGTTCTACAGGAAAAGACGTCGATCATACCTCAAATGCGGCGAAATTAGTGCAGACACTGAAGAGCTTTGGGGTCAATGCAACGGTTTCCGAAGTACATCGCGGACCAGCTGTTACACGATATGAAGTTCAGCCTGCTACAGGAGTAAAAGTAAGCAGGATTGTTAGCTTGACGGATGACCTTGCTCTGGCATTGGCGGCAAAAGATATCCGGATTGAGGCACCAATCCCAGGAAAATCAGCCATCGGCATCGAGGTTCCGAACTCGGAGGTAGCAGTCGTATCCCTACGAGAAGTGTTGGAAGCTCCCGAGTATCAAGATGCGCCAGGGAAGCTCACCGTTGCTCTTGGCCGAGATATTTCCGGAGAGCCGATCGTAGCAGATTTGACCAAAATGCCCCATTTGCTCGTAGCCGGTGCGACCGGAAGCGGAAAATCAGTATGCATTAATGGATTGATCATGAGTATTTTGTTCAAGGCCAAACCAGAAGAAGTCAAGCTGATGATGGTTGACCCGAAAATGGTGGAACTGAATGTGTACAACGGAATTCCACATTTGTTGGCTCCTGTTGTTACTGACCCGAGAAGGGCTTCTGTTGCATTGAAAAAGGTCGTGGCCGAGATGGAGCGGCGTTATAATTTGTTTGCCAAAACAGGGAGCCGCAATATTGAAATGTACAATGCCCAAGTGGTAGGGACGCCACTACCCTATATTGTCGTCATCGTCGATGAGCTTGCTGACTTGATGATGGTAGCTCCGGGAGAAGTGGAAGATGCGATTTGTCGACTCGCGCAAATGGCTCGTGCTTCCGGAATTCATCTCATCATCGCGACACAACGTCCTTCCGTAGATGTCATTACGGGTGTAATCAAGGCAAATATCCCGTCCCGTATTGCCTTTGGGGTATCTTCGATGGCTGACTCTAGAACGATTCTGGATATGGGGGGAGCAGAAAAGCTTCTCGGAAGAGGGGACATGCTTTCGCTGCCGATGGGCGCATCCAAGCCGACTCGTGTTCAAGGGGCCTTTGTATCCGACAAGGAAGTAGAAGAGGTCGTTCGTTTTGTGAAAGAACAGCAAGAGGTTCGCTACAATGAAGAAATGATCCCCGGTGACGTGCAGGAGGAACAGCAGCCAGTCGTGGATGATGAACTGTACGATCAAGCTGTCCAAATCGTTTCAGAAGCCCAAACGGCATCGGCATCCTTGTTGCAGCGTCGTCTCCGTGTCGGTTATACGAGAGCTGCACGTTTGATTGATATGATGGAAGCTCAAGGAGTAGTCGGTCCATATGAGGGAAGCAAGCCTCGTGAGGTTCGTCTTCCACGCCCGTCCATAGAAAGTAATATTTCATAAAGTGAGACCATGCCAGTATTTGTACTGGTAGGGTCTTTTTTCCTATTTTAGGAGAAAAATCCCTGTCGAAATTAATCATTTTGCATTATTATTCATAAATATTTGGCTTGCATGATACTCGCCCCTCATGTAAAATTTCTAAGAGATTGACGGAAATTGTTGTTATTAAGTCTCATACGAATCAGAGGTCTGACGTCCTACCTGTTGGGATGGCTGAAGGACAGCAGGAGTGAATGATGATGAGCATCAAAGGGAATGTTCGATCACTGTTTCTCTTGGTAATGGACAAGATCAAGAGTGATATCGAAACCGGACTTCTTCGTCCTGGTGAACGCCTCCCTTCTGAAGCCGAACTATCCAAACAGCTTGGTGTAAGCAGGGCGACGCTTCGCGAGGCACTCCGACTTCTTGAGGAAGAGAAGATTGTCATTCGTAGACACGGTGTAGGTACCTTTATTAATTCAAAGCCTGTTTTTTCAGGTGGGATTGGGGAACTCTTTAGTGTGACGGATGCAATCGAGCGTCAAGGATATACGGCAGGAACCTTGATCCTGAAAACATCCTTTGGCGAATCTGCTGAAGAAGAGAGGAAGCGGCTAGCCTTAAATCCGGGTGAAGGCGTTCTCATAGTAGAGCGAATTCGAACGGCTGACGGTGAGCCTGTGGTTTATTGTGTGGACCGCATTCCTGCACATCTGGTGCCCGAGGGCTATGCGGCAAGTGGAGAGTCTATCTTCAAATGGCTAGAGAGCGTAACAGGGGTAAGGATCGCATACGCAGTAGCCGATATTGAACCTGTGGGCTACAATGAAAAGGTTTCCAACCTGCTGCATTGCGATAAATCTGCTCCCATGCTCTTGCTCAAACAGATTCATTACGACGAAAGTGAAAAGCCAGTGCTATACTCCCATAATTACTTCAGGGCTGACAAAATTCATTTTCATGTCGTACGGAGACGGTTGTAACTGTGGGGGCAACCTCACTCAACAATTTCATCAACTAAAAACAGGGGGTAATCTCAGATGAAGAAAGTTCTATCCGTGCTTTCTGTGGCAACGCTCAGCCTGTCGCTCGTTCTCGCTGGGTGCGGAAGCAAACCAGAAGCACAGCCTCAAGGCCAAACTGGTAGCAATGGAGGCGCTCCAGCCGCTAAAGCTATCAAAGTAGGTATGGTTACAGACGTTGGCGGTGTAAACGACAACTCCTTTAACCAGAGTGCTTGGGAAGGGCTGCAAAAACTCCAAACCGATTTGAATCTCCCGAAAGAAAACGTAAACTATCTGCAATCAAAATCAGATGCTGACTATGTACCAAACCTGACTCAATTCGTAAAAGACGGTTGGGATCTAACTTGGGGTATCGGCTTCCTGATGGGTGACCACCTGAAAAAAGTAGCAGATGAAAACAAAGACGCAAAATTGGCGATCATCGACGCTGAAGTTGATGCTCCTAACGTTGCATCCGTACTCTTTAAAGAGCATGAAGGCTCCTTCCTCGCTGGGGTAGTTGCAGCGAAAATGACCAAAACGAAAAAGGTTGGATTCGTGGGTGGCGTTGACATCCCAGTAATCAAACGTTTTGACCTTGGTTTCGAAGCGGGCGTAAAAGCTGTAGATCCAAGCATTCAAGTAGTGAAAGTTTACACGGGTGCTTTTGATAAACCAGACATGGGTAAATCCACGGCTTCCTCCATGTACGGTCAAGGTGTGGACATCATATTCCACGCTTCCGGCGGTACAGGCGACGGTGTGTTCAACGAAGCAAAAGACCGTAAAGCTAAAGGCGAGAACGTATGGGTAATCGGTGTTGACAAAGACCAATCCCTGACTTTCGGCGACGAAATCACTTTGACTTCCATGGTAAAACGTGTTGACGAAGCAGTTATTCGTGTAGCGAAAGACCTGTCTGAGGGTAAATTCAAAGGCGGAGTACAATGGCTCGGACTGGCTGAAAACGGTGTAGGTCTGGCTGACACTTCTACGAAGAACGTTCCTGAAGACGTACTGAAGCTGGTTGAAGAATACAAGCAAAAAATCGTTAAAGGCGAAATCACAGTTCCTGACAAGTAAAAACTAAGGAAGCTGCAAAAGGACAAGGCTGGTTCGAGCTACTGGCCTTGTCCTTTACCTTCACAATAGACCCGAAAAATGGGGTGAGCATGCATGAACTCGGTAAAAAAAGTGGTTGAAATGAGAGGGATCACAAAACGGTTCCCAGGCATTGTTGCGAACGACAGTATTACACTGTCTGTAGGTAAAGGTGAAATTCATGCGCTGCTTGGAGAGAATGGCGCAGGTAAGTCCACACTCATGAATATCTTGTTCGGTCTATATCAGCCGGATGAAGGCGAAATTCTGATTAACGAGAAAGTTGTACAGATCACCAGTCCAAGGGTTGCAAACGAACTTGGTATTGGAATGGTTCACCAACATTTTATGCTCGTAGAAACATTTACAGTCACTGAAAACATTGTGCTAGGAAATGAACCGAAAAACGGGTTGAAGATAGATATTCAAAGCGCTGAGAAAGCGGTAGAAAAACTGTCGAATCAATACGGGCTCAAAGTTGATCCGAGAGCAAAAATCCAGGATATCTCCGTAGGGATGCAGCAGCGCGTAGAGATTTTGAAAACGCTTTATCGCGGCGCGGACATCTTGATTTTTGATGAGCCTACGGCTGTATTGACGCCGCAGGAAATCCATGAACTTATCGAGATCATGCATAACTTGGTAAAAGAAGGTAAGACGATTATCCTGATCACGCACAAGCTAAAAGAAATTATGGCAGTATGTGACGCGGTTACGATCATTCGTCGAGGAAAAGTCATTGACTCCGTATGGGTAAAAGATACGAATCCAGACGACTTGGCTGCAAAAATGGTTGGTCGTGAAGTAAACTTCCGCGTGGATAAAACGGAAGCAAAACCAAAAGAAACGATCTTGGCTGTAGAGAACTTGACTGCGATGGGTAACCGAGGTGTGAATGCACTGAACAATCTCAGCTTAGAGGTTCGTGCTGGTGAAATTCTCGGAATTGCTGGAGTCGACGGAAACGGCCAAAGTGAACTGATTGAAGTATTAACTGGCTTGCGTAAAGCAACAAGTGGGCGTGTCCTTCTTAATGGCAAAGAAATTACGAATCAAAATCCGCGAAACATCTCGGAATCAGGATTGTCTCATATTCCTGAAGACCGACATAAACGAGGATTGGTTCTTGATTTCACCATGAGTGAAAATATGGTATTGGAAACGTACTTCCATCCAACGTTTTGCAAAGGCGGTTTTCTTGATTATGGCGCCATTGACAAGCATGCGGCCAAGCTTATCGAAGAATTCGACGTTCGGACTCCGAGTATTTACACACCAGCACGAGCACTGTCGGGAGGAAACCAACAAAAGGCAATTATTGCCCGCGAAGTGGACAAGAACCCGGATTTGCTGATTGCGGCACAACCTACTCGTGGCTTGGATGTAGGGGCTATCGAATTCATTCATCGCAGACTAATTGATCAACGCGATCAGGGAAAAGCGGTTCTCTTGCTTTCCTTGGAGTTGGATGAGGTTATCAATGTGTCCGACCGGATTGCGGTTATTTATGAGGGCGCCATTGTGGGGATTGTCGATGCTAAATCGACAACGGAACAAGAGCTCGGCTTGATGATGTCCGGCGGAAAAGTAATGCAAGGAGGGGGAAACGATGAATAGAGTTATTGCGGTCTTCACGAAAGAATCGTTTCTCGTTCCTGCCGTTGCGATCCTTCTTGGTCTTTTGACTGGAGCAATCGCAATGCTGGCAGGTGGATTTAACCCAATCGATGCCTATACGGCTTTGATTAAAAAAGTATTTGGAAGCGCGTATAACTTTGGTGAAACCATTCGCCAAATTACGCCTTTGATCTTTACAGGTTTGGCTGTGGCGTTTGCATTCCGTACAGGTCTCTTTAACATCGGGGCAGAAGGTCAATTTATCGTAGGGATGATTGCTTCTACTGTCGTAGGTGTTTCGTTTGACCTTCCAGCTATCATTCATGCTCCACTTGCTATCCTTGCAGGTGCTGTAGCAGGTGGCTTGTGGGGTGCCATTGCCGGTTATTTGAAAGCAGCTCGTGGTGTCAATGAGGTTATTACCAGCATCATGTTGAACTGGGTAGCTCTTTACTTTGCAAACTGGGTCATGAATGCTTTCTTTATTCCAGCAGGCAAACAAACATCCGAAGAAGTAAAGGATTCTGCGATCATTACCATTGGATGGCTCGCCGAAATGTTTGACAATGCTCGTTTACACTGGGGTACACTGATTGCCGTACTCGCAGCTATTTTCTTCTATATCATTCTTTGGAAAACAAAATCTGGTTTTGAATTGCGTTCCGTTGGTTTGAATCCGCATGCTTCTGAGTATGCTGGTATGAACGTGAATCGTAATGTTGTAAAGGCCATGTTCATTGGTGGTATGTTTGCAGGAATTGGTGGAGCTACTGAGATTTTGGGCGTATTCCACTATCAAGCGATCATGACGCAGCATACGGGCTATGGCTTTGATGGAATTGCGGTAGCATTGATTGGCGGAAATACACCATTCGGGGTTATCCTTGCTGCTATATTGTTTGGGGTTCTCACATTCGGTGCGAGCGGCATGCAGTTTAGTGCGGGTGTACCGTTTGAGTTGATTCGTGTTGTAATTGCTTCTGTTATTTTCTTCGTTGCTGCACATGGCATCGTGAAAATTTTCGTTAAGCCGATCTTGATGAAGAAAAAGGAAGGTGGACACTGATGGATTGGGGATTAATTCTCAGCAACCTCGTTCATGATACCATCGTGTTTTCCACTGCCTTGATTTTTGCCGCATTGGGTGGACTGTACTCCGAGCGTTCTGGTGTCGTGAACATTGCGCTAGAAGGTATGATGATTATCGGTGCTTTTACTGGTGCCGTAATGACCTATGCTTTCCAAGATTCACTGGGTGCTTGGGCACCGTGGGTCGGATTTATTGCGGCAGGGATTGCCGGTTCTATTTTTGCACTCCCGCATGCCGTTGCTTCTGTTACATTTAAAGCGGATCAGACTGTCAGTGGTGTGGCCCTGAACTTCCTGGCAGCTGGGCTTTCTATCTACCTGACCAAAATTATTTTCGACGGAGCAGGCCAGACAACAACATTGAACACTGTGTTTAACAAATTCAGTATTCCTGGATTGAGTGAAATTCCGTACATCGGACATGCCATTTTTGAGGCGTATCCTACTAGCTATCTAGCTTTCATTGCCGTTTTCCTTACTTGGTATATTGTATTTAAGACACCATTCGGATTGCGCTTGCGTTCAGTTGGTGAGCATCCGCGTGCTGCTGATACAGTAGGGATCAATGTAAAGAGAATGCGTTACACGGCTGTTATGATCAGTGGTATGCTGGCTGCATTGGGTGGAGCTACCATTTCTTTGACGACAACCAGTAACTTTTCCCATAACACGGTTTCCGGACAAGGGTTTATCGCGATTGCGGCCTTGATCTTTGGTAAATGGCATCCAATGGGTGCGATGGGAGCAGCTTTGTTCTTTGGTGTCGCTCAAGCGATCAAGTCTTTGGTGCAAATCTTCGGATTGACCAATTACATTCCTACTGAATTTATCTTCATGCTTCCGTACGTACTGACGATTCTCGTGATGGCTGGTCTGGTAGGGCGATCCAGTGCTCCAGCGGCCCTCGGCAAACCTTACGATACGGGATCTCGTTAATCATTCGTTGACAAAATTTAGCGTCTAGAACCTGTCACTTCCTCTGTGCGATAATTTTTGTGACTGCTTGCGGTCCGCAAAAAACGGTCCTAACCGTTTTTGCAAATTATCTGTGGGGAGGGAAAAAGATGAACCGCTGTCTACATACGTACAGCAGTTATCGATGGAACAGGATTCTAGGCGCTTTTGTCTTTTGCCTGATGATAGCCGTATCCGGTGGAATGGTTTCAGCAAAAGAGCCAGGACCGGTCATTTCAGTCGTTGTCGATGGAAGGGGAGTCCAATCAGATGTATCGCCCATCCATCAAAATGGACGCATGCTCGTTCCGATCCGGATAGTAGCGGAGGCGACAGGATCAGAAGTAAGCTACGAAGCCCAAACACAAAAAGTAATGCTCAACAAAAAAGGCAAGCATATCACCCTTACAATTGGAAGCCAGACTGCGTATGTTGATGGAAAACGCTTGAAGATGGATGTCTCTCCCATCATTGTGGATAAGCGGACGCTTGTTCCGATCCGGTTTATCTCAGAGGCATTTGGCTATCAAGTTCAATGGGATGAGATGTCGGCCGTTGCATACATACAATCCAAACCTGTGGAGGACAAGGCTGCGAGTGTGAAATACTCTTTGAATCCGTATGTCGTTCAACAGGGTGATACCTTATCAAAAATTGCAGCTAGCCACGACACGAGCATGAATGCTATTCAGAAAAATAATCCTCTCTCTTCTGATGAGCTACTGGTGGGTCAAATTTTATTTTTGCCAGAAGGTGCACAACGAGCTGAGCATCCCATTGCCACAAAAGTTGCGGATGATCAATTGATTGGAGACCAATTTCGGTTTCCTTTCCACGATAATAGCTGGTATGAGCCGTATGGGGATAGCTTCGGGTCTGATCGAGAGTGGACGGAGACGAATAGCGGCAGTGTCCGTAGTCACGAAGGCATCGACATTATGGCACCGAAAGGAACGCCGATTTACTCGGTATCTGATGGGACGATCAACAAAGTGGGCTGGAATACGTATGGTGGTTGGAGAGTAAACATTACGGATGAGAACGGTCAATATCGGATGTATTACGCTCATTTGCAGGCGTATGCACCAGGATTGTTTATAGGGAAAACGATAAAAGCTGGACAACTGATCGGTTTTGTTGGAGATACAGGCTACGGTGGAACTGGTACAGTGGGAATGTTTGAACCTCACCTGCATTTTGGCCTCTATCGTAACAGCACCGGGAAAGCGATCGATCCGTATGATTACTTGCGTATTTGGGAGCAAAATAAAGTGGAGAGTCCCCTCTAATATTGGGACAAACTACTACGGAGTACCTTTACGAATAAAAGGAGGCCCTTCGTATGTGGACTTGTCCGTACTGTGGGGGAAGCCACGGCTTACCCTTTCACGATGAGCAGTTGGATGGCATGCTCTGTCTCTCGTCTGATTGTGGTCGATTTGTTGAAGAGCATAGCACATCAGATGATCCTCGAGAGTGGGATGCAATGGATATGTAAAGGAAAAGAGTGAACGCCCTTCGTAAAAAGGTGTCGTTCGCTCTTTTTTGTACATAGGGAAGCGCTGTGATTTGCGTATTACGGGACTTGCGTGAGCGCATAGGATGAAGGACTGGGATATATAATGGAAGATTCTGATGCTTGATGCCCTGACAATTGGTTACAATAGAGAAGAGTATGAGTAAGCTGATGGAGAAGGGAGATTGGACTATGACTGCTTCTACAACCGAAATTGCATTTCAAAGCTCCCAAATCAATGGGATGAACGTACATATCCTTCCAACCGAAAAGTTCAAGACAACGACGATCGTGACGATGATTGAACAGGCGCTATCGGAGGAGCACGTAACGAAAACAGCATTGCTTGCGATGGTCATGAAACGTGCCAGCGCTCGTTTTCCAGAAACGAAGCTATTGCGAGCACATTTGGATTTCCTGTATGGTGCTATTTTTGATGTAGATGTCACCAAAAAAGGCGAGCGACAAATCCTGCAAATTTACATGGAAGTCCCGAATGAAAAATATTTGTCCAATGAAGCCTCTCTTTTGGAGCAGGCCATCGAATTCGTAGGAGATATGCTCGTTAGACCGTATATACAAAACAACGCTTTTTCCGAAAAGTACTTGGCACAGGAAAAAGAGACGCTACGTAAACGGATGGAGAGTTTGATCGACGACAAAATGAAATATGCGAACCAACGTGTGACAGAAGAAATGTGTAAAGGCGAACCATTCGCTCTTCTCGTCCAAGGGCGCGTGACGGATTTGCCGAAGATCTCCGGTCAGGAGTTGTATCAATATTTTAAAGAAGTAACGACGACGAATCCGATCAATATGTTCGTGGTGGGCGACGTTGATCAGCAGGAAGTGAGCGAGGCAATTCGCAAGCATATCCCATTGGAGCGCTCCCACGTAGGTGAACTGCAGATCGCATTGACGGCGAAGAATGTATCAGCTCAACGCGAAGTGATCGATCGACTGGATGTCAACCAAGCAAAGCTCAATATCGGCTGCCGCACGCAGATCACTTATAAGGATGACGATTACCCGACGCTGCTCTTGTTCAACGGGATATTAGGTGGTTTTCCTCACTCCAAGCTGTTTGTCAACGTCCGTGAAAAAGAGAGTCTCGCTTACTATGCCGTTTCCAGACTAGAGAGTCACAAAGGGATTCTCATGATTATGTCTGGGATTGATGTTAGCAAATATCAGCGTGCAGTTGAGATTATTAAGCAGCAGCTTGATCTGATGCAACAAGGAACCATCACGGAAGAGGAAATGAGCCAGACGCGGGCGACTTTGTCTAACCAGTTCCGTGAACTGCTGGACAGTGCTCGCGGCATGATTGAATTTACGTACAACGGTGTAATTAGCGGACGTCCTCGGAAAATCGAAGAGCTTTTGGCGGGGATCAACCAAGCGACCATTGAGGATATCAAGAAAGTAGCGAGCAAGGTGACGATCGACACGATTTATCTGCTACGGGACAAGAAGGGAGAGGCATAAGATGCAGACCACTGTCTTTGAACAAGTAAATGAAACGGTATATCATGAAGCTCTCCAAAATGGATTGCAAGTCTATTTGGTTCCCAAACAAGGCTTCAGCAAAACATACGCTGTGTTCACTACGCGCTACGGCTCCATTGATAGCCATTTCCGAACCCGAAGCGGGGAAGAAATCAATGTCCCTGACGGCATTGCGCATTTTCTTGAGCACAAAATGTTTGAGAAAAAAGATCGGGATGTCATGCACGAATTCAGTAAAAACGGGGCGAGCTGCAATGCGTTCACGAGCTTCAATCGTACAGCTTATTTGTTTTCGTGCACAGATAAGCTAGATGACAATCTGAATCTGCTGCTCGACTATGTACAGGACCCGTATTTTACAGATGCCAGTGTAGAAAAGGAAAAAGGAATCATCGGCCAGGAAATCACCATGTACGATGACAATCCTGACTGGAAGGTGTACATGAACCTCTTAAAGGCCATGTACCAAAAGTATCCGATTAACATTGAGATTGCGGGTACGATCGAGACGATTTCTCATATTACAAAAGAATATTTGTATCAGTGCTATGAAACGTTTTATCATCCAGCCAATATGCTCCTATTGGTCGTGGGTTCCTTCGAGCCAGAAGCGATCATGAAGCTCATTCGAGAAAATCAGGGAGCAAAGGAGTTTCCTCCTGCGCCACAAATCACACGCGTTTTTCCTGAAGAGCCATCAGCTCCAGCGGAAGCAAAAGTAGAAGCGTTTCTAACAGTTGGCTTGCCCAAATGCATGATTGGAATCAAGGAAAAGGAAAACGGTCTAACCAAGGAAGCCTTGTTAAAACGCGAGTTGACTACTAAACTAGTATTGGACATCGCGTTCGGCACAAGCTCCGCTGTCTATGAGCGTTTGTATGACAGCGAGTTGATTACGGAAAGCTTTGATTTTGACTACAGTAGTGAGCAGGATTATGCCTATACGATCATTGGTGGAGATACACCTGATCCAGAGCGTTTAGTGGAAACGATCAAAGCAGAAATCGAACAGTTGAAGCAAAATGGTATAGCCCAGGATGATTTTGAGCGTGCAAAGCGTAAAAAAATCGGAAACTTCCTGCGTTCTCTAAACTCCGTGGAGTTTATCGCTAACCAGTTTACCAGCTTCAAATTTAACGGAAATGATCTGTTTTCCGTTGTGCCGACGTTGGAGTCGATCACACGCGAAGATGTGGAAAAACGTTTGAAGGAGCATTTTTTAATCGAGCAGATGGCTGTTTCCATCGTTCGTTCCGCTTCGCCACAGGAGTAATGTATTCATGTTCAAGCAAGAGACGCCATGGGCGTTAATTACGGGAGCTTCCGGAGAGATCGGGCAGGCGATCGCTACCTACCTGATTGATGCGGGGGTTCCCCTTTATCTGCATTACAATCGAAATATAGAAAAATTGGAGCCGTTGGTGCAAAAATGCCAGGAGAGAGGCGTTCCGTACGGCATCCTCCAAGCTGATCTACGGGATCCACAGCAAATTGCGGCTATGTTTGCACAGATGCAGGTTGCACCTTTGTTGATCGTAAACAACGCCTCAGTGGATGATGTCGGCTTATTTACGGATGTGACTGTCGAGAAATTCGATGAGCTCATCGCACTCAATGTTCGATCCGCTTTTTTGGTCTGCCAAGCTGCTGTTCCAGCCATGCTGCGTGCAAGGTATGGGCGCATCGTCAACATTTCTTCCATTTGGGGGCTGACAGGCGGTTCGTGTGAGGTGCTGTATTCCATGACTAAAGGAGCAATCAATACGTTCACCAAAGCCCTGGCAAAGGAAATGGCCCCAAACGGAATCACGGTAAATGCAGTCGCTCCTGGAGCAATTGCTGGTGGCATGATGGAGCGTTTTGCACCAGATGAAATGGAAATGATCGCGGAAGAAATACCTGCCAACCGTCTCGGACAACCCTATGAAGTAGCCGCAGTCGTGCGCTTTTTGCTTTCGGCGGATTCCAGTTATGTGACGGGTCAAGTGATTAGTCCAAACGGTGGATGGTACACGTAGAAGAGAAGTATGCATGAATAAAATACGAGAAATGATGGAATTCTACCTTTTGTGTGGGCAGCAAATCTGTTCGCAACGTACAAAAGGAGGGAATTTCCCTATGTCGATTCTTGACAATTTCAGCGACTGGAAAGCGTTTCTCGGAGATCGGGTAGAACAAGCGAAACAAGCCGGGATGGAAAGCGATACGCTTCAAAATGTAGCTTATCAAATCGGTAGCTATCTGTCTGAGCAAGTAGACCCGAAAAACGATCAGGAGCGTCTGTTGAAACAGCTGTGGGATGCAGGTGATCAACAGCAGCAACAAGCTTTGGCATCACTCATGGTGAAGCTTGTTCAGAATCGCAATGACGCGAACGCTGGCAGCTAGCCATTTAAATCCCCTACTTTTGGGGATTTTTCTTTTCGCGATTGTCGAATGAAACGAACGTGATATACTACATAAGAAGAGAATTCTGGTTGGCGGAGAGGATTACATATGGAAGCGAAGAAAGAATGGTACATGGAGTATGAGATTGCCCGTAACCGTCCCGGTCTCTTAGGGGACGTATCTTCTATTCTGGGGATGTTGAACATCAATATCGTGACGATCAATGGTGTGGATACCATGCGTCGAGGTATGCTGCTCTTGACCGATGATGATGAAAAAATGGAGGTTTTGCGCAACGTTGTGCAAAAAATGGACAACATAACCATAACGAGGTTACGTCCCCCGACCATGCTGGATCGATTGGCTGTACGCCACGGTCGCTATATTGAACGGGATAGCGAGGACAAAAAAACATTTCGCTTTGTTCGTGAGGAGCTGGGCTTGCTGGTCGATTTCATGGCAGAAATCCTGAAGAGGGAAGGTCACCAGCTCATCGGGATTCGTGGCATGCCTCGCGTAGGGAAGACAGAATCCATGATTGCAGCCAGCGTATCCGCCAATAAACGTTGGACATTCATTTCCTCTACTTTGTTGCGCCAGACGGTGCGTAGCTCCTTAGCCATTGATGAAATGTCTACTGATCATGTATATTTGATAGATGGAATTGTCTCAACGCTGCGATCGACAGAAAAGCACTTTACCTTGCTACGGGAGATTATGAACTTTCCTGCCGCAAAGATCATTGAGCATCCGGATATATTCGTAAGGGAATCAGAGTACCAACTTGATGATTTCCATTACATTATTGAGCTGCGTCATCATCCGGATGAAGAGATTACATATGAGCTTATCAACAATCGCGGCTTTGATAATTTCGAAATGAATTAAGGAGGGGCAGCTGTGTCTGAGCTAGGTCAAGTCCTACAAAGGGCCCGCGAAGAAAAAGGAATCACGCTCGACGACATCCAACGTATCACCAAGATACAGCGGCGATATTTGGAAGCCATTGAAAGGGGTCATTTTCACGTACTTCCTGGCCACTTTTACGCGCGTGCATTTATAAAGAGTTATGCGGAAGCTGTCGGTCTAGACCCGAACCACATCCTGACTCACTTTCAGTCCGATTTGCCGGCCCAGCCACCTACAGAGCAAGTAGAACGACTGCGTCGCAGACGAGTTGCTTCAGCGAACAATCCATTACAAGCGGGGCGATGGGTTACCAAAACCTTGCTCGTATTGTTTATTGCCTTGATTTTCGGGGTTATTTATTTCGCTGTTGTCAACAACAACGGAGGTCAGATGACTCAGCCAATGCCGGGTGGAGCAGTTAACCCTGGAGCTGAAATTGTCACGCCTGGCAATGGTGGTGGAGCGTCAACATCCCCGATTGCTCAACAACCGAAGCCTCCTGCTATTACCACACCGACTCCCGAAACAGGAACAAACCCACCTGAGTCCGTTACGGATACTCCTCAGGCAACCATCACATTCGAATCGCAGCAAGGATCGATGTATAACTATTCCTTGCAAGGTGGAGAAAAAATCACGGTTTATCTGAAGGTGAAAGAAGAAACAAGCTGGTTTGGTATTTCGGAAGGAAAAGGCAAAACTTATGTCGAGCAGGGCACGCTCAAGAAGGATCAGGAAAAAACGATTGAGCTGGGGAAATCCGCTTATATTCGTTTGGGCAAACCGACTGTAGTGGAATTGAAGGTTAACGGAGTCTTGGTAGACACGTCTAAAATGAAGTCAATGCCGTCCAATATTACGATGAAAGTAAAAGAGGCGGTCACCCAGTAGGCAAGCATATGCTTGCCTTTTGTACTTTTCTCTGTTTTGACACTTCCTTGAGGCTTATATTATACTGGATAGGTGTAATATGGGTTGGTGTGACCAATTGGAGGAAAAAAGATGACAGAGAAGGTAGGCACGCGTGAAAAAGTAGCGATTGTTACGCTGGGCTGTGAAAAGAATCTCGTTGATTCGGACATGATGGCCCATCTGATAGATGAAAAAGGTTATGAACTGGTTGATAACCCGGAAGAAGCAACTGTGGTTATCGTCAATACCTGCGGTTTCATCGATGCAGCCAAGGAAGAATCCGTAAACAAGATTCTGGAAATGGGTGAATTGAAGGAATCCGGCAAACTGAAATCGCTTGTGGTGGCAGGCTGTCTCACACAACGTTACAAAGAGGATATCTTGAATGAGATTCCTGAGGTGGACGGCATTGTCGGAACAGGCGATTTTATGTCGATTACAGGTATTATCGAAGAATCTCTCGAGGGCAAGCGACCGATTTTTGTAGGAAATCCCATTTTTACGTACGAAGATGTAGTGAAGCGGAAAGTAAAACAAGGCACATACTCTGCATATATTAAAATTGCCGAGGGTTGCGACAACGCCTGTACGTTCTGCTCGATTCCTTTGATGCGTGGGGGATTCCGCAGTCGTACCATTGAGTCCATCGTAGAAGAAGCGCGTCATTTGGCTGCACAAGGTATCGTAGAAGTAAGTCTGATCGCACAAGATTCTACGAACTACGGAACGGATATTTACGATGGAAAGCTGATGCTTCCTGAGCTTTTAAACCGTCTGGCAGAAGTCGAGGGCATCGAGTGGATTCGTCTTCACTATGCATACCCTGGATTTTTCACGGATGAATTGATCCATACCTTTGCTACCAATCCAAAAGTGTGCAAGTACGTAGATATGCCTTTGCAGCACTCCGAAGACCATATTTTGAAAAGAATGCGTCGCCCTGGAAGACAGACGGACATTCGTGCGCTGGTAGAAAAAATTCGCGCGCAGGTTCCAGATGTGGCACTCCGTACCTCTTTGATTGTAGGGTTCCCGGGGGAAACAGACGAAGACTTCGAGCGCCTGAGCGAGTTTGTGAAGGATATCCGCTTTGATCGACTGGGTGTGTTTACTTACTCCAACGAGGATGACACGCCAGCTTCCCGTCTGCCTGACCACGTAGACGAAGAGGTTAAGGAAAAACGTGCGAACATGCTGATGGAGATTCAGCGTGAAGTAGCCGGAGATCGCAATGGACGCTTTGTTGGTCAAGTCCTGGAAGTTTTGATTGAACGTTACGAAGGACGTAACGATATTTATGTAGGTAGAACACAGTATGACGCTCCGGAAATCGATGGTGAAGTATTCGTCACTGGATTTAAAGGCGAACTGGGCACCATCGTAAAAGTAAAAATTACACACTCCTATGAATACGATTTAGCCGGGGAGGTAGTCTAGGTGAATCTCGCCAACCGCATCACCCTCGCCAGGATTTTCCTGGTGCCGGTAGTTATGTTTTTTCTGCTGGTGCGTTACAACATCGGGACATTTTCGATTGGCAGCCTGACGATGACGTATAACGAGCTGATTGCGGCTTTGGTGTTTATCCTAGCAGCCAGTACGGACGGACTCGACGGTTATATTGCACGGAAGAAAAAAATCGTGACGAACTTGGGGAAGTTTCTGGACCCGCTTGCTGATAAGCTGTTGATTTCTGCAGCACTCATTTCGCTCGTAGAGATGCAACGTTTGGAAGCGTGGATTGCGATTGTCATTATCAGCCGGGAGTTTGCGGTAACTGGTCTACGGCTAGTTGCTGCGGCAGAAGGACAGGTAATTGCTGCGAGTGCATTGGGTAAACTGAAAACATGGGTGCAGATCGTAGCAATTACGGCTGTCATGATTCGCAACTTCCCATTTGGGTTCTTCGGCATTCCGTTCGACGAACTAGCTACTTGGGCGATGGTGATCATCACGATTTACTCCGGGTACGACTACTTTGCGAAAAATCGTAACGTGATCCAATACTCGTAATGCGGGTATTGGTCTCTTTTTTCACAAGACTCTTCTCTTGAGCGTTTGCAAGTGATAAACTATTAGTTTAGAGGCTTTTCTACTCTCAAAGAGAATGGGATGAGGAAGATGAGAGCGGAGATTATCGCGGTAGGTACCGAACTTTTGTTAGGCCAGATCGCTAACACCAACGCACAGTTTCTTTCTCAGAAGCTGGCGGAGATTGGCGTGGGAGTATACTTTCATACGGTTGTGGGAGACAACACGGAGCGATTGCTACAAGTGATTCGATTGGCATCAGGACGATCTGATCTCGTCATTTTCACGGGTGGGCTAGGGCCGACTCAAGATGATTTGACGAAAGAAACCTTGGCGGGGCATGTAGGCATTGGATTGGAAACGAATTCAGAGGCCATGGAGAGAATCGAAAAATTCTTTTCGCAACGTGGGATTGTCATGACGGAGAACAATCGTAAGCAGGCACTGGTGCTTTCTAGCAGCCATGTATTCTCCAACGATTTCGGGATGGCGCCGGGGATGGCGATCCGTCATGACAGTAGTACGTTCGTGCTGTTGCCTGGACCACCAAGCGAGCTGTATCCAATGGTGGAGAATTACGTGATGCCTTACTTAACCGATTTGCTCCCCGAAAAACAAGTGTTTCATTCTCATGTACTCCGGTTCTACGGAATAGGCGAATCCGCTTTGGAGGAAAAACTGCTCGATCTGATCGAAAAGCAGGACAATCCAACGATCGCGCCATACGCCAAAGAATTCGAGGTAACACTGCGCATTACGGCAAGAGCTGCTACAGTCGAAGAAGGGGAATCCCTAATCTTGCCTGTAGAAAAAGAAATTCTCAGCCGTGTTGGCCAGTATATGTACGGGATGGGCGAGAGCTCGTCGCTGCATGACGTGCTGGTTTCTGAGCTAAAAAAGAGAAATGAGACGATTGCTTGTGCAGAAAGCTGCACAGGAGGAGCGATTGCCTCGTTGATTACCTCTGTGCCAGGAAGCTCGCAAGTGTTTCGTGGAGGGGTAGTCTGCTACACTAATGAAGTGAAGAATCAACTGCTCGAAGTACCTGATTCCATTTTGCAAACAGATGGAGCAGTCAGTGAGAAAACAGCTCAGTTGCTGGCTGAACATGTACGAGAAAAGCTGGGAGCTACTTACGGGATTTCTGTTACGGGAGTGGCTGGACCCGATCCTTCCGAGGGCAAGCCTGTTGGCCTTGTTTACGTAGGGATCGCGGCTGAAGGAATGCCCACAGTTGTAAAAGAGCTGCGCCTTGCCGGAAGAAGGCATGCAATCGTTGGGCGTGCTGCTAAATACGCGTTGTTTTATGCGCTGCAAATGCAAAAAGAAAGGTGATTTTTTTCATGACGATTTTTTCCGATTTTCCTTTACATAAATCTATTCTGCAAGCAATTCACGATATGGGCTTCGAGGAGCCATCACCGATTCAGGCAGCTTGCATTCCAAAAGTTCTGGATGGCGGTGACCTGATTGGTCAAGCACAGACAGGTACTGGTAAGACTGCTGCATTCGGGATTCCACTTGTAGAAAAGATTACGCCTGCCAATCGTGTACAAGCGATCGTGCTGACCCCAACTCGTGAGCTGGCTATCCAGGTTGCGGGAGAGCTCTTGCGTATCTCGAAATACAACAAAGTTCGTACGCTGCCAATCTATGGCGGACAATCGATCGGACATCAAATTCGTGCACTGCGTCAAGGTGTACAAATCGTTGTAGGTACTCCTGGCCGTGTCATGGACCACTTGCGTCGCAAAACATTGAAGCTGGATCACGTACATACCCTCGTTTTGGATGAAGCGGATGAAATGCTGGACATGGGCTTCATCGAAGATATCGAGACAATCATCAATCATATGCCAGAAGAGCGTCAAACCTTGCTGTTCTCTGCGACGATGCCGCCAGAAATCAAGCGTTTGGCTACCCGTTACATGAAACAGCCGCAAACGATCGCGGTGAGCCGTGAAGAAGTAACGGCACCATTGATCGAACAGGTATACTACAAAGTGTTTGACCGTAACAAAGTAGAGAGCCTCTGCCGCATCTTGGACAGTGAGGATGTTGAGCTGGGTATCATTTTCTGCCGCACTAAGCGCGGGGTAGATGAGTTGTCCGAAGTGCTGCAATCCCGCGGATACCTTGCTGACGGCTTGCATGGCGACTTGTCACAGGCACAACGTGACAAGGTCATGAATGCGTTCCGTGAGGGCTCGATTGAATTCCTGATCGCGACAGATGTAGCAGCACGCGGTATCGACGTAGGAAACGTTTCTCACGTAATCAACTACGATATTCCACAAGACTCTGAGAGTTACGTACACCGTATCGGCCGTACTGGTCGCGCAGGTCGCAAAGGAATTGCGATGACGCTGGTTACTCCTCGTGAAGTAAGACAAATGATGTTTATCCAAAAGCAGACAAAAGCACAAGTTCTCTCTCGCAATGTTCCTTCCCTGGAGGAAGTGGCTGAGCGTAAACAAGAACAATTGCGTGAACAGTTGACTAGCCTTTTGGAAAGCGATGCAATCGCGGATATGTATCAAAAAGTAGCGGAGGCTCTCGTAGGTCAATACCCGGCTGAAAAAGTAGCTGCTGCTGCATTGCACCTGGCATTCCATACCGAAGCGGGACAAGGGCAGGAAGTAGAAGCATACAACTTTGGTGAGACGGGTGCAGCAAAAGGCATGGTTCGCTTCTTCCTGAACGTAGGTCGAAATGCGAACATGAAGCCACAGGATCTGGTAAGAGAGATCTCTGAATCTGTGGGTATCCCAGGAAAATCAGTAGGTCGCATCGACATTTTCGAGAACTTCACATTTGTTGAGGTTCCAGAAGAGGTAGCGGCATTCGTATATGAGTCACTGCGTCAAACACGTATCAACGGAAAACGAATCAATCTGGAGCCTGCAAAGCCTCGCGGAGCGAAGCGTTCCTAATTAGAAAGCATTACACAAAGCAGTCATTTCACTGGGGTCAACCAGGAAATGGCTGCTTTTTTACGATGCGAATATTTGTTCGTAAAAAATACTTGGCAAACACTTCTGTCTCGAGGTATGATGAAGACAAGCAAAACAGAAGCGAAAAATTGAAAGGGTGTGTACCATTTGTCAGATCGTCGCGCAGCTTTGGAGAGTGCATTGCGTCAAATAGAAAAGCAATTCGGTAAAGGTTCCATTATGAAGTTGGGGGAAGTTTCCAACGTTCAGATTTCTACTGTATCGAGCGGAGCGCTTGCTCTTGATATCGCACTTGGTGTGGGCGGATTCCCACGTGGACGGATTATTGAGATTTACGGACCAGAGTCTTCTGGTAAAACAACAGTAGCACTTCATGCGATTGCAGAAGTACAAAGACAAGGTGGACAGGCTGCGTTTATCGATGCTGAGCATGCCTTGGATCCGGTTTACGCTGCGAAGCTGGGTGTGAACATCGACGAATTGCTATTGTCCCAACCAGATACTGGTGAGCAAGCTTTGGAGATCGCGGAAGCGCTGGTGCGCTCTGGTGCGGTAGACATTATCGTAGTCGACTCCGTTGCGGCACTCGTGCCAAAAGCAGAGATCGAGGGCGAGATGGGAGATTCCCACGTAGGCTTGCAAGCACGTTTGATGTCCCAAGCACTCCGCAAGCTGTCTGGTGCCATCAACAAGTCCAAAACGATTGCAATCTTCATCAACCAGCTTCGTGAAAAAGTGGGAGTTATGTTCGGTAACCCGGAAACAACTCCAGGTGGACGCGCTTTGAAGTTCTACGCGAGTGTTCGTTTGGATGTTCGTAAAGCGGAATCTATCAAAGTCGGTAACGACATTTTGGGTAGCAAAACGAAGATCAAAGTTGTCAAAAATAAAGTGGCTCCACCATTTAAGGTTGCAGAAGTGGACATCATGTACGGTGAAGGTATTTCCAGAGAAGGTAGCATTCTCGACATCGGTTCTGAGATTGACGTCGTGCAAAAGAGTGGTGCTTGGTATTCCTTCAACGAAGAGCGACTCGGCCAAGGTAGAGAAAATTCGAAGGTCTTCCTGAAGGAAAATCCGCACATTGCATCACAGATTGAAACTAAAGTGCGCGAATACTTCAGCCTGAACCCTGGTTCTGTTCCAGAAGTAGAGGCAGAGCATGACCCAGAGCAAGATGAAGAGCCTACATTTGATCTGGAGTAAGAAAGTAAAACAGCAGCCTGTCGATGAGACAGGCTGTTATTTTAGCTTTGCGAAGGAGTGAATCATCATGAAGAGCGGCCTGATCACTGCCGTTCATCGAGATATCAAACAAAAGCAACGCTACCATATCGATGTAGAAGGCGAGTATGCCATTACCGTACACGAAGACATACTGGTAAAGTACAACCTATTTAAGGGAACAGAATTAGATGAAGCTTTTTGCCGAGAAGTTCTGATAGCAGAAGAAAAGCATAAAGCGTATTTAGGTGCTTTGCGATACCTCGGCATACGTCCACGGACAAGCAGTCAACTGCATTCTTATTTGGTAGAGAAGGGGTTTTCTACGCAGATTGCCGAAGAGATATGCCAGCGCTGCAAGGATCACGGTTACATCGATGATGAAGCATTTGCGAAGCAATGGGTAGACGAGCGATTGCGTTTGAAGCCGAGGAGCCCGTATATGCTGGGTATGGAGCTTACCCAGCGTGGAGTGGACAGAGCGATTGTAGAGGACGCAGTACGTGGCGTGTCTAGGCAGGCTGAACTAGATGCTGCTCGCGCATTGATAGAGAAGAAGGTGCGACGCATAGAGGGTGTACCGAACCCCGATGAAGAACGCAAGCTGCTGTCCATGCTGATGCGCAAGGGATTCTCCCATGCGATCATTCAACAAATGCGTGAAGAATTGCGTCATAGAAGCGATAGTTAGTGCCAACTCTATTTGCATGATCTTGACAATTCTTGTTCACAAATAATAAAATAGGTTTGTATTTACTTGGTGTATCATAACTTTTTGTGATTTGCTCACTCGTTGCCTATGAAACAACTGAAAAACCGTGCGAAAGCAGTACGGATTCAGCGGACCGAGTAAAATCGGTCTTGTTTTTTAGCCGAATGTTCAAATGTGAGAGCACTCCATGAAAAACAAATGCTTGGAAAGCGGGGAGATGTCTTACAATAAGGAGGTGAAACGAAAAAGCCTATGGATCCTATAATTACTGTTGTCATTGTGCTCGTTGCCCTGCTGATCGGCTTGGGTGCTGGCTACTTCACTCGTAAATCGATTGCGGAAGCGAAGATCTCCAGTGCAGAAGAAGCTGCACGACAGATCGTGGAGGAAGCCAAACGGGACGCCGAGGCCGTTAAGAAGGAGAAGGTGCTGGAGGCAAAGGATGAAGTGTTCAAGCTTCGATCCGAAGCGGAAACCGAATTGCGTGAGCGACGCAATGAGATCCAGCGTCAGGAACGACGAATTCTACAAAAAGAAGAATCGTTGGACCGCAAGATGGAACAGTTGGAGCGCAAAGAAGAAGAATTGTCTGAGCGTGACCGTGCCATCGCAGAACTGCAAAGCAAGGTAGAGCACTTATATAAAGAGCAAGTATCAGAGCTAGAACGAATCTCCGGCTTGACGCAGGATGAGGCGAAGACGATCATTCTCACTGATGTGGAGAATACCGTCCGTCACGAAATGGCTGTGATGATCAAGGAGATTGAGACTCAGGCCAAGGAAGAAGCGGACAAGCGTGCTCGTGAGATCATTACGACCTCCATTCAACGATGTGCAGCAGACCACGTAGCAGAAACAACCGTTTCTGTGGTTACGCTGCCAAATGATGAGATGAAGGGACGTATTATCGGACGCGAAGGACGTAACATTCGTGCCCTGGAGACGTTGACTGGTATCGATCTGATTATTGACGATACTCCAGAAGCAGTCATCCTGTCTGGCTTCGACCCGATTCGTCGGGAAATCGCCAAGACAGCGTTGGATAAACTGGTTGCAGACGGTCGCATTCACCCAGCTCGCATCGAGGAAATGGTGGAAAAAGCGCGTCGCGAAGTAGACGAGCGAATCCGTGAATACGGTGAGCAAGCAACGTTCGAAACAGGCGTTCACGGCTTGCATCCAGATCTGATCAAGATTCTTGGACGCTTGCGTTATCGTACAAGCTACGGTCAAAACGTACTGAAGCACTCTATGGAAGTGGCACATCTCGCCGGTTTGATGGCGGCAGAACTGAAAGAAGATGTGAAGCTGGCCAAACGTGCAGGTTTGCTGCATGATATCGGAAAAGCGATTGACCATGAAGTAGAAGGTTCACACGTTGAAATCGGTGTAGAACTGGCTAAGAAGTACAATGAGCATCACGTAGTAGTGAACAGTATTGCGTCTCATCACGGTGATACCGAACCAACTTCCGTCATTGCTATGCTCGTGGGAGCTGCCGACGCCCTGTCTGCCGCACGCCCAGGTGCACGCCGTGAGACATTGGAAACATATATCAGACGTTTGGAGAAACTGGAAGAAATCTCTGAGTCGTTCGATGGCGTAGAAAAGTCTTATGCGATT
Organism: Brevibacillus sp. Leaf182; assembly: GCF_001423865.2. Taxonomy (NCBI): domain Bacteria; kingdom Bacillati; phylum Bacillota; class Bacilli; order Caryophanales; family Paenibacillaceae; genus Brevibacillus; species Brevibacillus sp. Leaf182. Next base: position 648,697 of record NZ_LMPN02000037.1, on the reverse strand, counting down.
CAAGCAGGACGCGAAATTCGCGTGATGGTTCAACCTGATAAGATTGACGATGCGGAAGCTACCCGTCTGGCACGGGATATCACGAAACGAATTGAAAATGAACTTGACTACCCAGGTCATATTAAAGTAACGGTTATCCGTGAAACACGGGCAGTTGAGTATGCAAAGTAAAGTGGCTGCGTGCCACTTTACTTTTTTTGTAGCACACCAAATGCTCGACGAAGTCAAGTTTTCTACTGAGCAGAGGAATTGTGTATACTAGCAATGAGGTGATTGGGTAATGAAGTTGTTATTCATTGGAGATATTATGGGCTCGCCTGGCAGAGAGATCGTGAAAACATATTTGCCATTACTGAAACGAAAATACAGTCCTACCTTTATCGTAGCGAATGGAGAGAACGCTGCGCATGGTCGCGGGATCACAGAGAAAATTACCAAGGAGCTTTTTGAGTGGGGTGTTCACGCGATTACGCTCGGGAATCATACGTGGGATCAAAGAGAAATTTTCGATTTTATTGATGATGAGCCGCGGATGATCAGACCTGCGAACTTCCCGGAAGGGGCTCCTGGAAAAGGGATTACATATATCAAGCAACCTGAAGGGGAACTAGCCGTTATTAATTTGATGGGGCGTACATTCTTGCCACCGCTCGATTGTCCTTTCCAAATGGCTGACAAGCTAGTAGAGCAAGCTCGGAAACGTACGAAGCTCATTTTTGTAGACTTTCATGCGGAAGCTACATCGGAAAAGCAAGCAATGTCATGGTATCTCGATGGGAAGGTAACAGCGGTCGTGGGGACGCATACCCATGTGCAAACTGCTGATGAACGGATTTTGCCTCAAGGAACCGGATTTTTGTGTGATGTGGGAATGTGTGGCCCAAGTAATGGCATTTTGGGGATGGAACGCGAAGCTGTTATTAAGAAATTTTTGACGCAGCTCCCTGTTCGCTTTGAGGTAGCGCCAGACCCTGCGCAGTTGAATGCGGTGTTGATTACGCTAGATAAAGCGACGGGGCATGCGAAAAAAATGGAGCGAATCAGAATTGACTCTGACCATCCGTTTATGGAATAATGGGAATAAGATTAGAATTTTTTGAATCTTTCAAGCGAGTTAGCAGGAATTTTTAGGGGTTATGCGAATATCATTCTAATGATGACAGGATTCCTATCAGACGGGAGGTTCAAAAAGGATGGAAGTATTAAAAGTTTCAGCAAAGTCTAACCCCAATTCCGTTGCTGGTGCCCTTGCCGGAGTTCTTCGTGAACGAGGAGCGGCTGAGATCCAAGCCATTGGCGCTGGGGCGCTTAATCAAGCTGTGAAGGCAGTAGCAATCGCACGAGGGTTCGTAGCGCCGAGTGGAGTTGACCTCATTTGTATTCCAGCCTTTACCGACATCGTGATTGATGGAGAAGAACGAACTGCAATCAAATTAATCGTAGAACCCAGATGATACAACTGCAAATGCTTCACCTGCCTGTTTGTTCGAAGAATGAACAGGTTTTTTCGTTTGTCCAGAAGTATGAATTCCGAAGTGATCGAAGAGAAGGAGCGTTTCCATATGAAAATCTTTGATGCGCATAGCGATGTATTATGCAAGCTATGGCAGAACCCCGATTTGGATTTCTATAAAGAAGACAAGCTCTTGCAAGCAGGTTTTACCGCTCTTGAAAAAGGGAATGTAGACATACAAGTGCTTGCCTGTTTTGTCCCTTCTCATGTGCCTTTTGGACGACGTTTTCATACTGTACTAGAAATGGTCGATATTTTTTATCAAGAGGTGAGTGAAAAATTCCGACCCATTTTCACAAAGGCAGATTTGGCTGAATGCGTATTAAAGGGACAGAAAGGGGCTATTCTGTTTGTAGAAGGCGCGCATGCATTAGAAGAGAGTCTGGTTCAGCTACGTACGTGGTTCCGGCTTGGAGTACGGGGAATGACGCTGACCTGGAATCATGGCAATGCCCTAGCGAGTGGAAATGCAGAGCCGAATCCAGGTGGACTGACTTCATTTGGACGAGAAGTCATTGATGAAATGAATCGGCTGGGGATGATTATTGATGTTTCGCATTTGGCCGATCCAGGATTCTGGGATGTACTAGAATGCTCGAAAGCACCAGTGATCGCTTCACACTCGAATGTGAGAAGCCTATGCCATCACTCTCGCAATTTGACGGACGAGCAAATACGAGCGTTAATCGCCAAAGATGGCGCGATCGGCTTGACGTTTGTAGACTTCTTTACCGTATCGGAGAAGCGCACGGTTTGGATCGATGACTTGTTGCGCCATTTGGATCACATCTGCGCGTTGGGTGGCGTAGACCACGTAGGTTTTGGCTCCGATTTCGATGGGATCACCGAGACGTTTGGAGACATGGCATCTGCGGCAGATTACTCCCAGTTACTAGAAGCTTTGTTAAAACGTTATAAAGAGGCGGAAGTATTGAAATTTGTGCAAGGAAATTGGTTGCGTGTTTTCGGAAACGTGCTACAATAAAGCATGAGGATATTAATGTACCAAGTTCAACATTAAAATTCAGGTCAAAAGTAAGTTGAGTAAAAGCACTTGCAATTTGACATGGACAGGACTACAATTGTTACTGTCTATGCACAGAAATGTCACATCTTATCAGTCTTTTCAAGGTGTGATAGGCAGCTTTTCTCACAGTCACTGAAAGGGTGGAATCTGAATGATTAGTCAACTTTCCTGGAAAGTTGGAGGACAGCAAGGGGAGGGCATCGAGAGTACTGGTGAGATTTTCTCGATGGCGATGAACCGGATGGGGTACCATCTGTATAGCTACCGTCACTTCTCTTCCCGTATTAAGGGTGGACACACGAACAATAAAATTCGCGTGAGCACAACGCCAATGCGTGCGATCTCTGACGATCTGGACATTCTCGTAGCGTTTGACCAAGAGACGATCGATTTCAATGCGCATGAGCTGCGTGAAGGCGGTATCATTATCGCGGATGCGAAATTTAATCCAAAATTGCCGGACGGCTTGAAGCCAGTTCGCTTCTTCACTGTACCACTGACTGAAATCGCTGATGAGCTGGGAACTTCCCTGATGAAAAACATGGTGTCGATTGGTGCGTCTAGTGCCATCCTCGGCATTTCAGTGGAAAGCTTCCGTCCCATCGTTGAAGATATGTTCCTCCGCAAGGGCGAAAAAGTGGTTGAAAAGAACATGGATGCCATTCGCCGCGGTTTTGATTTCGTAAATGAATTGACTGGTGGTCAACTGCCTGAGTTCCAAATGGAAAAGGCTGATCCACAAAAACAACTGTTCCTCATCGGTAACGATGCGATCGCTCTGGGTGCTGTAGCAGCAGGCTGCCGTTTCATGCCAGCTTACCCGATCACACCTGCTTCCGAAGTAATGGAATACTTGATTAAAAAGCTGCCTAAATTGGGCGGTACTGTTATCCAAACAGAAGACGAGATTGCTGCTGTAACGATGGCAATCGGTGCTAACTTCGCGGGTGCTCGTTCCTTGACTGCTTCTGCAGGTCCTGGTCTGTCCCTGATGATGGAAGCAATTGGTCTGGCTGGTATCACGGAACAACCAGTTGTAATCGTGAACACACAGCGTGGTGGCCCATCTACCGGTATGCCTACCAAAATTGAGCAATCCGATGTGAATGCTATGATCTATGGTACGCATGGTGATATTCCAAAAGTAGTTATCGCGCCAAGCACAGTAGAAGAGTGCTTCTACGATGCAGTTGAAGCGTTTAACATTGCGGAAGAATACCAACTGCCAGTTATCCTGATGACAGACTTGACGCTGTCCTTGGGTAAACAAACCGTTGTTCCATTTGACTACAGCAAAGTAGAAATCCGTCGCGGAAAACTGCTTGCTGGACAAGAATTGCCAGAAAAAGAGCAAAACGACCTGTTCAAACGTTATGAAGTAACAGAAGACGGCGTTTCTCCTCGTGTGATTCCTGGTCAAAAATACGGTCTGCACCATGTAACTGGTGTTGAGCATGATCAAACTGGTCGTCCATCTGAGAATGCTGCAAACCGTATTCAACAAATGGATAAACGTATGCGCAAAATGGAAGGCGTCCTGAAAAACTTCAAAGGCGCTGTAACAGCAGATGCTCCTCACGCTGACGCGGATGTTCTGGTTGTGGGTATCAACTCCACAATTGGTACGATTCAAGAAGCAAAAGGCCGTCTGGAACAAGAGGGAATGAAAGTAAACCATGCACAAATCCGTTTGCTGCATCCGTTCCCAACTGAAGAAATCAAAGCACTCGTAGACAAAGCGAAGAAAGTTGTTGTTGTTGAGCACAACGCTCAAGCGCAAGTAACAAGCTTGCTCAAACAACACGTTGGAAACGCTGAAAAAATCGAATCCGTGCTTAAATATGACGGTAACCCATTCCTGCCGAAGGAAATCTATGCTGAAGTGAAGGAGCTGGTAAAACATGGCGACTATGAAAGAGTTTCGAAATAACGTTAAGCCAAACTGGTGCCCAGGCTGTGGAGACTTCTCCATCCAAGCGGCTATTCAACGCGCTGCAGCGAACGTAGGTCTGGAACCTGAAAATCTGGCGGTTGTTTCCGGTATCGGTTGCTCTGGTCGTATTTCCGGCTACATCAACTGTTATGGTTTCCACGGTATTCACGGACGTTCCCTGCCAATCGCACAAGGTGTGAAAATGGCGAACCGCGAGCTGACAGTTATTGCAGCTGGTGGTGACGGGGATGGTTTCGCGATCGGTATGGGCCATACTGTACACGCTATCCGTCGTAATATGAACGTTACGTACATCGTAATGGATAACCAAATCTACGGTCTGACAAAAGGTCAAACCTCCCCGCGTTCCGCGACTGGTTTCGTGACCAAGTCTACACCGGCAGGTTCCATCGAGTCCTCCATTTCTCCAGTTGAACTGGCGCTGTCTGTAGGTGCGACTTTCGTTGCTCAATCCTTCTCTAGCGATCTGAAGGGCTTGACTGAACTGATTGAAAAAGGTATCCAACACGAAGGCTTCTCCTTGATCAACGTATTCAGCCCTTGTGTAACCTACAACAAGGTAAATACGTACGACTGGTTCAAAGAGAACATCGTACCAGTAGACACGATCGAAGGATACGATCCACATGACCGTATCAAAGCAATGTCTACCTCTATGCAACACAAAGGCCTGATTACAGGTCTGATCTACCAAAACACTGAGCAAAAACCTTACGAAGCTCTCGTAAATGGCTTCAAAGAACAAGGTTTGGTGAACCAAGACATTCGCTTGTCTGAAGAAGACTTCGAAAAATTGGTTAAAGAATTTGCTTAAGTTTGATAGAGTGGAAAACCTCTCCTTAACGGGAGAGGTTTTTTTATTACATACGATCGCGCCACTGCCTATACACTAGCATGACAAGGAAAAAGACGACCAGTTGACCAAAAAGTGGATACAGGAAGCGGAGAAGCGAGCTAAACCCGATAAAACTGATCAAATAACAAATTAGTAAAATCCCCAGTAAAATAGTTGGACCTCGAAGTGGAGTAACTTGTCTAATCTGCTGGGCTAGGCCAAATACGTTTGCCACAAGAGTCGAGAAAATTTCCGCATACACCAATAGGGAGAACAAAAAGGGAATAGTCGGTCCCAAGCCTTGCAGCACAGCAATCATGGGCATTTCCGCGTGATGGATACCCGGCATTTTTACAGACAGAGAAGCATAGGCGAGCAAGAGAAGAAGGCCTATTCCCAACCCTCCCATGATTCCCCCCAGGATGAGAGGCTTCTCGCTCGTACTCTGTCTGCCCATCGGAATCAAAACCGCTTGTGTAAGTGTGACATTTAAGGCAACATAATAAAAGGGAGAACTAAGCCATGCCCAAGGACGTAACGATTCAACGACGACATTCGTATCTAACCATGGCTTCGTATAAAGGAAGACGAGCACAGTAAAGCCAATGAGCATCGGAACAAATATGCTGTTTACGTGATGGATGGCAAACAGCCCTTTTTTCGTCACGAAAAAAATCAAAATCATGCTAAACCAAATGCCGATTTGAGGAGATAATCGAAAAGACTCCCAAAAAATCGCGCCAGTAGCAGCGAGCATGACGGAGGTAGTACCTAGCAATACGGTTAAAAGCAAGGTATTAAATACAGTGCCAAACGGATGCCCAAATAAATAGGTGCTGACTTCTTGATAGGAATCGGCCTGAATCCGATAGGCAATCAGCATGACGCGGATGCCTGCCCAAATAAACAGCATCGTCGCCAGTATGATGCCTACTAAGCCTTGTGTTCCATATTGAACAAAGAACTCTACAATTTCTTTGCCAGAGGCAAAACCAGCTCCTACGACTGTCCCAATATACGTAAAAGCGATCTGCCATGCGGCTCTCCATGTTCCTTGCATCTCAGACCTCCTGTCCCACCTTATTCCATCCTATGAGAGGGAGTGAACCGAATATGCGCGTTACCGTGTTAGGCTATCAATCTCCTTATCCTGGCCCAGGGGGTGCTACTCCGGGTTACTTGATTGAGACAGACCGTGTCAAAATTCTACTCGACTGTGGTAGCGGTGTTCTTGCACAGTTAGGCAAGCATTTGCCCATTTATGAGCTGGATGCTATGCTCTTATCTCACTATCATCATGATCATGTTGCAGATGTAGGAGTGATGCAGTACGGCTTGATGGTTCATCAGCTATTTGGCCAAAGACCTGCTGACAAACCACTTCCGATCTTCGCACCAGCACTGCCAGTGGCCAATGCTCAGACATTGGTGTATCGAGATGCGACCACATTTACCCCAATCACCGAAGAAACGTCTGTTACCATTGGGGACGTCTCGATCACTTTTTTACGGACAGACCATGGTGATGGAGATCCATGCTACGCCATGCGTTTGGAATCAAATGGACGTGTCCTCGTATACGGGGCTGACAGTGGACCAGGTACAGCCTGGGAGAGATTTGCTAGTCAGGCGGATTTGTTTATTTGCGAGGGGACCTATCTGGATTACAATTTACCAGCGAAGCCAAATGGGCACTTGTCTGTTCGCCAAGCGGCGGAATTGGCACAATCCCTATCCTGCCGTTCTTTACTAGTTACGCATTTGTTTTACGGCTATGAGGAGTCTCAAGTAATCGCGGAGGCCAATGCCTTTGTCGCAGGCCCAGTTTATGCGGCGCGCATCGGTCTGCAAATCGATTTATAGCGTTGTTTGTATATAGAGAGAGGAGAGTTGACTGTGTTTCCAAATGTATTAGAAGTTGCACGTAAATTAATCCGTGAACGGGTACAAGTAGGAGAAACTGTTGTAGACGCCACGATGGGGAATGGAAATGACACCTTATTTCTTGCGCAATTGGTGCAAGAAGAAGGGAAAGTAATCGCCTTCGATATCCAGAAGCAGGCGATCGAGAAAACGCGAGAGAGACTCGAGAGAGAGGGTCTGGCGAACAGGGTAGAAATGAAGCTCGCCAGTCATGAGGAAATTGACAGGCTGGAGATTAGTGCCGCGGCGATTATGTTTAATTTGGGCTATTTGCCGGGTGGAGACAAAGAAATCACAACACAAGCGAGCAGCACCATTCAGGCGATTCAATCAGGGTTGAGGGTACTCAGACCAGGCGGAATCATGACGGTCATGATTTACTGGGGGCATCCGGCGGGTGAGGCGGAAAAAGAGGCAGTGGAAGCGTTTTGCCACGAGCTAAGTCAATTAGATTATTTGGTTTTAAAATACCAATATATCAATCAGCAAAACCAAGCTCCGTTTTTACTGGCCATCGAACGCAGGGGACAATAAAAAGAACGAAACGCGATCCTTTCCCGGGCAAGCGCAGCATCCGACATCAATCCTATGGGAAAGCAATTATTTTGTCAGATTGCGAAAGAGGTGTACAAAAATAGGCACGCTCTTGCCCTTTCTGGCACATACCCTATGTAGAGCAATGTGGCAAGGGGGATCTACGTGGACAGAATCGGGATAATGTTGGATTGGGCCCTTATGGAGAAAGGAATTCATGGCATCAAGTCATATGAACGTCTGCCTTATTATGTCGAAATCGGGAAAGAGCTTGGATTGGAGCCTGTTTTTTTCCATCCGCGGCATGTGAAGCCAGGAGATGAAAGGGTCAAGGGATATTTTTGGAACGGAAACCGACTCGTCTCCCAACTGGTTTCAGTCCCGCGAGTCATCCACAATCGTGTTTTGACAGGGGATGCAAAAGCGCGGAATGTGATTCGAAGATTGAGCCAAAAGAAGACGGTATTCAATGGCTTGGTTGTGCGGGATAAGAGAAAAGTACACCAGATGCTCTGGAAAAACGAACAAATCCGCAGCTATCTGCCGCATACAGTCCCTTATTCCATGGAGCAGTTGCGTCAGTTCTTGGATAAGTACCAGGTGGTGTACGTCAAGCCTTCGATTGGATCGGTCGGAATTGGGGTAGCACGTATTGAACGGCATGGAGCCAATTATCACTTCATTGCATCAAAAAAACGGCAGATTTTATCTCATTCGCAGATACTTTCCACGGTACGACGTTGGGTTGGTAACAAAAGATTTCTGATCCAGCGAGGAATTCCTTTGGCGCGCTATGGAGGCAAAACGTTTGATATTCGTGTTTCCGTGCAGAAAAACAAAGAGAAACAGTGGACTGTGAGCGGGATGGTTGCCAAGGTCGCTAATAAGAAAAACAAGCTGAGCAATCTCTCACGAGGAGGGACAGCAGTACCGTTTTCGGAAGCTTTGGAACCCATCTTTCCTGAGGTGAAACAACAACAAGCGGTCATCGAAAGAGTCGGGATAGCGGCGGTGGAAATTGCGAAGCAGTACGGTCGGCATTTTTCATCATTAGCAGACCTAGGCATGGATATGGGAATTGACGAGCGAGGCAATCCGTATTTAATTGAAGTCAATGTGCGTGATCAGCGCTATTCGTTTTTCAAGGCTGGAGAGCAGGCGATGTTTAAACAAACATACCGTCATCCACTGGAATATGCGCAGACATTACTCGCGGAAAAAAAGAAACGGAAGCATCAGCTTCTGTCGCCAAGCTATATGCTTTAAAGGAGAAACGTAGAAGAATGTGAAAAAGACGGTGGCAATTATTGCCCCGTCTTTTCGTATGCGGTGACCTATGATTCTGCCGGCTGTTGTTGCTCAGCCAATGGAAAGGGCAGATTGCGAAAGTGACGATATACCAAAGCCAATATCGATTTTCGAGTCAAGATTCCTTGGAAATAGTGCTCGTCGTCTTCAATGCAGACGAAAGGGTGATTAATGGAGACTTCCAATGCTTTCAAAAATTCATCGGTGTCACGCAATCGAGGGACCTTCGTATCCATCACATCATCTACAATATGTTCGGACATATGCTCAGTCTCGAAGCGTTCCAGACCTAGCGCTTTATTCATGATCATATTCGTGCTGATTAACCCATGCAAACGATACTGATGATCCAATACAGGAACGGCTGAATAGCCAGACTTGATTAGGACTAGCAGGGCGTGCTCAAGCGAATTACCTAACTGCACATGTGCGACCTTTGTGGACGCGATTATGAGATCTTTGATCGGAATATGTAACAATGGGATCTCTTGATTCATCCAGATCCACCACCTTTTCTTTCTGTCGTCTATAGCAGTAAGCACTGCTCGTGGTCCTCTTCTATGATACCGTAAGCGAGGTACAAACGGTAGGGGCATTAGACGAAAAAAAGCCCGGCAGTTACGCCAGGCAAGTAATCGAGGTGTGGAACAATCGTCCCTAGTTCTAGTATGAGAGATCATGTTGTTTTTTACATTAGGTGTTTAGAGGAAACCAGTTTCATCGCTACGCTTTATACGTTTGATTTTTGAGGATCGGTTTTGCTTCCACACGTTTTTTCCGATTGAACCAAAAGGACATCGTCGTCAACTCGTAAAGGAAAATGCACAGTGGCGGTGTAATCACGAACATGCCGAGAACCAATGACGGCGTCGACCATCCTAGACGATGAATGACGTAGCTCTGTAGTAAAAACAAGATCAACGGATGAACCAAATAGATAGCCATATTTTGTTTTGCCAACCGGGCAAGCCAAGGACCGAGTTTAGGCAGTTTGCCGAGATAACTGGATGCAGGATAAAAGCTGATGATGACACAGAGTGTGTACACCAAGTAAAGCGGTTCGAAAATATTCATGCTCTCGTAGTAGCTTTTTGATCCAGAAAGATAGCTGTACGCCATCCATACGGCTGCACTTGCCATCACAACGATAGAAGGTATTTGAAGGCGTCTCACCCACGTCCGCCATTTATCCACATTCATCCCGGCATAAGCGCCGAGTGCAAACGTAAATACGTACATGAAAACATAATGCTGTCCGTAAACATAACTGTGGTTGATGAGGGACAAGAATGGGTTTGCAGCCCAATCAATGGCCCATAAAGGCTTGATAAACAAATAGTGGTAGAGAACGTACAGACCAGCTTGTCCAATAAAGAGGGCGATGATCCAGCGGAAGTTCAGGTACCGTTCCATCCACGGTTTGATCAGGCAAAATAACAAGCACAGTTGCAAGTAAAGTGGAATGTAATACAGGTGGTAGAATGAGCTACCCGTAAACAGACTATCAAAAAATGGTCCTACCAGCACGGCAGGGTCAAAAGTTTGGTGTTTAAAATAGGTGAAGATGGCTGTCCAAATTACGTAAGGAAAAATAACCGCGCGCCAGCGTTTTTTCCAAAAAGCCCGCCAATCCAATTGTCGGTTCTGATACCAGTAAAACAGCAGCATTCCAGTTGCAAAGATAAACAAAGAGCGACCGAATTTTAACAAGATGATTAGAACAGCTTGTAAATCATTATTCCACGGATACGTCTTCTCATTTGAGAGAAAAAAACTGAGGATGTGAATCATCAAGACAGTAAGAGCCCCAAAAACAAAAAGGGCATTCAGATCCTGAAACGTCCCCTTTCGATTGCTATTCATAATTCCTCCAGAATTTTACCGGCAGCACCTGGAGAATCAAAAGCAAATATCATGCCCGTTATTCGGGTAAGTGCCAGTCAGGTGCGGCCAGTTCTTTTGCGGTATAAGAAAATAAGTGTAATCGTTGTGACAAATGATGTCTCGACTCTGTCACTAACTCATTTTGCACATAAAAGGGGGTAGGTGATACAGCCCACTCAGAACGGATTGTCTCCAATAGACGTGCTTTTACATCATCTATAGTGGCCAATTTTCCAGTCAAGCTCGCAATGCTGCCAACGGTAGAAGCATCAATGGAAGGAATTGGCTTATGACTTTGCATTTCATCCAAGCCTGCAAGACGGTAAAAGCGTTCCATCCATTCCCCACGTGGCCGATCATCTACGTTAATGCATAACTGCAAAATAGAACCGTGTCGCGTGCGTCTTTGTGCCATACCTCCAATTTTTTTACCGTGAATGGAAAAATCGTATTCCCCAGCACAGTAGGAACCCGTTACTTCTCCAAAATCCAGCTTCCCGTAATCACGCAGGCCCACATCAAGAAGCTGGGCTACAAATGAGAAGAAGGAGTCAATGGAGATCGAAGTGTCAGGCAATAAACAAGCCATATTGAGTACGCCAGCATCAAGCGGAACACAGGCGCCACCAGACGAGCGAAGAACACAACCAAAGCCATCTTGACCGAATTCACGCAAGGCTTGCTGGAGATGAGGAAGCTTGGCGTCCCTGCGGCCGAGATAGAGCGCCTGATCGTACACCCAGAGATGAATCACCGGGGTTGCAGATTCAGATTGCATACTGGCTGCCAACGCTTCATCACGGATTAAAGGCTCAAGTGGACTATCCTGGTAGGTACCGGAGTCCATCCAGCGAAACGGTTGATTTACAGAAAATGACATAGGAAGGCTCCTTCACAGGACAAGAATAGCTACCATTATACATCTGAAATGCGTTTATTTCTACGATTTCGCTATCTTTTTTCCATTTGGTAGAACATGCATGTCAAGAAGAGTGAAAAAAATACCCGACAGGCCAAAATAGCTTGTCGGGTCAAAATATGGTCCTTATTTGGTTTCCTTGAAGGAGAAATTGTCCAGATAGGTCGTTTTGCGAGGCGCGTTTTCAGTTGCCTCTTCTTGCAGGTACAGACCGAGCTTTGTGCCTTCTTGTTTCACATACTGTTGACCGAACAAGTATTGATCGTTCAGGTAAATGGAAACAGTATTCTCGTTAACGGTCACTTTTAAGCGGTTGCTGGATTTCAGCTTGTAGGAGCTAGAAGTAATGATGTCAATATCGTCTTCTTCGACATCATTCACTTTGCCTAAAACAACGCGATCTTTTTGGACGAATACAACATTGGCTTTTCCGTCTTTACCGTTGAAGTAAAGGCCGCCTAAACCTTCACTGCCTACGACATTGACATCGACGGTCAATTCGTATTTTTTAACTTTGTCAGACTCATTCCAATTCAGTGGCAGGAAGTAGTGATCCAGATCATCATCATCGGATTCGGCTGTCACTTGTTTGCTAGTGACCTCCCAGTTTCCTGTCGCTTTGTCTGTATCCCAGTTTTTCAATTTGGAATCAGAGAAGGAATCGCTGATACTGATTCGCTCTGGTTCTGGCTGAGGCTGCGGTTGACCAGGGTTAGGGAATACAATTTTGCTCTCATCATCGTCACGATCCAAAATAGCACGATAGAGCAGAGAAGCAGCTTCCGCACGAGTAATCGGGTCTTGTGGACGGAAATTGCCATTGTATCCTTTCATCAGATCCGTTTGAATCGCAACTGCAATATACGGACGCAGAGCTGACGAAATATCATCGTAATCACGGAACTTTTTCAATTGATTCAAGTCGGCTTTGTACTTTTGATCGTAGCCCAACAGGCGTACCAATGCGACAGCAATGTCTTCACGTACTGCTGCTCGATCTGGTTTATACGTGTAGGTGGAGCCGGATTTGTAACCTGTCAAGTAAGGCTTGGCGTATTCCACATACAGAAATGCCCAGTGATGACGCGGTACATCCTTAAAGGTTTGGTCGACGTAGCGTTTGTTTATATCTACATCTGCTGCTGCGATCATAATTTTGGCAAATTCGGCGCGGGTAACTTCATTGTTCGGTCGAAACGTCCCATTGTCGTACCCTTTGATGATCCCTTTGGCCGCCATCTCCGTAATTTCCTTGTATGCCCAATGGCTACGTGGAACGTCTGAGAACGAAGGGGTGGAAGCGGCACCAACGACCGGGATAACCGTTAAGAACATCAACACCGACAAAAATACGGCTAGTGCTCTTTTCATGTTAACCTCCTCAAAATGGCAATTTAGTTTTTGTTGACTGCTATTCAGACGGCGAGTGGGCTTGTATTGTTGCAGGAGAAAAAAATATTATGGTGAAAATAGGAAAAAAGACGGAGTTTCAAAAAATTTGGCAGGTAAGGAGGAGCATGTACCAATGGTAAGGGCATGCTTGTTTGATTTGGATGGAACGCTTTTGGATCGGCTGGGGGTGAAAGCAAGTCAAGTAGTATATCGTACATATTTTGCCTCATAATGGTTATTATGCATTAGCTTTTATATCACCCAAAATGATATAATTCTTTATTGGTTACTTATGTAGATGATTTTAGCTGAGGTGATAAATGATGAAGGAAACGAAAGAGGCGACTGTGGACTTAAAATCCGTTAAGTCTCCAAAGAAAACGGAAGACTATGCGAAATACTTCCAGGCCCCCTCTCTGAAAGATGCGAAAAAGCGCGGTAAGGAAGAGATTTTAGTCCATTACGATTTTAATATCCCGGAAGACATGCAGAACATCGGAAAAGGAAAGCGTTATCACGTTCGTACGTATGGCTGCCAAATGAACGAGCATGATTCGGAGACGATTTCTGGTATTTTGCAGGCCATGGGCTATACCTCCTCTGACTCTGTCGAAGATGCGGATGTCATCCTATTTAACACCTGTGCGATCCGCGAAAATGCAGAGGATAAAGTATTTGGAGAGCTTGGCCACATGAAGCGGCTCAAGAATAACAATCCGAATCTGATCCTCGGGGTTTGCGGCTGTATGTCCCAAGAAGAGAAAGTCGTCAAGAAAATCCTGAAAAGCTACCAGCAGGTTGACTTGATTTTTGGAACGCACAATATTCACCGTCTGCCAGAACTGTTGCGTGATGCGATGTTCAGCAAAGAAATGGTGATTGAGGTTTGGTCCAAAGAAGGCGATATCGTCGAAAATATGCCGAAGCTCCGCGAAGGAAACACCAAGGGCTGGGTTAACATTATGTACGGCTGTGACAAGTTCTGTACGTACTGTATCGTGCCGTATACCCGCGGAAAAGAGCGCAGTCGACGCCCGGAAGATGTTATCGCGGAAGTGCGTGATCTTGCTCGCCAAGGCTTTAAGGAAATCATGCTTCTTGGACAAAACGTCAATGCGTATGGGAAAGATTTTGAGGATATCGAATATGGTTTTGGAGATCTAATGGACGAGATCCGCAAGATTGATATCCCGCGTGTGCGCTTCACGACAAGTCATCCGAGAGATTTTGACGACCACTTGATCGAGGTGCTGGCAAAGGGAGGCAACCTGGTGGAGCAAATCCATTTGCCTGTCCAATCCGGTTCGACAGAAGTACTCAAGCGGATGGCACGCAAATATTCGCGTGAGCATTATCTGGAGCTGGTTCGCAAAATCAAGGACGCGATCCCGAATGTCTCGCTTTCTACCGATATTATTGTTGGCTTCCCAGGCGAAACTGACGAGCAGTTCGAAGATACCATTTCGATGGTGGAAGAGGTTAAGTACGATTTTGCGTACACCTTCATTTACTCCCCACGTGAAGGTACACCGGCTGCTGTCATGGAAGACAACGTTCCGATGGAAGTGAAAAAAGCGCGCTTGTATCGACTCAATGAAGTGTTGGCTCGCATCGGACTGGAGCAGAATAAAAAACTGCAGGATCAGGTTGTCGAGGTACTTGTGGAAGGCGAATCGAGGACAAATGCGGAAGTGCTCGCGGGACGTACGCGTACGAACAAGCTGGTCCATTTCACCGGAGACAAATCTTTGATCGGACAGTATGTGCACATAAAAATTACAGATGCGAAAACGTGGACACTCCACGGAGAACTCGTATCCAAAGTTGAGGTGTAGGTCATTATGGAACAAACAAACGTGTATACACAGAAAGACATACTTGAGAAAGCTCGCGAACTCGCAGCTATGATCGCGCGTACGAATGAAGTTGATTTCTTCAAACGTGCCGAACTGCAAATCAAGCACAATGAACGTGTGCAAGATTTAATTGATACATTAAAGCAGAAGCAAAAGCAAATGGTGATGTTTGAATCCATCAACAAGCCGGAACTGGTGAAAAAAGTGGAAGACGAGTACAACCAATTGCATGAGGAGCTGGATTCCATTCCAATTGTTACGGAATTCAAGCAATCGCAGGTCGATGTGAACGATCTTTTGCAAATGGTCACGAACGTGATCACGAACACCGTTTCGGAGCGTATTATTTTGGATACAGGCGGAAACCCATTGACAGGAGAGACAGGTGGCGGGCCTGAAAAGAAAAAATCTGACGGTTGCTGCTCCTAATTCTCGATAGAAAGCCTTCCCGGCGCTGTTTTGATGAATACCCAACAACTTTCCCAAATATAAGGTGGTTGTTTGCACGCTAGTCGAATGCCCTGCATACAAATGTACAGAAACGTTGTATGGAGGAGGTAACGAAATGTCGGGTATAGACAAAGATCTACAGTGCCGGGAACTTATCGCGAAAGCAGTCTGCGGCAAAGGCCATAAATTTTCTATTACCACCCACACCATCATACCGTCGCAAACTCCTTCGACGATCCTCGGATGCTGGATTATAAACACGAACTTCCAAGCAGAGAAAGTCGGAGATGCCGTTGAAGTATCTGGTACGTATGACGTCAACCTGTGGTTTTCGTTTGCTAATAACACGCAAACCGAAGTCAAGCGGGAAACTGTTCAGTTCTCCGTACTCGTACCGCTTACGTTCTTCGACAAGAACTGCAGAGGCGATCTGGAAATCGTAGCACGCGCCGTGGAGCAACCGAAGTGCATAAAAGCAGAGTTAAGTGGTGGTGGCACAATCACAGTCAGAGTTGAAAGCGAATATGCAGTAGAGGTCATTGGGGAAACAAAGGTGTGCGTTGTTGTCTGCAATAGTTGTGATGAAAAAGAGTTTCATCTGGTTGACGACTTTGAAGATAACAGTGACGAGTTTGAAGACTTTGATTCCGCTACGCTACTCGACGAGCTCGACTAAAGAGGAGAAATTATCTCCTCTTTTTTCTTTTTTCGGATGCTCACCATTCACACTTTTTTCTAGGCGCAGTCATAAGATAACGAGAGAATAGCGGGGGAGTGTGGAAGGCATGATTCTACGCACGAAGGCGAGTCAGCGAGCTAACAAGCAGGAAATGCCAGTAACACAACCAATGACGGCCAACGCGAAAGAAGTCGTTGCCTATTTGCATCGTCCGGAAATAGGGCGCTGGTTACTGCGACAGGGGAGAATTCCTGTAACAACAGGAAAAGCAGCGCGACCGGGCTGGCGGACATATAGGATCTGTCTTTACCAAGACTATGTACTGGATATCGCCAGGAGTGAGGAACAATCACAGTGGTTGCTGCACCGGATGGAGGAACCCGAATGGTATTCCGTCTCCTTGCCTTCTACCGAAACAGAGGTTCAGGTGGTGCAAGGGCTGGCTGCTCGCAGTTTGTATGCCGCTGGAGCCGATGCGGGTCAAGTGACGATCATGGCGGCTTCTCCCCATCGACTGAAGGTCGTCGAGGTGGAACCAAATTGGCCAGCCAAGCATGCTGACGAATATATGCAGCGGGCTCGAGAGTGGTGGGAAGGCCGGATGCGCAAACAGCCGCAAAAGCTGCAAAGCATGGGGGCTGATCCCGAGTTTGCTTTACGCAAGCCAACAGGAGAGATGGCACTTGCTTCTGACTTTCTGAGCATCAATGGGACGGTTGGATGTGATACGACACGTTATCGAGAAGAATTAGGTCTCCATCAGCACCCGGTTGCAGAGTTGAGACCTGCGCCATCAGAGGACCCTGATCAATTATTTATGCATATCTATGATAATCTGGCACTCGCATACCAAAAAATAGGAAACTCGTCTATCGAATGGCTCGCTGGCGGAATGCCGTTTCAAGGTTATCCAATCGGCGGGCATATTCATTTTGGCGGGCTTACCCCTACTTTTTCTCTTCGGCGAAAGTTGGATGCGTACCTGGCTCTTCCCCTTGTTCTGATTGAGGATGCAGGCTGTATGAGCCGCAGAGAGCGATATGGATTTTTGGGGGATGTAAGGGAGAAGGAATATGGTTTCGAATATCGTACACTCCCCAGTTGGCTCGTTGATCCCCTTGTCACTCGAGGTATTCTTCATTTGGCCCATTTGGTTGCAACCAACCACGAAAAGCTACAAGCGATGCCTCATCTAAAGCTCCCGCTCATCAAAGCATACTACCAGGGCGAAAAAGAAAAGCTCCTGCCGTACGTTGCCCAAGTCTGGCAAGAATTAAAGGAGCTACCAGGCTATACGCTGTCACGAATTCATTTGGATCGCTACTTTTCTTTTTTAATCGAAAGCCAATCGTGGAGAACGGATGAAGACCTTCGCAAGACATGGAAGTTACAATAAACAGATCTACCATCGGATGAAGGGTCAACATTACCGTACAATCATGATATAATAGCGACGAGAATTAGTAGGCTAGGAGAAGAAAATCATGGCTCAATATACCCCGATGATTCAACAGTATCTGGCTATCAAAAAAGATTATCCGGATACTTTCTTATTTTTTCGCTTAGGCGATTTTTATGAACTGTTTTTTGATGATGCCATTCTTGCGTCCCGTGAGCTGGAAATTACACTGACGGGACGTGATGGTGGTGGTTCTGAACGCATACCAATGTGTGGTGTTCCACATCATGCGGCAGATGGCTATATTGCAGAGCTACTGAAAAAAGGCCATAAAGTAGCTGTTTGCGAGCAAGTCGAAGATCCAAAAGAAGCCAAAGGGGTCGTTCGCCGGGAAGTTACACGCGTCATTACTCCGGGAACGATGATGGAAGGCAAATGGCTGACGGATAAGGAAAACAATTACATGGCAGCATTAGCCCAAGTAGAAGGGCGAACAGGTGTTGCTGCGTGTGATATGAGTACAGGTGAGATGTACGTTACCTCTTTGGTGGGACAAGCAGAGGCTGTTCTGGATGAAGCCTTGCAATATCGCCCCAAGGAGCTCGTCTTTTTTGGCCTCGCTGTTTTGCCGAAGACAGCACTGCCATCTACTGTCGTGGATGCCCACCAACTGGACGCATTTGCAGTGGATAGTCAATATGCGGAGCAGGCAAAAGGGCTGGATATGTCCATGCGAGCGGCGGTCAATGCTCTCTTGTTCTACATAGGGACGACCCAAAAACGCAGTCTTGCCCATATGCGCCTGTTAAAGCAGTACGATGCAAAGCAGTATCTGCAAATGGACGGCTTTTCTAGACGCAATTTGGAATTGACAGAGACCATTCGCGATAAGACGAAAAAGGGCTCTCTGTTGTGGCTGTTGGATCGGACTCAAACCGCAATGGGTGGTCGTCTTTTGCGCAGATGGATTGAGCGTCCATTGCTCAGTCGCGATCAGTTGGAGGCACGTCTGAGCGCTGTGGAAGCCTTGAAGGGTGACATGCTACTTCGCTCCGATTTGCGGACTTGCTTGGATCGTGTCTATGATTTGGAGCGTCTGGCGGGTCGTATTTCCTATGGGAATGCGAACGCACGAGATCTCATTCAACTGCGGATGTCTTTGGAAGCTGTTCCAGAGCTGAAGCAGTATATGATCCAAACGAATACGCCGGTATTGATGGAACTGGCGCAAGGGATGGATGAGTGTACAGACATCGTCAACTATTTGGCTCATGCACTCGTAGATGATCCGCCGATATCGGTTCGTGAAGGCGGTATGCTTCGTACGGGATACGATGAGTACTTGGACAAGCTCCATACGGCAAGTCGTGAAGGTAAGACGTGGATTGCCCAACTGGAGCAGGGAGAACGGGAAGCGACAGGGATTCGTTCGCTCAAAGTAGGCTTCAATAAGGTGTTTGGCTACTACATCGAAATATCGAAGTCCAATATCGCCAACGTTCCGGCGGGGCGGTATGAGCGCAAGCAGACTTTGGCGAATGCAGAGCGGTACATTACACCAGAGTTGAAGGAACGCGAAGCGCTCATTCTTGAAGCGGAAGAAAAGATGATTGAGTTGGAATACCAACTGTTCGTGGCGGTAAGAAGCGAAGTTGCGAAGCATATACCAAGACTGCAGAATCTCGCTGAGCGCATTGCATCTGTGGACGTTCTCCAGGCATTTGCTACGGTAAGTGACGAGCGCGGTTTTATACGCCCGGAGCTTGTGGAAAACGGCGAATACGTCATTAGAGAAGGGCGTCATCCAGTAGTAGAAGCTGTTCTGGAGCGCGAAAAATACGTGGCAAATGACGTGGAGATGGATCAGACGAATCGTCAAGTTTTGCTCATTACGGGTCCAAATATGGCGGGTAAGAGTACGTACATGAGACAGATCGCCTTGATCACGGTGATGGCACAGATCGGTTGCTTCGTTCCGGCTAAAGAGGCCAAGCTGGCGATAGTCGATCAGATTTTTACTCGGATTGGGGCAGCCGACGATTTGGTTGGCGGGCACAGTACGTTTATGGTGGAAATGCTGGAGACCAGACACGCCCTGCAAAAAGCGACAGCGAAGAGCTTGATCCTGCTCGATGAAATTGGCCGCGGGACTTCGACGTACGATGGAATGGCGCTTGCACAAGCAGTCATTGAGTACATTTGCCAAAAAATCGGTGCCAAAACGCTCTTCTCCACACACTACCACGAGTTGACCGGGCTAGCAGAGACGTTGAGTGGTGTCGTGAATGTCAATGCTCGATGCGAAGAACGGGAAGGAAAGCTCTTGTTCCTTCATAAAATTGAAGAAGGACGAGCCGATAAAAGTTATGGAATCCATGTGGCAGAGCTGGCTGAAATGCCGACCTGGGTCATTGAGCGGGCGCGCAGTATCTTAACCGGACTTGAAGCGAATGGGAGTGCAGGGACTGGTAATGCAGCGAGTGACGTGCAAATGTCGCTCGAATCGCTATGGACGGCTCCAGTTGCTGCGGTGCGTGAAGAACCGATGCAGTTCCATTCGGCCGAGGAAGAAGCAATTATGGATGAACTGCGCGAGCTGGATTTGAATTCAACGACGCCAATGGACGCCATGATGAAGCTATATGCATGGAAACAGCAATTAAAAAAGCGATAGGGTTCGTCCGGAGGGGAGGCACTCATGGGAACCATTCACGTTTTAGATGAGCATCTCGCCAATATGATTGCTGCAGGGGAAGTAGTGGAAAGACCGGCTTCAGTTGTCAAAGAGCTGGTCGAAAATGCCATTGATGCCAGTGCGACGACAATTGAGATCCACGTTGAGGAAGGCGGTCTGGAGATGATTCGGATCGTTGACAATGGGAAAGGGATGGATCGGGAAGATTGTCAACTGGCTTTTGAGCGCCATGCCACCAGTAAAATCAGCAACGCTCGTGATTTGTTCCGTATTCGTACACTGGGCTTTCGTGGCGAGGCTCTGCCGAGTATTGCGGCAGTCTCGCGCATGGAGCTTACGAGCAGTACGTCCAGTAGTGAGGTAGGTACTCATCTCTTGATTGAAGGTGGGCAACTCGGAACGATATCCGATAAAGCCGCTGTAAAAGGGACGGAAGTATGTGTACGCAGCTTGTTTTTCAACACACCTGCTCGCTTGAAATACATGAAGTCGATCGCTACGGAAGTCGGACACATTTCCGATTATGTGAATCGGCTTGCACTCACGCATCCGTCGATCTCCTTCCTTCTGACTCATAACGGCAAGACACTTTTGCAAACGTCTGGCGACGGAAAGCTGCTGCACGTCATGGCGGCAATCTACGGCGTGCAGGTAGCGAAGCTGTTGCTACCCATTGCAGGGGAGACCCTCGACTATAAGTGGTCTGGTTATCTTTCGAAGACGGAAGTGACAAGGGCGAATCGCTCCTACCTTTCGACGCTGGTAAACGGTCGGTATGTGCGCAGCTATTCAATCAACAATGCGATCATGCGCGGTTATCATACATTGTTGCCCATTGGCCGTTATCCGATTGTGGCTTTGCAGATCGAGATGGATCCGTCACTGGTCGATGTGAACGTACATCCTGCCAAACTAGAGGCGAGATTCAGTAAAGAAGATGAATTGTGCAGCGCAATAGAACAATCGGTAAAAGAGACATTGCGACAAGGCTTAGGAATTGTCAGACCCATGACTACGCAGCCGAAAGCTAAGGTCGTCACTCAGGTCGTTCAACCGCAGTTTGACCTGCAAATCAGCAAGCCTGAAACACCGCAATCGTCATTATTAGCAGCGAGTCCCCGACTACAGGAATGGATGGCCAAGCAGGAAATGACAAGTAAGCACGTGGAAGTAGTGCCGCATATCGCACCATCCATTGAGAATGGCACGGTGAGGGAGACCACAGCCAACTATGAAAAGCGGGAGTCTGCAAAAGTAGAGGCTATCCCGCATGAAATCACGCAGGCGACTCTGCTGGATCAAATGCCCACGAAGGAAGCTTTCCAACCTTACGAGACTAAGCTTCCGTCACAATTGGACATTGCCCAGGCACCATCTCCCGTGCATCCATTAAATGAAATCAGCAGCATGGACAATTCAGTTGGGGCAGGTACCGAACAAACACAGCCACTCCCGGAAGCAACCAATGAAAATGAGACGGATTCGCCTGTTCCCGTTATGTACCCAGTTGGTCAAGTACATGGCACCTACATCGTCGCGCAAAATGACGAGGGCATGTATTTAATCGATCAACATGCCGCGCAGGAGCGGATATTTTACGAGTATTTCATGGGCAAGCTTGCAGAAGAGGACATTTCCAGCCAGATCATGCTGTTTCCACATACGGTGGAGTATACGGCGGCAGAGGCAAGTAAACTGGAAAAGCGACTGTCGCTTTTGCAATCGTTTGGTTTGGAGATCGAGGCGTTCGGTGGACGGACCTTTATTGTTCGCGCTCATCCACATTGGTTCCCAGAAGGGGCGGAGCTGGAAGTCATTGAGGAGCTCATTCAATTTGTACTGGAAACGGGCGAAAACGCCCAAGCCAATGTCGTGCTGATGCGCGAAAAAGCTGCCATCATGATGTCTTGTAAAGCATCGATTAAAGCGAATCGCTTCCTGACACATGCAGAAATGGAAAGCTTGCTGAACCAGTTGCGCAAGACGAGCAGTCCGTATACGTGCCCACACGGCAGGCCGATTGTGATTCATTTTACTGGTTATGACTTAGAAAAAATGTTTAAGCGTGTGATGTAACAGACACTCCCTGGGACAACTCCTTAGGGGGTGTTTCTTTGGATGGTCTATTCAGAAAATTTAAAAACCGGTATTGATTTTAGACAAACACTGACTTATGATTACTTGCAAAAACGAGGTGAAACGAAATGAGTTCATCACGCCAAACCGGGATGTTTATTTATCCGTGGGATATAGCCGAGAGTGGTATCGAAGCGATGATGCAAACATTGCAAGAAGCCAGATGCAATACAGCAGTGGTCAATAGCAGCTACCATCAGGGGAGATTTTTTCACCCACGAAGCAAAACGTTTCGCAGGCTGCCGTTTTCAGGAGTATCGTTTACGCCTGAATGGTCGAAGTACAACCGTTTGCGCCCGACTGTACACGAACAAATCGCGCAAGCAGGCATTCTTGCCAAAATGAAAGAAGCTTGTGAGCAGGCAGGGATGGGGTTTCATACATGGTGGGTTGGCCTTCACAATTCTACGCTTGGTTTGGCTCACCCAGATCTTTGTGTGCAAAACATTTGGGGCGATACATACACATACGCATTATGTCCATCGCAGCCTGAGGTTCAGCATTACGCCAAGGCGCTTTTTACAGATACGCTAGAGCAGGTCAACCCAGAACGGATTTTGATCGAAGCAACCGCCTTTTTGCCGATGAAGCATGGCGAACATCATGAAGTATGCCTCCTGCCGTTAGGAGAATCTCTACAATGGTTACTCTCGCTCTGTTTTTGCGGAGCTTGTACAGAGCGTGCCGAATCGAAGAAAATCGATGTTGAAGCAGTCAGACAACTTGTATCAAGGCTAGTCAGTCAAATGGTGGATGCCGATTCCATCTCGCAAGTAGCCGCTGAAGTGAGAGAAGTTGCCTTTTTACTGCTGGAATACCCGGAATTGTATCACTATCAGCAAACCCGTCTGGAAGTAGTAGATGGGTTATGGAGGAGCCTGAAGGAAATCGCGCAGAGTAAGGGGACCGCATTGGATGGCTTTCCGTCCTCGACACCGTTTTACGTGAATCAGTCCTATTGGGAAGGGGTTTCGTTGCGAAAAGCTGCGGCTACTCTCGATCGTATCGTTCCTCTCGCCTACGGAGACAGTGTCAATGAGGTGGCGTATACGTTTCATGCGATCAAGCTCGTAGCCCCAGAAGCAACGTTGGGGGCGGCTTTTTCCCTGCATCATACTCAAATCCAGTCAGCAGTCGATTTGGCAGCGAGGGTGAAAACTGCGGTGGATGCAGGTGCGCAATCGATTATTTATTACAATCTCGGTCTGTTAAATAACCGCAGGCTGGACAAGATCAAACAGGCGAACCTTGCAGTCGAGGAGTGGAGATAGCTTTTTCATACGCATGACGTATGCCCATTTGTAAGAAGACCCACGGTACTTTGCGGGTCTTTTTTACATCGGTGAAAACGGATGGACTGGAAAATCATACTACAGTCCGACGCGCTTTCATAAAAAATGGTATGATTGTCATAGCGAATAGGAAAACAGTTTGGTTCAGATTCTATTTGACCGGCAAATTAATCCTGCTTACAATAATATGATCGTTACCGTTTATGTAAAAACCGTCGAGTCGTTTTTCTAGAACAGCAGTTCTTGTCAAAAAGGGCGAAGACGTAAGGAAGGGAACAAAGGCGTGATTGTTACGACAGGACTTGAGCCTGGTGAAGAAACCTTGCGTCACGCAGCTGAATTGGCTAGTACATTGGGGCTACAGGTTGTGAATCGACGCGATTTTTCATTGGGTCAAATGCGCAAGCGATATGGGGGAGAAGAAGTATTGGTGGTTTCCGCTCTTGGAGCACGTTTGGAAGTGCCGGGGAAAAAACCATTCTTTTTTCATCCGAATACATCTGCTTTTCGTATAAAGCGGCTCATGCGCGGCGATACTGATACTATGCTTGTTGCTTGCCAAATTCAACCAGGGGATGAAGTGCTGGACGCAACCTTGGGTTTGGGTGCTGACGCTATAGTATTTTCTCATGCGACAGGTGCAAATGGGAAAGTCGTTGGCATCGAATCTGAGCGATTGCTAGCCATCTTGGTAGAAGATGGACTGCGGCACTGGTCATCTGATGCGGAAGAATTGGAGCAAGCCATGCGTCGTATTGAGGTGCGATGTGGCAACCATCTAGAAGTGCTGAGAGGACTGCCTGCCCGTTCCTTCGACGTCGTTTATTTCGATCCTATGTTCGAAGTAACTGTACAAAGCTCGTCGGGGATCGCCGGAGTCCGGGAGCTTGCCAATCCAGATGCTCTTTCTGAAGAGGCTGTTTTGGAAGCGCAACGAGTTGCGAGAAAACGTGTGGTAATGAAAGAAGGAAAAGAAGGTAGGATGTACGAGCGCTTTGGTTTTACGCCGTTTCGCTCCCGCGGCCAGCAGGTCGTGTACAGCTACAAAGAGATAGGTGGAGGGGAGTGACCTTGCAACAGAGAGAAAGGCTAGTCGTGATTATTGGCCCTACAGCGGTCGGCAAAACCCAGCTTAGTTTGGAGCTGGCCGAACAGTTCGACGGTGAGATCATTTCCGGAGATTCCATGCAAGTATACCGGGGAATGGATATTGGCACCGCAAAAGCAGAACCTGAGGAGCTTGCGAAAATACCGCATCACCTCATTGATATTAAAAATCCAGACGAAGAATACTCTGTCGCGATGTTTCAGGAAAGTGCCGCAGAATTGATTACAGACATCAACCAACGTGGCAAACTTCCGTTTATCGTCGGCGGGACAGGTCTGTACATAGAATCGGTTACCCATCGATTTCAGTTTTCCACCACTTCTCAAGACCCTGAGCTCCGTGATCGTCTGCAAAGATTGGCTGACAGCGAAGGCGTGGAAGCACTGCACGCCAGACTGGCCGATGTCGATCCGATTACAGCCGAACGCTTGCATCCTAATGATGTAAAGCGGGTGATTCGTGCATTGGAGATTTATGAGAGCAGTGGGTACAAAATGTCCGACTTTCAACTGCGGGCACAGCATTCACCTTATGATTTGGTGATGATCGGTCTTACGATGGATCGTGCAAAGCTGTATGAACGAATCAACCACCGGGTCGAACTGATGATCGAAGCGGGATTGGTTGAGGAAGTGAGGGGGCTCCTGGATTCTGGCTACGACGCGTCGTTGGTCTCCATGCAAGGCTTGGGGTACAAGGAGCTGATTCCTTATCTGTATGGAGAAATCACGCTAGAGAAAGCAGTGAACGACATACAGCAGCGAACACGCCATTTTGCTAAACGCCAGCTTTCTTGGTTCCGTCGAATAGCAGAAATTCAATGGTTTGACATGACTGATCCGGTTGAGCAGAGGAATAACGTGGAAACTATCAAGCGAATATTGGCAGGAAAGTTTCAACAATTGCCGAATATATAACATACAAGTCCTTTTAGGGGGTAGTGTACATGAAACAGACGATCAACATTCAAGATACGTTCTTGAATCATTTGCGGAAAGAAAACATCGCGGTTACCATTTACCTTGTGAACGGATTTCAATTGCGCGGGTATATTAAAGCATTCGATAATTTCACGATTGTGATTGATAGCGAAGGC
Organism: Brevibacillus sp. Leaf182; assembly: GCF_001423865.2. Classification (NCBI taxonomy): domain Bacteria; kingdom Bacillati; phylum Bacillota; class Bacilli; order Caryophanales; family Paenibacillaceae; genus Brevibacillus; species Brevibacillus sp. Leaf182. The sequence goes on along the minus strand of NZ_LMPN02000037.1, from coordinate 622,697 downwards.
AAGCAACAATTAGTATACAAGCATGCGATCTCCACTTTCACTCCGCAACGCCCTGTATCGCTCATGTCTCAGGAAAACAACCAACAGTAAGCGAAGCAATACCAGCAGCCAGGATACATGTGATCCTGGCTCTTTTTTTATGATCTGACGCATCTTTTTTCAATAAAAAAGCCCTGTCGCCGTTGAAGCGAACAGGGCTTTCACATTACTCCATGCAATGATTATTCGTGTAAATTTGGAACGTAATGCCGAACTTGTCCTTCACATTGCCGTAAGCTGGGCTGAAGAACGTTTCTTGCAGAGGCATAAGCACTTGACCGCCTTCTTGCAGGGCATCAAAAATCTTATGAGATTGTTCTTTATCATCGGTTGAGATGCAAATGGTCACTTGATCACCAAGTTGATGCGGTTGTCCTGGAAAGGTATCGGAAAACATCATTTCCGTTTCACCGACACGAATAGTAGCATGCCCAATACGATTCTTGGCTTCTGCAGGTAATGGGAACTCCGGATTTTCTGGCATTTCACCGAAGGTTTGCTTGAACAGCACTTCAGCACCTAGCGCACTCTCGTAAAAGCTGATCGCTTCACTTGCAGTACCATTCAGAACGATGTAAGGAATCAAACGCAATGCCATGTGTCAACATCTCCCTTGGTTTTCATATGACCAACTCTTCAAACCCACTTACTATTATGGCCCATAATGTGATTGTAATACACGGAACATACGTTTGCAACAAGAGAATTGATCAGGCCGCTGATGAACTCCGACGAACCATGACTATGTAGCAGATAATGGCGCCAATCGTAGAAAGAGCGATGATAATTCCCATAGGTACTGCGGTATGTTCGCCGCTGATTCCCACAAGTGGAGCGACAATTCCGCCGCTAATGAAGGAGAGTAGCCCCTGGAGAGCCGATGCACTTCCTGCCGCCTTGCTTTGATTTTGCATGGCAAGGGAAAATCCTGTCGCGCCCACAATCCCTACACTCGATACGACAAAGAAAAGGGGAACGAGCACAGCAATAAGACCAGCTTGTAGGAGAATCATCGCCAAAAGGAGGATTCCACCGACTCCCGCAATGGTAATCCCAGCTATGAACAAGGAAGTTTCTTTCACTTTCCCTGCAAGCTTTCCTGTGATTTGACTCGCAATAATAATGCCTACACCATTAATCGCGAAAATGAGACTAAACGTTTGTGGAGACACTTCAAATATTTTTTGAAACACAAAGGGCGAACCGGCGATGTACGCAAACATGGCAGCAGTCACCAGTCCTTGCGCGATGGCGTACCCCATAAAAACGCGATCTTTCAGCAGGGTACCAAAGGTTGTCAGTGTATTGCCGATTCCCCCCTTGGAGCGGCGCTCTTGTGGCAATGTTTCTGGAAGAGCGAGCAGCACGACGAAGAACATGATAGCGCCAATCAGCCCTAGTACGACAAACACGCCGTGCCAGGTAGTAAATTGCAAAATTTGGCCCCCTACAATTGGTGCCGCGATCGGGGCGATCCCGTTAATAAGCATCAAGAGGGCGAAAAACTTTGTCAGCTCTGTCCCTGAGTACAAATCGCGAACCGTAGCGCGGGCGATAACAATTCCCGCAGAACCAGCAAGACCTTGTACGAAGCGAAGCAAGACGAACGTATAAATAGAGGGAGCTACCGCACACAAAAAGGAAGAGACCGCATACAAAATGAGCCCGATAATTAAAGGGATTCTTCGACCGCGTACATCGCTGATCGGCCCCGCGAACAATTGACCAATGGACAGGCCGAGCATGCATGCTGTCAAACTCAGTTGAGTCATGGAGGTGCTCGTCTGCAAATCATCGGCAAGCATAGGAAGCGCAGGTAAATACATATCTAGGGACAGTGGACCAAAAGCAGAAAGTGACCCTAGAATCGCAGCCATCCACAGCCGGCGTGATTTGTTGCCGGTTAGGGACGTGGAATCAAGTTCTTTTGCTAGATTATTCACGGCAAGTTGTCAAACCTTTCTCATTATTATTCCAGGAAAGAAGCTTTTTACAACTCAGAAGTGGGTTGCGTATTTTGCAAGTAAAAAGCTTGGAGGTTGCTGTGCATCCGATCGAGTAAGCCCCGCAACACATCTTTTTCTTCCTCTGAGAATCCGATGAAGCAATTTTCTTCAATGACGCGTAATACTTCTTTGACATGCTTGGTAGCCATCCGACCTTTGTCGGTAAGATAAACGCGGGAGATACGTTGGTCCCGTTCATCTGCTCTGCGCTCGACAAGTCCCGATTTGGCCATCCGATTAATCATGACGGTAAGCGTAGCGGGCTTTACCCCGATTTTTCGGGCCAATTCTCTTTGAATCATTCCATCTTTTTCAATCAAGCGCATCAACAGAATGGGCTGACCGGGATAGACGTCGTATTTTTGAATCAGAAACTCTACATTTTGCCGATGCATTTTCATTACATGCGATGCAGAATGGGTTAATGCGGTTGCATAACTAAACTCCACCAAAGTACCCCCAATTAATTAGTTTGCTAATGAATATTTTGTTATAGACGTCCCTAAGTTTATGCCTTGTCCTATTATACAAAAACGATTGGGCTTCGTCATGAAAATGATTTGCATTTACGAGCTTGGGAAGGATACGCTGCATTCTTTGGAGAAGTAATTATGTCCTTGAAAATCGAATGAACAGGTTAGGTGAGATCAAGATGATCCTGAATGAAAAAATAAAAGCGGCAGTCGTACAAGTAACAGGCGTAAACGGGGAAGATCTCGGAATCATCTCCACAAAAGAAGCGCTTCAAATGGCAAAAGAACAGGGAGTGGACTTGGTATGTCTTTCTTTGGCTTCGAGTCCGCCGCCTTGTCAGTTAGTGAATCGAACGAATTATAAGGAGCAGGTTATCAAGGAAAACGCCAAAAACCGAAAAGCAGAAAAAGGAGTTAAAGTAAAAGAACTTCGTTTAAGTGCCTACATCGAAGACCATGATTACGATACGAAAAAGAGACAGGCAGAGCGAATTCTTTCATCCGGAGATGCCTTGCAGTTGACTGTCAAACTGGAGAAAAAGGAAAGTCAGGAAGCCAAGCGATTAATGGAGCAGCTCATCAAAGATCTGGCTCATTGCGGAAAACAGGATAAAGGGATTCAAGTAAGCGGCAAGCAGGTAGTTGCCAATCTATTGCCACTCTAATGACGAAAAGGGAGTAAGTGCATGCCTTTTACTTTTGCTCATCCGGCTATTGTACTGCCGTTACGCAAATGCAAGTGGTTTTCGTTCTCTGCACTCGTTTTTGGCAGTATGGCACCGGATTTTGAGTATTTCTTCCGGATGCAGCCATTCAGCGTGTACAGTCACACCATGCTCGGATTGTGGCTGGTTGATTTGCCTATCGCGATCCTATTAGCTTTTTTGTACCAGTACGTGGTCAAGAAACCGATGCTTGCGCGTTTGCCAGAGTGGATTGGACGAGGACTGGACTATACAAACAATCGAAGCAGATTGCCAGCGTGGCGAACGGCAAGTGTATTTATGTACTCCGCGTTACTCGGAAGTTTAAGTCATATCGCATGGGACGCCTTCACTCATGACGGTGGTCGTATGGTTGACCACTTCTTGTTCTTACAACAATCCATCTCGTTCGCTCATTATCAAGTGCCGGTTTACAAGCTGCTGCAACACGGTAGTACCCTTTTCGGCGGCTTGGCTATTTTGTATGTCATTGCGCGAAGTTCGAGGAAAAACAAACAGATCACTATGAAACAAGTACCTGCCTTGGAAAAATGGTTGTTCTGGTTCGGAGTGGGGTTGTTTGGTATCGTGACAGTCTTTTTACACGCATTCCTGGTAAAAGGAATTTCACCCTTCGTCCATCCTTTGCAGCAAGTGGTTCCGTTTCTCTCGGGATCACTGCTTGGAATCGTGGTGCTCTGCTTCACTTTGGACAGGCTCAGATTAAAAAAGTAGAATCCCTCAAAAAATGAGGGATTTTATTGTTTCTAAATGGAAAAATCCTCAGACTTCAGATTCATTAAATCATCACGGGTTGGGTCAGGAATTTTGAGCAATCTAACAGCTTGCACACGTATCGCCTTTTCAATATTATTTCGTACATATCTCGCATTGCTGAAATTTACATGAAATGGATCACTCGTTACTGTCAGCAGTCTTCTTCTCAGTTTTTCACTTGCTTCAGCAGAGATTCTATACTCCTTGTTCTTTGCCATTAGATGTGCAATATCCATCAACTCATCAACCTCATAATCAGCAAAGTTGATGTGGACGGGAAAGCGTGAGGGCAGTCCCGGATTTAACTCAAGGAATGTATCCATTTCATCATTGTACCCTGCTATTATACAGACGAAATCATTGCCAAAGTCCTCCAGGCATTTTGTAAGACAGTCTACAGCCTCTTTTCCAAAATCTTTTTCACCGCCACGAGCTAATGAGTAGGCCTCATCGATAAACAGTATTCCGCCCATGGCTTTCTTAACAAGATCACGGGTCTTTTGTGCCGTGTGTCCAATAAATTCACCAACGAGATCTGCACGTTCAACTTCAGTTAGATGGCCCTTCGTTAAAACACCCATTTCCTTAAAGATCTTTCCGAAAAGGCGTGCAATTGTTGTTTTCCCAGTACCGGGATTTCCTTTAAAAACCATATGGAAAACTTGCTTCTCAATTTTAAGCCCATGTCGTTCCCTTGCTTTATTCATTTTGATGAGCGCATAAATTTCATAGATCGTTTTCTTGGCTTCATGTAAACCAATCAGGCTTTCTAATTCTTCAAAAACAGTTGTTAAATTGGAACTCGACGTGGTACGAACTATTTCAGGTAAAGTATTTAGCTGCTTAACACTTACTGGTCGATTGAATACAACTTGAATTCGATTATTACTACTTGAAGATTCGAGCACCTCCGTTTGAGGAATGGCTCCTGCTTGCTTCACATGTTTCACCTGCCTTGACCATCATACAGAAAGTATACTCAGGAACATCGGAAAACCTGCCAATTTTTACGCAAGAGATCGAATTGGACAAGTCATTTATGGGTAACGAATTTGGGCCAGCAGTTATTGTTGCGGCAATTACTACAAAGATATCCCTCCAAGAAACGAAAAAGCCGCTCTTTTTGAGCGGCTATCCTGTTCTATTTCCCAAGAGTAATATCAGTATTTAATATAGGCAGTACCAGTGGATGTAGTCCAAGCACTTCCACTTACTCGTAAAAGATAATGACCTTTAGGCAAATCAACAATTGTACCTCCACCATAAGCATTGGCGGTCATATACGCTACTTCTTTGCCATCGCCTATAGTTATAATAGCAACTCTAACGTCGCCTCCTTCTTTGTTAGTCCATCCGTATTCAACAGATCGATCAGTGTCCAGATAAATTTGTTCAGTCGAAGTAAGGTTTGAGCCAAAGAAGTAGAAATTCCAATTTACTGTTTTCTCTGCTGCTGATGCTACTGGTACTATTACCAAAACAAACATGAGCATAAGCGTGAAAATTGAACCTTTGTTAAACAATTTGTTCATAAATTATATTCCTTTCATAATTGAAATTTTTGGAAATATAACAGGAATATTAATATTATACATTAATTCCGATAAGAAGCAATTATTTGAAGAATTGTGTTTAAATAGATTAATATCCATATTTTGATAATTAAAAAGTAATAACATAAACTAGCTTAAGTACTATCCTTAAAATTCGAAATGAGGTGTAATTATGTCAAAAATCAGCAAGGTTGTATTAGCAAGTACCCTAGCACTCACTGGAATTGTTGGATTGTTCCCGGTTAACATCTCCAAGGCAAATGTTGCTGATTCTCAAGCAGAGGCTGCTAGTATCACTCCTCAACAAACTTATGCCGATGCGAAAAAAGGGCAGTCAGCCAAAAGTAGTAATATTAACGGTGCTGGGCAATATGGGCGTATCAATCTTACTATCGAAAACAATGTAACTTCCGCTACCGCTCGAGTCATGAAAGTGGTTAGCTGGGGATTTGATCAAGAAATCGCTTCAGTTAGTATTAATTACGAGGATTCCTATAATGGTATTAGAAGCGCAACAAAAGATGTTTGGTTAGAATCGGGTACGCTCTATTACATCGAGCTAAATGTCTCTCAAGACCAAAATGCAAGTGCTGGACTCAGTAATTATACTTGGTAATCTCGATTGACTACTGGTACTTCCCAAAAGAATGATACCAAGTCAGATAAAACGACCATTACTCCGTAAGAAAAGAGTGATGGTCGTTTTGTTATCTTCAACGATTCCTGTTGGAAATTCCACAATATGATATAATCTTCCAAAATAAAGGGCTTTACCAAATATGCGGAGGAACAAGATGGAGCAAAAGAAATATACGGACGTCATACGTCTCGGCCATCAAACGACAGAAGGTGTATTCAAGGAAGGCGATTCCATTATCATTCAAGAAAAGCTTGACGGGGCGAATGCAAGCTTTCGATACGATGAAGAAACAAACTGCATCCGGGCATTCTCTCGAAATATGGAATTGCATGAGGAAGAGAATCTGCACGGCTTTTTCCAATGGACACAACAGCTCCCGAAAGAGGAAATCGTGGCGGGCATGGTTTATTTCGGAGAGTGGTTGAATCCGCATAAAATCAAATACCCTCAGTATGAAAAGCAGTTCTTTATATTTGATATGTACGATACCGCTGCCTGCGAATATGTGGATTTCGCTATCGTGGAAAGGGAAGCGCAGCGGCTTGGCTTGCATCTCGTGCCGGTCTTTTATCGGGGGGAATACCAAGGGGAAGAGCATCTCAAATCGTTTGTCGGCAAAACAGCGCTAGGTGGCAAGCTTCGAGATGAAGAAATCGGTGAGGGCATTGTCGTGAAAAATGCCGATTATCGGGATCGTTTTGGACGGCAGCTATTTGTCAAAATCGTCACGGATGTATTTAGTGAAGTCAAACGTCAAAAGCCACTGAAAGACCCGAATCAACCGAAATCGGAAGAAGTGTTGTTTGTAGAGCAGTATGTGACGCTCGCACGTGTGGAGAAGTTTCTCTACAAATTGATTGATGAAGGTGTAGTGGAAGAGACATTTGGCGTCAAAGACATGGGGGTTATTCTGAAAAATTTGAATCTCCGCATTCATGAAGATCTCCTCAAGGAAGAGGCGGATGCCCTGCCTGATGGATATGATGAGAAGGAGCTCCGCAAAGTGATTAGCAAAGCGATTCCGCTTTTTGTGAAGGAGATTTTCTCGGAGAAAGCGGCAGGTAACCCATGACTAAAAGTTGATTTCAGTTGACGTGCCCTGCTGTCGTAACGTTTTGGGCAAAATGTGGTATGATAGTGCATGAAGGGGCGTGAATCGGTGAACGATCTGATCAAAACGCAAGAAACAGCCATACTGGTTGGTTGCTATTTAGATAACCGGGATGAAGAAAGAACCCGTCTTTCCATGGAAGAATTGCATGAGCTGGCCGATACTGCTGGTGTAGAAGTACTGGACGTCATCACGCAGAATCGGGACCGGGTTGATTCTGCCTGGTATTTGGGGACAGGAAAAATTGATGAAATCGCGCAGAGAGCCGAAGAGCTGGATGTGGACGTCATCATTTTCAACGATGAGTTGTCCCCGAGTCAGACTCGTAATTTGGATAAAGTTTTTGATTGCAAAGTGATTGATCGCACGCAGCTCATTTTGGATATTTTTGCAGGACGTGCACAGTCGCGCGAAGGGAAAATCCAGGTAGAGCTGGCGCAGTACAACTACTTGCTGCCGCGTCTTGCCGGGCAAGGGAAACAGCTTTCCCGTCTCGGAGGCGGTATCGGTACGCGTGGTCCAGGTGAAACCAAGCTGGAAAGTGACCGCCGTCATATTCGCAAGCGGATCAGTGAGCTCAAGCAGCAATTAGAGGATACCGTTCGGACGAGACAATTGCATCGGGAGCGTCGGAAGAAAAACAATGTGTTCCAGATTGCGTTGGTCGGCTATACGAATGCTGGGAAGTCGACGATCCTTAACAAGCTTACGAATGCAAACACGTTGCAGGAAGACAAACTGTTTGCCACTTTGGACCCGACGACCAGGCAATTGGAGTTGCCGAGCGGACTCGATGTGCTTTTAACAGATACAGTTGGTTTTATTCAGGACTTGCCAACGAGTCTGGTCGCTGCATTCCGTTCGACACTGGAAGGTGTGAAGGAAGCGGACCTCATCCTGCATGTGGTGGATAGTCATCACCCTGATTTTCAAGTACACATGGAAGTTGTAGACAAGATTTTGCGCGAGCTAAAAGCAGAAGAAATTCCGCAGCTAGTCGTTTTCAACAAGGCAGATATGCTTGCAGAGGGATCTTACTTGCCGCGTGCAGACGAATCGATTCTGATTTCTGCCATGCGGGAAGATGACCTGAAGCAACTGCTCAGCCGGATTGAGTCATTTGCTCTGCAATCTTTCAATGAGATGAAGCTGCGCGTTCCTGTTGAGCGCGGAGACATTCTCTCCCTTCTGCATCGGGATGGGGTAGAGATGGAACAAGAATTTAATGAAGAGGAAGCGGCCTACTTGATCACCGTCCGTGTGAACAAGGATAATCCGATATACGGCAAGATTGCTCCTTTCCTCCTGGATAAACCAGAGACTGTTGAAGAGAGTTGGTAAGTAACAGATGTTTTCATATTTTTCCCATGGAGAAAAGCTTCGTCCCCTCGTAATGGAGGTAGAAGCGACGATCTCAGAGAGACATCGTCAAATTTCTGCTTTGGTGGATACAAATCAACTGAAAGTATTGCGTTCCTTCCAAAAGCATGAAGTCAATGAATTTCATTTTTCAACATCCACTGGCTATGGCTACGATGACTCCGGACGTGCAACGTTAGAATCGATTTACGCCGAGGTATTTGGTGGAGAAGCGGCATTGGTGCGAAACCATATTATCTCGGGTACGCATGCGATCGCGATTTCTTTGTTTGGCATTCTTCGTCCAGGCGACGATCTTCTCTATATTACGGGCAAACCGTACGATACGCTTGAAGAAGTAGTAGGTGTGCGCGGAGAAGGGCAAGGCTCACTCAAGGATTACGGCATCGGCTACAGCTACGTGCCTTTGACGCCAGAAGGTGAAATTGATTTTGTCGCAGTCGCACAAGCGATTACACCAAAGACGAAGGTTATTGGGATTCAACGTTCACGAGGCTATGCAGATCGACCTTCTTTCACCATTGCGAAAATCCAAGAAATGATTCGGGTTGTAAAAGAAATCAAGCCTGATCTGATCGTATTTGTAGATAACTGCTACGGAGAGTTCACGGAGGAGCAAGAGCCATTGCACGTAGGTGCAGATATCATGGCAGGCTCTCTCATCAAAAACCCGGGTGGCGGTCTGGTCAAAACAGGTGGTTATATAGTAGGACGCGAGGATTTGGTTCAGCTTGCTTCGTATCGGATGGCAGCACCGGGAATTGGCGCAGAGGGTGGTGCATCGCTCTATTCGCTATTGGAGATGTACCAAGGCTTTTTCTTGGCTCCACACGTAGTGGGAGAAGCTTTAAAGGGAGCGGTATTCTCTTCGGCAATGCTGGAACGTCTGGGCTTCAAAACAAATCCACTGTGGCATGAGCCGCGGACCGACCTGATTCAATCCGTGGAATTCGGCAGTGCGGAACGACTGATCACGTTTTGCCAAGGGATACAAAAAGCAGCACCAGTCGATTCACACGTCACTCCGTATCCAAGCGAAATGCCTGGATACGCTGATCCTGTCATTATGGCAGCAGGTACGTTTATTCAAGGGGCGAGCATCGAATTCTCGGCAGATGGCCCGATTCGTCCACCTTACTTGGGCTTCGTTCAAGGTGGTTTGACGTACTCCCACGTAAAAGTGGGGATTTTGACGGCGTTGAACGGGATGCTGGAAAAAGGCTTACTCGAAATAGCGAGTGAATAGGATAAAATCGCAAGGATTGAACGGCATTCTCTGGATGAAGGAGGATGCCGTTATTTCATGTAAAAAAACGTACATAACTTTCTGTGTAATATTATCTAACATCTATTGACAGGGATTTTGTTATAAAATAGAATAAGACTAAGAAATACGAAACAGGAGGGACAAGTCATGAGTGATGACCTTCGCCGGAATATGGCCCTCTTTCCCATTGGGATCGTCATGAAGCTGACGGATCTCACTGCGAGGCAAATCCGTTATTACGAGCAAAACGACCTGATTCAGCCCGCCCGCACAGAAGGGAAGCAGAGGCTCTTTTCTTTCAACGACGTAGATCGCTTGTTGGAGATCAAGGCTCTGATTGAAAAAGGACTGAATATCGCAGGGATCAAGCAAGTCCTGCAAATGCAAGAGCCTGCTTTGGAACAAACAGAGATTACGACGACGTCCGAAGAGAAACGCAAGGACATGTCCGACAAAGAGCTGCATCAGCTCCTAAGGCAACAGATTATGTATCGCGATGCCACTCGCCATGGCGAGGGTGCATTGATACGTGGAGAGCTTTCCCGCTTCTTCCACTAGATAGAAAGCCGATATAGAGACAGGAGGAGAGAAATGTGAGCAAGTTTACAAGAGAAGACATCATGCGCATGGCCCAAGAAGAGGACGTAAGGTATATCCGACTGCAGTTTACCGACCTGATGGGGATCATTAAAAACGTAGAAATCCCACTGTCCCAATTGCCAAAAGCACTCGATGGCAAAATGATGTTTGATGGTTCTTCCATCGAAGGCTTCGTTCGCATTGAGGAATCCGACATGTACCTGGTACCTGATCTGGATACATGGGTTGTATTCCCGTGGGGCAATGAGTTTGGTAAAATTGCACGTCTGATCTGTGATATCCACATGCCAGATGGCTCTCCATTCGAAGGAGATCCGCGCTACATCCTGAAGCGTGCCTTGAAAGAAGCCGAAGAAATGGGCTTCACAGCTTTCAACGTAGGTCCAGAGCCTGAATTTTTCCTATTCAAGCTGGATGCAAAAGGTGAGCCAACGCTGGATCTGAATGACCAAGGCGGATACTTCGACTTTGCTCCACTCGACTCCGGTGAAAACTGCCGTCGTGATATCGTATTGACATTGGAGAAAATGGGCTTTGAAGTGGAAGCATCTCACCACGAGGTAGCTCCAGGTCAACACGAAATCGACTTCAAGTATGCAAATGCACTCCAAGCAGCTGACCAAATCTTGACGTTCAAACTGGTTGTTAAAACGATCGCGCAAAAACACGGTCTGCATGCCACCTTCATGCCAAAACCGCTGTATGGTGTAGCTGGTTCCGGTATGCACGCGAACCAATCGCTGTTCCGTGGTAAAGAAAATGCTTTCTATGACGAGTCCGATGTAATGGGACTGAGCCAAACAGCGAAGCATTATCTGGCAGGTATTTTGCAGCATGCTCGCAGCTTTACAGCGATCACGAATCCGCTCGTAAACTCTTACAAGCGTTTGGTTCCTGGTTACGAGGCTCCTTGTTACGTAGCTTGGTCTGCAAAAAACCGTTCTCCATTGATCCGTATTCCTGCTTCCAGAGGCTTGAGCACACGTATTGAAGTACGTAGCCCAGACCCAGCAACGAACCCATACTTGGCGTTGGCAGTTATGCTGAAAGCTGGTTTGGACGGAATCAAAAACAAGCTTACGCCACCTGCTGCTATTGATCGCAACATCTACGTGATGACCGAGCAAGACCGCGAAGCCAACGGAATCGAGAACTTGCCTGCTACTTTGAAGGAAGCAATCGAGTGCCTGAAAGCAGATCCGGTGATTTGCGAAGCATTGGGCGAGCACGCATTGGTGCACTTTATTGAAGCGAAAGAAATTGAGTGGGATATGTTCCGTACACGCGTTCACGATTGGGAACGCGAGCAATACATGACTGCTTATTAATAAGCGAAACCCCTTGTGCCTGTATGGTCAAGGGCCCGTTTAGTGAACAGTAAGAAAAAACCGGGCCGTTAGGTCACTAGCTGGCGTCTGAATTCAACAGGCGTCAGCTTTTTTAATTTTCTCTGCGGGCATTTTCGTTGTTGTAGAAGTCAATGTACTCCTCAATTCGCCTTTGTGCCTCATCGATACTTCGGATATCATAAGGATAGGGCCCTTCCGTTTTAAGATGCGAGAAGAAACCCTCCATCGAGGCATTGTCATAACAGTTGCCTCTTCTAGACATGCTGATTTGGGCGCCAACCTTTGGCAGCATGTCGTTTGGAAACACCCTTTAATCTCATCTGAATTGCGTGCAACTTAGGTTCTTCACTATAATGCTTAAACTTCTGCCCTTTCTGTGCTGGCATAAAAATACACCCCCTAAAGTTTTCATCGGTAAACCGTAGGGGTTTTTCCAATGTCTACTTTAAGGGGTGCAATTCATTTAAGGAGACGGGTTTTTAACTTTTGTCTACGGAATTTGCGGGTACACGAAACAAATACTTTATTTGACCACGAGGTACAATTCGTAGCCAACGATTCGTTACTTCTGATTATCTTCAGGAAGTAGCGAATATTCTAAACCCATAAAACTAGCTACAGAGAGCTCTTCTTCGTTTATGACCTGAAATCGGTAATTAGCAGGAGACAGTAGCGCCTGGTTATCGGCTTCTGTCAAATTTTCTTTTAGCTTTAGCTGTTGCGAAATCGTATACCGATTCTCTTTACTGTTTAACTCAATTTGAACGTGTGAAGGAGTCTCAGCAAGCAAATTTTTAATGGTCTCGTTACCCGGCATATCTGCAAACGTAAAGTAAATGGGTTTTTCCGTATGCATCATTTTTTCTCTCAATTCGTCTGAAATTAAGATTCGTAGCGTAAGTTCTGCCGAATTACCGGTTTTTGTTATTTGAAGCACGGATGTTTTCAAATTCTCCCCAGTAATTTCTTCGAAATAATCGTAGACGCTTACATATGACTTCTCTTTAGGCACTGTTACTGATGAACTACCCTCGCTACAGCCACTAAGAAGAACTATGAACAGAAGGAGAAGGATATGGAGAGGTCGGATCATAGATCTTTTGACTTTTTACTAGAATACTCTTTGTACGAGTATTTGACGTTAACGTAGTTAGAATCTACTACTCTGCCTTGAAAATATTCGACTATGTTTCCAGTTGTTTTTACGGCTTTTGATCCGTATTCAACAGTTGTAATCGTACGCTTTGGTATGACCCAACTGTGGGTTGTTTCTATAGTGTCTTCTTTTCCAAATGAAACTTCTGCATTAATCCCCACTTTTCCCTCTATTAACCTCCAGTTGACTTTCGACTCGGCTTCCAGACCTATTTTTCCGGTCAGAAATGTTTTTCTTGTAACCTTCCTTGAAAAGGTATCGTTCTCGTTACTATCGTTCTCAATATCAGCTTCATAAGATTTTGATTTGTATAGGTCCTTCTTAGACTGTTCATACACTTTGCCAGTCATATCATTGCCTAAGGGACCAATCTTAGATGAATCACTCTTTGTAAGGGCATTTGTAAAATCATACTCTACTGGGTTCTCATATACATGTTCAACAATTTTTAGTTTACCTATTTTAATAGGCTCACCTTGAGATACTGCGAAGGCAGAACCAGCCCCAGATACTACTAAACTGCTAAGTAAGACAGTTGCGATAGAAAACTTCTTAATATTCATTCTTTTCCCTCCAGTATATTTAACGCAATTTTCAATGCCGGAATCATCATAACATATATTTCCAATTAATGTATATAACTGGATTGTTTTGTACTTGGAGATCTGGAGCCGACAATGACAATTAGGAAGCAGCGAGCGTGATTCCTTTCAACTCAGTAGATTAACTGCTTGGATAAAAGCGGGAGGGGTTTGTGATCCGATTAACAAACAAGCATAATAGAAAAAACAAATACTAAATGAAGACAAGAGCCCTCCAATGTTGAAGGGCTCTAATTTCTACATGTATAGCCCACCCACAAATCACCCACAAAATGATGAAAAGATTTGATGTCATTTGAAACAACAATAGGTGAAACGGTTGATTTTATGCGATTTCTAGGGGGTATTAAAACCGATTGAAAGCCAAGAATATGTTCCTCACACGCGTTCATGATTGGAGCGCGAGCAATATATGACTGCTTACATCTAAGTGAAACCCCTTGTGCCTGAGTCTGTAGCCGTTACGACAAGATTGTTCGATCCTGAAACCATCTGCTTTGGCGTAACTGTTATCTTCCATGCACCAGAACTTACCGATATAGGTACGTCTGCTCCACGATTCAAACGATACTTCATGTTCACATGTCTGTCTGGATCGGACACGGTACCGATGATCGATACGGGCGAACCATCAGATGTGCTTTCGCGTATACGACAGTACACAGTATGATTACAACGATAACTGTAAAATGGTTCGTGTCGACGAAGTGCGAGCTTGGTACGTTAGAAGAGGCAATGTGACGAAGTAATTGTAAATATCTGATTGTTGAGTATACAGAGTGTATATACTACAATATATACAACGACCAATAACCTTACATTTTCTCCTCGACATGTTCGTCGGGGATTTTTTAATATTAAGGTGACAGTATGTTCATTTCTCCGATGTTGCTCGAACAAGCTGATAAACTATTTTCGGACGGACGTTATGTCTTCGAGCCAAAGATAGACGGCCGCCGCCTGATCTTATCACGAAGAAACGGCGAGACACGACTTTATACAAGAAACAACAACGATGTAACAGCAAAATACTCGGAATTGATAATGGATGGTTGGACGGTGAGTTGGCGCTCATGAACCCAGACATAGAAATCCCTGACGTTGAGCTGACTATACAGCGATCCCAGTCGAAGCGATCGCAACTGCCGATATCTTACGTCGTGTTCGATATTCTACATGATGATGAAGCTGACCTTAGAGGGCTTTCCTTAATGGGGAATAAAGCTGTCCTTGGACGTACGATAATGGTTACCCAAACAATAAGCAAACCCGCCTCCTCAAAAAGGAGACGGGTTATTCTTGTTACACATTACGGGGTTGTAAATCTTATTTCTCCAGAAACAGGTATATATTGATTGTTATTATCTTTACTGCGATTTTTGATTTCAAAATAGTATTCGCCTGCTTTAGGGATTCTGAAGGTATGACCCATAGAATTCCTATTTCCTGTCCTTGTAACCTCGTGAACTTCATGATTGGTTGGATGGAGGATCTGCCACAAACTGTAAGTTACTTCAGTATTCCTAGCACTGGATTGAGTAACATATAACGTGAATCTACCTGAATTCCTTGCATCAAAGTGGTACTCTTCGGTAGTCAGCACATTGGTAAATGGAAAAAGATGTGTTGAAGCAGGTTGAGGAGAAACTTGCTTGTTAGATGTATTTTCTTGTTGAGCAAAAGCGGAAGGGGCACCGATGGCTAATACAGCAGAAGCCAAGATCACAGACAAAAACTGAAAACGATAGTGATGTGGTTCGGCTGAATTATTAGTCGTTTTCGACTCCAAGTAACGACATAAGAAAACGACCTCTCCATACGAATACAACACTCCTTTTTCTAGGAACGTAGCGCGGGAGGATAGGACAAAAAAAGCAGGACATACAAGCTCAATTGTGTTAAAAAGCAGAACCTATAAAAGAATGGTAAAGAAAAATGAACCTAGCCATACTGAAACACTTGTTAGGCAATACCTCCAGATACTTGAGGACTTTCGGGCAAAAAGAAAATTGGTTCCCAAACAAATTAATAAGTAAATCAGGATAACCAAATAGCCTAAGGGACTAGTACTTGGAGACCGGCTACCATCAAGTGCACCACCAGTCATTATGACAAATAGTAGAACATAGACTCCTGCGATCCCAAGGAGGATGTTCAAGGCGACAGCAGATAACTTCATCCACAAAGGTATCCACCTCGAAAAAGTTGTTATTAGTTGGACGCGCTTCATCTTGTTAATGAAGTCTCGTCATCTGCCAGTAATTCATGGAGCATCCGCTCCTTGTTATTTAGAAACTCTTTATAGTAAAAATAATGATCAGTTTCTTCTAGTGATTTCATCTGAATACCACTACCAGTTAACTCGTATATCACACTATCCGGATAGGCCATGAGAATGGGAGAGTGAGTTGATATAACAAATTGTGAGTTTGTTTTGATTAGAGAGTGGATTCTAGAGAGCATAGCCATTTGACGGAAAGGTGATAATGCAGCTTCTGGTTCGTCCAATATATACAGTCCATTGCCACTAAATCGATGAAGAAATGTGGCAAAGAAAGCTTCTCCATGAGAGAGACGGTGCAGAGACTTGCCGCCATATGAGTCAATAATCGGTCTACCATAGGAAGGAGCTCGGTCCATCTCGTCGATATTTGTAGCCAGATTGTAATAGGTCTCGGCTCTGAAAAAGAATCCATCTTTTGGTTTTCTAAAACCTCGAATGAGCCGTATAAATTGGTGTAGCTCAGAATGAGTATCTTGAGTAGAAAAAGAAAAATTAATAGTTCCACCTTCTGGATTAAATCCTAATGCAACGGCAATTGCTTCAAGGAAGGTAGACTTACCCATACCATTTTCACCGATGATATACGTCACTTTAGGATGGATATCTAGATTTTCAAAATCAGTAAGAAAGGGGAGATTAAATGGGTAGGTCAAAAAAGAGGGAACATCCTCCCTTTTCAAATGTATGCTACGTAAGAATGTGTCTTTTGAACTCGTTGTCAAATTTCTATGCTCCTCTCTTCACTATTTTTATTTCATTCATTATACGCGAGCACTTCGAGGGATGAAAGTTCGTGTACTTCCATAAAAGAAAGCTTATTTATCAAAATGTGTAGGGAAGAAAGAGGGACCTTATAACCAATACCCTATCCAGTAAATTGCTCCGCTGATTACGACTAATGCGATGAAAAACATTATTCTAGCTCTAACCTTTTTGGGACTTGGAGAAAAGATAATTTTCGCACCAACCCACAAGAAAAGAAGCAACGCTAATAAAACTTTAGATAGTAGCAACAATGTAAATCACCTCCAATTTATGGTTAATTATACCGTGTATTAGCTTGGAGGAATGCTGGTTATAACCAATTTAACACGAAAGTTATTGAGGGAAACGAGGTAAGAAAGGATTGAAAAAAAGAAAGGGAATATGTATAAGCCCCGTTTGTTTGGGGCCTTGAACCTAGCAATTGCAAGGGAAAGGAAAGAGGTTTATTACGAAATTTATTGGAATGGTGATGATGGTGAACGTTTCATTGCTACCAGTGTAGACCCGAACGCGAAAACCATTTGGTCCGACACTGAGAAGACAGCCGGTAAATGTATCGAATATTGTTTTTACTACAACAATTCTGTTGATTAATCGGACTGCTTTTCTACGATTCTTTCTTTGTATTTCCAAGGACACTTTTCTCGATGAAGTTGTAACACCTTTTTGTGCCGCCAATTCTGACACCTCCTTTACTATATGGTATAGAGAATGCAAATGGGGGAAGCTTGGCAACTGATACGAGCCTATGGTAAACGCAAATGTACGAATTGATGCACAAATTCATTTTAGAAAGGCTTATCCAAATTAACGACAAAGTTTAAAGGGCGATTATGTAAAAAGGGCAGCTTATAAAGCCGCCCATAAACATTGAAAATTACTCGCAACTGCAAGCAACAATTACTAAAAGGACGAAGAGAACCAAAATTAAAGAAAAGTCATCAAAAAAGCCAGCGCTCATTAATGTCACCCCTTAATAGTGATTGAGGATAACCCCCAAATTAAGGTATGTCATATAACGAACTATGTAAGGGCGTTTGTACAAGAAAAATAAAATGGGTGTAAGAAATGTAAATTTTATGGTGATTAACACAAAGTGTACCTAGTCAATTACGAAGAAATCATCAAAAATCTCTCCGTGGTATCTTCACTTTGGTCGTTTACCTTTCATTTACCGCAATAGTGATGGAAAAAAGCCCTTTAATAAAAGGGCCAGTAAATACGATAAGTATCTGTGTCGAAAACAACATCAACCTGAATGGCAGATGAGTAAGGAATGAGTTCGAAATCAAAAAGCTTACAAAAGATATGAGGGAAATTGCTTATTTGTTCACTCTGCTTTATTGCAATAGCGAACATACCCTTCAATTCATGGAGTCTGTGTTTCTTTCCATGAAGGATAATCTCATCAGTAAAATGACCTGTTACTTCAATCAACATCTAATCATGACCGAGTGCTAATCAGTCGTTATAGCAACAAATGATAACTACCATTTTACAACAATATGAAGTTAACAAAACGGTAATTGTATTCGTAGGCTTCAATTGTACTTTAGATGACCAAGAATGTTGATAAGCTTGCCAAATGGGTCGCGGACGTAGAAACGTCGAACACCCCATGGCTCATCTGCTAGCCCATATTCAATTGGAAACCCTGCATTCTTCATCCGTTCGAGCGCTGTATCGACGTCATCAACTTCAATTGATAGATCGGGGGTATGAGTGTGGGAACCTCCCTGAGCAAAACTAATTTGAACGCTCATTTCTTCGGTAGTCCCGTAAGTTGCGATCCAACCATGATCCATCAATAAATTTAGGCCGAGTACGTCCTGATAAAAGCATTTAGCTGCGGCGATATCCTGGCTCTCAATATTGGCAACGATTCGTTTGACGTTCATTTCGTACCCTCCCGAATTATTGGAGTTTTTGATAATCTATTGATGATTTTATATGAAATATACGTGATTAACAAAACACACGATTTGTTACATGTGCAACGGTATTACTGGATAAGAATTTTGAGCCAAATCAATTGCGATAGCCAGTCTAATCTGTTTCACTTTGCTCAGCCCGTGTTTGTACTGAGCAACTGAAACTAATTTAATCCTTGTATAATTATTGCCTTACTTTTCCGCCGCTTGGGAAGGATCTCTTCCTGGGGCAGTTGTGATACGATTTCGGCGAATGCGTCAAATAGCCCCCACCTTTATCAAGATGAGGGCCGTCTGGACTGCTGCCAGTTGATGAACTATCGTGGCAACTTGCGATTGTTCCTCTTCAACGGATTTACTGTTCGTGTTGTGCAATAGAGGTGCAACTTGAAATTCTGTCCAAAATAGGTCTTGCATGCCTTTACTGCTTCTGGTCGTGAGGGTTAGGGTCACGACAGGGGAGTTGGGATCGTTGACGAGCCTTTCGAAAGGTACGACGTCGAGAAACACGCCTCCGGTGGGATACTCCTCGCCGGTCTCCAAGTTCACCATCATGTAGCGATAGTTAAACATCTCTTTGATTAAGGTTCACATTAAATATGACCGCAATGTGTCGTTATTTCAAGCTGCTTGGAAAGAGCATTGAAGATATGTGTAGGGTCTTAACAAAAGAGAATTAGAGAATAGGTGGACCCCTCGAATTTGAGGGGCATGTACACGTCACATTTGAGACAGTAGTCAAAGACCTTTAACGATTGCGCTAAAAAATGAAGTGCTCCCTAAAATCAAATGATCTTCTTTGCGTTTTACGCCGGAAATTAGCAAGGAGCCCCATCTCTCTTCGCATACACCACATTCAGCCAAGGTCTGGAGACTATCTCTTACATCACAAGCAGTTGGACTCGACAGCTCTTCATTTTCTCACGTTCTTCTTCCGGATATACCAGCCGCGTTTATGAAAGGAGATGGACCTGTAATTCTGGGCTAGTCTGATGATTCGTTTACGAGTAAGTGATGCCGGTTTTGAAGATAAGCTTTTGTTAAGGGAACTTCTTACAACCAGATGACCGGGGTAGTGAGCTTTCACGAAGTTACCGTAAGTTTCGAACTCGGAGAAGCCGGCATAACTCTGCTTGTTGGTTTTCTTAATAATCGCCCTGTACCACCTAGTCTTATGCCTGGCCTCAATTTTAGACTTCAGCCGGGAGAGCTTCGATTTGTCGAACAGCATATAGTGGGCAACGAAAGAACGCGAAGCGGTTGCCCTGGTTCCCATTAATTTCCTATAGGTGCGGAAATACTCGGGACGACTCCAGCTACGGCAGTAAAAAACGGTTTTCCCGTTGACGAGAAAAACATGAGGGCGAATGAGAATGGTGTCTGCGTCAATCACAAGATAATACCTTTGCTTGGTCAAGTTTCCTCCCGCCAATTTTAACAATTGTTGGAGTAGCCAGCCCGAGCGATTGGTGCGTTTGGTTTGGTAGTGAATGTCTTTTTTTGTAATGGGTAGGACGCGTCTTTCATTGATGAAGGTGCAGTTTTTACGCCGGCAAAGGGCTTGGATTCGTTTGCTTGGTGGCGATACAACCATGATCTTACCGACCGGATGCTTCACTTGCTTCCGTATACTGTCAATGACATAGGGAAGAGTGCCAAGGTCTTTCTCAATAGCTGGGATCAGGACATCAATTTTAATAGAGCTGTTGAAGGTGCTTTTCGCTGAACGTGTCAACTTCTCAACTCCTTTTCGCTTAGCAGCTTTAAGCATATGTGTCTGAACAGGTTAGACAGAGTGTCCGACTTTCCAGATAGAATATGATTTTCTTCCTTAAGGTGAATATGACAGATATGGAAATCCTGAGAAATGGATGTTTGTCTGAAACTCTCCTCGCTTGACTCGTCGAAATCCGGCGAAAGCGTCAAATGAATGCATTCACATTTTAACAGTCTGTGTAGGGAGGAAAGCTCATGGCACGAGTTGAGGCAACGAGTTGGCGGTATGAGCTGCCATCGATTAAAGGACAGGGCTGGGGGAGTTTCATGATAACGGCAACAATGCATTTCGTTGGGGGTACCTTGGGGGAACGTGACTTGCGAAAATTTATAGCTGATGCAGGATTAAGCCAAGGTTACATGTGAAGCAAACTGGCACCGAGTGAAGGCGTGGTATATCAAGGTGACGAGACTGTCCAAAAATAAAAGCAGAACTAATTCGGAGTCGTAGGGAAGGCCTACTGTCGGAGGAAGAAGCCGGAGAAGAATGGGGACTGGTTGCGTTACAAAATTGTCGTCGAAAGTCACTCACGTGTAGTGATACTGATCCGTATGGAGCTCGCGTTCTCTTCTCCGAATGTTCTGCCGGAGCATATCAGGATCACATGCAAGCGTGCCTGAAAAAGAGCGATTTAACTTAACAGTACCTGCGAGAAGTGGAAAGACGTAAGAAACGTCAACACACCTCTTAACCAACGTAAGAGGTGTGTCTATTATCAAACTTTGTTAAAATGTAAATTTGTTTGTCGAGTAGGGACCGTCGGGAAATATATTCTTTAGAGAGTCTTCTATAAAACCCAAGAGGACGCATTTTAACTATAGAGAAATTACCTAAAGCTACTCAAGGAGCGAAACCGTAAAATAGTAAAATAAAAACAAACATCAAAACGTATCCGGCCATTGTTGCAAAGGGGATATACAAGATACTCAATACGGCGATGAGAATCTGAGAAAGACCTTTACGATTGAAAAAGCGGATAAGGCTAATTAATCCGATAACAATCAGGGGCACAATGTAAAAATAAGAGAATATGGTAACCCAATTGAATAAAATTTGAAAAGCTTCTGGAGCGACAGGGCCTTTTTCCATTGAGTGAGTACCCATTATGTAAAATCTTCCGCTAAAAAAGACTAATGAAATGATGATGAAATAGTAAAAGAGAATGGCTTTCCATTTAACCATATAAAACACCTCAAACAAAAGAATGTATCTACATTAAAGATGAATATAGGAAAAATAAAAAGTACCATCTTTATTTAGTACCTAAGAGTCAGGGTAACAAAATATTTCTGGAGTAGACAAAAAAACACGCTCTCAGTAGGGTGCTCAAATGTGTATTCGTCAAACCATAATGAACGTCCGTTGATGATCCGCCACAAGAACAGAGAAATTGATAGAGTGACATTCATCCTTAAGGCGTCTGGTGGAGGAAAACCTTAGTGGCGAAAATACGTGAAAAATACCCCATAAAGGGGTAAAGTTTATTGCTTCAAGACTGAAATGGCGTGACGAGCTTTATAGGCAAATTGGATCGGCTCGTCGATTGATTCAAAGTGTATAAACATGATACCAGGGTTGTTAAAAAGCCAGTGATTGTGAAGGGCAGTAACCAGTATATCGTAATGGCGAAGAACAGAAATGAATGGGTTAATTTCTTCTGGGAGAATTACTGTTTCACCCAAGCAAAGCACCTTCCCATTTTGTGGTCAAAGGAAGTTGCCTGACGTAGGATCGGTATTTTCACTAATTATTCGAAAATGGGTTGCATGATTACTTGCGCTCTGGATAGCTGTAACGAGTGTGGGAGTGATGTAGTCGAGGTGACAAGCGGTGCCGTATTCAGAAGGAGAAGAAATAGCGGTAATGGAGGATTAATAATAATGGTTGGAGGCTGTTAGTAGTGTTTGGGTTGCGCCAATGACCGGAATCTGAACTGTTACTATTTTCGTTGGCCTTACGTAGAATGATCTCCATAATAGGTTAGTTGATTTTATGATTCTGTACCAAACTACTATTTCTTTTAACAAGCAGTACCAGAACAGGTAGCGGTACATGAACGGAAATCATGGTCCGAATACAAACGATGCTGTCAATGGCTTGGTTCCGATTACGACAGTAGCATCGAACTCGTCAGACCTTGTCACCCGTGCAATCAGCCCGCAACGAGTGAAGATATCGACTGTCTGAGGTGTCTGACGCTCGCTTGTCTCAACTAGTAAGTGTCCACCAGGCGCCAGCCAGAGTGGAGCAGCAGCCACTATTCGTCTCTGAACGTCAAGCCCATCTGTTCCCCCGTCGAGTGCTATTTTCGCCTCATGTATGCGAGCTTCAGGTGGAAGAAATTCGATGGCTTTGGTAGGAACGTAGGGAGCATTCGCAACGATGACGTTAACACGCCCCCTCAGTATGATAGGAAGAGGCTCAAATAAATCTCCTTCGTATACGCGCCCCCCTGTGGGAGTAACATTCCGGCGAGTGCATTGCACCGAGTCTGGATCAATGTCAGTAGCATACAATTCGATATGTTCCAAGTAAGCAAGAACCGCACCCACCGCCCCTGAACCGCAACATAGGTCAAGCACTACCGACTTTGGACGGATGAGGGCGGCAGCCTGTCTAACGAGAAATGCTGTACGTTGTCTGGGAACGAAAACTCCCTTATCCACAATAATCCGCAGTCCACAGAACTCAGCCCATCCGATAATGTGTTCGAGAGGCATGCCAGTTGTTCGCAGTTCTACCATGTCCGAAAGTTCAGTTGTTGTCCCTGCAGAAGCGATGAGTAACCTGGCCTCATCTTCAGCGAAAACACACCCAGCTTCCCGAAGTTTAGTGACGATAATAGACAAAAAATGATCGTCATGATCCCCATAGTCATTCAAAGAATAAATTCCCTCACTTCAGAATTGATGTAATTTATGTATTAGATTTTATTTTATCTAAGGAGCCAACACAACACATGATTTGAAAAATAGGAGAGCTTGTGTGGATGAGACAATTTCTGCATCCTGAATTTCAAGGTAATCACTGCTACCTTGAGGCAATAGTAACCACTTCAGTAGGAATTTTGAACTGTTTGGAGAATACGATGTATCAATCATTGGAATAGGGGGACGTTCATATGGGCTTATTAGACGGTCTAATGGGTAACGCTTCGGAAGTTAACATTGCAGATGTTCAAAGAGAGTATGCTCAAATCTTAGCGAAAAATGAGAACATCGAAAAGGCGTACAAATTAATTCGTGATATGTTTATCTTCACCAACAAGCGGTTAATACTGGTTGACAAGCAAGGCATTACTGGTAGAAAAATAGAGTACCACTCCATACCTTATAAAAGTATTAACCATTTTAGCATTGAAACAGCCGGAAATTTTGACTTGGATGCGGAATTGAAAATTTGGGTTTCTGGAAGTGCAGTACCGATCCAAAAACAATTTAACAAAAATTTGAATATTTATCACATACAGAGTGTGTTGGCCGAGTACATTTTGAATGAGTAGCAGACAGTGGTCGGAATTCAACCAGAGACTGGTTGTTCAGTTTCGTTTGCATACAAATTGAGTTATAGTAGGGAACTGCATAATATGAAATCTAGTGTAGATTCTCTTGGGGATCAGGCGTACAACTTAATCTGTGCAGATGAGTCTGCGCTATTTTTTTGGCAAGAGAAGGATTACATACCTGTATATACTTGTAGTAAATATCGATCTGATAACCTACTATATACATGACTACTTTTTTATTCACGTATTACTTCTTGTGAACCCCAATTTGCTTAAAGCAATTGGGGACTTTTTTGTATCGAGGTGACGACATGTTTATTTCTCCGATGCGGTTCTAACAGGTAGATAAGTCGTTATTCGACAGCCGTTACATTTTACATAAATATTATGCTGTACAAAAATAGCCTGAGTGAGGAGCTATTTTTGTACAGTTTTTTAAATAAGGCTATGCCCAGCCATTCAAGTTCCTAATGGTATGGTTGTCTTAACGTATCGAACTTTAGTGCCATTGAATTCCCCATAAGAAAAAGAGCTAGGAAGACCTAGACTTGGAGCTTACTCTAAGGAGTATGGTTATGACGGAAGGGAAAGATGAGCAAGCTAGGAGGCATTCATGTACGAAGAACGGACGTATTCGATTTCCGAAGTTGCAGAGCAGACAGGACTTTCTACGGATACTCTTCGATATTACGAGAAAATAGGATTGCTTGCTTCGCCGAAGAGAGGTGGCGGACAAAAACGAATGTACGACGAGGAAGATATAGGCCGTATCCGTTTCTTGAACCATCTAAAAAAACAGACATGCCACTCAAGAACATCAAAGAGTATGTACAGCACTACTCACAGAATGACTATGCGCACTGTTATGCGTTGTTGGACTCGCACCGGGAGGCGATCGAGGGTATTTGCGAAGGCAGGCGCCCAAGTGGTCGTGCCGCCCGTTCGCGGAACAAAGCCAAAGTCGCAATGGAGGCCGTTCCTGAAGCGGAATTAGGCGAGCTTGATCTTGCCGATCCGGATTCGATCGATGCCTTCGCCCACCGATTCGAGGAGTCGTGCCGTCCCCTTCACATTCTCGTGAACTGCGCAGGGATCATGGCTATACCTGAACAGCATGATCGCAGGGGGTATGAACTGCAGTTCGCCACCAATCACTTGGGTCACTTTCAATTGACAGCACGGCTTTGGCCAGCTCTGAAACGAGCAAACGGCGCTCGGGTCGTTTCCGTTTCCTCAGGTGGTCATAGATTAGGTAACATCAATTTCAAGGATCCAAACTATCTGCACCGCCCTTACAACAAATGGGAGGCGTATGGGCAATCCAAGACGGCTAACGCCCTATTCGCCCTAGAACTGGATACACGCGGCAAACCACACCATGTACGAGCGTTCTCCGTACACCCCGGTACCATCGTCACCGAGCTCTCCCGTCATTTGTCCAATGAAGAATTGAGTGCTTCTGGGGTAATCGACGTACAGGGACGGCGGACGTTTAGTGAATTGACGGTGGGACGCAAAACCGTACCGGAAGGAGCCGCGACGATCGTCTGGTGTGCTGTAAGCAACCAACTCGAAGGCAAGGGTGGCGTTTATTGCCAAAATATCGATATTGCTTCTTTGGTTCCGATTGAAGTAGGGAAACCAGGAGTACCCGGCGTATGCCCATGGGCTGCAGATGAGCAGATTGCCAAGCGGCTCTGGTCATTGAGTGAAGAACTCACTGGAGTTAGTTTTACCATTTGAACGATCCGACATCGAGATATTGAAAGAAGGCACAGTTCTCCGGTAGTTTCCGATGGTGCTTGAATGGTTACACTCGCTGCTTCTCAAGCCTGCACCGATATTTGGCGACTTTACTTTTTTAACTTAGTCAGAGTCTTCAAAAACTTGAGGCACCTTCCTGTTAGATAGGAGGTGCCTCGCCGTGTTATTTGGTCAATTCCATCATTTCTATTTAGCCGAAATGCATTCCGATAGATCCTGATCATAGCCTTCAAAAGTCCAATCTTTGGGCTATTCTTTTATAACATCTTTTCCAAAATCATAATAATTTTGAAACAAGGGTATAAATAGAGAGAATGTTCGTTTTTCAACATACATATCTATTGATGCTTGAAAAATAGGGAAGAAGGTGATCCTTGCTATTTGAATGCTAGCACTCCACTGATATTTAATTTGATTTGCTAACAAAACCTGAAGAGGGACCAAAAACTGGGGCTAATCTTGACGGGTGTACCTTGTGGCTAAGGCCAAAAAATTCACAGAAGTTCATAATCAGTGGGCTCCACTTCTCGGGATCGATGTAGTTCTTCTCGCCAGTCATTAGGATTTGTTCATCAACATGAACGCGTATTATCTTTACTTCAATAGCTTTTAAAGAGCTGGGCAGTTCAAAATGATGGACTTGTTCTACCGCAGCCTCTAATTGCACTGGGCACTCAGCAACGCGTGGAGGCCGAATCAGGTCCGAATCTTGAGGGGTTAGCCTAGCCGTTCCGAATTTATCCGGTTCAAATCGATATCCCATATTAGCCTTGCGCTCAGGGACAGGATTTCGCCCAGTTAGTAAAGCGAGACGATCCACCGCATGAGCAAGATCAGGCGAAGGAAGATTCAAAACACATTCGCGCTCGCGCAACAAATTGGTAACGGTTTGAGATGAGCTACTCATTCCAAGCATGCAAGATTGATTAAGCCACCATGCAGAAGACATAGGGGCAAGGTTGACAGAATTGTCCTCATTTAATGTGCTGATGAGTACAACTGGCGTCCCAAAGTATAGAATTTTTGGTTCAACTACCTTGTGCATAATCGTGCTCCCTCCACTATGAAAAGAAATGTTTTCCATCGTCTCAAATAAGAGACCTATTTCAAATTATAATGACTATTCTTTTCGTTATTTTGCTGTTTCATTTCAATTGAAAGGGAGTAATCAATGGCTCGTTTCGTATAAACATAAAAAATATAAAAACATTGACATATACACTAAAGTATGTGATTATCTTCTCTGTCACTTATAATGATAATCATTATCAAATAATACTTCACACCAAACATCACGTGACAAGGAGAAATGAACGGATGAAAAAAGGAACACGAATCGTACTGGCCTGCTTAGTTGCAGTGGTCACTGTCGTATCGGCGGGTTGCGGAAGCAGCCAAACGGCTTCGGAAGCACCTAAGAAGTCTGAGACACGCGTAGTCAAGCACTTGATGGGGGAAGTGACAATCCCTGCGGAACCAAAACGGATTGCAGACGTATCGGGGGCAGCGGAGGAGCTATTAATTTTGGGACACAAGCCGGTTGCTACGACCAATACATACAAGACAAAAATCATGTCCCACGTAGCGGATAAGCTGACAGATGTAAAAACGGTTGGCTGGATGTGGGATGACTCTATCAACCTGGAAGCGGTGGTAGAAACAAAGCCAGACCTGATTATTATGAATAACCGCCAGCAAAAGATGTACGAGCAACTATCCAAAATTGCGCCGACAGTCGTTCTAGAGACAGACATGGACAAATGGCGTGATAAGTTTAAAGAAATCGGCCGCCTGCTAGGACAAGAAGAGGACGTGAACAAATGGCTGGCTGGTTATGACGAGAAGACGAAAGGGATGCGCGAGCAACTCAAGCAAGCGTACGGCGACCAGACCTTTATGTTCCTGGCTGTAACGCCAAAATTGTTCCGCGTCTATGGAAACTATGGGTATGCAGATATCTTGTTCACAGATCTCGGCCTGAAGCCTGCAGAAGGAACACCTACGAATAAAACAATGGAAATGATCGAGCTGGAAGGACTAACAAATTTTCAGCCAGATCATATGTTCCTCGTCAATTTCGGTGGAAAAGCAGATGATGTTTACGCAGAACTGAAAAAGAGTCCAGTATGGAAAAGCAACAAGGCAGTTCAACATGGCCATCTCTACGAAGTAACCAATGAAACATTCAACATCAAAGCCTTTGGCCCAATTGGAAAGGAAATGCTCTTAGAAGAGATTGGTAGCATGTTGCTGAAGAAACAATAACCATGCGATTAACACAAATGATAGGGACTATTCGAAAGTTGTTTCCCTTATAAGCGAAACCCCTTGTGCCTGTTGGTGCGAGGGGATTTTTCTCTTTCGTAGGGCATCAGACAAATGTGATCACAAATCCCGTGAGATCTTCAGCGACGGCAACGATTGTAACACTTTGATATAACGTGTATTCATGAACGTCATCAAGGTAAGATGCAAGCTTCGTTCTGCGTACTCTTGAGGAAAAGGAAAAAGTGGTCATTCGACTTTTCACAGGGAGAATAAGACGAAGAAAGAGCAATGCAAATATGTATAAAGCCCGTCTTCACAATCAAGACGGGCTAAAAGCTATTCATGTTTTATTGAATCGTAAAAGTAGCTACGATAACATTTTGATCCTCATAGGAATAGGGGGCTTGAAATTGTACATAGCGATACCCGTCCGAATCAGCTTTAATAATGATTCCTGTCGTACCGCTCCAAATCTGTTTATTTTGAGCATTATAGACTGTGTAATTCGCAAAGCTACCTTTTGCACTGATGCGGAGCTCCTGCCCTTTCTTTAGATAAATCGCTTCTTTTGGACTTAACTGCCCAGGAGTAAGGGAGTAATATTTGGTGAATTGTTGTTCTTGTTTTTGCTGCTCCAAGGTTACTGTGTCTGCTTCACCTTGTACTTGAGCATTGGTAGAAGCGGAAGCATATACAGGTGCGCCAGAGAGGAGTAAAGCGAGCATCGAAATAGAGAGAAGCTGTTTTTTCATACCTAGTACACTCCTTTGTATCAATTGTGATCGAATTCTAAATGCACGAACTAAAGCTAATTATACTCAAATTGAATGAAATGGTAAATAATTACATAAAAAGATAATTGCTCGCCTAAGCAGCATTTCTCTTCGACAAAAGGAATGCATCTCTAATGCATACTTATTAAGCTAATTAGCAAGCGAACTGGCAAATTTCTCGACTTACCTCCATATAGTGATCAAAGAACATAATGTGCTTTTTCTCAGGTATGATTACACATTTGCTTCTCGTAATTAATGTAGTCTTCGATCGAAGTGAAAACGATGTCTGATTCTCAGGGTTTCTCAACAACCGAGGGAACTTTCTACAATATGGGGGGCATCCGTGTCCACCAAGCTCGATGGAAACTGGAGTGGAATGCTCCACAAAATAGGGTACTACCCCATTCTAAACGGCAGCATTGCCGCTCATAATATGGAGAAAGATTACCGGAGTAGCAGAGGCACTAAATGGGTGAACTATTATCTGAATGTCGTTGGCTGAAACTTTTAAACAGAAACTTGAGTGGATGTAAAGCGGCGGGCCTTAAGCGGTGGTGACGTGTTCGGAGTAAAGTGGTTCGAGGTTCGTATTGAGAGGATCGGATGCGTTCCTATCATGATCGAAACCATAAAATAAGGCCCCCATTAGGAGGTTTACTCATTTCAAGAAAGTTCTGATAATAACGCAACTCAATTTCGAATATTTGTAAAATATTGATCTATCAACCATTGGAACTCATGCCTATGGGAATACGATAGTGGCAGGCCATGAAAGAGGCGCTAAGCTTCAATACGCTTAGCGCCACGAGGAGCGGTTATTTTAGTACATTCAAAGCACGCCGTAGTTTCTTTGCAAACTCTAAGGGTGGCTCTACAGATTCAAGATGCAAATACATGAGACGTGGCTTGTCGAAGAGCCAGTGATTGTGCAGGGCAGTAACGATAAACCCTTGTTTACGAACAGCGTCAATAAACTCTTGGACTTCGGATTGAAGGAGTGTAAATTCACCTGTATTCAAGGTGTTTCCTTCTTTATCGAGGGATTCAATGGTAATTTCGTGCTCAGTATCATATGGCTTGCCCAAGATTGTTGCATGGAGATTACGCTTAATCGTGATAGAACAAGTATCATTTGACATGCCTGTCCCACCCAGAATTTTAGCTATACGATCGCATAAACTTTTCGGTATCTTCAAGTGTGATCCTCCTTTTCTTGTTTTCATGCATTCTATGTAGAAGAGAATTAAGAGGTTCTGGACAGAGGTAAAAAAGGGTGCATGTACAAGTGAAAAAGATAACGATACAAAACATACTGGTAAGAAGCAGGGGCTAGCTCTATGAAAAACGAACGGAATGGAAAGGTTTTATGGAGGGGGAATAAATGAATGTTCAGTTGATGAAAATTTCAGATGCAAAGCAA
The DNA here is from genome assembly GCF_001423865.2 of Brevibacillus sp. Leaf182. Taxonomy (NCBI): domain Bacteria; kingdom Bacillati; phylum Bacillota; class Bacilli; order Caryophanales; family Paenibacillaceae; genus Brevibacillus; species Brevibacillus sp. Leaf182. The sequence continues at coordinate 592,550 of NZ_LMPN02000037.1, read as the reverse complement.
GTTACAACTTGGAAATATCCGCAGGAATATTCCTTTTATGATTTTGATCATAGTCCAGAAACACTTCAAGAACTATTAGACGGTACCTATTATGCAGTTTGAGATAATCATGGTCAGCTTACGGGCTTCTTCTGTTTCGGGCTTAATGCACAAGGTCCCAGAAGGTCGCAAGCAAAATCTTTACAAGGGCGAGATCGTGATGACGATGGAAATGGAGAATCTTGGATAGGCAGAGTACATGGTTGTACAAAAAATACCCCTAGAAAGGGGCACAAAAGACTCTAATCGAATGATCTACAGTTTAATCCACGGAGTATCGCCAAAACTAGGTTCAGCAGCTAATGCACCAGAACTTACGGACATAACCATTACAATAGCAAAAACAGCAGCAACGGAAATATGTAGTTTGAACAAAACAAATAAAGCGATCCAGCAGGCTAGCTGATCTGGAAAGGGTTGCGTCCCTCCACATTGACTATGCTGGGAGACCGGTATGAAAAGCCTTGAAAACAAGGTGCCACATTTCAATGATTTCGCTATCAGTCTGGGAGATAGCAAGCATAGGATAGGATAGACCTAGAATGTAAGCTGGTAGGAATGTTATGAACAGTGTTGCAAGGGATAGAGGTTTATCTGAACGCGCTTACATGAGTACGAGTTGGTAGGTTCCTTACATGAAGACGTGAAGGGCGTTAAGCCGCTCGGGGAAAGAACCGGGCGGCTCTTTGGGGAACGTGGGAGGAGTAGACAAAAAGATGGGCTCAAAGCTTACTGATGTCAAAGAGGGGGAGAGAGGGCAGCTAAGCCGCCCATAACATTGGACAGAAATTAGCACTCATCACAACTGCAAGCAACAATTGTTAATAGAACGAAAAGAACCAAAACTAAAGCAAAATTGTCGTCAAAGAATCCCATGGATATCACCCCTTCAAGTGTATGAGGAATAACCTCAAACTCAAGCTATGCAAATTGAGGAGCTATGTAAGGGCGATATCACAGGAAGTGGAAAATTTGGGCATGCAACAAACTGTTACTTGTCATGTCCAACAGTTCAAGAATGTTATTTCAGCAGGGGGATACACGACGAAAAAAGCTATGCCTTAGCCTCATTCAGGTCATGGCATTTAGGATTGCCTTTTTGAAACGTAGCTCCCTCTACCAAGGGCATAAGCATCTGCCATGATAAATAATGCATGAGTCTCCGCAAGGCTCAATTAAATAATTTGAACCTAACATTTTCATGAGCTTCTTCAGCATGATCATTCACCTCACTGGTAGATATTTCCATTCATTACCATCTTATCGTGAATACGTGATTATAAGAACATGAATTTAGAGAGCCCCCACAAAAGTGTAGGAATAGACAGGAAGATATGCATTTTTCCATGATGCGTGAACCTGACATAGGTAAGAATAAAGAACCAAAAAGCAAAGGCCAAACTAATTTTTAAAGCCAGTTAAAAGCTAGTTGCTCGTAATTTAACAAATGAAAAAAAGAAAACATCATACCGATCGTTAAACAGTCGGTGCATGATGTTTGATTTAAAACCGATGCAGAATTCACTTTTCATATATTTCCCATAGTACCTTTAGTGGTTTCTTTCCAAGCTTTATTGGATGTGTTGGTGTTAAACGCTATAAATCGGCCATCCGCAATACCCGTCAGCTTCACATGGTACACGTTGTTCTTTTGCGCTGCTAACACCAGGTAATGAAAGCGATAGAAATAATGCAGTAGCAATACCAAACAGAGCAAATTTTTTCATAAATCTTCCCCCTAGTAAGTTTGACTTCCCAAAAAAGTTTACGCTCGGTGAGCTGCTCATGTAGCGAAACGTATCCAACCATTGTGTACAGTGTTCCGGTATAAAAAACGAACGAAATTAGGATGATAGGTAGACGGAAAAAGACCATCCCTCTGCGGCGTACATAGCTGTTGGGACGGCCTTTTTAAGTACTATCTAATATTACGCGGGACACATGCAATGTTTTCCTGCTGGTATACACTCCCGTGGGCATGGGCGGATTGAGTTAGCACCAATTTTTTGAAGTAATTTCTTTAACATTGTTATTCACCTCCTGAAATGGAAAAATAAAACTTTCGATTTAATAGTAACACACTCGTACTCTAATTAACATACAAAATACCAAAAATTCGGAAAATACGTCCATGTCTTAGTTATTAAACTACGAATTGTGATAACAGAGAGGGGAAATTGTTGAATGCTGACTGATATCTGCGACAACGTAAAAATTATGTTCGATGATCGCTAACTTGAATCAGCAGCTAATCATGACCGAGCGTTTAAGGGGAGTGATACAGGGTATTTGAAACTCATCACAAACTGACGTATAATCGATATTATTGATTAATCACTAAAAGGGAGGCAATCTTGCAATGACGTCAGTCAATCGTAAAACGGAAATCATTTCTGCTGCCATTGAAGTCTTTGCTGAAATCGGATATTTCCGGGCAACAACAGCGCAAGTGGCAGAGCGTGCAAAGATTTCCCAGCCGTATATTTTCAAGTTTTTTGCATCGAAGGAAGCTTTGTTACAGGCAGCCTTGGAGGCGTCGTGGGAGCGGATCATTGCCTCTTTCCGTCTCGTTGTGGAGTCCGCATCCAAAGTGCAATTGGAAACAGATTTAATCAAGGCCTATGAAAAGATTTTGGTTTCCCATCAAAATGAAATACTTCTTCAAATGCAGTCCCAGACGATTCAAGAGCCTTCGATTCGAGAGGCAATGCGCGAAGGGTTTCGGGAGGTTCGTCAGATCGTCCTCACAGCTTTTCGTGAAGCGGGCATCGCGAGCCCAGAAGAGAGAACGCTTATTTTCCTGGCAAGAGGAATGCTGTGTAATATTTCAGCAGCGTTAGACATGCCGGAATTGATGGAGGTGTAGCGGAGAAAAAATTGCGACAATTAGTTATTGACTAATCACTAACTAAAGAGTTATAGTTCAAATTAGTTAGTGATTGATCAATCACAAATAAAACGAGTGGAGATGATCCCAATGAAAAAAGCGATTGTAGTCGGGGCGACAGGCGGAACGGGAGCGGCAATTTTAGAGGAGCTAATCAATCGAGGGGTTGAAACGATTGCTTTTGGGCGTTCTCTAGAAAAGCTAGAGCAAATGGCGTCAGAGCTGGGGAATCCAGAACATTTGTCACTGGCCGTCGGGGATGCATTACGGTCTCAAGACATCGTAGCAGCATCGGAGGGAGCGGATGTACTATTTCATTGTGCAAACGTCCCTTATCACGAGATGGTAAATAAGCTGATCCCACTTGGCGAAGCGATCATGGAAGCCGCCAATAAGAGAGGTTTGAAGGTTGTTGCGGTAGACGGCATTTATCCATACGGGAGAAAGCAGATGGAACCAGTGACGGAGGAGCATCCAAAGCAACCGCATACAAAGAAAGGAAAAATCAGGCTGGCATTTGAACAGATGCTTTTTAGCAGTCGATGGGATCATGCACGAACGATGATTGTCAGATTGCCGGATTATTACGGACCTACTGCTAATCAGGCATCGTATTTGGGTTCCACACTCGAGGCAATTGCGGCTGGAAAACCGGGGCTTTTCATTGGGAATATGCATGTTCCTCGCGAGTTTGTTTATTTGCCGGATGCGGCGAAGATGATTGTAGAGTTGGCCAGTCGAGAGTTTGCCTATGGACAAAACTGGCACATTCCAGGTGGAGGCATCATTTCCGGTCGAGACATCGTCCGAATCGCCCAAAAAGCAAGTGGCACCGTGAAACCTGTCATTCCTCTTGGGAAAATTGGTTTGTCTTTGCTGGGGATGTTCGTCCCGGTGATGAAGGAGGTTGTCGAGATGCTATACTTAACCGAAAAACCATTGATCCTTAGCGGAGAAAAATATGAACGGCTTATTGGACCGATCCCAGTAACGAATTTCGAGGAGGGTATAACGGCAACGATCAAAGATTTACAGAATCGTACTTCCATGAAATAAATGATAGCTGGTAGTTATTGATTAATCACTAACAAATTTCTGAAACAAACTTCTTTAAATATTCCTTTACAGGAATATTCCCTTCGGTGTATATTTTATCTAACAAGATGATCACAATAACGCTGAAGGGGATGAGAGGAACGTAGAATCCATTATGTAACGAGGTGAGTGACATGTCAGGGATGAATCCGGGCATGGACATGGCGACGCTGAGTGCTCTGGCTGAACCGAATCGTATGAAAATCGTCGAACTTTTGCGCGACGGTCCTCTAACTGTAGGGGAAATCGCAGACCATCTGGGGCTTCGCCAGCCCCAAGCCTCGAAGCATTTGAAGGTGCTTAGTGATAACGGAATCGTGGATGTGAAGGCCGAAGCCAATCGCCGAATTTACAAGCTCAAGCCAGAGCCTTTCCGAGCGCTGGATTCTTGGGTGAAGTCATTCCAGCGTGTTATGGAAGAAAGATTCGATAATCTGGAAGACTATTTGCGGGAACTGCAAAATAAGGAAAATACTTGAGAACCATTCAAATGAATGAGGAGGAATTACTATGTCAAGAAACACAATGGTTTCAAGGGTAGAGAACGAGCGGGTGTTGGTACTGGAGCGAGTATTCGACGCGCCAAGAGAACTCGTGTTCAAGATGTTTAAGGAGCCTGAACATCTCAAGCGTTGGTGGGGACCGAAAGGCTGGGAACTCCCGGTTTGTAATGTCGATTTCCGTCCAGGCGGTGTTTGGCACTACTGTATGAAATGTGTAGATAAGAATCAAGGTGATTTTTACGGCATGGAATCTTGGGGCAAAGGTGTTTATAAGGAAATGGTTGAGCCAGAGAAAATCATTTATACCGATTACTTTTCAGATGCAGAAGGCAACACCAATGATACCTTGCCTTCGACAGAGGTTATGATGGAGTTCATCGATCTGGGTGGCAAGACGAAGTTGGTCAGCCGCTCTGAATATGTATCTGCGGAAGCCCTCAAAACTGTCATGGACATGGGCATGCTAGAGGGCATCACCCAAACGTGGGATCGTTTGGAAGAGAGTCTGTACGAGATCAAGTAAGGGACATATCGAAAGGCCGCCTGGGATGGAGACTCGGCGGCTTTTTCATTTTCGTTGCAGATTTACTTCACCATCAGCGAGATAAAATCGTTTAACTTATCCAGCGAAATCATATTTTGATTGCATGTCACACTGTCTTGGCAAATGTAGTTTCCTTTTTTCAAATACGTTCCATCCCCAGAACCTTTGGCTTCGAGGACGAACATGCCGAGTTCCTCAAAGTGATTACAGAGCGCACAAACGCCTTTTTTATTTACGTTTGTAAACTGACCGTGAATGCCAATCAGTTTTCCTTCGTGGTAAGCGACAATATATTTCTTTTCCGTGGCAGTGTCTAACCAGCTCACATAAGAGGTTTCTGAAAAATCGATCTCAGCTAAATTCGAGACTTTAAGCTTCTTTACTTTGGGAAAGAGCTTCTTAATAGAAGTCTCTGTGAGAGCAGGGAATGGAATCACAAACGGTGAAAGCTGCTGCAAAAACTGCTTTCCTTCTGCCTTTTCTTTAATCGAATCAATCGGATGCAAAATCTCTTTTTGTTCTTCTGTCATGTTCGGGAACAACTGAAAGATTTCTTCATGGGCAATTTCTTTGCGAGCCCGAATCACGTTGACATCTGTACTGGTCGCATAGGCGTTCATGATTGCTTGAACGCGCGATTTAATGAAGTGATACTGATGCGTATGGATAAAAGGTTCCATGTTGCGGTTCCTCCTGTTTCTGTCTTGTAAGGTGGGTTTCTCTTTACTTTAGTGTGTTTGCAAGAAAAGAGAAAGGGAAAGGACATTTCTCAAAAAAACTCGCCATAAAAAAGCACTGACAACCTGAATGGAAAGGTCGTCAGTGCTTTATAAACGTCTATTTGGTATACACGATTTTCTTAATCGTCTCTGTAGACAAAAAGTATTCCTCCGCTAACTGAGAAATAGCCGTCCCGGCCCGAAAACTGCTTTTAATAGCCGTATTCCGCTCATCCAGGAGTTTTCTCCCGCCAGTGCGCGTCCCCCATTTTTGATGGGTTACTTTTGTCTTTGGAATATAAATGGTTTCTCCTTGCACGTACTTTTGTATTTCTGCAAGTAACGATTCAGGAAGGATTAAATTTGCTTTCACACATTTCATTTCTGCTCGCTCCTTATTCATAAATAGGCAAATAAGGGGCAAAGCCAAGAAAATAGGAAATGAGATACGCAAATGAAGGCGATGATTGGATTAAACGTAAGACCACCTCATGCAAAGTATCGCCTCACTATTTCTAGGCTTTGCATGAGCCGCTGCGGTATGTGGCAAATTGAGAGCATTCGCCATTGGTACACCCCCCTCGAGGTCCATTTAAAAATCGGTGTCCCTTTTCCTTTTCGGAAAGGGAGTATTTGTAATTATATAAGAAAATGACGTTTTTGTATAACGATACTTACAAAAATGTAAGTGGATATGGAATGCTCATTTACAACCTTTTGAAAGTCCAATATAGTAAAGGTATCTAATTTGAAAAGAGGTTTTGATTGTATATGATGAAACTGATAATCGCTAAGTAAAATTCGAATGAATTTTATATGGGAAAAGGTTACATGAAGGGCGTGCCCTTGGTTTATTTTTTATACCTTTTTTCAAGAGCGATTAGAAGGCATTATATCTCATCAAAACAAATTTCACGTTTGTGCATGATATCTATTCTGTTTGGGATAGGTATCTTCATTACAACGATAAATTTGACCATGAGAAGAGAATTCTTCTTGTGGTCTTTTTTATTGGAAAGAAGGGACTGCTGAAAAGAAATGAATGATAACAGACAGCACAAACAACAGAATGGGAGGTTTTTACATGGGTGAATATCGATTGATTAGCGACTACAAGCATATCAAAACATATAAGGAAAGCTTTCATGACCTCGCCAAACAGATCTTTCAGCTCGATTTTAAAGAATGGGATAACAAGGGCTTCTGGAATGACAGCTATGTCTGCTATTCCTATTTGGATGGGGATCAGGTTATTGCTAACGCTTCTGCCAGTAAGATGATCGTGACATCCAATGGGAAGGACTATCAGGCACTTCAGATCGGAACGGTCATGACACATCCAGCTTACCGCAACCAAGGGTTGGCAGCGAAATTGATGAACCATATTCTTGAAACTTGTGAGAAGGAATACGATTTTATCTATTTGTATGCCAATGATACCGTACTCGATTTTTATCCGAAGTTCGGATTTGAGAGAGTACAGGAAAGTAGTTTTCGCTTACTGGCATCTGATTTAAAAGAGAAAGTAGGACAAAAATCAGTCTTGCGCAAGCTAGATGTTGATAACGAGGCTGATTTTATCGTCATGAAGGAAGTTGCTGCTAAACGAATCCCCGTTTCATCGAGGCTGGCCGTCAAGGATAGCGAGCATCTGTTGATGTTTTACTTTCTTCTTGTTTTTCGGGATGCGATCTATTACGTCGAGGAGGAGGATGTGATTGTCTTATTGGAACGAGAAGACGACCAACTGCATGTATTTGATCTTGTAAGTAAAAAGCCAGTTGATATAGAAGCGGTCATTTCCCATTTGGTAACGGCTGAGACAACGATCATTCATTTTCACTTTATGCCGGATAGTGAGAATGAGAAAATCCAATCTTCTTTGATGAAAACGACGGATGATGTCTTATTTGTTCGTCCCTCGTTAAAAATGGAGACAGAACATTTTCGTTTTCCACTTACTTCACACGCATAAAAGGTTTGAAATGACACATCAGGTGAAACAGTAAAATAGAAGGGATGAGGAGACGTCCAGTATGGAAGGATGTGAAGGGAAAAGCATGTGCGGCCGTTTTACTCTCGTAACGAACTTGGAGAAATGGAAGGAACGATTCCAAATCGAAGTCATTCCATTTGATGCAAAGCCACGGTACAATATTGCACCAGGTCAGTTCATTCCAGCGATTATTGCTGATCGTGGCGAACGACGTATGGGTCAGTTGAGATGGGGGTTAGTGCCGTCCTGGGCTGCCGATGAGAAGAGCAGCTACAAAATGATCAATGCGCGTTGCGAGACGTTAAATGAAAAGCCCACATTCAAACAGCTTTTTGCCCGAAAACGATAAATCCTTCCTGCTGACAGCTTTTATGAGTGGATGAACGCCCTCACAGGGAAGCAACCGATACGGATCATGATGAAAACCGGGGAACCATTTGCTTTTGCTGGCCTGTATGATACGTGGATGAATCAAGAGGGAGAAAAAGTACATACCTGCACGATTGTTACGACAAAGGCGAATGAGCTCATCGAAAATATACATGAGCGGATGCCTGTCATTTTAAAGAAAGAGGACGAGGACTTATGGCTTGATCGAGAGAAGTATGATCGGTTGCAGCTCCAGTGGCTGTTTACCCCCTATGATTCCAGCGAGATGATGGTGTATCCGGTATCCACTAAAGTGGGCAGCACGAAAAATGATGATCCTTCCTGCATTTAAGAAGTAGAGATCGGCTCATTGTTTGAAGATGAATCCTTTCGTAGGACCTGAACTCTTTGTCGTAATTCCTGTTCGGTTAACGACTCTAATTGCAACAAAGCCTCGTATGGATCATCACCCGGAATATGAAAGTATCGAGCAAATGCAGGCTCTGTTTTGATGCCAGTTTGCTTCAGAGCTCTGATATGTTGGTTCGCATCCAAGCCTCCTATGTCTAACAATCGTGCTTCGATGTCCATATGACGATAGGCATTTTGCTTTTCGACAGCTACTGGTTGAGCAAACAATTCAAACCAAAAGTCAGCTACGAAAAACGAGATCACGCACGTGGGAGTACTTTTTACATCTAGGTGTGTCACTTCAAATTCGGGTAAGCAGCCAAAAGCTGTACGAACAGCTTGCTCAAACTGTTCCAGATCGTGACTCTCGCAAATAATATCCAAATCGCTTTGCATAACGTCTATGTCTAATGGGATGGTTCCGGCAAGCACTGGACGGAATTCGGATAGTACCTCCATGATGTGGGTCTGTTGTATCGCTTCCCACGCCGCTTTTTGGCGCATCGTTCCTCTACCCAAGTAAGAAAGATCATGCCAATTTCTCATGAGACTACCTCCATTCTACTTTCTTTTGAAATAGTTTAGACAAAAGTGAATAAGTACGCAACGAAATCGGTCATCACTCGTATACCTAGATGAAGGGAGTGTAGTAGATGGAAATATTTTTGTGGGTAGTGGTTGTGTTATTGTTCTTGCTAAGCATTGCAGGAATTTTTTTACCTGTTTTACCTGATACGATATTACTGTGGGCGGGCTTTTTGCTCTATCACTTTTTCATTGCAGATCCGGGAGCGGGATTGCCGGCATCCTTTTGGTGGGGAATGGTCGTTCTCAGTATTCTGCTTTACGGTGCTGACTTACTGACGAACATGTACTTCGTGAAAAGGTACGGAGGGTCCAAATGGTCGTCCATTGCTGCTGCGGTCGGAATTATTCTTGGGATTTTCGTTTTCCCACCGTTTGGTATGCTGATTTTGCCGTTCGTATTCGTCGTTCTCGTAGAATTAATGGTGCAGAAGCAATCGATGGAGCGAGCAGTGAAAGCGGGCGTAGGTTCATTAATCGGATTTTTGGGCAGTGCAGTCGTAAAAGTCATCTTGCAAGTTACGATGATCATCTGGTTTTTTGTCGCCAGATAATATACAGAAAACGAAAAGGACAGCCGAGGCTGTCCTTTTTTACGTGGAAATTAGTGAATGAGTCGATAAACACCAATGACTTTACCGAGAATGGTGACATGCTCCAGAATGATCGGTTCCATCGTGGCATTTTCCGGTTGGAGACGGAAGTGGTTCTTTTCTTTGAAAAATCTTTTGACGGTCGCTTCGTCTTCTTCTGTCATCGCTACGACGATGTCACCATTGTTTGCTACGTGCTGTTGGCGAACGATTACGTAATCTCCATCGAGAATCCCGGCATCAATCATACTGTTCCCGGAGACGCGCAGCATATAAACCTTGTCAGAAGTCACGATATTGTCTGGAAGCGGGAAGTATTCTTCCACATCCTCAATGGCAGTAATCGGTTGTCCAGCGGTTACTTTTCCGATTACTGGCACACGGACGACAGAGTCTTCGAAATTGTCTTGAAAACGATCTTCATCAGATAGCAATTCGATGGCGCGAGGTTTGGTTGGATCTCGACGAATGAGGCCTTTTTTCTCCAAGCGTGCCAAATGCCCATGTACTGTTGAGCTGGAAGCTAGTCCAACAGCCTCTCCGATTTCACGTACAGATGGCGGATATCCTTTATCACGAACTTCCTTTCGTATGAACTCGATGATGGCTTGTTGTCTACTCGATAATTTTGACATAGAAAGACACCCCTGATTTCTCGAACATATTTTCCTATATTATACCATGGGAGCTTGCGTTCGACAAACATAAGTTCGATTATTTGTTGACATGAACATATGTTCTCATTTATCATGAGGTTACAAGTGATCAGAACGTATGTTTGTGAGGAGGCCATTATTATGAATTCATCGACAGTACGTAATCGTTTCGAGAAAAAAGAAGAACGCCGTGTTCGTTTTGGTATCACGAGAGGACAAGCTCTCTTGTTTCTTATTACATTTACTCTCTTTTTTTATTTGTTGACCGAACTAGTGTTTGCTTCTTCGCCAATAGAGGAGCCACAAGGTATAGAAGTAACCGTACAATCTGGAGATAGCCTATGGTCATTAGCTGTTCAATACAATCCAGATCAGCATATGGATGTTCGCGACTATATAATAGAGATTAAAGATGCGAACGGATTAGAGAGCAACAGGATTTATCCAGGTCAGACTCTCATCCTTCCTGATACTCCGTAAGTGTTCGGCTGTCTTGCGGGATCATTCGAATGTGGTATAATGAAGCGGCACTACTACAGAGTGGGAGGAACCAGCAGTGGTATCTGACGCAGAAATTAAACGCATTAACGAATTGGTCAAAAAATCTCGCGAAGAAGGTTTGACCGAAGAGGAAAAGCTCGAACAAAAAGCATTGCGCCAAAAGTACATTGACGCCGTTAAGCTTTCATTGAGAGCAAATTTGGATTCCATCCGTTATGTGGAAGACCTTGAAGAAAATAAGCCAAAACAGTAAGATAACAATTACTGATACGACAGACATCCTCGCTTGACGCTAGGGTGTCTTTTTCTGTGACATACATAACAGCTTTGATAGCCAAGGAGGGAAAGCGATGGCCTGGATAGCTGTGGCGGTTGGAGGAGCAGTTGGCTCTCTTTTGCGCTATCTATTGTCTTTACTCGCAAACCAGCCGGGATGGCCGTGGGGAACCTGGATCGCCAATGTTTGTGGATCGTTGATCATCGGCATCTTGTTCGTGCTAGGGAAAGAACGTGGCATGTTATCTCCGACACTCTATCTTTTATTTGCAACGGGGGTCATGGGAGGATTTACGACGTTCTCTAGCTTCTCCTTGGAAGTGGTCTCTTTTTGGGGAGAAGGCCACTTGTTGCGTGGCACTTTGTACGCACTTCTCAGTTTGGGAGTCGGACTACTTTCTTGTGCGGTTGGAATATGGCTGGCTAGGCAATGGTCCTAATACGTTCAATGACACGATACATGTGAGGGGGAATGATTGTGAGTACACAGCATCGTGATTATGAATTGGAACAAAAAAAGCTGGATGATACCATTTCAGCGATCGACGAAGAAATGGAGCAGCTTCGCAATGATATTCGCGAGGCAACAGATGACTATGTGAAACAGGTCGTTAACTATAATAAGGCAAAGGATTTGCGTTACCTAGAAGATCAAGGGCGAGAGAAGCCTTATTTCGGCAGAGTGGATTTCTTGAAGGATGAAATCTACGAGCTGGATCAGGTCTACATAGGAAAACGGGGAATTGTACGCAGCGATACGTTTGATTCTGTCGTCGTGGATTGGCGTGCGCCTATCGCCAGTCTTTATTATTCCGGTGAGAGCAAAGACGCGTTTTACCGGATGGGACGCGAGATCGTACGTGGTGAAGTTCGATTAAAGCGTAATTTTGCGATCGAAGACGGAAAGATCGTCGGCATCTATGATGGAGCAGTAAAAGAAACAATTAACCGTGAGATGGGGCATCCCGATGAGTTTTTGCAAGAGGGCTTCATCGATGAATTTTTGGCAGCCAATCTGAATCAGGCGAACGATAGCAGGCTAAAAGACATCGTCGCAACGATTCAATCTGAGCAAAATGATATTATCAGGGCGGAAAAAGAACGGCCCATTGTTGTGCAAGGAGTAGCAGGGAGCGGAAAAACGACCATCGCCCTGCACCGACTCTCCTATTTGATTTATAACTACCAGGATTCCATGATGTCCAAAAAGTTCATGGTGTTTGCACCTAACCGGATGTTTCTTACCTATATCTCCGAGGTTTTGCCTGAGCTGGGCGTCGATGACGTTCAACAGTCTACCTTTGTAGATTGGGCAGCGCGTCTTGTGAAGCCTCTGCTGCCAAAAGGATGGAAAATCGTGAGTCCTGATAAGCCCCTTCAATTGTTCTTCGAAGAGGGGCAGGATGAGCGCCAGCAAGAAATGACGCGAAACAGACTTCGCTTCAAAGGATCACTCGCTTGTCGGGAGGCGCTTGAGCAATACATTCGTCATATCGTCGACACAAGAATTCCTTTTAAGAAGCTCAGCTTTTTATACAACAAGACGAAGCAAGTCTTTTCCATTCCGGGTGATTTTATTCGTCAATGCTTTTTGGAGTTATTCGCGAATATGCCGTATCATCGCCGAGTAGAAGCGCTTCGCAAGCATTTGAAACAAGAAATGAACAAGCAATTGTTTGCTCATTTGCGAGAGCGAAAAGTCGATTTGGACAAAGAAGGCTTGTACAAATTCGAGAAAATGCTGGAGCAAATACTGGATACGTACCTGACTTCGTTTCCAAGACTGGAAATCTTCGCGGCTTATCGCGAGTTGATTGCTGACGAGGAATTGCTACGCAAGCTCGTACCTGCTGACATTTCAGACGAAGTTGTGCGTGATGTGACGCAGTCAAGTGCTGCACTGTTTGCAGAGGAGAGATTGGAGCCAGAAGATATCGCGCCATTGCTATATTTGCAGCATATTGTTGAAGGTATGAATAAGGCAGAGCATTTTGATCATACGGTTGTGGATGAGGCACAAGACTTGAGTGCGCTGGAAATAGCCGTCATTGCATTGGCAACCAAGCGAAACTCGTTAACGATTGTGGGAGATATTGCGCAAGGCATTCATAGCTATCGAGGGATTCATGCCTGGGAAGAGTTGACAAAGGGCATTTTTGCACAGATGTTTCCTTCCTATTACACGTTGTCGCAAAGCTATCGTTCGACAATTGAGATCATGCGTTGTGCCAATGAAGTGTTGCGGCAGATTGAATTGCCCGAGACGGTATTGGCAAAACCGGTTTTGCGACATGGCGAAAAACCAATCATGGTCAAGGCTCGTTCACGAGCGCAACTGTGGGAGGACATCTCTTCGCGTGTGGCTGCCTACCAATCGGAAGGCTTCAAAACGATAGCGATCGTAGCGAAAACCATTCAAGCGAGTAAAAAAGCACATAAAGGTCTGCAAGACAAGATAGCTGATCTGACCCTGTTGGGCAGCAAAGATAACCAATTTCCGGGTGGCGTAACTGTCATGCCTGCTTTTCTAACGAAAGGCTTGCAGTTCGATGTGGTCATGTTACTGGATGTGGACGCCTATCAAAGTAACGAATGGGACGCAAAACTGTTGTATGTCGCAATGACACGTCCGGTCCATCGCCTTGTTATGACGCAGGTGGATAACGTTTCTTCGCCGTTGCTGAAAGATTTATCGACAGAGCTGTACACCATGGCTACTGATGAATAAGAAACTAGGTATCAAAGAAAACCCTCTGCCTGTAAAAAAGCAGAGGGTTTATCTGTATCATGCTTAGTGGTCACCTGTGTTACCTTTGGAAGGGTTGGTAATAACAAAACCTTCTTGTGGCAAGAAGAGGTAATCAATGATGACGCCATCGAGCAATGGCTCATCCTTTTTCACGATCACATCGATCTCTTTATCTGTCGAGATCACAACATCTTCTTCTGTTGGCTTGTCCAGAGCGAGTCCGTAGTGTGCGTGATCACCGTGAGCGTGAGTAATATAAAGGCGCAGTTTCAACTCTTTGTCTTCTTCTGCCTCGATGATTGGAGTCAATTGCTTGGCAGCGTTACGAGTGATTTTTAGTTTCACAGGTCAAATCCCCTAACTGTATGTAAGTTACCCCTCCATCTTAGCAAGAGGGAAATCAGGATGCAATGTTGAAAGTGTTACGATATGTCTAGAGAATGACAACAGGGTGGAAGGAGAGTCATCTATGAAAATCGATTTGCGCAGTGATACCGTTACGAAACCAACCGAGGAGATGCTTCGAGCAATGGCAGAAGCGGAGGTTGGTGATGATGTTTATAGAGAGGACCCAACTGTCAATCGTTTGGAAGCGATCGCGGCTGAAATACTCGGAAAGGAAGCTGCCCTGTTCGTAACAAGTGGTACGCAAGGCAATCAGGTCGCTGTTTTGACGCATTGTGTCAACGGAGATGAGGTCATTGCTGAAGCGGATTCGCACATTTTTTACTATGAAGGCGGTGCTATGTCGGCATTGGCTGGTGTGCAAACACGGACGCTGGTTGGAGAACGTGGTGCTTTGCGTGCAGAAGATGTGGAGAGGGCGATTCGGGGCAACAATATCCATTTTCCTCGCACAAAATTGATCTGTCTCGAAAATACGCATAATCGCGCTGGCGGGGCGGTAATCTCTGTTGCGCAAATGAAGAGTGTCTATGATATCGCCAAAAAACACGGTATTCCTGTTCATTTGGACGGTGCTCGTCTCTTCAATGCGGCTGTTGCCCAAGGGGTTGCAGTCAGTGAGCTAAGCGCTTTTGCCGATACCGTTCAGATTTGCATGTCCAAAGGGCTAAGTGCTCCAGTTGGTTCCATTTTGGCTGGAGATCGTGCATTTATCGAAGAAGCGAGATGGTGGAGAAAAAAATTAGGAGGCGGGCTACGTCAGGCTGGGTATTTGGCAGCACCAGGCATCATCGCTCTGACACAGATGACCGAACGATTGGCAGAAGACCATGAACGGGCACAGCAATTGGCAAAAGGCTTGCGCCAGCTATCGCTTCAGGTCGAGCAAGTCGAGACGAATATCGTGCTGGTGAATACAGACTCGATTGGACAAACAGCTATCGCTTTCTTGGAACGTTTGGAGGAAAAAGGAGTGCTCGCTGTTGATTTTGACGAGTATGTCGTTCGTTTTACGACGCATCGACACATTAGCGAGCAACATATCGAGACCGTTGTTGCAGCAGTAGAGGCATTATTGGAAACGGTGTAATCGTTTCAACCAATTGTAGCCAGTCGAAGGGGAGACTGGCTTTTTTCTTTGCTTCAATAACAAATTCTAAATAATTAGACAATTTGTACAAAATAAGAGTCTTTACGCGATCTGTTTTTCGCCATACCGTCTGATTTGTTTCGTCCGCACTTACGTTATCATGGTAGTGTGATAAAGCACTAGCGTTTACTGGTGTGTGGAATCGAATGGAATCAAGGGGGATGGTCTCGATGAGAAAGAGGATGAGCTTCATTTTGAGCTGCTTCTTGCTGCTTCAAGTTTTAGCGGGATGTAGTTCAAGTGAAACGGCGGTAACGAACAAACCGAATGATCAGGCATCTCAACCAACGCAGCCAACGGGAAAAGAGATGGTGTTGAATTGGAACGCAGACGGTGGCGAGCCTCCGACAGCAGATCCCGGACTTGCTTCCGATGGCACTTCCTTTGATGTCATTACTGCCTGTTTTGAAGGGTTGACTCGCTATGGACCGGATGGGAAAATAGCCAACGCCATTGCCGACAGTTATACAGTATCCGAGGATTTGACGACGTACACGTTCAAATTGAAAAGGAATGCGCTATGGAGTAACGGAGATTCGGTAACCGCCCATGATTTTGAGTTCGCCTGGAAACGAAATCTCGATCCAAAGACAGCATCCGAATATGCCTACATGCTTTATTTCATTAAAGGCGCTGAGGAATTCAACACAGGGAAAGGATCGCAGGAAGGTGTAGGGGTCAAAGCGCTTGACGATTTTACTCTAGAGGTCAAGCTCAATTCACCAGCTCCGTTTTTTTACGAGCTAACGGCTTTTCCGACATTGTTTCCTTTACATAAAAAGACCCTGGAGGCACATCCGGACTGGGCAGCGTCTCCAGACAACTACGTGGGCAACGGCCCATTCAAAATGGAGCTATGGGAGCATAAAAACAAAATAGTTCTTGTGAAAAACGAGAAGTATCATGACAAAGATGCTGTGAAGCTCGACAAAATCGTCTGGAGCATGATTACCGATACCAACACCGCTCAAGCGTTGTTTGATTCTGGTGATTTGGATTGGGGAGGGCATCCTAGCTACGTGTTGCCCGTCGATGTGATCCCTGCATTGCAGGATGAAGGAAAAATCGTAATGGCGCCGTATCCGAATACAGTTGCCGTCACCTTTAATACAATCATGCCCCCCTTTACGAATAAAAAGATTCGGCAAGCCTTCTCGTATTCGATTCAACGGCAGCCTCTCGTAGACGGAATCGTGCAGACAGGGGTACCTGCGGCGTTTGCATGGGTTCCGCCCTCTATGCAGCTCAGCGGAAATGACTATTTTCAAGAGGATGTAGACAAAGCCAAACAGTTATTGGGTGAAGGGTTGAAGGAGTTGGGGCTTTCAACGATGCCTGAAGTGACATACACGTATGGTTCAGGTGACGATCGTCAGAAAAAGCTGGCGGAAGCTCTTCAGGATCAATGGAAAAGAAGTCTAGGTGTAGATGTAAAAATCAGTGGCTTGGAGGAAAAAGTTTTTTTACAAAACAAGCGCGCCAAAAACTATCAGTTTGCCTACCGAAATTGGGGTGCTGATTTTAACGACCCTATCAATTTCCTGGAAATTTTCAAGGACAAAACAGTGGGGACGAACGACGCTGCTTGGGAAAACGACAGGTACCGAGAGCTAATCGTCCAGAGTTACTTGGAAAAAGACCTGACAAAGCGTAATGCGATCATGCGTGAGGCGGAGACTATTTTAATGGAGGAAATGCCGATTGCTCCTGTGTACTATGGTGCTAGACCGTATATAAAAAATGACAAAGTCAAAGGATTTTTGATCAACCCGTTTGGTGGTCGAGATTTTAAATATACAACCATCGAACAATAGGTAAAGTCGTATAAAAGTCTTGCCGTGTCCGGAAAATGGGAGAGCGGCAAGGCTTTTTTTGGTTCCGTTCGGTTGACTAACTTGCGTGTAATTCAGACCCGCCAATGAAATACTATAGCTATCCAACACAGGGGAAAAGAGGGATGGATATATGATCTCGGCCAAAGAACGAGAACGCATTCTCAATCAAATGAAACGGGACGAGAGCAAGATTGTCAACATCGTACTAAACGACGCTAATCAGGTTGCAGGAGAAATTGAAAAAGCCAACCACCAAGGCATTTTCCTGGTGGATGGCCGGTATTACGGGTACGAGGACATCAAAGAAATCAATGGCTCGTAATGGTTACAGACGGGGAGGTGGGAAGAAGTAGCGCAAGGCGTCAGGAAGCTCTTTTTGCCACAAACCCCAGACGTGATTCCCTGGTTTTTCTCGATACGACAAGGTTGCTTGTTTGTCCTCAAGAATCTGTTTTGCCTCGCGATTCCATTGCACGAAATCGAAGGTGCCCGCACTTGTTTCCACAACTGTCTCATCGAGGCCAACGACCATCCAGATTCGCAGCCAGGATAGGCTGGACTGCTTCAAAAGCCGATCGAGTGTCGTTTGGAAAAACGCCCCGGACAGCGCGATTACTTGTGGAAAGAGGTCGGGGTACTCCAATGCGAGATGCAAAGAAACGGTTCCACCCAAAGAATCTCCTGCGAGTATACGTGAACCAGGATCACGGCGCACAGGATAACGCTCCTCTATGTAAGGAATCAGCTCTTCGGTGAAAAAACGCTGATAGGCTGCATTTCTCGACCCCGATGGAGAATACTCGCTCGTGCGCTTGTTGCGATCGACTGAGACACCGACGACGATGTAGGGTTCGATACCTTCTTCCAGAATCAATTGATTGGAGATGGTCGCGATTCGCCCCATCGTAAAGAAGTCGTTCCCATCCTGGCAATACACAACAGGGTAAGAAAGAAGCTCATTGTACCCCGGCGGTAGGTATACTTTGACCGAGCGGGGAGTGTCCACGTGGATGCTGGGCACTTCTTCTTTTATTATGGTTCGCTTTACATAGTCAGACATCGATTACACTCCCTGTTTGCTCAAATGAAAAACTAAGCCTTGAAAAAAACTGATACAGCTTATATAGTAAATGATAACAGAGAGGAAATAAACCCTGTAATATCAATACTGTAACACATTAAACAGGTATTTTGACTGCAATATAACAGGGTGTTGCAAACGGCGCTGTAAGCCCTTTCTTGCACCATGCAACTTTCTTCTGGTTTTTATCAGGGTCACTTCCGCCGCGAATGGCATTCGTCGCTTATCGAGCAGATGCTCAGATAGAGGCGACAAAGGGCAACGCGGGAAAGAAAGTCCCTTATTCTAGTGACGAGGTGAATGTGATGAGCGTATCCACTGCTGTTGAACAAACAGAGAACAACGCCCCGCTGCAAATTCTTGCCCCGGATGGTACGGTTGTTCGTCCTGACTTGATGCCTAAGCTCTCCGATGATGAATTGCGTGAACTGATGCGTAAAATGGTATTTACCCGTGTATGGGACCAACGCGCAATCAGCTTGAACCGCCAAGGTCGTCTTGGTTTCTATGCACCAGTAGCTGGTCAAGAAGCAAGCATGATCGGTTCCGAGGCTGCACTTTCCAAAGAGGACTTTGTCCTGCCTAGCTACCGTGATATTCCACAAATGGTATGGCATGGTTACCCTATGCACAAAGCATTCCTGTACTCTCGCGGACACATCGAAGGTGGCAAGATTCCTGAAGGTGTAAACGTATTGATGCCACAAATCATCATCGCAGCTCAATGTACACAAGCAACAGGTGTTGCAATGGGTTACAAGCTGCGCGGTGAAAAGAAAGTGGCGATCAACTACTTTGGTGACGGTGCGACCTCCCAAGGTGACTTCTACGAGGGTATGAACTTTGCAGGGGTATACAAGCTGCCCGTTATCTTCTTCTCTCAAAACAACGGTTATGCGATCTCCCTGCCGTTCGAAAAGCAAACGGCTTCTGAAAATATCGCAGTCAAAGCAGTTGCGGCTGGTATTGCTAGCGAGCGCGTGGACGGTATGGATATTCTCGCCGTTTACTACGCGGTTCAACAAGCAAAAGAGCGCGGCGTGAACGGCGAAGGTGCGACTCTGATCGAAGCAATGACGTACCGTTATGGTCCTCATACCATGGCTGGTGATGACCCAACTCGTTACCGTACAGGTGAAGAGCAAAGCGAGTGGGAACTGCGCGATCCACTGATCCGCTTCCGCAAGTTCCTCGAAGCAAAAGGTCTCTGGAGCGAAAAAGACGAAGAAGCGGTCATCGAAGAAGCGAAAGCAGCTGTTGCGGACGCAATCAAAAAAGCGGACGAAACACCTAAGATGAAAGTTAGCGAACTGATCGATGTAATGTTTGAGACACTGCCGCCTGCACTCGAAGAGCAAAAGGCAGAATTCCTGGCGAAGGAGTCGAAATAAGCCATGGCACAAATGACAATGGTTCAAGCCATTACGGATGCAATGCGCGTAGAGTTGAAGCGCGATGAAACCGTTCTTGTCTTCGGTGAAGACGTAGGTAACAACGGCGGGGTGTTCCGTGCAACAGAAGGTCTGCAAGCTGAGTTCGGCGAGCAACGCGTTTTCGATACGCCACTCGCTGAGTCCGGAATCGGCGGTTTGGCTGTTGGTCTTTCCGTAAACGGCTTCCGTCCAGTAGCAGAAATTCAGTTCTTTGGTTTCGTATTTGAAACGTTCGATGCAATTGCATCTCAAGCTACTCGTATGCGTTACCGTTCCGGCGGTCGCTTCACGAGCCCAGTTACATTCCGCTCCCCATTTGGTGGCGGTGTGAAAACGCCTGAGCTGCATGCTGACTCTTTGGAAGGCTTGATGATGCAAACTCCGGGTCTGAAAGTAGTTATCCCTTCCAATCCGTATGATGCAAAAGGACTGTTGATCTCCGCGATTCGCGACAACGATCCAGTTGTATTCCTTGAGCACATGAAGCTGTACCGTTCCTTCCGTCAAGAAGTTCCAGAAGGTGAGTACACAATTCCACTCGGCAAAGCAAACGTAGTAAAAGAAGGTAGCGATGTTACCATCATCACCTATGGTGCGATGGTGCATACCAGCCTGAAAGCAGCAGAAGAAATCGAGAAAGCGCGTGGAGCAAAAGTAGAAGTAATCGACCTGCGCACCATCAGCCCACTCGATATCGATACCATCGTGGATTCTGTGAAGAAAACAAATCGTGCGATTGTGGTTCAAGAAGCACAAAAAACGTCTGGTGTTGCGGCAGAAATCATCACGCAAATCAACGAGCGTGCGATCCTGCACCTCGAAGCACCAGTGCTGCGTATTACAGCACCAGATACCGTTTACCCGTTTGCACAAGCAGAAGATGTATGGCTGCCTGACGTAAAACGCGTAGTGGATGGTCTGACTCAAGTCCTCGATTTTTAATTGAGAAACGGACATAATGGCGGAAAAGTTGAAAGCTTTCCGCCTTCTTTTGGGAAATATAGGCTTACTACTATGGCGAAGTGTTATAAGGAGGAGATACTGTGAGTCGTTTTACATTCAGACTCCCGGAGCTCGGCGAGGGTATCCATGAAGGCGAAATCGTCAAATGGCACGTACAGCCCGGAGATTCCGTAGAAGAAGACCAAGTCATCATGGAAGTACAAAATGACAAGGCGGTTGTAGAAGTACCGTCGCCTGTTAAAGGGAAGGTTATCGATCTGAAAGTAACTGAGGGTACGGTTTCTGTAGTCGGCGATCCACTGATCGAGTTTGACGTAGAAGGCGAAATTCCGAACCTGCCAGACCATGGTCATGGCGATTCCCACGCTGCTGAAGCGGCACCAGCGCCTCAAGCTGCAGACAAAATGGAGCCAGGCTGCGACATCGGTTCCCAAGTGAGTGCAAATGCGAACCAAACTTTGGAAACGCCAATGGCACAAGCAACTGCAACAGCAGTAGCGGCACCTATTGACCGTAAGCATGTGTTGGCTACGCCTTCCGTTCGCAAATACGCTCGTGAAAAAGGCGTTCAATTGGCTAATGTACCTGGTACAGGCAAATTGGGTCGCATCACACGCGAAGACGTAGATCGCTTCGTATCTGGCGGAGCAGCAGCACCAACTGCACAAGCAGTGGCAGCTCCAGTAGCAACTGAGGCTCCTGCAGCAGCAGCTACAGGTGTAGCACAAGCAGCAGCGGCTCCAACTGTTCACCACACACCTACAGCAGGCGAGCTGGAAGAGCGCGTTCCGCTGAAAGGTATGCGTAAAGCAATCGCGAAAGCAATGGTGAAATCTGCATACACAGCACCACACGTAACAATCTTCGACGAAGTGGATGTTACAGCACTTGTTGCGATGCGTAAAGATGCGAAGCCACTTGCTGAAGAGCGTGGTGTGAAGCTGACTTACCTGCCTATGATCGTGAAAGCTGTTGTAGCTGGTCTGAAGAAATTCCCAGAACTCAACGCTTCTATCGACGATGAAAAACAAGAAATCATCTTCAAAAAGTACTACAACATCGGTATCGCTACTTCGACAGAAGACGGCTTGCTCGTTCCGGTTGTGAAATCCGCTGACAGCAAATCCATCTTCCAAATCGCAGGTGAAATCGGCGAGCTGGCGAAGAAAGCACGCGACCGCAAAGCGACTGCTGACGAGTTGAGAGGTTCTACTTTCAGCATCACAAACATCGGTTCTGCGGGCGGTATGTTCTTCACGCCTATCATTAACTATCCAGAAGTAGCTATTCTGGGTGTTGGCCGCATTAGCGAAAAGCCGATTGTGAAAAATGGAGAAATCGCGGTAGGTCAAATGTTGCACCTGTCCTTGAGCTTTGACCACCGCTTGGTTGATGGCGAACCTGCACAGCGTTTCGTCAACTACGTGAAGCAGCTCCTCGAAAACCCAACGCTGCTCGTCATGGAGGGATAAGAGACAATGGTAGTAGGTGAATTTACTACAGAGGTTGACGTACTCGTAATCGGTGCCGGTCCAGGTGGATATGTGGCAGCGATTCGTGCAGCTCAACTTGGTAAAACAGTAGCAGTCGTGGAAAAAGCTGAGCTGGGCGGTGTTTGCCTGAACGTAGGTTGCATCCCTTCCAAAGCAATGATCCACGCTGCACACACATATGAGCACACACAACATACAGAATCCATGGGTATCACCATGGAAAATGTAAAAGTGGATTTTGCCAAAGTACAAGAGTGGAAAAGCGGCATCGTGAAGCAACTAACTGGTGGTGTAGGCTCCCTCTTCAAAGGCAACAAAATCCAGGTAATCCCTGGTGAAGCGCTGTTCGTAAGTGAAAATGAAGTACGTGTATTCCACGGTTATGATGTCAACCGTTATCGCTTCCAGCATTGCATCATTGCAACTGGTTCGCGTCCAATCGAGTTGCCTGCATTCCCGTTTGGCAAACGCGTAATGTCTTCCACTGAAGCGCTGTCCTTGACTGAACTGCCGAAGAGCCTCGTGGTAATCGGTGGCGGATACATCGGTATCGAGCTTGGTACGGTGTTCGCGAAGTTTGGTACAAAAGTTACGATTTTGGAAGGTTCCGATCAAATCTTGCCAGGATTTGAGCCAGACATGCCACGTTTGGTGGAACGCAAGCTGAAAAAGCTCGACGTTACCATCCATACAAAAGCATTGGCACAAGGAATGGAAGAGACAGAAAACGGCGTGATCGTGACTGCAGAAGTAAAAGGCGAGCAACAAAAAATCGAGGCGGAATACGTGCTCGTTACGGTTGGACGCCGTCCGAATACAGATGAACTCGGTATTCGCGACATCGGCATGAACGTGACTGACCGTGGGTTGATCGTTGTTGATAAGCAAGGCCGCACGAGCATTCCTAACGTGTACGCGATTGGGGATATCGTAGCAGGCCCTGCATTGGCTCACAAAGCTTCCTACGAAGGTAAGGTTGCTGCTGAGGCGATTGCTGGCCATCCGGCAGAAGTAGACTACAAGGCAATTCCAGCGGTTGTATTCTGCGATCCAGAAATCGCAAGCGTAGGAATCAATGAGAAAGAAGCAAAAGAAAAAGGCATCGATTACATTGTAGGTCGTTTCCCATTCGCAGCAAACGGTCGCGCTCTGTCTGTAAATGCAGGCGAAGGCTACGTGAAGCTGATTGCAGAAAAAGAAACGAATCTTGTATTGGGTGCGCAAATCGTTGGTCCAGAAGCATCCAACATCATCGCAGAGATCGGTTTGGCGATCGAAATGGGCGCAACACTCGAAGATATCGAGCTGACCATCCACGCACATCCAACACTGGGTGAAGTAACAATGGAAGCTGCTGAATTGGCTCTGGGTCGTCCGATCCACGTTATGAAATAAGAAGTGGAAAAGCCTTGTGCCGGAAAATGGGTACAAGGCTTTTTCTTCGACATCTTACCCTTTCCACCTGTTCTGAAATAATGTAAAATAGTGGGAGACAACGTTAGGTGGGGGTCTACAGCATGGAAACAACGAGTAAGATGATTGATGACTTGCGACTAAAGCTAGAGCGTGCAGCAAAAGATGCAGGTTACAATTTTCTTGACCCTGAAATCGTGAGAATCAGTCAACAATTAGATAAATTGATTGTCGCACATATGCAACATGAAAAACGCCCTTCATGAGGGCGTTTTTGGTTGAGGGGGAACTTCCGAGATGGAATACAGCAAATGGGCATTCCAACCCTTTTTCGTAAGCGTGGGTTCTTGGGCATAATAATAGCTAGGATAAAGAATGAGATGCTGTGCATCGTAGCTTGGACCATTACTCGGACAGGTGAGCTGATGAGTTTCTGTGTCATAGGTAATTGCGGGAGAAATGGTTTGCAGATAGGTAGTAAGGGAATCGATTCCTTGTAAAGAGTAATAAATCCGTTCTGCTTCACGTACGAATTTTGGAGCAATCGCCTCCCAATTCGCCTCAAAAAATAACTGCCAATAAGATGAAACGAACAGGCTGAAACGGCCTTTCACATAATCGGCATCCTCTTCTAAATCGAAGGCAACCACAGGAGCATCGTGATGGGATATCCACTCCTCCAGGATCGGTTTCATGCTACGCACAAAATGATCGGTGGGAAGTGTTACGAAGTACTCATATTGATCATCGACAGCCATCACACCTTTTGTATGTAGGGGGTCAAATGAGTCTGGGATCCCATATCGAAAGAGGGGAACAAAATAACCCCATTCTTTTAAAAGACGGGCTGACTCAAACTGCTCTACCTTTTCTTCGGTCCAATACGCAAATCGCTCGGGAGGTGTCTCTTGGGCAAGTGTGTACAAACTAGCAGCCATCTCGTACAGCGGAGAAACACTATAGCTGATCAAATTGGAAAGAGGGCTTTGGTTGCCCGGAAGTGGAATGGTGATCATCTTCACTTAACCTCCATCAAGGATACTAAATTTATCATAGTGCATCCTTGTAGGACAATTCAATCTTTTTCGATGTAAAAAAAAGGAAAAGGCAGTGACACCCGACTGCAATGGAGCCGGGTGCCATACATTATCCTTCGCGTGTTTGAATGGAGCGCGAATGATTTTGCTGCTTCACTTTTTTAGAGCCGGGCTGGGGTTCGCCAGTCTGTTCCAGAGGTCGAGCTACATTATTGTAAGTTTGATGCGGATTTTCATCAAGAATATGATCCTTTTCCATAAAATCAACTCCTTCTTTACCTAGTTTGGCGTAAACACATGATGACGAATCATAGGAAATGCTGGTATTCTATAGTGAGGTTGTTCCAAACACGTATGGTGAGGAAGCATGTCCACATATTAGAAGGAATTGATGTGTTGTCAAAATGACAGAATGGCACGATACTGTTTATAGAACATAATATTTATTATGTAAACAATAAACGAGCTCTGCTGGTCTGGAAGGAGCGAGAACTATGCCGGTCTTAATCGCCCCCGTATTCAATTCAACAACAGCTCAGCCCGTTCGGATCGATTTGCCTAATTCGTACACGCTCATATCAGGCGCAAAGAGGCCATATGAGATCGCATCTCGTTTCTTACGTAATGAGATGGACGAGAACAAACGAACCTTTGATTTGCGTGTAGATCCCAACAGTTTATTTTTAGTTGCGGATCACGAAGAGATGAAAGTAACGGATGATCGGGTGTGGATTGAAGAAATCGAAAGTAAGTTGAATCTAGCTTCCACAACGGGGACTTGTTCGATTCCTTACATCATCACCGTCAATGGCAATATGTATGGCATTACGTATTTGAAGCGATCGCTTGATGGGGACAAGTACACATTTGATGATGAAGCGGCGGGCATTTTTACTTCATTAGTCGAACAGAAGCTGCCATCCCTTGCTTTTCGTCGCTATGCGCTTTCGCTGGAGAAGAAAAACTACGAGGATCAGTTGTTGGATCTGTGGATAGCATTGGAATCGTTGTTCGTTCCCGACGGCAAAAAAGGCGAAATTACCTATAAATTGCGTGTACGAATGGCGTACTATTTTGGAGATACCGCCTTGCAGCGTGAACGGATTGCTCAGTTTGTAAAAAAATCGTACAATCATCGCTCAGAGATTGTGCATAGCGGCAAGCTGTTCGGTGACAAGCTGGCTACAGAAGTCACTATTCTGAGGGCGATGACACGAGCCGCGATCTTGAACATCGCCGGGGAAAGTATCAACCTTCAGGATATGCGTGTCCGGCTAGACGAATTGGTATTTACGGGCGAATCTTATGTGGCAAGGTACGCTCCTACTTTTTTTGAAAGAATTTTGTTGTAAGCCTCATAGAGGAAACAGATCAGGAGGAAGAATAGAGCATGAGTGTTTTGATTGTAGAGAATTTGTCCCATGGTTTTGGGGACCGTGTTTTGTTTCGCGATGTGTCTTTCCGTTTGCAACCGAATGACCGTGTAGGACTCGTGGGCGCAAATGGTACCGGAAAATCTACGATGATGGGGATTTTGACAGGACAAAACTTGCCTGATAACGGGCGAATTGAATGGATGCCCAAAATCGAATACGGATATTTGGATCAGCATACCAAGCTGCAAGCTGGCAAAACGATTCGCGACGTACTCAAGGACGCCTTCCTGCCGCTGTTAGAGCAAGAGGCTGAACTGATGACGATTGGCGAAAAGATGGCCGAGGCAACGCCAGAGGAACTGGAAGAATTGCTGGAGCGCATGGGCGAAATTCAAGACAAGCTGGAAACAAGCGGCTTTTATTTGATCGATGCAAAAGTAGATGAAATCGCCAACGCTCTGGGTTTGAGTGCAATCGGTTTGGAACGTGACGTTGCATCCCTCTCTGGTGGTCAGCGTACCAAGGTTCTTTTGGCAAAATTGCTGCTGGAAAAACCAACGGTTCTTTTGCTGGATGAGCCGACGAACTACTTGGATGAAGAGCATATCGTGTGGCTGAAAAACTACTTGAAGGAATATCCATATGCCTTCATGCTGATTTCCCATGACACGACCTTCATGAACGAAGTCGTGAATGTGATTTATCATTTGGAATTTACCAAGCTGAATCGTTACACAGGGAACTACGAATCCTTCCTGGCACAGTCTGAGACGAAACGCAGTCAGCACTTTGACGCATTTGAGAAGCAGCAGGAAGAAATCGCAAAAATGGAAGACTTTATTGCGCGGAATAAAGCACGTGCGTCTACTACTGGTCGCGCGAAGAGCCGTCAAAAGCAGCTCGATAAAATGGATCGCATCGACAAGCCGGAAACGGCTGCGAAACCTTCGTTTATCTTCAAAGAATCACGAGCAAGTAGCCGTTTTGTCATCGAGGCTGAAAACCTGGAGATCGGATATTCCCATCCATTGCTGCCAAAGCTTAGCGTGAAGCTGGAGCGCGGTGAAAAAGTAGCGATTGTCGGCATGAACGGTGTCGGTAAGTCTACTTTGTTGAAAACGTTGCTTGGCGTGATTCCTCCGCTGGGTGGAAAGCTGGAAAAAGGCGATTTCCTCCATCCTGCTTACTTCGAGCAAGAAGTGAAGGCGAAGCCAATTACTGCACTTGATGATGTATGGAATGAATTCCCTTCCATGAATAACCATGAGGTTCGTGGAGCGCTGGCACGTTGTGGTTTGAAAAATGAGCATATCAATCGTAACATGAACGCTCTGTCCGGGGGCGAGCAAGCAAAAGTTCGTCTCTGTAAATTACTGCAGCGCGAAAGCAACTGGCTGGTATTTGACGAGCCGACGAACCACTTGGATGTCGTCGCCAAGGAAGAGCTCAAACGTTCCTTGAAGGAGTTCAAAGGGACCGTCCTTCTCGTATGCCACGAACCTGAATTTTATGAGGATTGGGTTACACAGACGTGGGATGTTGAGAAATGGAGCTTGGAGCAGGCAAAAACACCGATTAAATTGTAAAAGCAAAAACAGGCAGCCACCATTAGGTGAAACTGCCTGTTTTTTATGTGAGCGACGCATTTCGCATCCGGATCATGGAATAGTGCAGACTGCTTTGTAACAATGAATCTCGAAGCGGTAACAGTGAAGGAGTGATTCTCAATTCAATATCCGCTTGGCTAAGGCAGTGCACGAGGTCACCTAATGGCCTTACGTCTAGTGGTGTAACGGTTTCCTTTGACAAATAGTAGCCCGCGCCTTCGTCCCAGCAATTAAAAGATTCTGGTGAGAAGGTGTATTCATATAGCTTTGTTTGTGTAAGTACCGGATACCATTTGCTTTCGATAGCCATAACCATTTTGGCGCTCGTCAAGCCAAGAAAGCGCTCGACATCAACTGACTCGGAATCCGCTTTTTTGTAAAAGCAAATCCTCGGGCAATCTCGCGGTAAATAATACATCGGTGCTCGTGCTTCATCAATCGCCCAAACAGCCGGAGCAAGTGTGGGGTGGGAGGGATGTGCGCGCGGCTGAAAAGTCGTAATGGTGGGGTCTTCACTGTAATGAAACAACTTGTCCAAAATCTTAAACCTCCTCGCAATCATCTCAGCCCTTCTTTAAAAAACAGCCCACGCATTTGGCAAATAGCGGCCTCGATGATAGGGAGAAGACGTTTTTGTGATGGCCTCACCATTGTGCAGCATCATGGAGCTGGAACCACCGTCCATGGCCATTGCTGTAACCACACCGCGCTCAGCCAATACTTCCGCCATGTCGTTCATGCTTGCCCCGATAGAATGCCCGGGTTGGCGACCGTCAATGACAGCAAATACGATCGTCCCGTCCTCTTTTTGTCCAATTGCGGTACGAGGTTGAATACCCCAGCTTTTGGCAGGCTTACCTTCAAACATATTTTTCCCATTTACAATCAACTGCGGACGGAAGCTCACAGCGTCACGTACGCCCATCTTTACGAGTTGTTCAGCCGAGTAGCTGCCTGTAATCAGTTTACCGTCATAGGTAAGTCCTAATGCGGTTTCTCCGCTTCTCGGGTTGTAGCCTTGCAAAATCTTTCCGTCGTGGATGACGACGCCGTAAGCTCGCGCTCCTTTGCCGTAGCCGTCTGGGTCGGCGAATCCACTCGCATTGACAATCCCGATGGCTCCTGTTTTCTTCACAAATTCATCTAGCAAATCTCCACGGTCCTTGCGATTCGTGACGACGAGTCGTACTCTGCTCGGGTCGCTAATGTACATGATTTTTCCTTTAAAGTAATAACTGCCTTTCGAGATGTCAATTTCCTCAATCTCGATTAGCTCCTTTGGTTTCTCAGGGAGTGTAACGGTTACCAGATTCGATTTTGGCGGAACAGGAGGTCCTGCCGTGCCTATGCCTTCGGAATTGATAACGGTCGGATGTGTAATTTGCTGCTTTAGTTCTTTCAGTTTTTCATCGGGTAAAAACGTATAGGGGGCCCAGTAATCATGCTGTGTTGTCAATAAAGTGCCTGCCGCCCACTCGCGTAATTCTACCCCGTTTTTCGTTCCAAATAAAAAAATAATTCCCAGTAGTGCTAAGGTTGTGCAGGTTAAGGCAGTACCGAGCAACCATTTTTTAACCCAACGCCATGGTCTTTTGCGCTTGGCTCGCTTTCGTGTGCGAATGCGCGATAACGTTTCCATTCCATATTCACATCCATTTGACAATTTATACGAGGGTTATCATTCCTATATGAGAAGACGCATGACCGGGCAAAAGGTTTCAGGAAAATAATATGTGATCACCCTGGTCAAAATAAGGTCAGGAGGTGATAGGTGTGCGTGACTATGATGAGGCGTTTCAAAAGGAAGTAGAGGAATACATGGAAAGTCCAAAAGGGACACGTAACCAAACCACCAGCCGGGACCGTCAAGACCAGGGTGAGAAGCAGGAAACCCGTTTCGATTCCAATAACGGGTAAGAAGGAAGGTCAGGCGAAGTCCGTTGTGGATTTCGCCTGTTTTTATCTATCTCCGATGGACCTTACCTCACGAGGACTGGCTTACCTCTGTTTTCTACCTGCAAAGTGTGGTAAGCTTACCCAATGCACGAATTTATGCCAGGAGGGTTTTTGTGAGCACCACGTTTGCAGATTTACAAATTAGCACACCGCTGTTGACTATATTGCGAGAGCGAAAAATGGAAACACCGACACCTGTACAGAGTGAAGCCATCCCGTTGATTATGGCTGGTCGAGATGCTTTGATTGAATCGCCGACAGGGACAGGCAAGACGTTTGCTTATCTATTGCCGATTTTATCGAAAATCAATATGGAGCAAAAAGATGTACAGGCAATAGTACTCGCACCGACGCATGAGCTCGTTGTTCAGATTGCGCGGGAAGCAGAAAGCCTTCTGCCGGGTAAGGACACGGCCGTGATGTCCATTATTGGTGGAGTCGATGTGAAACGCCAAATCGAGAGACTGAAAAAGAAGCCTGTACTGATCGTAGCAACCCCAGGAAGACTGCTGGAGCTGATTGAGCAGCGCAAGCTAAAGGTCCATGAAGTGAAAACAGTTGTTGTCGACGAAGCAGACCGGATGCTTGATGCGGGCTTTGGCAAGCCAGTTCAAGAGGTCATGAAAAGGACACTGCGTGATACACAACGCCTGTTATTCTCCGCGACAATCGCAGAGGAAGTCGTACATACGGCTGAAATTTTTACAAAAGATGCTGCTGTTATTCGCGCAGCAGCACCGGAAGGCGCCGCAGGAGTAGCACACATGTACTTGGTCACCGACCCACGTAAAAAGGTGGATACGCTCCGTCGATTGTTGCGCCTCGTCAATGTTCGCTCCTCGATTGTTTTTGTCAATCAAATCGAAAAAGTGGACGAGATTGTCTCGAAGCTCAACTACCATCATTTGCCGTGCAGACTCCTGCACCGTGATGCTACAAAAGAAGATCGTGCCCGCACTCTGCAACAATTCCGGGATGGAGCGTTCCCCGTGTTGATTACGACAGATGTATCAGCGCGTGGCATTGATATTCCAGGTGTGGAATGCATTGTTCATTACGATCCTGCATCGGATGCTGACACGTACATTCATCGCAGTGGCCGAACTGGGCGCATGGGGCGTGCTGGACTGGTATTTTCGATCATTACGACACAGGAACGTTTTATCATCCAAAAATTTTCCAAGCAAACAGGCTTGCCTATTGCTGAAAAATTCATGACGCACGGAGCACTGGAAGATCCGCGTCCTGTACGAAATCCCGCGCCAGCACAAAAGTCAGGAGCTCCTTCCAAAAATGCGAGCTCTGCAAAACGGAATCAAAATCGTACACATAAGAAGGGCAGCTTTGGAACAAAGTAGGACAAGAAGTACACAACTTGTCTGCAGGAGGTTTCCATGCGCAAAGATCGGTTATATGAAGAGGATTTGCTGGTAAACGGCACAGTTGGTGGAGAAGTTCTGACGAAACACGAACGACAAGTGCTGCGCCAGGAAGCAGGGGAACTGAAGAAAAAGATGGAACAGGCGAAACAAGAGCCGATTGCAGAATGAATGACGAAGAAGAGCAGGGAGAATCCGTGAAGACTACGGATGCCCTGCTCTTTTTTCTTGGTAGTGGATCAAATAGCAGTCCAGCTCTCTGAGCCAATCATGTACGCTTTCATAAGGGGCGTCCATTTGTAACAAGCGCCTTATCATCATGTGAATAGAAGGAGATAAAGATAGCTCCTCTTCCCAGCTTTTTTCAGGTGCGTCCGGTTCTTCTTCGTACCCGGAATAGAGCAAGAATAAAAAGAAATGCCCCAATGCATACAAATCACTGGAAGGAGCAACTTCTCGTTTCAATTGTTTTTCAGACGGGTAGGCAGAAAGAGTATCAGCTGTGTAGGTCGGGCGATCACCAACGAACCGGGCGAGGCCAAAATCAATCAAGTACGGCTTGTCCTCTTTCCAGATGACGTTGGGGATGCGAACGTCGCGGTGAATCACATTTTGCTCATGGAGGTAAGCCACGAGTTCCCCGATTTGGCGGATCCATTCAGCGCATTTTTGCTCATTAGCCACGATATTTTGATCAAACAGCATGTCTTCGAGTGTCGGGCCTGCAATATAAGTCATGACCATAAACGAGTCTTGCCGATAAGTGAAGGAATCCAGACAGTGAGGGATTTGCGGATGCGAGAGGGACATCAGCACCTTTTTCTCATACGCTTGCATGGCTTCTCCTTTTGGCGTATGACGAAGGCTTGGTTTCACTTGTTTCAGCACGACCTGATTACCTGTAGGGGTGTGCGTGGCGAGATAAGCGATCCCGTAGCTTCCCATCCCTAATACTTTTGTTATTTCATACTGACCTGTTAGGTGGCCGGGCTGATACGGTTTATCGCGTACCGTTTCGTTCCACCATGACTTCATACGAGTCCACATTGTGTGATTTTCCCCTCCTCCCTTCATCTTATCATGATTTGAAAAAGCTGACCTTTTTTTCAATAGGTTTGCTATAATCAGTTCGTTACATGCAGACAGGAGCGAAGGGTATGAATTTTACAATTGACTGGTTATCCTTTTATCTAATGGAACAGCCTGAAGAAGAGGATGGCATTAAACAAGTGCGGATGACGCGCTATTTGAGCCATGATGAATATCAGAAAAGCGAACTGAAAGATTTTCTCGATGGGGAATTCGCTCGGATTGCGAAAAGAAAAGTCGAGATGAATCCGAAGACAGAAGGCACGCCGACAAAACTGGGTCAATTTGTGCTAGAGCCTGGACATCCATTGGACTCGAACCCCAACTATGCCCTCTTGAATCGATTACTGGCAGCGGAAACGTCAGGGGAGAGCAAGGAGCCCTGTCAGGAGCTGATTCAGTCGTATTTGCGAACCTCTCAGGTGAGAGGCGGAGTCATGATTGTGGTCCGGACGAGGCTAGAGCTGATTGACGAGCGCTATGTCTTTATTTTAAAATGCGATTTCGAACAAAAAACAGCGGTCATTACAGATGAGAAGAGTCTTATATCGAATGTACGCATGGCGATCAATGCCAAAAACATGAAATCGCTAATGTATCCGTATATGATCGAATCCGGGATGAATGATCCGTATCACGTGAAAATTCATCAGTTTTCTCACGCGCGGTATTTCGAGGAATTTCTGCGTTTTATCGAGTATCCGCAAACGATGACCCAGATCGTCTCCGAGGAAGTCATTTCATTGGCGAGACAGCACATCGAATATACGTATCCCGAAGAGTCCGAAGAGCGGGTACGGGAAGAGGAAGCAATCGAACTCATTGCCGCAAGTCCTAAGCGGGAGCTCGCAGAAAAATGGGAGCATGAGACTGTGATGGAAGCGATGCAAATCATTACAGATCGCCAACCAGAGGTCGAGCTGAAGTTCAAGCTGGATCATATGCAGATCCGCACATTATTGGCCGATTATGGAACCAGCCTGCATATCGCCAAAGTGAACGGGCGTTATTTGGTGCTACTAGAGGGCGAGCAGCTACAGTTCGAGCGTGGCATGTCCCCTGTGGAGTTTTTAAAGCCAAAGGCATTGACGGACATCGTGAAAGAAATCGAAGAGAGAAGCCGGAACGTTGCATATAACCCAGTAAGCACGCCAACGGAGGATGATGATAATCCGCCTTGGTAATAAACGAAGGGAAGGGAGTGATGGAGTTTGGATCGACAACTACGAGTAAGCGATCAAGAGCATAACATTTATCCGGTTTTGCGCCATGCCTCTATGATCAACAAGTACCCGGAGCGGTGGGTGGTGAAGGAGCATACAGCTGATACGTACGTACTGTACGCCTTAGATCAAGGCGAAGGTTACGCATTGATTGAGAAGCAGATGTTGCAGGAAGCAGGCTGGACGAGCGAGCAGCTTCATTCATACGCGATGGAAAACTTGCGAAAGCTCCCCTTTTCAGTAAAGTCACAAGAGGTAGGAGGTCAGCGCATCCACTTTATTAGTCCGACAGATGGATACGCGGCAAGCCGAATTTTGCTTGATTCATTTCTGGCCGAGATGGATCAAAAGAAGCAAGGTGACTCACTTGGTGTCGCGATTCCACATCAGGATGTGCTGATCGTGGCGGATATGACAGGAGAAGCTGGGGCCCACCTGTTAGCGCGTCTCACCTATGATTTTGCATCGAAAGGGCAAGTACCGATTTCTGTCTTGCCTTTTTACTGGGAGGAAGGGGAATTGACCCCATTTCTCGTGGTGACGCACGACTCCGGTACGAAAATTGAAAGAAAGTAGAGCAAGCGCGGGAGGCATTTTCCCGCGTTTTCTATACCGCCGGAAAATGGGAGGAAACCCTCGTATGAAAAATTTCATGATTGGTCAATATGGAGGTTTTGATCAGGCAAAATACGTACGAGATTTTAAGGAGGGCTTTTACGGAATAGAGGCATGCTTGTTTGATTCGGAGGAGGATATCCAAAACCTACAGTGTGAATCTCTAGCAAAAGGGTTTGCGATCGGTGTTCATTTTCCGCTGCGTGCAGGTCAATCTGAGCTGCGGGATGCTCTATTCATGGATGCTCATGATCAGACGAGAGCCGAGGCATTTGAAAGGATAGAGAAGGAATTGGCATTTATGGCATTCATTCGGCCAACCTATGTCTTATTCCATTATCCGAAGCCTGTCATTTTGGATGATCGCGTCGACTGGCGTGCATGGCGATTTTATGATTCGCGAGAATATGTCTGGGAGCATACCTACACGGAAGCAGAGTTTCAGTATCGTAGCGAGCAGTTGTTTGCGTGGATGGCTGAGAAAGGCAAGGAGTTTCGCTTCACGCCAGTCCTTGAATTCGATGCACTCAACCGTTATGTGTATGAGACAGAATTTTTAGAGTGCTTGCTACAAAAATATCCAACGATAAAGCTCTGTCTCGATACCGGTCGCTTATTCCTTCAAGAAAAAATCGACCCGTTTTTCGATGCCCGCCACGTCATCCAAACGTATGCAAAATATGCCTGGAGCATTCATTTGAAGAGTATGAAGGTGACCGCTGGTGGGGTTGAATTCGTTCACTTTCCCGTTCTTCCTGAATGTAAACCGGAAGAAGGATGGGCTCCGATTAAGGACTACCTGACGATCATCCGGAAGGAAAACCCGAACGTAAAGATCATGTTCGAGCATCGTTCCGACCAAGTAACAGACGAACAGCTCGAGCGTTGCTATCATTGGGTGAAGCAACTCCTATCTGATCCTCATGAATCCACGTCCAGTAATAACTCAATGTAGCGTCCGGCATCTTGAATGAGCCAGTATGGATACCTGGGACCGTGTATGTACAAGTCTGTGGCGGTCACGAGCATCGTCTTCACCCGTGTTTTATCACCCGTCAACTGCGCGCATACCCCCATCGTCATCCACGGATATAAATCACCAGTCTGAAAGGTATCAAAATGCGGGAACGCGTCCGTGATCCTTTGGTAGAGCAGTGAGGCGGTGTTAGCGTCTGTCATGCTGTAGACAATGGGAAACGCTTGGGAAGTGACGTCCGGGTACCATTTTCGCCAGCCGGGATACGTACGATCATACATCGCATACGACTTGCGAATCCGACTGTACATTCCTCTGATGCCTAGCTCGCAGGCTTTGGCGCGAGAGGCAGCTTCCTCAGCAGCCTCCACATCTCCCATCAACGAAAATAAATACGAAGCATCTGCCAGTCCCTTGACCACCTCGCAATTGTCCATCAAATATTTGACCCGATACGAATGCTTCGCCCAGGTTAGACCGTCCTTCTGTTGGAGGCGGGCAACTGCTTGGAGAAGGGACAAGAGTGTAGTGTGGTTGGCATACAGCCAGTCCATACGCCCTGTTGCTCGTATCCATTCCGCAAGCAGGCTGAAATAAGTGGTGTGGTAGCTATCTTCGCTGTCGTTCGTGCCGGTATCGATTTCTCTTCCTTGTTCAAGTCGAAAATCATTGATATAACCGTCCGCATTCAAGTTTCGCAAATACCAATCGAGATGACCGCAAACAGCCTCTGCCTCCTTCATGCGGATGAGGGAAACAATTCCGAGGTTGGTGAAGTACGGATTGATCTGATCACGATTAGGGCCAAGGCGAAAAGTGCCGCTCGGTAATTGGCAGGATAACAAAAAACTTGTTTGATTCAACGCCATTTCTTGCATCCATTTTTCCATAAGGCTGACCTCCTCTCCAAGCTACGTGATTGCTGTGACGAGTTTGACTCCATATTCAATCCATTGCAGGGAACGCACATAAGAATCACTGTCAATGGAAGACAGTGAAGCAGGTTCCTTCACGACCTCGTGCCATTTGTCATCTCGAAACCAATCTACCCCATCTGCGGGATCGTGTCCATAATCAGCCCATGCATCTTGAAGACGTGGGCTGTATATCTTCGGACTTCCTTCTAGCAAATCATGTCCATCCAAGCGTAGTTGGTACTCATCTTTTGTGGTGGAAGGAATAGGATGAGGTGTGAACAAATGCGGCCAATAATCCGCTCGCGAGCCCGTATGAGGAATACGAGAGCAATAGGAGACCATTTTTTCGAAGCGAAAAGGCTCCTCAAACAATTGCTGATACAGCGACTTTCCGACCTGAATGCGGTTTCTGACGTCGGGAAAATGATGAACATTCAACCCGATCAAGCTAAGTCGGCGGTCAGTAGGATGTGCTTTATAGGGAATGAGCACTTGATTCATCGAGAGAGCAGATTGAGCTACGAAAGCAAACGAAGCGAAAATACGATTCAGTGTAAACGGCTTCTGTACGACACGTTGTTCGATATATTGCTGTTCATTCACGATGAGTGCATGGGTAAGGCGTGCACTGTCTTTGGATGCGAGGAACTCCTGCCAATACGATTGCATAAAGACGGAAACACCAAGAGGCGCCAAAAGCTTTGTTAAATCTGTCCCCGTTCGTTTCATCTCCGCATACAGTAGTAATTGTGGATAGGCATCGTGAAAAATCAGCCAGTTACATCTTTCCAAGAACCAAAAAAAGGGCTCGATCGCTTGTGCATCCATGATAAGCGGTAGCCATTCTCCTTTTAAATCGGTCATGCTCCACCCGCCATTTCGTGAGACCAGATGGGCCAATAACGCCCAGTGAACCTCTTGGTGCTCGAGATAAAAGGCGAGGTATGCTTGTGTGCGGGTGACATTGTTGCGATTGGCTTTGGCTGTTGCTTGTCTGATTTGAGCAACCAGGTTCTGCGCGGCAATTTTCGTTACAGTCGAATCTGTCATGGTTATGGGTAGCTCCTTGTTGTTTTTACATTGAAAAAAGCAGGTCCATTGGGCGACCCGCTTTTTACTCAACCAATCATTTCTAGTACGAGAAGCCGAACCAGTAGTTTTTCCTTGGCTTCTTCCCACGTATTCGCAAAAATGACAACGTGCTCCGATTGGAACTCCGTTTCAGCGACAAAAATCCCATTTTGTTCGTAGATGTTCATAGATGATCGTCCTTTCTGCTGCCTTTCAAGCATTGTATGCTATCATGTAAGAGATGATGCATCCAGCATGCTGGAAAATCATGAGAAGGGTGGCACCAAACATGATAGTAAAAGTGACAAAAGAGGCAGTAGAACGCATAGCCAGTACAGACAAGCCTGTTCGGATCAACGGTGAGCTAGTCGGAGGCTGCGGGATGAATGTAGAGTATGCGTTGTGGTGGGATACTCAAGGTCCTGAAGATGAAGTCTACCAGGTCGATTCTTTGACGTTTCTGATAGATCACGAAACCATTGCCTATATCGGGTCTGATCTGCTGACGATTGATTATCGTGCGCAACAAGGCTTTCGCATGGTTACACCACAGCAAATTTTGGCCTATGGCCTTCAGTTGAAAGAGCGCTGGAGCTAATCACTTCGGGAAAAATTGCAAAATAAAGGCGAGAATACCTGCTGCAATTAAAGGGCCGACCGCAACTCCACGGAAAAAAGTGACACCAGCGATTGTACCTAGCAGCAAGCCAGTAACGATCAATGGATTTTTGGTCATCAAGACCGTTCCCTTTCCCGCCAGGTAAGCCACAAACATACCGACGGCGACGGCCAGTAACGAATGCCAATTCGTGAAAATCTCCAAGATGGAGGAAGGATTGATTTTGCCGCTTGCAAGCGGAGTCATGATGCCAATCGTCAGTATAATGATCCCGAGCTGTAGTCCATGCTGCTCGAGCAGTGGGAAATATCGGTCCAACGACAGGAGTCTCATAAGAAGAAGGAGAGCGACAGCAATGGACACAGTTGCGTTGTTTCCAATGACACCGAGTGCTAAAAGGATTAAGAGAATGATACTAATCCAGTCCATAAGTATTGGTCGCTCCCTTTCGTTTTAGTTAGTATATCCATAAGAAAGCAGCTTGTTAGCGAAAACCGAGGATGGGCGCATTTGGTTCCGGGAGCTCGGTGAGAAGTCAAAGATTTGGTTAGAGTAATAAAAAAATAGACCTCATTGAATTGAGGTCTAACAAGCTACTTTCCATTAATCAAACCAAAGTTCCAGCATTCCTACTGGAAAACCTGTTTGTTCGTCCGAATCAGGGAAACGTCCCCAAGCAAAGACGCCGTTGAAATAATCAATTGTAAACGGCTGATCGTAATCTGGCACGCTGTATTTGCTGCCGATTCGGAACTCACCCGTTCCTAAATAGTACGATTTCGCCATGAAGTACTTTTGTGTAATGATCGCAAGCTGTGAGTGATCACCAAGCTTCTTTTTTTCTTTCGCTTCGACGTGCAGGCGCTCCATTTCCTCCTGCAGCTCGGCGAGTGTCATTTGACTGTACAAACGCAACAGACTGCCCCCTTTCCATACAGGTATATTGTAGCAAAAGACAAGGGAAAAGGCGATGGATGCAGAATCTCTAAGGAAACGAAAGGGGAGTCGTTTCGAAAATGACACGTTTTGATTTGCATGGAAAGAAAGCAATCATAACAGGTGCTGGAAGAGGCATTGGGAAGGCACTGGCGTTGGGAATCGCGGAAGCGGGTGCGGAGGTTGCGGTAGTCTCGCGAACAGCTTCTAATTTGCAAGAAGTGGTATCGGAGATTGAAGCAAAAGGCGGAGTGGCTTTCCCCGTCGAGGCTGACTTGACTGTGCCTGATGCAGCGGACCGTGTTGTGAAGCAAGTTGTCGAGGGATTAGGGGGTGTTCATATCCTGATCAACAATGCAGGTATGAATATCCGCAAAAAAGCTCATGAGGTAACGGAAGAAGAGTGGGACAGAGTAGTGGATTTGAATTTGAAAGCAGCATTTTTCATGAGTCAAGCTGCTGGCAAAATCATGTGCGAGCAGCGCTATGGCAGAATCGTCAATATCGCTTCGGTCGCAGGTGTAGTAGCGCTTCGTACGGGTGTCGCGTATGGTGCCAGCAAAGCGGGGCTCATCCAGATGACAAGGGTGCTCGCATTAGAATGGAGCAAGTTTGGCGTCAACGTAAATGCGATCGCACCGTGGTATTTTCGTACGCCACTGACAGAGAGCTTGCTTAGCGACGAAGCATTCGTCCAAGAGGTGTTGCAGCGAACCCTGAGTGGCCGAATCGGGGATGTCGAGGACTTGGTAGGACCAGCGATTTTCTTGTCCTCTGATGCAGCTTCATACATATCAGGCCAAACCATTTCGGTTGATGGCGGTATGTCTATATACGGGTTTTGATTAAAAAAAGGGGCATTCCCAGTTGGGAATGCCTAATTATTGGGGGCGATTGAGAAAAAGAACGACTGATTGTTCTATGACTGGTTTGCTCTCACCCAAAACAGTCAATCAATCAAAGCTATTAGCGTAGGCATACTCAGATTGAATGATCGATCTAAACATGCTTACGTTAAAAAGTCATCCAAAGAAGATAATCGAACTTTTTCTCAATGCGTTGAAAAAGTGCTTACACCTACAACATAGCAAGTAAAAGTAAAGTATCAATTAAATAAAAATAAAGCATTATTAAATTTTTTCTGTAAGTAGCACGTTAACGGGCAAAACGATGGTTACCGATTTCAACCGTTACAGGACGTGACCAAATCCACTTGGATGTAGCCGTATCCGGATTGAAGAAGTACAAGGAACCATTGCTCGGGTCCTTTCCATTCACCGCGTCCTGGACCGCTTTTCTCGTGCTTTCATTTGATTTATGTGTCAAATTGCCGTCATGGACAGGCGAAAACGCATTGGGAGCATAAATAACCTCCCGTACCGTATTTGGAAATTCATCTGAAGCAACCCGATTCAATACAACGGCAGCAATCGCTACCTGTCCTTCATACGGTTCTCCCCGGCCTTCCGCATATACTAACCGGGCGAGCAGTTCCATATCCCTCTCCGAAACCTTCACTTTTCCATTGCGAACCACTTTTGGGCGACTATCACGACTAACCTGCACAGACTCGCGTTTTGCTGCTGTTGCAGATTCCTTCTTCGAAACTTGTTCCGATGGCGCCTGTGCATTACCGAGAACAGGCAGGATTTGTACTGGCTGTGGTGCCATTGCACTTGTCGGTGTGACAAATAAGCATAACAGCATCAAGCCAAAACTGTTCAAAAAGAAGAAAAAGCGCGTTGGCGCTTCTCGTGTCAACATGGTGTGAACCACTCCTTTTCGCTTTTTGCGTTTTGATTGCGGAAGCGAATCAGGTCTTTTGCAAGTCTAGCGGTCTTATGGGG
This sequence comes from Brevibacillus sp. Leaf182, assembly GCF_001423865.2. Classification (NCBI taxonomy): domain Bacteria; kingdom Bacillati; phylum Bacillota; class Bacilli; order Caryophanales; family Paenibacillaceae; genus Brevibacillus; species Brevibacillus sp. Leaf182. The sequence goes on along the minus strand of NZ_LMPN02000037.1, from coordinate 552,206 downwards.
ATGGTTCAAGAGGGAATTGGTTCCATAGAACTATTTACAAAATCACGAAATCCGTGAAAATGTTTTCATGAACGGATGTTCCTTCTATAAAAAAACCACTTTCCCGTTGAGAAAGTGGCTTTCGTGTGCAGTTTGAGGCTGCTCTTATTTTTCCGTAATCGTAATGGATTTAATGGTAATCTTTTGCTCTGGAACACTTGGTTCACCCGTTTGTGGGTGTTTCTTTACTTTTGTTCCGGCAATTTTTTGAACGACATCCATGCCACCCGTAACTTTTCCGAAAATCGTGTAATTCGGAGAGTTGTCCAATCCTGTCACGTCAGGTCCAGAACCAATGAAGAATTGGCTACCATTCGTGTTTTTACCGGAATTCGCCATGGCAACCACGCCAGCTTCATATTTATGACCAGTTTTCAATTCGTCTTCAAACGTGTAACCAGGGCCACCCATGCCAGATCCCAATGGATCTCCTGTTTGAATCATGAAGTCTTTGATGACGCGGTGGAACGTGATGCCATCGTAGAACTTGTCCTTTGCGAGGAAAATAAAATTATTGACAGCAATTGGCGCGTCTTTCTCAAACAGATCGATCTTAATGTCTCCCATGGAAGTAGAGATTGTCGCTTGATAGTCCTTTGCTTTGTCAATCTGCATTGCCGGAGCCTTCTCGTATTTCTTCTCTCCGGTTGGGCCCGGTGGGTTAGCTGGCTCCTTGGATGCTGGTTTCTCTGCTGGCGTAGTCGGCTGATTAGGAGCGGCTTCATTGCTTCCTGTGGAACAACCCGTAACCAAGGCGATTGCCGTCAGACATGTGAACAGAGTTGTCATCATCTTTCTCATCTTATGCACCTTCCTTTGTTTCATACTGTTGGGTGGTTCGGTTTCGAATTATAACACAAATAGTCGAGCTTTTGCCAATCCGCTAGTTTCCTTTCCAATCTCGCATGGTATGATTGGGAGAAAAGGGTGATCAATGTGGCAGAGCGATTTGAGACCAAAACGGTTCATATCGGACATGACCCTTTACGGGGAGTAAAAAGCAAAACTACACCGATTTATCAAACCTCTGTTTTTGCCTTCGAAGGCTTGGAAGAAGTAGAACAGTACTACGTCGGCGAAGGAGACTACTTGTACACCCGGAATGGCAATCCCAACCAAGCGGAGCTGGCTCGTGCAATCGCTGCTTTAGAAGGTGCAGAAGCAGGTGTCAGTGCTGCCTCCGGTATGGGAGCGATCATGGCGGGTTTACTTGCTGTTCTTTCTCCTGGAGATCACGTGCTGGCTTCCCATGAAATTTATGGCGGTACCTACGCTCTACTGCACAAGGAGCTGTCGCGATTTGGGATCGAGCTTACATGCATCCAGCTTGGTCAAAAGACAAAGCTTGCTGATCATGCTCGCCCAACTACGAGGCTGTTTTTCTTGGAGACTATCACGAATCCGCTATTGACTGTTGTCGATCTGCCTTACTGGATCAACGAAGCAAAAAGTCTTGACTTAACCGTCATGGTGGATAATACGTTTGCGACCCCGTATTTGGTACAACCTATTTTATTCGGAGCAGATCTCGTGGTACATAGTGGAACCAAATACATAGGTGGACATAGCGATGTGACGTCAGGTGCTCTGGTTGGATCACAGGCGACAATCAAGCGTGCCACAGAGATCGTAGCCAACTACGGTGCATCGCTCAGTCCCTTTGAGGCCTGGTTGACATCGCGTGGTTTGAAAACATTGGCAGTGAGAATGGAGCGTCAATGCGATAATGCTAGCCAGATTGCTGCGTTTCTTCGTGAGCATCCAGCAGTTGGGCAAGTGTATTACCCAAGTCCTACGGATACTTTCTTTTTTTCACGGCAAAAGCAGGGAGCAATGGTATCCTTTGTTCTCGCAGACGAGACGAAAATCTACGACTTTTACCGGGCACTTGACTGGATCAAGCTGGCTCCGTCTCTTGCTGGTGTGGAGACGAGTGTTTCTCATCCTGTTACGACGTCCCACCGTGCTTTTTCTGAAGAGCAGCGCAAGGAAACGGGAATTACGATGGGCCTGGTACGGTTATCGGTCGGAATCGAGGCTGTTTCCGACATTCAGTTAGCATTAGATGCTGCATTAGGTAAATAATTCAAAAAACTTTGCCGCATCATGAAACTTTCTACCTAAGAAATACGTAATACTTAGTTAGAGTAGTCTCAGGATGCAGTGGGGAAAGCCCATTCTGAGAACATGCTTCAGTCTGGAAGAAACCGAGGAAAACGCAAATGGGAATGGCTATGAAGCAACCGTCGGGGCCATCATCCGGAGATTATTATGAATCTCGTCCATTTACGGAACTGTATGACGAATATTTTGATCGCGTCAACCGGTATTTACGATGCCGGGTTCAGAGTACGTGGGATGCCGATGATTTGACCACCGTGGTCTTTTTAAAAGCGCTAGAAAAATTCGAGCAGTATAGCAGAACGAGTCCTTTCGCATCATGGATTTTTCGTATTGCTCACAATACATATGTGGATTTTATGCGGAAAAACAGGGAGTTACCGGTCGACCAGGAAGATTTTCTAGGAGCAGAACCGGACGACACATGGCAGCCGGAACGGCAGGCGCTGACGAATGAAGAGATTCGTCAGCTTCGTGATCGACTGGACTTGTTATCTCAGGATCAACGAGACGTGTTGATGCTCCGCTATTTTGCTGACCTCAAAATCAGTCAGGTAGCTGAGGTTCTTGGCAAAACAGAATCGAGTATCAAAATGATTTCATATCGCGGATTACAAAAACTTCAGAAGATGTATGAGAGGGGGGACTCCGAATGAGAGAAGAGGAGAAGCACCCCCAGGATCATCAATCGGATGATCAGACTGTAACCCAGCTCCTAGCCCATTTGAAGCAGATGCGCGGATCGGTTCCTGTCAATTATCAGTTAAAATCAGACCTCAAAAAACAATTGCTCCAGAAAATGAGAGATCTCGAAGCCAAACAGGCAAAAGCTCCAAGTGCCGCACCCAAAAAATGGGGGAGGCTGGTTTGGAGCGGAATCGCTGCTGCTGCTCTAATCCTTGCCATAGGCGGATTTGTGTGGTGGAACAATACCTCTCTTGCCGTTCGAGAGCATGAAGTACTTAAGCTGCCAGCACAAGCAGCCGTGGAGCTTGTTGATATTGACCAGAAAGCCACTCAGCTAGCTTATATCCATAACAATGCAGAGCTGAAAACCATTCCAATCGATGAGAAATTAAAGCCAATCACGATCAAGTTGCCGCCAACCGAAGGAAAATTTACGGGGGTAGCATGGTCTCATTCTGGGAAGCAAATCGCTGTCGTCGAGCAGGATAAAAAATTATCGCGGATATGGATTGTGGAGATGCCAACGACTTACAGCATGGGAAGCAGCCGATTGCTGAAGGAAGAAGAAGGGGTATTATACTCTTCACCAAGCTGGTCTGAACATGATGATTCGCTTGCCTTTACCCGCTCTAAAAATGGCGTCGAAGAAATTTGGGTGAGCAGCACAGTATCGTTCCAGGAATGGAAGCTTGTAGAAGGCTCCCAGCCTGAATGGTCACCAGATGGAAGCTTGCTTGCCTTCAATAAAGCCGGTGAAGTACAGCTGATGGAAATGCGGACGGGGAAAGTTACCTCACTTGCAGTGGGACAGTGGGCATCGTGGAGCTCCGATACGCGATTGACCTATACACACCCAAATGGAACGCTGATGGAAGTAAACGTGAGTGAAGAGCCTTTTGTGACACGCGAGCTACCATTGCGAAACCAGTCATCTGAAGAGCTGATCAAAGGAAACTGGGCAAACAAAGGTAAGCACTTCATGCTTATCTCGCGTCATGATCAGCTGCAACAACTGGTTATCTCTTTGGCGTCACGAAAATGAGCGGAGGAACAAGCATGAGATGGAAATGGGTGTTAATCTTTGTCATCACATGGCTTAGCTTTTCGATACGCCCAGCTATGGCAGAGAGCAACGTAGACATACAATTCGAGATACCTTTAAGTGGTATCGTCAAATATGAATCATGGATGAGATTAAACGTAAAGGTAACCAGCCAAGAACAGGATTTCACTGGGGCTGTAGAGTTAACGCAGCGACAAGTCAAAAAAAATAATGAATTAACGCTTCGGCGTCCAATCAAGCTGGAGCAAGGAAAGAGTACAACCGTGTACTTTGATATGCCTTCCCAAATCGTGCTCGATGATTGGTACGTCCAGGTAACGCAAAACGGTCAAGTAGTCAAAAGCGAAAAGCTGCGTATCCCTTATCCAACAGACGGGCGCACCATTGGGGTGATCAGCGAAGAGGGCAATGCGTTTCATTTCCTTGCCGTCAATCAATCACAATCCAAAATGAATCGCCCCTTGTCCGTTCAAAATCTCACGGAACAAATGTTGCCAGACCAATCGTGGATTTACGAAAACATAGACATGTTAGCACTGGCAGGCAATAGTGGTTCCACGATTAATGATCAACAGATGGCAGCGATCAAGGAGTGGATTCAGCTAGGAGGGATCGTGGTTGTTTCCGCAGGTCCCAATCAAGATGGGATGATCCAGCGGTTTGCTGATATCCTCCCTGTGGAAGCAGGAAAAGCTGGTAATATAGAGCTACAGGAAGCATTAAGTGAGTATGACATTGCGAAAGTAGCGCCAAATGGCAGAATCGGTGTATACAACCGTGACTTGCCCTTATTTGTGTCAAAATCGTACGGCAGAGGATTGCTGCTGTTTGTCAACTATGATGTGACAGCAGAGCCGTTGGCATCGTGGCAATTCAATCCACAGCTATGGCAGAATGCAATGATCCAGCATGGTGCCAAGAAGATTTTTGAAGAAAAGCTTTATATGGATCAAATGACCCGGCCTTTTCTTGACTTGAGCAAGAAGATTCCTGAAGTACAGACTCCTCCTCCGATCTGGATGGTGGCGCTATGGGGTGGCTATGCAATTGTACTCGCACCAGTGACATACTTCGTTCTGAAAAGAATCAGAAAGCCTGAATGGGCGTGGGGAGTCATCCCGGTCGGAGGAATTTTCTTGACCGTCGCTATATTCGCGGTTGGAAAGCCTGCTGTCGTGAAAACGAGTACCAGCTACGCCGTAACCAAGATCGACATATTAGATGAGTCTCTGGCGCATGTTCGCTCAGCCGCAACGTTTTTGGGGGTGGATCAAAACGAATACGATGTTCAGCTTGAACCTTCGATCGTTGCACTACCTTTAACATTGGGGAGAAATGATTATCGACCAGAGGGATTAATGGTTGGCGATGAGGTTCTCTCTTTCCGCAATCTTCCTTATTTGACACCGAAACAGGCGATTGGTATCGGGGTAAAGCATGATATGGGTGCTTTTGAAACTTCCTTGCGAATCAATGAGAATCGCCTGCAAGGGCACGTGAAAAACAACACGGAGTTTGCCTATGATCAGACTTATATTGAAATAGGTTATCAGCGAATTCCGCTTGGGCCATTGAAAAAGGGAGAGGAAAAGCAGATTGACAGTGTGCTTGAACCCTTGTTTATGCCAAGAAAACAACAAACAACAAACGAATTGCAAACATTGGAAGAACGAATCAAAGAAATGCAGGAAAGAGTCGTTGATTATGAAGAGGGGAATCAGGTAAGTATCATCGGCACAACAACAGAGCCTCTTCCTCTGATGACAATGCAAGTGCCTCACCAATCGCATTACTGGAATGTCATTCAACAGCCTATTCAATTCCAGCCGAATGAACAAGGTCTAGTCACTTGTCCTTATGGCCTACTTGATGCCGATATGTATGAAATGACAGGAGACTTCGACAGCACCGGGTACATTTGGCAGCTTGGGAAGGGCAGTATTACGTTTGAATTGCGTACAGATAAAGCGGCGATCCATATGAAGCGAATAACGGTTCCGTTGAATCACAGCTCATTCAAGCCTTTCCGGATCGAATACTTCCACCAAAAGAGCGGTAGATGGATACCTGTTGAGCGCGGGACGAGACTTGTCCTCGATAATGAACTCCAGCAAGTTTTGACGCCAAATCAAACAGTATTGCTTCGTTTTTCCCATAATGGAACGTCGCGATTAGCTCTACCAGAGCCAATTTTCCAGGTAGAGGGGGTGCGGAAATGGTAATCGAAACCGTTCATTTAGGAAAAAGATACGGCAATTTGCAAGCATTGACGGATTTGAACCTTTCCATCGAGCGAGGTAAGGTGTTCGGTTTCATTGGTCCAAATGGGGCCGGTAAATCTACTACGATGCTCATCTTGTCTACCCTTCTGGAACAGAGTGAAGGGGAAGCCTTTGTCTGTGGCTACAATGTACGAAAAGATCCTGCGAGTGTACGTCAGTCTGTTGGCTACATGCCCGATTTTTTCGGCGTATATGACAATTTGACAGCGGTGGAGTATTTGGAGTTTTATGCCGGGGCGTACAAAATTCCTGCTTCCAAAAGACGGGCACTCGTCGGTGATCTTTTGGAGTTAGTGAATTTGTCTCACAAAGCAGACGCTTTTGTGGATTCTTTGTCTCGAGGCATGCAACAGCGTCTGGGATTAGCGCGTTGTCTCGTACATGATCCGGCCGTGCTGATTTTGGATGAACCCGCGTCAGGACTGGACCCGCGAGCTCGTATCGAATTGCGCGAAATTATGAAGCAACTGCGCGAAATGGGCAAGACAATTATTATCAGCTCCCATGTTTTGCCGGAGCTAGCTGAGCTGTGTGATGATATTGGTGTCATTGAAAAAGGAAGATTAATTGCGTATGGTTCTGTGCATGAGGTCAGCAACCGGGACACAGGACAAAGCCGGATGCAACTGAGAGCCCTGCGGAATTTGGACAAAGCCGGACTTCTATTAGCGAGCTCTCCGCATGTCCATCAATTGACAGACTATATGGGAGGCTTTCGCTTCTACTTTCAAGGGACGGAGCAACAAAAAGCTGAATTGCTTCAAGAACTGCTGGATGAGCAGGTCGCAGTCGTCTACTATGGCGATTCCAAGAAAGATTTAGAAGACGTCTTCTTAGCGATAACGGAAGGAGTCGGTATGGAGTGAGCGACTTCTTGTTCAATCCTCTTTTAGTAAAAGAAATGCGGGACAGATTCCGCTCAAGAAAGACCATGCTTATTTTAGTGGTTTACTTGGTTGTCATGGGGGGGATACCGATGGGCTTTTTGCTCATGGACCCCTTAAAGGCCGAATCGTTAGGGGATAACCGGGATCTGTTTCTGATTTCCGCGGGGATACACTATGCGATGGTTTGCTTTGTTGCACCTGCTTTGACTGCTGGAGCGATCAGTGGAGAGAGAGAACGCCAGACCTTGCCTATTTTGCTGACGACCCAGTTGTCGACGCGCACGATTATTTTGAGCAAGCTCATTACGTCTTTGGCGTTCTCCACGCTGCTTTTGATTGCCTCGATGCCTTTGTACAGTATCGTGATGCTGTACGGAAGTGTCTCCCCGGAACAAATGGCCCAGCTCGTCCTATTTCTCGCGGTGAATATGTTTTTTCTCGGGTCGTTGGGGTTGTTCTGCTCCACCTGGATTAAACGAACGTCGATCTCGACAGTTACCACATACGGCATTGCCTTCTTTTTTGTGGTAGGTACTGGCTTGCTGTTCTTTTTTATCGGTGAGTCCTTGCAACAGACATATCCAGAACGATACATCAATTCGAATGTTTGGAACATGTATGAGTTGCAGATGCTGGCAGGGACGAACCCTATTATCGTGTTGTTGGACATTTTAGGCGAGTCCTTCGATCAATCCAATGACATTAGTTTTGCACCGTGGTTGTTTTTCTCATGTGTGTACGTGGTTCTTTCCTTTGTACTCGTCATCTGGAGCGCTTATTTGTTAAAACCAATCCGCCGAAAATGGTGGAGTTGGAAGAAACGACCTGTTCGTGTACAATGAAAAAGGTGTATGGGAAAAGGGAGGTTTTTTTTGTGAGCGATCAAGATGTGCAGATCATTGATTTTGAAGAATTGCTTCGTGCGATTGAGAGCCGTCTGGCATCTGCTGGAATGTATGTCAAACGCGAAGCGATCGTGACTATTCTTCAGGCAGAAGAAGCATTTTTGCTTGAAAAAGGTGTTCTTCAAGAGTATAGTGAGTAATCAGCTAACAACCTGCCTAACGTGGTAGGTTGTTTTTCATGGACAGGGGAAGCACAGAGTTATTCGCCTGTTTGCTTCTCCCGGAAAAAAACGGTATGATGGAACAGATTACGAATATCAGCATAAGGACGTGAACACATTGACAGAAGAGAACAAAGACCTCGAATTGGGCGATATCATTACATTGGACGATGAAAACGGTGAACCGTTGGGGGATTTCGAAGTATTGGCTATGTTCGACCTGAACGGTAAAGAATATATTGCCTTGGCTGAAGCTGTGGAAGATGAAGAAAGCGAAGAAGATGAAGAAGTGGATATCTTCGTTTTCCAAGTGGACGGCGGCGAAATGGTACCATTGGAAGAGGACGAGGAGAGCACTGTTTACGCGAAGCTGAACGAAGTGCTGGAAGGCATCGAACTCATTAAAGAAGACAAGTAATCCCGCTATAAAGGAAACAAGCCACTGCTGGCGTTAGAACCCAAGCAGTGGCTTTTTCATGCGGTCTATCAGTCATTCATTTTAATAATGTTATCCTTAAGGTCTCGTACAACGAGAAGGCATGTATAGTCCGTGTCTTGCAGTTCCCGAACCAATGCCGAGCACTCGTCTTTGGTAAGACCCAGCTTTTCGAGACGGGTACGGAGTTCTTTACCGCCATTGTCAAAGAAATGCGCCATGCTGTCAATGTGACCGACGGCACTTTCAAAGTGGGTACTGTATTTATAAAAATTGTTTCGTTGATTCGAGTGATTTTTATCAGGATTCCATTTCAAAACCCAGATGTCATCACTGTTGTATCCGGCAGCATTTAACGCATGAACATCAGAAGCTAGCTCAGCATCATACTTATGGAATTTGACAAACGGCTTGGTAGCACTGATCAAAAGTATTCCCCCCTTTTTGGCCTCAGGAATCGATGCCTTACTAGGATGCCCATAGCCAAAGGGCGGATGAATGGAAATACCTGAGGCAAACTGATAACGCTATGTAAGAACAATTGACATATTTTCCATGATCGTAGCAGGATTTACGATGATGGGGGAAGAAATAGAGAAAGGGAAACAGATGTTTTGGTTTTTCGTTTTGACCAATCTTCACCATTAGTGCTACACTAATTGATGGAATATGCATGTCATGTACAGAACGAAATGAGAAACGAGGAATACTGAGAAGAATCGGCCATCTCGCTAGGGGCGAGGTGGCTTTTTTGCCCCATTTTGCTACTGGCGTTGAATACTATGGGAACCATACGGTACAATAGCGATTAAGTGTTCGCTTTTATTAGGAAAACGTTCCTCTCATGGGGGTTGAATCATCTCGGCGTTTTTCAAAAAAGGTGAATACGACCCTAGCCATCAGTAAAAAAGGCATGATCGTTTTTCTACGTGTCCGAAGAGTAGAGGGGAGAGCGCGATTGAAGGAAACAGAAACACAGCAAACACTAACGTATACAGAAGAAGATATTCAGGTCTTAGAAGGCTTGATTGCCGTTCGAAAGCGGCCTGGAATGTACATAGGCTCCACGGGCTCGCGTGGCTTGCATCATCTGCTGTGGGAAATTGTAGATAACGCCAAAGACGAGGCCCTTGCCGGCGTTAACGATAGCATCATCGTCACTTTGTACAAGGATGGCAGTGTCAGTGTGGAAGACCATGGACGCGGAATTCCAACGGGTATGCACAAGACTGGCCGACCTGTACCAGAAGTTATTTTTACGACGCTCCACGCCGGTGGTAAATTTGGCGGTGGCGGATATAAAAAAAGTGGTGGCTTGCACGGGGTAGGCTCCAGTGTCGTTGTGGCCTTGTCCCAATGGCTTGAGGTCGAAATCCACCGGGAAGGCAAAATTCATAAGCAGCGCTTTGAATATGTTGTGGATGCAAATGGAACTGAGCATGTTGGTAAACCGGTTACTGGTCTTGAAATCACAGGGACCACCAAACGTACAGGAACAACGGTTCGTTTTCTGCCGGATGACGCGGTGTTTGGCAATGCTCGCTTTGACTATGAGACGATTCGTGATCGTTTTCGTGAGACGGCATTCCTTCTGAAAAAGCTGCGCATGGTTTTAATAGACGAGCGTGGACCTGAAAAGAAACGGGAAGAGTTTTACTTCGAAGATGGCTTGAAATCATATGTATCGTACTTGAACGAGGGGAAAAATACGCTCCATCCGATCGTTTACTTTGAAGGGGAAAAGGACAATATCTACGTCGAGCTGGCTTTTCAGTACAATGACGGCTATGCAGAGACACTGGTGTCCTATGTCAACTCGATTGTAACAACGGACGGCGGAACTCATGTCACAGGCTTCCGCAACGGTACGACCCGGATTTTTAACGAATTTGCCCGGAAAAAAGGGTACTTGAAAGAAAAGGACCCGAACTTGACTGGAAACGATTTGCGGGAAGGTTTCCTCGGTGTATTGTCATTGCAAATGGCTGACGTCCAGTTTGAGTCCCAAACAAAAGACAAGCTGGGGAACGAAGAAGCACGGGCAATCGTAGAACAGATTGTTTCCGAAAAGCTAGGCTTCTTCCTCGAGGAAAATCCGGAAATAGGCAAGCTGCTGATTGACAAGGCGTTGCGTTCTGCTGAGATTCGTGAAGAGCTGCGCAAACAACGCGAAGCCCTGCGCGGCGACAAGAAAGGCAAAACCACCAAAAAGCGCAAATCGATTTCGGAAAAGTTTACTCCGCCGCAATACAGAGACTCCAAGCGCAATGAGCTCTTCCTCGTCGAAGGGGATTCCGCAGGTGGCTCTGCAAAACAGGCGCGTAATTCAGAGTTCCAAGCTTTGTTTAGCCTGCGCGGGAAGCCGTTGAACACGGAAAAAGCAAAGCTTTCCGAGGTATTGGCGAATGAAGAGTTCCGCACGATCCTAGAGGTGCTTGAAACCGATATTGGCGAAGAGTTTTCCATCGAAAACTGTGCATTTGACAAAGTGATCATCATGTCTGACGCGGACGTTGACGGCTCACATATTCAAACGCTGCTGCTGACCTTCTTCTTCCGCTACATGCGCCAGATGATTGCAGCTGGTCACTTGTATATTGCTCAACCGCCTTTGTATCAGGTGAAAAGGCAGAGCAAGGGCAAGCAGACTGAGGCGATCTACTGTTGGAGCGATTACGAGCTGGAACAGGCGTTGAAAAAGGCTGGACGCGGTGCTGAAGTGCAGCGCTATAAAGGTTTGGGTGAGATGAACGCCGATCAGCTCTGGGAAACAACCATGGACCCTGAGACGCGCAAGCTCATTAAGGTTGAACTGGAAGACCTCGCTCACTGTGAGAAGCTGGTAACCGTTTTGATGGGTGACAAAGTCCCACCACGGCGTGAGTGGATCGAGAACCACGTCACCTTTGAAGTGGGGGAGGATGAATAAGCATGTTGTCCAATCAAATTATTAATCAGAGCTTCGCGGAGATTATGGGAAAGCGCTTCGGGGACTATGCCAACCTCGTTATTCTCTCACGCGCGATCCCAGATGCTCGTGATGGACTAAAGCCGGTACAGCGCCGTATTTTGTATGCCATGTACCAAGAAGGCAACACGAACGATAAACCATACCGGAAATCAGCGAAAACGGTCGGGTACGTGATGGGTACCTTTCACCCGCACGGTGACTCGGCGATTTACGAAACGATGGTACGGATGGCGCAATGGTGGAAAATGCGGCAGGTGCTCATCCAAGGACACGGAAACTTTGGTAGCTTGGACGCAGACCCACCAGCCGCTATGCGTTATACCGAATCCAGATTGTCGGCATTGGCCAATGAGCTTTTGCGAGACATTGAAAAGGATACGGTTACATTTATCCCGAACTACGACAACTCGGCTCAACAACCGGCAGTATTGCCTTCACGATTTCCTAATCTTCTCGTGAATGGTGCTGCTGGGATCGCGGTTGGTTTTGCAACGGACATCCCTACTCACAATTTGGGCGAAGTCATTGATGCGGCTGTTGCCCAAATGAAGAACCCGAATATCTCGCTGGATGAGCTGATGCAGCACGTCAAAGGTCCAGATTTTCCGACAGGCGGTATTGTTCAGGGGCTGTCCGGAATTCGCAAGGCGTTTGAGACAGGCCGTGGTCAATTCATCATTCGCGGGAAGACCCATGTAGAGGAGCCAAAAGGCGGGAAGATCAAAAAAATCGTCATTTCCGAAATCCCATACGAAGTGGTCAAGTCGAAGCTCGTCGGCCAAATCGATGAGCTCGTAATGGAGCGCAAAATCGAGGGGGCACTGGCGGTTCGCGATGAAACCGGTCGGAAAGAGGCCGAGCAGAAAAAAGTCCGTATCGTCGTGGATATCCGCAAGGAAGCGGATGAGCAGGCGATTCTCAACTACCTGTACAAAAATACGGATCTGCAAATCTATTACAATTACAACATGAACGTGATTCATGAGGGAACCATCCGTCAGATGGGACTCAAGGCTTTGCTGGGAGCTTACATCGATCACCAAAAAGAGGTCGTCACGAATCGCTGCCAATATGATCTGAATCGTAAGCAAAACCGCGAGCATATTGTGGAAGGCTTGATTCGCGCCAAGTCCATTTTGCGTCAAATCGTTGATACGATTATGGATTCGGAAGACCGTGCAGATGCCAAGAAAAACATCATGGAGAAATACGGCTTTACGGAAAACCAAGCAGATGCGATCTTGAGCATTCAGCTCGCTTCTTTGACACGTTTGGATATCGTTAAGTTGGAAAAAGAATTGGCTACGTTGGCAAAGGAAATCGAGGAATTGAAATCGATTTTGGCAAGCGAGAAAAAGCTGATTCAAGTCATTACAGGCGAGCTGAACGAGATCAAGAAAAAATACGCCGAAGAGCGCCTGACAGAAATCCAGGGCGAAATCGAGGAAATCAAAATCGATATCGCGATGCAAATCAATGCAGAGGATTGCATCGTAACCCTCACAAACGAAGGATATATCAAGCGGACGAGCCCGCGCTCCTTCAAATCAGTGGGGGGAACGTTGGAGACATGTGGGGTAAAAGAAGGGGACCGTGTCCGTTATTTCATGGAGACGAATACGTCCCACACAGCTCTCTTCTTTACTCAAGATGGTAAATACTTCGCCACACTGGTCAACGCCTTCCCGGACGATAAATGGAAGGATATCGGTTCCGCCCTCGTCAACATCATCCCGTTGGAGAAGAATCAGCGGATCGTTGGTTTTACGATCGTAGAAAACTTCAAACAACCGTTGTATGTATACCATGTAAGTAAAAATGGTTTGATGAAAAAGACGGCGTTGTCCGAATACGAAACGAATCGTTCTAGTGCTTTGGTAGCTGCGAAGCTGAAAGCAGACAATGACGAGTTTGTGAATGTATTTGTGGCGGACGAAGCCGGGGCGATACTCGGTGCTACGAAGGATGGAATGGGCATTCGATTCCAGCGCAGTGAAGTCAGCGCAACGGGTAGAGCGTCGAGCGGGGTAAAAGCAATCGCACTTGCTCCTGGCGACGATGTCATCATGATGCTTCCGATTGAGGAAGTCGATTCTCGTGCCTTTAGCTTGTTGACGGCTGAAGGGGTTGTAAAACGTACAGCCATTGCTGCGATCCCACTCCAGGCTCGCGCAGGCAAAGGCGTACAGTTGATTCGTAAACGAAAAAATAATCCGCATGAGCTTGTTGCGATGTTCATCGAGGAAACCGTTTATGCCTGGACGTCGCAGAACGAATGGACCCTTGTTGAGACAGAGCAAGTGATCGTCAACGAGCAAGGTGGCATCGGCCGACATCTGGTGGAGGGTGGGGTAAAAGCAGTTGCTTTTGAAACCGTTTTGCCGACAGATGAACCGAAGGACGAAGCGACCGCAAAGAGCTCAGGAGACGGAGCTGGCACAGCAGGACAACAGTAAACGCCTACTGTCCAGGCTAGCCTGTTCGATGGAAATCATCGTGAATAAAAGGAATGATGAATAGATGGCGTTTGAAGCCTTTGTTTCACCGCTGAGCTGGCAGCAGGTTTCTCTGCTCCTCGACACTGTGCAATATTTCGAAGACGCGCCGAAACTGCTCTCTCTTCCACAAGAGCAAGGAGCAAGTGTGCCTGTGCCGATTACGTCAGACACATTAAAGACCATGCTCGGTTGTTTGGACGAAGAGGATGCATTTAGCCGCAAAGCTTTTTCATTGAGATGGGAAGTAGCTGCGGACGAGGGAAGTGGCTATCTTGTTGTCGAGCTCCCGAATGGAGACACCGTGAGACAGCCAGCCGTTCTATCCGCTTTTTCTCCGGTTTAACAAATAAACGCTTTGGTGACGCACTTGCATTCATGACAGGATGTGAGCCGTTTAGCCAAAGCGTTTTTTGCATACAAAAAGATTGCCAGCAAATCGGAATATGTGATACAGTTTGAACACGAGTTGTTGTGTAATAAAGTTAGTTACTTACTGAATTGGCAACCTTACAACTGGAGGATGGAATCATGGAAAAAGTCATCGATCAAAAGGCTTTTATGGACGTCATTCGGGAGCGTCGTTCCGTACGTCATTACGATCCAACAGCAAAAATCTCGCGGGATGAACTCAAGGAAATGCTGAAAGAAGCAACCTTGGCACCTTCCAGCTCTAACCTCCAGCCATGGCGGTTTTTGATTATCGATGAACAGCCATTGAAAGAGAAGCTGCTCCCCATCGCATTTAACCAAAAGCAGGTGGTAGAAGCTGCGGCGATCATTGCAGTCTTGGCTGATTATGAGGGCTACAAACAAGCTGGGAGCATTTACAAAAAAGCGGTAGAAGCAGGCTACTTGACAGAGGAAGTAAAAGCTACACTCATCGACAATATCAACAAGCGTTATGAGAATCGGGATCGAGCAATCATCAAGGAAATTGCTTTGGTAGACGGAGGTCTCGTCTCGATGCAATTGATGCTCGTAGCCAAGGCAAGAGGGTATGACACGGTGCCAATGGGAGGCTATAACAGCGAGAAATTCAAGGAAGCTTTCCAAATCCCGGATCAATATGAAACGGTCATGTTGATTGCAGTCGGCAAAGCGGCAGAGCCTGGTCATCCGACTACTCGCCTGGATGTAGAGGAGATTACGTTCTGGAATGAGATGCCGAGTAAATAAGCATGGAGAAGTGGAATAGCCTTGACCTGATAAGATTTTGGGTCTGGGCTTTTTTCGCGTTTGCAAGCTTTCGAGGAACAGACATGCTGGCAATCAGGTGTAAGGGGGCGTACAATAGGGAGACATGACAGTAACGAAAGAGAAGTCGCAGACGAGCGAAAGAAGGGTGTAGGATGAAAAGATTGTTGGCAATCAGCGATATTCATGGGGAATTGGAGAAACTGGAATCGTTGATGGAGCAAGTTCAGTACGATCCACAAAACGATCAATTGATCCTGCTAGGTGATTATGTAGACCGTGGACCAGAGTCGAAGGGAGTCGTCGACAAGGTGAAACAGCTCCATGCTGAAGGGGCAATCGTGTTGATGGGCAACCATGATCATATGATGGTTAAATCATTCGAGCAAGACCCTGTCTTTATCGAACGATGGTTCCGAAACGGCGCACAAAAGACGTTGGCGAGCTATGGTCATGCCGCAGCAGATACGGAGTCTGGCGCACCGGAGGCCTTGGAAATCACCTCTTCAGTCAAAGAGCATCTGGAATTTTTGGCTGGCTTGGACTGCTATTATGAAACCGATGAGTATATTTTTGTTCACGGGGGTGTACATCCCGAGACTCCGCTTGCAGAGACTGACCCGTACCTGCTGATGTGGATACGTGATGAGTTCCATAAAGGCTACCAGGGTGAGAAAACTGTTGTTTTTGGCCATACGCCGACCAGTTATTTACACGGTAAACCTGATGTATTTTACGGTGAAAATAAAATCATCGGCATTGACGGAGGTGCCGTATACGGTGGCCGTCTACATTGCTTGGAGCTGCCCAGCCGAAAGGTTTATTCGGTAGAGTAATAGAACAAGAACGAAAGGCTTTCACCACTTTTTGCAAAGAGCGGCTGAAAGCCTTTTTGGTAAGCGTCAAGATAAGTTCAGAGTAATATTGTAATGAATTTTTATTTAAATAAATTGCAAAAATTAATAATTTAAGGCTTGTCTTCTAATATTTGGGATAGTAAAATATTCCCAACTCACTCATATTCTTATTGTTTACCATCATATTAGCCCACGTGAATACTTGCAAATCAATGACCAATTTCCCCTGCCATAGTCGCTGTAATGTGACTGTTACTCTAACCGTCGCCCTTATTCCACTGCTAGAGAAGACAAAAGAACCAGCCATTTTAAAAAATCAATGAATCGATACATTCATTCCTGGCAAAAGGTAAGAATCACCCATCTCATTCTGGCGATGGTTTCTTACTGCTTCATACTTCAAGAAAAATCAATAAAAGGGAATAAAAGTAAGTCGTGAATCTGGTAGCTACATTCCAAAGTGTGGAAAGAAAAAGAATGGGCTGAGCTTTGTCTTCCGGGTGAGTGGATAAGGTTTCCGGGTAAAAGTTCCTAATATTCTGAATGAAATAATTGTTTGCTTATATCGGATACCAGCGAGTGACGGCTTGGGGAAATTCACTTCTCTTGTATACACGTGGGGAGCAAGAGGGAGCATTTGGAGTGGTTATGCTCACCAGACACGGCTAGAAACTATCAAACACGGGACAAGGGAGGAACAACGCTTTGCATTTTGTTCAGACATTAGTAGAAGCGCTGGAATTGTGGAAGAACGAGGACCAAAAAGGCGTTACCTTCATTTTGGGAGACCAGAATGAGGTGTTTGTTTCCTATAAAGAATTGTATGAAGAAGCTCTTGGCTATTTATTTATCCTCCAAAAAAGTGGAATCAAGCCTGGTGATGAGGTCGTTTTTCAAATTGAAGATAGTAATCTTCGAACTTTTGTCTGCCTTTTTTGGGGATGCTTACTCGGTGGAATGATTGCTGTTCCTATCTCTGTAGGGGATAACGAAGAGCATCGTCTTAAGCTGTTAAAGGTTTGGCGGACATTAATCAATCCGTATCTCATTACAACGGATAGTGTCTGGAAACGACTGGAGGATTTCTTTAGGAAACACAACTACCTGACGGAAATGGAATCGTTGAAGTCGAAGTCCTTCCTGCTTGATGAGACCGTGAAAACAGAAGAGAAGGGCACAATCTATTATCCTACTGCTGATCATGTGGCCTTTATTCAATTTTCATCTGGGTCTACGGGGGATCCAAAAGGGGTTACCCTGACGCATGAAAACCTTGTCCATAATGTGATTGCGATTAATAACAGACTTGAAACGACTGAGTCTGACTCATTTCTAAGCTGGATGCCCTTAACTCATGACATGGGGATGATCGCGTTCCATTTAGCCCCGTTGTACGCAGGAGTTCAGCATTATTTTATTCATACCTCACTGTTTATCAGGCGACCTACGCTATGGCTGAAGAAAGCAAGCGAGCACAAGGCGACAATTACTTCTTCTCCGAACTTTGGGTATAAATATGTGTTGTCTAGGTTTAAACCAGAAGTGGCAGAAGAGTGGGATTTGTCTACGCTTCGTGCGATTCTAAATGGTGCAGAACCCATTGCTTCAGAATTGATCCATCATTTTTTGGATCAGATGAGCCCTTATGGATTGAAGAAAACAAGCATGGTCCCATGCTATGGATTGGCTGAAGCCTCCGTGGGAGTATCGATACCTGATCAAAACTTGCATTTTACAACGATTTCTCTGGATCGTAGGTTTATCCAGATAGGAAAGCCAATCAAGATGACGGATCAAACAAATCCAGAAGCGCTCACCCTAGTAGAAGTCGGTTACCCCATTGATTTTTGCGAGGTAAGAATATGTGATGACGAGGATCACGAGCTGCCAAGCGATACGGTTGGCCATATCCAGATTAGAGGGAAGAATGTAACCACTGGATACTACAACAACCCTACTGCCACTGCAAATGTAATGACGGCTGATGGATGGCTCAGAACAGGGGATCTGGGTTTTATGCGAAACGAACGTCTTGTCATTACGGGGCGTGAAAAAGACATCATCTTCGTGAATGGTCAAAACGTTTATCCGCATGATATTGAGCGGATTGCTGAAGAAGTCGAAGGAGTCGAGCTAGGGAAGGTCGTTGCTTGCGGGGTATTCAACGAGAAAAGCAAAGAAGAAGACATTCTTGTGTTTATCCTTCATCGGAAAAGTGTAGACGAGTTCATTGCTCTCTCTAAGAAAGTGAAAACGCATTTGAACGAGCGAACCGGATGGAGAATAAGCGAGGTCTTGCCGATTCAGCGCATCCCCAAAACAACGAGTGGAAAAGTCGAACGATATAGAGTGGCTAGGGAGTATCAGTCGGGAGCATTTCGCGAGGTTTCCGAGGAAATGCAACGCCGAATCACCGAACAGGTAGAAGAGGTGGGAACCGATCAATCACCTCAGTTACGTGAAGAAGTAGAAAAACAACTGCTTGCCATTTGCCGCGAGGTGCTTCAATCAGACAGATTGGGACCAAACGACAGTTATTTTGACGTAGGCGTGTCCTCGATGCAGTTGACCCAGTTAGCAGGGCGGATAGAAGAAGAGATGGGGATTACGTTGTCCGTAACAGATTTGTTTGCCTATCCAACGATCTCCAAGCTTTCTCGCAGTCTCTTCCACGACGATCTAGCGACTGATCGCCTAAAAGAGACAGATACGGGCCAACAGAAGCAAAAGGATATCGCGATTATCGGGATTTCTTGTAAGTTCCCGCAGGCTCAGGATCTGGATCAATTTTGGCAAAACATCCGGGGAGGAAAGGATTGCATTCACGAGCTTCATGGTCAGAGACGAAAGGATGCCGAACAATATGTATCGCTGGTAAGAGGCGAGCAGGGCAATTCTGACCTTGTGGAGGGTGGTTATTTAGACGAGATTGATAAATTTGACTATTCTTTCTTCTCGATCACCCCGAAAGAAGCGAAGCTAATGGACCCCAACCAAAGGCTGTTCCTTGAAAATGCCTGGAATACGCTAGAGGATGCTGGTTATGGCGGGCACAAGCTTTCAGGGGAAAAAGTAGGGGTGTATGTCGGCTTCTCCAAGTTAGGATACGATTACGAACGCCTTTTGTCAGTGGTAAGTCCCAAGGATTTACCCTCTTATGCAGTAGGCAACCTTCCTTCCATTATTGCAAGCCGCATTTCGCACTTGCTTGATTTGCGTGGCCCTGCTGTTACCGTGGATACAGCCTGCTCTTCTTCCTTGGTTGCGGTTCATATGGCGTGCAAAGCTATCCAAAATGGTGATTGTGAGATGGCATTGGCAGGTGGAGTCAAAACCATCCTGCTGGCGTTGAAGGCTGGAATTGGAATGGAATCCTCTGACAACCGTTCAAGGGCGTTTGACGATCAATCTGATGGAACAGGTTGGGGGGAAGGCGTAGCTAGTGTTCTGTTAAAACCTTTGGACAAAGCCATCGAGGACGGGGATCACATCTATGCTGTGATTAAGGGAAGCGCTGTTAATCAAGACGGCGTTACAGTCGGGATTACCGCACCGAACTCACAGGCCCAGGCAGAATTGATCGTAGACGCTTGGGAGGATGCGCAAGTCGACCCTGAAACGATTAGCTATATAGAGGCGCATGGAACGGGCACAAAGCTGGGGGACCCTGTTGAGCTGGATGGAATTCAGAGAGCATTCCGACAATATACACAGAAGAAACAGTTTTGTGGAATCGGCACTGTCAAAGCGAATATTGGACATTTATATGAAGCAGCGGGAATTGCTGGCTTGATTAAGGCTGCTTTGCAGTTAAAGCACAAAGAGCTACCGGCCCTCGTCCATTTCCAGAAACCGAATCGGAATTTTGCATTTGAAAAGTCGCCAGTCTATGCGCAAAACAGACTGGAAAAATGGGAAACAGATGGACACCCGCGGAGATGCGGGGTTAGCTCGTTTGGGTTTAGCGGGACCAATAGCCACGTTATCTTGGAAGAGTATGTGCCCGTTAATGAAACGGAGATGACAGTCTCAGACGAGGTGCAAGTGTTTACCTTGTCGACCAAATCCGAGTCAGCCCTTCAACGTCTGATTCAAAAATACCGGGAGTTTCTTTCTTCCAGCGGACCGCTTTCTCTGTCTGATTTGTGCTATACAGCAAATACCGGGAGAGAAACGTTTCCCTATCGCATTGCGCTCATTTTGCATAGTCGCAGTGATTTCGAACAAAAGCTCGACCGATTGGCGGTTCGGCTTGAAAATGATCGAGATGTTTTTGTCTACGCACCTGGTAAAAAGCGCATTCCAGAAGAAACCGTTCATCTGTTGAGTCAATCCGCTCGGGATGTGCAGGAAAAGTACCACACGGCGAGTACAGAGATGAAGTATTCGTATGCAACGACATTATGCGACTTGTATGTACAGGGAGCTACGGTTGACTGGGATGCGTTCTACAGCGATGGCAAAAAGAGAAGAAAAATGCCACTGCCAGTCTATCCTTTCGACCAGCATCGCTCTTGGATTACAGATGATGTGATCAGTATCATTCCAGAACAGACGAATACTATTAGCGAAAATAGAGGTGCTACTGTGTCAGAGATAGGAACTGCGCCAATCGTAAAAGTTCTGAAAGAGTTGGTTCATCATGCTTCAGGTTTTGCTGTAGAAGAAATTGACCCATCCCTTCATTTTCTGGAGCTAGGCTTGGATTCTATTATGCTCGTACAAATCAATCGAGAAATTCAGGAAAAGTTTGGAGTGGTCATTCCGGCTCAAGAGTTGTTCGAAACCATTACCAGCGTGGATAAGCTAGCAGCGCACATTGCTCTTGAGCTATCCAGTAGCCCGGCTGTTGCTTCTGCCAAACAAATGGAATGGATGGCAATCGAGCAACCGAAAGCAAACGTAGTGTCGGAACGAAATGAAGTTCAGAGTGTTCAACAATTAAAGCCGAGCGAACAAACCATGAAGATGCCAGTCTCAAGAAGCACTGGGGCGGTGGAAACGATCATTGAAAAGCAGATTTCGCTCTTGTCTGAACACCAAAACCAAATGGCAACGTTGTTACAAAAGCAATTGGAGCTGTTGAATCAGGAACAAAGCTATGTACCAAAACAAATCGCTGAATTTGCGCCTGTTGCTCCCGAGAGCAAGAAACCTGAGGCAAAACCACCGGTCACGGTGAAGGGGAATGAAGAGGAACGCCAGAAGCCATTTATACCGTATCAGCCACTGATGATCGGTGAACGAGGCAATTTTACATCGCAGCAAAGAGAGTATCTGAACGCATTCATTCAACGCTATACGGAAAAGACAAAGCACTCCAAGAAGTATACGCAAGAGCACCGATTTGTTCATGCCAACAATCGTAATGTGTCTGGATTCCGTTCGTATTGGAAGGAAATGGTCTATCCGATCATTACGCAAGCATCAGTTGGTTCAAAAATGTGGGATCTGGATGGGAATGAATATGTCGATCTGACGATGGGTTTCGGGGTAAACCTGCTCGGTCATAATCCCGCATTTATTATGAAAAAGCTGGAGGAGCAGATTCAATCTGATCTGCCTCCGCTGGGTCCTATGTCGGATGTAGCTGGAAGGGTAGCGGAATTAATCAGTGAGCTAACCGGAGTAGAGCGTGTCGCCTTTTACAATTCGGGGACAGAGGCAGTAATGGTGGCACTGCGTTTGGCCAGAGCTGTTACAGGCCGTTCGAAAATCGCATTATTTTCCGGCTCCTATCACGGTACATTTGACGGCATTCTGACTGTTGCTGATCCTGAGTCTCAGGACGGGAAGGCCGTACCGATGGCACCAGGTATTACCCAGCATACAGTGGATGACGTGCTGGTCTTAAACTACAACCATCCAAAATCAATCGAGCTGATCAAAAAACATGCACATGAACTGGCCGCAGTATTAGTCGAGCCCGTTCAAAGCCGCCGTCCAGATCTGCAGCCAGTGGAATTCTTGAAGGAAGTCAGAGAGATTACAAGCCAATCAGGCACTGCCCTTATTTTTGACGAGATCATTACGGGATTCCGCATACATCTTGGTGGCGCACAGGCGTGGTATGGAATAGAAGCAGACCTCGTTACGTATGGAAAAGTTCCGGGTGGTGGCATGCCGATCGGTGTTGTAGCCGGGAAAGCTGCGTTCATGGATGCAGTAGACGGGGGGACCTGGAATTTTGGAGATCATTCTTACCCGGTAAATGCGGAGAAAAAGACGTTTGTGGGCGGAACGTTTTGCACGCATCCACTGACGATGCATGCCGCGATCGCTACGCTGGAATATTTGAAGGAACAGGGTCCGAAGCTTCAGGAAGCGTTGACTCAAAAGACCCTCTACTTGGTAGATACGCTTAACGCGTATTTTAAGAACGAGCAGATTCCAATCCAAATGATCAATTGCGGTTCCTTGTTCCGCTTCGTATCGTTTACCGATATAGAATTGTTCTTCTATCATTTGATCAGCAAGGGCATTTATATATGGGAGGGCAGAAATTGCTTCCTTTCCACTGCTCATTCCGATGAGGATATCGAGAAACTGATCCAAGCGGTGAAGGAAAGTATTGATGATCTGCGTCGAGGAGGCTTTTTGCCGGAGCCACCCCCAACTTCTCCAAATGGAGGCCGGAAACAAAATCAAGTCGTCGAAATGACAAACTTTACGAGACGGGATGGGCTAAAGCCAGAGGCAACGCTTCTGGAAAGGGCGGGGGAACAACTGAAGCTCCCTCTTAGCCCTGAACAGAAGCAAATGTGGTTTGCAGCCAAATATCGCGTGGAAGCATCAGCCGCTTTTAACGAGACCGCCTCCCTTCAAGTCGAGGGTGAGCTTGATATCCCTGTGTTTGAGCAGGCAGTCCAAGCCATGGTGGATCGCCATGAAGCATTGCGAACCATCATTGATTCCAACGGAGAGTATCAGGTGGTACTACCCAAGAGGGACATACGTGTTCGATTCGTGGATTTGAGCCACCTTTCATCCCAGGAACAGGAAGAAAAAAAGAATCAGCTATTGGATGAACAAACAGGCACACCATTTGAACTGTCTTCTGAGGACCCCCTGTATCGGGTAAGTGTCATCAAGCTGGCTTCCGACAAATTCCTGACGTCCTACACTTTCCATCACATGATTGCGGATGGGTGGTCCATGGCTGTTTTTATCAAAGAGCTGGATGATATCTACTCGGCCCTTATACAGAAACGACCAATATCGCTCGAGCCTTCTACACCGTTTTCTGCTTACCGAAACTGGCAAGAAGATCAGATGCAAAATCCAGCGTTTCAGGACGCGCTCACGTACTGGAACGAAAAATTCGCAGATCCTATCCCCAAGCTCGTTTTTCCTTTAGGGCAACGAGAAACGGGAAAACCATCTTTTACAGGCGAGCGTATTACCTTCAAGATCGACAGTAACATCACAAGGAAGGCAAGAAAAAGAAGCATTCAAAACAAGAACAGTCTGTTTATTACCTTGCTCGCTTCTTTTAACATCTTCCTTCATCGTATTCTTGGCAATAGAAAAATGGTGGTTGCGATTCCTACTGCGGGTCAATCTCATATCGGCAAAATGTCCTTGATCGGAAACTGCGTCAATCTGTTGCCGGTTTGCACGGAGATTGACGGCAATGATACGGCTGCGGATTATTTGTCCCGGGTGAAACAGGCGGTTGCGGAGATGGAAAAGCATCAAGCCTACTCCTTTGCAGCATTAGCTGAGAATTTGCCGCATCAGAACTTGCCGGAGCTTTCGGTGTTGTTCAATATGGATCGACCGCTTCACAACCTGACTTTCGCTCAAATGAAGGCTACGCTGTTGCCCAATCGGATCATTTACAGCAAGTACGATCTTTTTGTAAACGTGACAGAAGTGGGCGGAGAGCTTGTGGTTGATGTGGATGCACGAAGCGGGGTAGTAACCACGGAGATTCTTCGCCAGTGGGGTGTCTACTTTGCCAATCTTTTGCATCGTATTGCAGAAGACGATCAGGAAAAAATTCGTGCACTATCGCTTTTACAGCCCAACGAGATGGAAAGAATGATACGTGAATCCAGTGGCAACCTGGGCAAATATGCAGCGGATTGGACAGAACTTTTGCAGGATATGCCAGATGATCGAGTAGGACGAGCTTCCCTTTATGTCCTGGATCAGTATCAGCAATTGGCTCCTATGGGTGCAGTTGGACAGGTGTATCTGGCAGATGGGGGATTCGCGCATGAAGACCCGTCTCAGTGGCAGCGAACTACGAAATCTGCTGTTCCGCTAGGAAATGGAGAAATCCACATTATCCATTCATTCGATCGGCTTGCAGGGAAAAAAAGTATGAGCGGCAGAGAAGTAGAGTCGGCTGGAACGGCAACCGAAGAGGCCATCAGAGTCATTTGGCAGGAAATCTTGGGAAGCTCCCCGATGTATCTGGATGATAATTTTTTTGAACAAGGCGGGAACTCCTTACAAGCAACTGTCATGCTCAGCAGAATCTACAAGGAATGCCACGTGCAAATTCCTTTGCATCAAATTTTTCAATCGCAGACGATACGTGAATTAGCCAAATATGTAGACTCTTCCAAGCATCAAGCTTTTACACCCATTCGCTCATGCGAATTGCAGCCATACTATAAATCTTCTTCGGCTCAGAAAAGAATGTATATCCTCCAAGGACTGGATGGAGGAACCGCCTATAACCTGTCCGGCTACTTACAATTGGATGGGGAACTGGAACTTGATCGTCTGATTCACTCTTTGCAACAGGTTGTACAAAGGCACGAGTCTTTCCGAACCAACTTTGTGATCAGAGATAATGAAGTCGTGCAAGTTTTACATGACGATCTGCCAGTGGATATAGAGGTCGAACAATTGGCTGAAGAAGATGTAAATGAGGCGATTCGCACCTTTATCCAGCCATTTGATCTCAGCAAAGCACCGCTTATTCGGGCGAAAATCTTCCAAGTGTCAGCCAGACGCTTCATTGTAGCTGTGGACATGCATCACATTATTTCGGATGGCTATTCGGTATCCCTGTTTATCCGTGAACTGCTCCATACGTATAGAGGAGAATCACTGCCTGAACTCGGCGTGACGTATAAAGATTTCGTGGCATGGGAGCAAGAGAGGGAGCAGTCAGAACAGCTCTTGGCTCAAAAGGAGTACTGGCTTGAGCAATTTAGCCAAGGAGAACTTCCGGTATTGAAGCTTCCCATCGATTACCAAAGACCGCCGGTTCAATCCTTTGAAGGTGACCGCTTGACGATGGGGATCGGTGAGGAAGTCAGGAAGCAGTTGCTCCAATTGGCTAGGGAAACTGACACGACCTTGTACATGGTATTGCTTGCTGCTTACAATGTTATGCTTTACCGATACACCGGGCAGGAGGATCTGATTGTCGGTTCTGCTGTGGCGGGAAGACAACATCCTGATTTGGAACGAATGATGGGCATGTTTGTAAATACATTGGCCATCCGAAACTATCCGACAGGAAGCAAGACCTTTACGGATTTCCTGAAAGAAGTGAAATATCAAGCATTACGTGCCTTTGAAAACCAGGAGTATCCGTTTGAAAAACTGGTTGATGATCTGCAACTAAACAAAGATTTAAGCCGCAATCCTCTCTTTGATACCATGTTTGATTATCATTATGAATCCTTTGACGACGTGACCTCAGATGATTTCAAAGTCACGATGTATGAATATCCAAAAGGCGTGTCTCTCTTTGATCTCAGTCTTGATGTCCATGACGATGGAACAACGCTCACTTGC
This sequence comes from Brevibacillus sp. Leaf182, assembly GCF_001423865.2. Lineage (NCBI taxonomy): Bacteria > Bacillati > Bacillota > Bacilli > Caryophanales > Paenibacillaceae > Brevibacillus > Brevibacillus sp. Leaf182. The sequence continues at coordinate 526,343 of NZ_LMPN02000037.1, read as the reverse complement.
CAATTTGATTACAGCACTCACCTGTTTAAACGCGATACAGTTGAGCGAATGGCCAATCATTTTGCCAAGATCCTTCACTCCATTGTGAAGTCTAATGAGAGTTGCCTAGCTGATTTGGAGTACTTGTCCAGCGAGGACGTCAAGCAGGTTGTTTCCGACTTTAATCAAGCAAGAAAGCAAATACCCGCTCCTCTCTATCCGACGTTCTATGAATGGTTTGAGGCAGAAGCAATACGCCATGCAGAGCAAGTAGCAGTTTCTTACGGGGAAGAGCAGATCAGCTATCAGGAACTGAATGCGAAAGCAAACCGCTTGGCCCGAACGCTGCGTGATCAGGGCGTAAAACCAAACAGCTCCGTTGCGATTTTGGCGGAACGCTCGATTAACATGGTCATCGCTGTTCTGGCTGTCATGAAGGCGGGTGGAGCCTATGTTCCGATTGATCCTCAGTATCCGAAGGACCGCATTTCGTTCATGCTGGAAGACAGTCAAGCAAAGGTCATGCTGGTTAATCAAAATGGACAGAGCGGAATAGACTTCAGCGGCGCCATTATCGATCTGGACGCAGAGGCCAGTTACAGGGAGGATTCGTCCAATCTCGATGCCATCTCCGAACCGAGCGATCTCGCTTATATCATCTATACATCCGGCACGACAGGTAAACCCAAAGGGGTCATGATCGAGCATCGCAATCTGGTGAGTGTAGCCAATACATGGCGCTATGAGTACGAACTTGAACAGATGAATGTGAAGCTTTTGCAGATGGCGAGTTTCTCCTTTGACGTGTTTGCAGGGGATTTGTGCAGGGCCTTGCTGCATGGTGGACATTTGGTGATTTGTCCTAGTGATGTAAGGATTGATCTTCCAGCTCTTTACCAGTGGTTGACCCGGTATGAAATTTCCTTGTTTGAATCGACACCTGCCCTTGTTCTTCCTTTTATGGAGTACATTTATCAAAATGGATTGCCGCTCACTCATCTGAAACTGCTGATTCTTGGTTCGGATACATGCCAAAGTGAAGCGTTTGTCCGGTTGGTCGAGCGTTTCGGGCAGATCAAAATCATCAATAGCTATGGAGTCACGGAGGCGGCTATTGATTCCAGCTACTTCGAAATGGCTGGCGATACCGAAATGACAACCGGAAACGTTCCGATCGGAAAACCGCTGCAAAACACAGAATTTTATGTGTTGGATTCTCAATTGAGGCCACAGCCGGTGGGCGTGTACGGAGAACTATATATCGGGGGAGCGGGTGTTGCGCGGGGTTATCTGAACCGTGAGGAATTAACCCGTGAGCGCTTCATTCAAAATCCTTTCCGTCCTGGTGAGACCATGTATAAGACCGGCGATATTGTGCGCTGGATGGCAGATGGAAACATGGAGTTTGTTGGTCGCTCGGACTATCAATTGAAGATTCGTGGATACCGTGTGGAGCTGGGCGAAGTCGAAAATCAGCTGTTACGGCATGAAAAGGTTCGCAATGCCATTGTGCTTCCGAAGACAAAGGGAGATGAATCCGTTGTATTGTGCGCGTATTACACGACGGATGAGGGAGTAAGTACGTCTGAAATCAAGGCATTTTTAGCCGATTCCCTGCCTGAATTTATGGTGCCGACCTTCATCATCCAATTGGCAGAGCTGCCTGTGACGCCAAACGGCAAAATCGATCGTAATGCTTTGCCAACCCCCGACCTTTCTAAGCTGATATCCGAGGAATACGTAGAGCCTGCGACGGAAAATGAAAGAAAACTTGCAGGAATATGGCAAGAGGTCTTGGGTATCGAGCGAGTCGGTGCTCTGGATCGGTTCTTTGAAATTGGTGGGCATTCGCTGCATGCCGCCATTCTGCTTGCCAAAGTGAACAAGGAGTGGCGGGTAGAAATTCCACTGCGAGCCGTTTTCCAAAATCCTACCGTCAGAAGCTTTGCCCACGTCATTTCTGAATCGACACAGGCCGAAAAGCCTTTGATTCAGGTGGTTGGAAAACAAGAGCATTATGAGCTTTCTCCTTCGCAAAAAAGGATTTTTACCGTTCAATCACTCGATGAAACGAGTGTGGCCTATAACATGGCAGGCGCTTTGATTCTTTCCGGGAAGCTGGATGTTGCGGCATTGGAAAACGCATTCCAGTCTCTCATCCAAAGGCATGAGGCGTTCCGTACGTCCTTCGACTACGTAAATGGTGAGCCGAAACAATTTGTCCACGACTCTGTCCGTTTTGCTATCGATCAGGCTCACACAGAGGACAGCCCTGAGAGGATAGAAAATCTCATACGGGCGTTCATTCAACCATTCGAACTGAGCCTGGCTCCATTATTGCGTGTCAAGCTGGTCAAACTGGTGGAGGACAAGCATTTGCTCCTGATTGACATGCATCACATCATAGCAGATGGAACATCGGTGAGCATTGTGATTGATGAGTTGAATCATCTGTATAACGGGCGGAATCCAGAACCACTCACCGTACAGTACAAGGATTATTCCGCTTGGTTGAAACAGATCAAGACGACGGGTCAGTCGCATAGGCAGGAGAAATTCTGGATAGATGAATTCAGTGGGGAACTACCTGTCATGAATCTGCCTACGGACTATCAGCGACCGCAGTTTCAAAGCTTTGAAGGGGGGACGGTCGAAAGCAAGATTGAGGCGGATGTATCCCGCAGATTGCACGATTTGGCGAAGGAAGCAAACGTAACGGTCTTTTCCATTCTATTGGCGGCGTACAACGTGTTGCTGTCCAAATATTCAGGGCAAGAGGACATTGTCGTAGGAACCCCAGTGGCAGGACGTAACCACACCGATGTTCAAAATGTAGTGGGGATGTTTGTAAATACGCTTGCCCTGCGAAATTATCCAGCAGGCACTAAAACGTTCCGCGAGTTTGTCCAAGAGCTAAGTGAGAAGTCACTACTGGCGTTTGAACATCAGGATTATCCATTGGAAGACTTGGTAGAAAAGCTTCAGGTTCGACGCGACCCTAGCAGGAATCCATTATTTGACACCATGTTCTCCTATGACAATGTGGAAGATACGGCATTTGAGTGGAACAAGGTAGAGGTCAGGCTTTATCCATTCCAAACGAAAATATCCAAGTTAGACATCGTCATGAATGTCGAGACGAGAGATGAAAGCTTTTTTGTGGAGTGCGAATATAGCACCAGTCTATTTAAGTCTGAAACGATGGAGCGTTTTATCAACCATTTTACCAACGTACTGCGGCAGGTAGCTGCGAACATGGATATTCTTGTGGGTGAGATTGAGCTCATGTCTCCAGAAGAAGTGCAGTTTTTGGAGAAGCTCAGTAATGATACGAAGCGAGAGTATTCTGTGGTACAACCGATCCATGTTGCCATCGAGGAATCAGCCAGACTTTATCCAAATCGAATTGCCGTTTCCTATCACGGCTCGACAATCACGTACCAACAATTAAACGAGAAAGCCAATGCAGTTGCTTCTGATCTGCTGAAACGCGGTATAGGAAAAGGCAAGTATGTACCTGTCCTTATGGAAAGAAGTCTGGAATTGGTCATATCGTTATTGGGTGTAATGAAGACGGGAGCTGCGTTTTCACCATTGGACATTCAGTGGCCTGTCGATCGACTCCAGTCTGTTATTGCCGAGCTGGGTAGCGAGTTCGTATTCGTAGAATCTGACCATACCTTTACGGAAACGGATTTGGGAGCGAAATTGGTTGCGATTGATCTGGGACACCTGACAACGGAAGCGGAAAATCCTAATCTGTCCGTATCGCCGGAAGACCCCATCTATGTCATTTTTACTTCTGGCTCAACAGGCAAACCAAAAGGAGTCGTTGTACCGCATAGAGGGATCGTCAACCGCTTTAACTGGATGGATGATTATTTTGGCCAAGATGCAGCCCAATCTGTCCTTCAGACCACCAATCACGTCTATGACAGTGCCATTTGGCAATTCTTCTGGCCACTGACCAATGGCGGAAAAACGGTCTTGCCTACTACGGGGATGACTGTCTCGGCTGATTACATGGCTGGAATCATAGAAGACGAACAAATTACCTTAACGGATTTCGTCCCATCCGTCTTTAATGTGATCGTAAATCAGTTAGCAGAAAATCTCGAACTGCAGGGCAAATTACAATCGCTCAAGAAGATCATTATCGGCGGCGAGGAAATCGTTCCGTCTGCGGTTTCCAAATTTCTGAAAATATTCCAGTATGTATCACCGACGAATTTGTATGGCCCGACAGAAGCAAGTATCGGATGCATTGCCTATCAAATTACGGGAGAAGAAGATCGCATCCCGATTGGAAAACCGATATTCAACACGAAAATCCTTCTGCTCGATGCGTACGGAAAGCGAGTGCCGATAGGTGTCCCTGGAGAAATCTACATCTCAGGCATGCCGCTTGGACTAGGTTACTTGCATAACGAGGAGCTAACGAGACAGAGCTTTGTTGATAATCCATACGCGGAACCGGGCTATGAAAAAATGTATAAGACAGGGGATTTGGCTGTCTATTTACCTGATGGAAACATCCATTTTCTGGGCAGAAGGGATTTCCAGATCAAAATCAGGGGATATCGAATCGAGCCAGGGGAAATCGAAAGCAAGCTGCTTTTGCTGGAACAGGTAAAAGAAGCAATCGTTATCGCCAGAGAAGAAGAAAATGGAAGCAAGTACTTATGCGCGTATATTGTATCAGAGCATGAGCTTGCCGCTGACGAGTGGAGGGACTTGCTCGCTAAAGATTTGCCCGATTACATGATCCCGTCTTTCTTCGTTCGACTAGACGCTATGCCGATTACCGCTGTTGGAAAAGTGGATCGGAAAAAACTCCCCCTTCCTGATCGCTCTCTCTTGGTGGAGGAACACATCGTCGAGCCGTCCGATGAACAGGAACAAATCATGGTCACCATCTGGAAGGATGTACTGGGGCTTGCGCAAGTAAGTGTGACCCACAACTTCTTTGAGCTTGGGGGAGACTCCATTAAAGCTCTTCAGATGATAGCGAGATTGAGGAGTCATGGATATGAGCTCCGATTGAAAGACTTGTTCCAAAACCCGCGTATTCGCAGTGCAGCAAAATATCTCCAGACGCTGACCAGACAGATTGAGCAAGGACCTGTACTAGGGGCAGTAGCGTTGACACCGATCCAGATGAACTTCTTTGAACAAAACCATCAGAACCCTCATCACTACAATCAATCTGTCATGTTATTCAGCGAAGCTGGCTTTGATCCAGAGCTGGTTCAACAAGCATTTATGAAGCTGTTTGAGCATCATGATGCTTTGCGAATGAAATTCCAAATGAATGAGTCAGGCATTGTTCAGGAACATCGGGAACTGGACGAATGCATGGTTCCCATTACGATTAGGGAGTTCCCGGCTCAAAGTGTAGCGGAAATGGAGCAAGCGGCGCAGCTCATACAGGAAGGGATCGATTTGACGGATACTGCGTTGGTAAATCTCGGCCTTTTCCGAACAGATGCAGGAGATCACTTGTTAATCGTGATTCATCATCTCGTTGTCGATGGTGTCTCATGGCGGATTCTTCTGGAAGATTTCCATACGGTGTATGACTCGTTACTGAAGAAAGAAGAGCCTGCATTGCCTATGAAAACCGATTCCTATCAAAATTGGTCAGAAGAATTGCAAAAATATGCACAGGGAAGCGAGATTCAGCAGGAAATCGGATATTGGAAACAGGTCGAGGAAATGCCATTCTCTCCTCTGGCAAAGGCGGAAACGATTGGGGCACCGCTTATGCAAGATACAACAGATGTCACCATCGAGCTGGATGAAGCCTACACAGAAAAGCTGCTGAAGCAGAGCCACCAGGCGTATAACACGGAAGTGAATGATTTGTTGCTTACGGCGTTAGGCTTGACGGTAAAAGAGTGGGCGGGGATAGATCATGTGCTCGTCAATCTGGAGGGACATGGCAGAGAAGAGATCGTGAAGGGCATCGATATTTCACGCACTGTCGGATGGTTTACAGCCCAGTATCCATTCGTACTGGATATGAGCCGATCGGAATCTTTAGGCTACCAAATCAAAATGGTGAAAGATAGCCTGCGACGTGTGCCAAACAAGGGCATTGGGTACAGCATTTTACAGTATCTGTCTGCGAAACAAACCGATGTTCCGTTAACGTTCCAGGTAAAGCCCGAGATCAGTTTTAACTACTTGGGCCAGTTCGATACGGACTTGGAGTCAGGAAGCATGACGACTTCCTCCCTTTCTCCGGGCCGAGAAATCAGTCCGACCGCCATTCGATCCTTTGCGCTTGATGTGAATGGAATGGTCGTGAATCGCAAGCTGACACTTACTTTTACGTATCATCGTGAAGAGTTTGAAGAAGGAACCATTCAGCGCCTCGTGGATGCCTACCGAGATAAGATCGTAGAAATCATTACGCACTGCTTATCGAAAGAGTCAGTCGAGCAAAGCCCAACAGATTTTACATACGATGAGCTGTCCATTGAGGAATTAGATCATCTTTCCCAACTGCTGGGTGAAAAAATTCAATGATAGATGGTGATGAGGTTTGAATGGTGTTCAGATTAAAAATATATACCGCTTGACACCTATGCAAGAAGGCATGCTGTATCACTTTATCCTTCATCCTGAATCAGAGGTTCACTTCGAACAAACGGTGATTACGATGGAGGAGTCGTTGCGGCTTGATCTCCTTGATCAGAGCTTTCGCGACCTCGTCGAAAGATTCGATATCCTGCGAACAGTCTTTCACTATAAAGAAAGTAAAAAGCCTCTGCAAATCGTGTTGAAGCAAAGAGAGGCAGCTATTCAGATTGAGGACATCTCTGACCTGACTCAGGATGAACAAGAAGCATTTGTGGAGCAATTTCTTGTAAGGGATCGGAGCAATAGATTTGATCTGGAAAAAGATCTGTTGTTTCGGATTACCGTTATGAAATTGAGTGAATCAAAATTCAAGATGGTGTGGAGTTTCCACCATATTATTATGGACGGCTGGTGCTTGGGGATTGTCGCAAAAGACTTTTTCCATATCTATCACTCTTATCTTCAAAATAAGAAGGCTGAGCTTGCTCCACCGTATTCGTTCAGTAGCTATGTCACCTGGCTTGGCAAGCAAAACAAACAAGAGGGACTCTCGTTTTGGCGAGATAGCTTGGATGGATTTGATCAGCAATCTCCGTTACCGGTTGAATATCTTTCAACCGGTAACGGGTACCAACGAGAATCGATCGTGTTTCGCATTGATCAGGAAACGACTGCCCGTTTGGAGCAGATAGCGAGATCAAATGATGTGACACTGAGTATCGTCTTTCATTCCCTCTGGGGATTGTTGCTGCAACGATACAATTATGCCAAAGACGTTGTCTTCGGCTCCGTCGTTTCGGGACGTCCCTCCGAGCTCATTGGCGTAGAAGAAATGGTTGGATTGTTTGTCAATACGATCCCAATGCGAATTCGCAGTGAAGGCAAACAGACATTTTCGGAGTTGCTCGGGCAGGTGCAACAATTCTTCACAGCCACAAGCAGCTACCAATACTTGTCTCTGGCGGATATTCAGTCCGAAACCGCATTAAAACAAAACCTGATTCAGCATCTCATGGTCTTTGAAAACTATCCATTGAAGGAGGAGGCATTCGACGAAGATGGAAAAGGCGGTTTATTCGGAATCACGGACGTCCAAGGATATGAGCAAACCAGCTACGACTTCAACTTGTGCATTATTCCCGGAAAGGAATTAGAAATTCACTTTATCTATAATGCACTTGCTTACAGCGATGCTTATCTGCAAAAAGTCCGAGCGCATTTGAATCAGTTGATTCAAAGTGTCGTCCGCAATCCCGACCAGCCGCTTGCAAACATGCAAATGGTCACGGACGAGGAGCAGGCCCTTATTCTGCAACAATGGAATGATACGGAGATGCTGGTTGATCAAAGTCAAACCATCGACCAGCTATTTAAGGAACAGGTCAAAAAGGGACCACATCACATTGCCGTGGTCGATCAGGAAGGCACCTACACGTATCAGGAATTAGATGACAAATCCGATGCGCTGGCCCACATGCTGCGTGAGAAAGGGGTAAAACCGGGCAGCATTGTTGGTGTGATGGTGGAGCGCTCTACCGCTTACAGCCTTGCCATCTTGGCCGTTTTGAAAGCGGGCGGTGCCTTTCTCCCAATTAGCACAGACCATCCGAGCGAACGGATCAGCTATATGATCGAAGATAGCGGGGCAAACATTGTTTTGATCCATGATCCGACTGTGGCGTATGCAGAGCGTATTCTTCCAGCAGCAATGTTGATCAATCTTGATGATCGGAGCGTATACAACGGCGTTACATCTGATGTACAGACCCTTCATCGTTCCAGTGATCTGGCCTACGTTATTTATACATCCGGGTCAACGGGGAAGCCAAAGGGGGTAAGGCTGCACCACATCGGAATTGCCAACCTCCAGCAGTTTTTCATCAACGATCTCGGTATTTCCCAGCATGACAAAGTGTTGCAGTTTGCCAGTATCTCGTTTGATGCCTCTGTCTGGGAGTTTACGATGGGGGTATTGACAGGGGCGAGACTGGTTGTGGTTTCAAAGGATGTCGTACTCGATTCCCAGACTTTCAGTGAGTATCTGCTGCGACATGAAGTAACAGTTGCGACGCTCCCGCCTACTTTTGTGACGTATTTGGAGCCGGAAAATTTCCCGAAACTGCAAACGTTAATCACCGCAGGCTCCGCAACAAACTGGGAGCTCGTCCATAAATGGAGCGCGCATTGCCGATACATCAACGCATATGGTCCAACCGAAACAACCATTTGTGCGACGACTTGGACGTATGAAGGGCAAGAGGAGCTGCCGCAGCAAGTACCGATCGGAAAGCCCATTGCCAACACAAACGTATACGTGCTCGATCCGCATGGTCATTTGCAGCCCCAGGGAATTCCTGGTGAGCTAGCTATCGCGGGCATTAGCGTCGCTGATGGCTACATCAATCGTGAGGAATTGACGAACGAGAAATTTGTGGCAGATCCGTTTCTTTCCGGTTCGAGGCTCTACAAGACGGGAGATATGGTGAAATGGCTTGCGGATGGAAGTTTGGAATATTTGGGGCGAATGGACAACCAGGTCAAGATACGCGGTTTCCGTATCGAGCTTGATGAGGTTGAAAACGTGATCCAATCACAGGCAGGAGTGAAGGAAGCAGTCGTGCTGGCCAAAAAAGAGCAGGGAGGAGATGCCTGCCTGATCGCTTATCTGGTCTGGGAGCAGCCTGAGTGGAACAGAGATTTGCGTCAGGAGCTTTTGGCTACCCTTCCAGCTTATATGGTACCTACGTATATCCACGTCCTTGAGAGAATGCCTGTAACACCGAATGGAAAAATAGATCGGAGGGCATTACCTGAGCCTGTCATGATCCGGGAGGCGAGTAAGCAACTGAATCCCCCTGTTACAGAACAGGAGATGAAGCTGGCGGAAATCTGGAAAGAAGTGCTCGACCTACAGGAAATCAGTGTGGATGACCATTTTTATGATCTGGGCGGGCATTCTCTCAAAGCGATCCAACTGGTAGCGCGTCTGTATAAGGAAGGCATTGAAGTGAAGATTCAAACGATCTTCCAATACGATACAGTCAGAGCGCTAGCTGGATATGTAGATACAGTAAACCGGATTCGCACCACAAAAGCGCAAGATAAAAAAGAGCTGGAAACCTTGATCTACGCCCATTTTCAAGTACGAAGCAACTATGTAGAGGTACCGTTCGGCAGCAAGCACCGAGCTGTTCTGTACGTGGAGGAAAATGCGCAGGGCAAACACCAAGAAATCCTGTCCTTATTGCGTAGGTCTTGTGATCCTTCGATTCAGCCGCACGCTATTCAATATCTGGATCTCTCCCAAAAAGCATGGGAGAAAGAGAAGAATCATTTCCAAAAGGCTACGCTTGATGAGAAAGATACCCTGTCATGGCAGGAGTGCCTCGTCAACGACCTCGATACGAAGCTCCTTCGTTATTCGGAGGCAATCGTCAATCAGCAGACCTTTATCAGACGGCCGCTGTCACCTTCACAGCGCTATCATGTACAGGAAAAGGACATTTCTGGAACGGTGATTCACTTTGAGCGGATGATCGATCCTAAGACGTTGGAAAAAGCCTTTCTTACCATCTTAGAGCGGCATCATTTACTGCGTTGCACGTTGGATTTTGAGGAAGAAGAGCCATATTGGAAAGAATATCCTTGCCCTAGTGAAATTCACCTCCCTGTTGTTGATGTATCGGGCGATTCGCAAGAAAGAAAAGAAGCGGTGCGCCATCTTTTACAGAGCGAATATTTTTACAAGCAGCATGATTCGATCAGCTCTTTGTCATACAAAGTAATCTTGCTGAAAGAAAGCGAGAAAGAGTATTCGTTTATATTCCCGGCGTCGCATCTCATTTTTGATTTAATTAGCAGCGAGGTCCTGCAAAACGACATGAACCTGTATTACGAAGCTTTGGAGAATGACTCAGACCTCTCGGAGAATGATCGGAATACGTATTGGGACTTTGTCCGACAAATTACGAAGGGTCCAGTCGGAATCGAAGATCAGCAGATTATGGAGGAATTTGACCTTCACGCATTTGAGAATAGTCTTTTGTCCATTGAAAGACAGCTTCCATCTTCATCCACTTTGGACGGCTACACGATTGTTACCTGCGAACTAGATATGGACAACCCGCAGGAGACAGAAAATGCCCGGATTCCGATTGCTCTTCTGGCCAGATTTTGTGAAAGAAGTTATGGAGTCCACAAGGCACCCGTTCTTCTCATGAACTTTGGCAGATCCTTTATGGGGAACCATTTCTTCGATGTGCTTGGCGAGTGTATCGATCATATTCCGCTTCATATTGATCCGGCATGGAGTCTGAATGAGTTGGAAGCGTATGTGAAGGTTCGGTTGGATCTCGCAAAGGATAGGAACATCCATTTCGCCAATCTCGTGCAAAATCCTGACGTAACACAAAATTATCCTCTTTCCCATCACTCACTCATCCGATCCATGCAGATGACACCTATTATTTGCAACTTTCTGGGTGAGCAGAACAAGAGTCATCAACCAAGTGAATACGATTACCTGTTTATAAAAGGAAAGAAGCGTATTCTCTTTGAGGCTTCCTATACATCCATGGGCAAAATGACTATTTTTATGGCGCTGCCATATCGCGAGGATGAAAGGAAGCTACGAGTGATCTTGGAAGAGGAAGCGAAAAAATTGATAGGAATGCCTCTAGTCATACGCTAAGAGAGGCCTAGGCATCGTATTGACAATCGGCAGATGGATTCCGCTCTATTCCGGGTTTATTGTCCGTGGGGTGTAGCGGGATCATCTGGCCGACATAGTGCGTCAGCTAGAGGGATTACTATTCAGGGAGGTTAAGATGGGCAAACAATCATACGGTTTAAATATTTTTCTCTTTTCTTTTACTCGTTTCATTACAGAATTAGGTAGTGGTGTCTACAAATTTGCTCTTGCCCTGTACATTGCGGATATGACGGGTTCTTCCGCTGCATTTGCAACTGTTTTGGGCTTTTCGTACTTGCCAGGGGTGCTGATTAATATTTTTGCAGGCGCCTATATTGATAGACACAACAAGAAAACAATCATGGTTGTCACCGAACTGCTTAGTGGTGCGCTAGTTCTCCTGTTTTTACTGTTTTTCCTTCAGTTTCCTACGAATCTATGGCTATTTGTCGGATACGCCTTTTTGATCAGTACCATTCAGGCTTTTACGTATCTCGCTTTACAAGCATCGATTCCTGAGCTGGTAAATGAGGAAAGAGTAGGTAGTATGAACTCAATTTACCAAGCGATCAGCGCCATCCTTAATGTAGCGGGTCCTTTGGTAGGGGCGGTGGCCTACGGCTTGCTGGGGATGGAAATGATTTTGCTGATAGATGGTCTTTCTTTTATCGGAGCAGGGATCTTGCAGATGTTCCTCCGTTTCCGCAAGACCGAGGCAGTACAGGAGACAACGCAAAGCTATACAGAAACAATCAAGGAAGTCTTCCAATATATCCGTGAACAGGTCGTCATCAAGTACTTGTTCCTGATTTTCCTTGTGCTCAACTTTATTTTCCCTCCGCTCATGTATGTGGGGCTGCTGCATATTGCCTATCAAGCCGAAAAATTATCGGTGGAGCAATTCTCCTTTATTCAGTCCTCCTGGTTTATCGGGATCATTATCGGAGCGGCTATTGTCTCTATGAAAAAGGTGAGCAAATACGTTGAGAATAAAATCTTCCTTCTGATTCAAGTGCAAGGGATTCTCTTGATGACGTGGATCTTTCCGATTTTTGTTCCGGAAACGAGTAACGCCTCGTGGATCATTACGGGCGTGTTTGTCGGAATTTTATCAGTCTCCGCGATCTTCAACTCCATGGGGAACATTCCGATCTTTACCTTTGTTCAATTGAACACACCTGAGCATTTGCGTGCCAGTATGTTTGGAGTGGTCGGCACTTTTACCGGTGTGGCCGTACCGTTTGGGATCTGGTTGTACGGTATTTTACTGGAGGCCGTTTATTGGCCGTATCTCTTGTTGGCCTCAGGTGCCGTCATTTTTGTGATCGCCTTGATCGCTCATCTGAACAAGCAAGTGAGTCAATACTTTAAGAAAAAAGAAGAGCAGGTGGTAGCTACAGACAAGTCTGCTTGAGCAAGGTCAAGATAGAGAGAGAAAATATGATGTCAGTTTCATTCAAAAAGACAATGACAAAACTACTGGAGGACTCTACGTGAAGAGTATGCGCTATGTCGTTTTGACCGTTGTACTGATGTTCATCACGGGATGTGGAGTGGAAACGAAACAGGAAACGGAGCAAACCAAACAAAAGATCGTGCAGGTGCACACCGTAAAACAGACGGATTCCTTGCCGATACCACTTACTGCTTTCGTTGAATACAAACAGGAGAGCCATCTAGCCTTTGGAGCTTCTGGTACGATTGAACGAATGAACGTAACAAAAGGGGCAAAGGTGACACAGGGCCAGGTATTAAGTTCATTAAATACGAACTATTATCAAAAAGGGCTGGAAGCGGCACAAAGTCAGGTTCAAAGTGCATCTGCGTTGCGTTCAAAAACGTTGCAAGGAGCGAGCGCCGATCTCATCAGCAAGCAGCGCTTGGCAGTGGATAGCCAGGAAAAGCGCATGAAGGATGCGCAACGGAAATGGGAGACGGCCCAGGAGCTGTTTAAGGGCGGCGCTATTTCGCAGAGTGAGCTGGATAGTGCGCAGTCGGAAAAAGAGCAAATCGAGATTTCACTACAAGAGGCGCGAATTACGTTGGATAAGCTGCTAAAGGGTGCGGAAGTCAACGAGATTGCCAGTGCCGATGCCGATTTGAAACAAGCGGCCAGTGAAGTAGAGCTCGCAAAGAAAACCCTTCAAGAAACGCAACTCATTGCGCCATTTAGTGGTACGGTCATTGATGTGACCCAAAAGGCAGGCAGTCTTGCCCAACCAGGTGAAAGTATCATTCACCTGGTTGATAGCTCGGAAGTGAAGCTGAAGGTCGATGTCCCATTGGATGTGATGGAAAATTACAAACAAGGGGACACGGTGCCTGTGGCAGTAGAGGGAAAGGGCAAAAGTACAGGGACCATTACATTTATCTCGCCTGTACTTAACCAGGAAACGGGAAAGTATCTTGTAGAGTTAGCTGTTTCCAATAATGACAACAAGTTGATTGAGGGCATGGTCGCGACTGTAGAGATGTCGCGCAAAGTGAACGGAGTGCTCGTTCCCGTCCAAAGTGTGGGCATTAAAGAAACACAGCGCTTCGTCATGGTTGTCGAGAATGATGTGATCAAGAGACGCGACGTGGAAGTGGGGCAAATTTTTGGAAATAACGTTGAGATTTTATCGGGTCTACAGTCAGGCAATCAAATTCTGATCTCCGGCATAACGTACTATGCCGAAGGAGAAGTCGTTAAGGTGAAAGGGGAGTAACCGATGGACAAGGTCATTCTCTTTTTGCTGAAACGAAAAGTGATCCTCTATTTGTGCACATTCCTCATCGTGCTTACCGGAATCGGTGCTCTCTTTTCTTTCCACGTGGAGCTTGTACCGAAAACGAATTTGCCTTGGATTGAAGTGAATATTTCAGGAGGAGCACTGCCGCCTGAAGAGATGGTGGAAAAGGTCACGAAAAAAATAGAGCAGGAATTGAAATCTTTGGCTGGGATTAAAAATTTCTCATCGAAGACAGGGACGGGGTTTTCTGGCATCTCGATCCTTGCAGAGGATGGGGAAGGTGAAAAGGTCAAGCAAGAGACACAAAATATTGTGAATCGGCTGCGCAACGAGTTTCCCAAAGTAGTAGATACCGTAACCGTCACTCAAACGAATTTAGGTGATGAGGACTTAATCGACTACGCAATGGTGGGTGCCGATACACAGACCATGCTCACCTTGCTGAAGACGACCATTAAGGATCGAATAGAATCCGTCCCGGGTGTGAAGGAAGTGGTCGTATCCGAGGACGGTTTTGAAAATAAGGTTGCGATAACATTTCGTCCTGAACGGCTTACTGCCTATCGAACGACAGCAGCGGATGTTGTTGGTCAGCTACAGGGTGCCAATTGGAAAAAAGCCGTGGGGATATTGGAGAATCCAGGTTTCGACACCGTTGTGATGATTGACAACAGCTTAAAAAATGTAGAAGAATTCAAAGCTATTTTGATCAAGACACCGAAGGGCAAGGTTGCACTTGAACAATTGGCAATGGTGAGTGACTTGCGCGGAAGCGTGAAGGACGCTATTTCCATGACAGAAGGAAACCTCTTTGTGCAAATCAGTGTAAAGAGGGCTGCGGGGAGTGACCTGATCACTACACAGAAGAAAGTCGAAGAAGTTGTAAGGCAAATCAATGATGAGGGGGGCGGAAACTACGAGCTGAGAGTCATGTTTGAATCCGTCTCCTTTATTAAAAAAGCGATCACCAATTTGAGTCGAGATGTTGTCATCGGGGGAATATTGGCAATCCTCGTACTCTGGGTATTCCTGCGAAATTGGCGTGTGACGATGGTCATTGCAACGACGCTGCCTCTCTCCATCCTGATGACTTTCATCGCTTTAAAAGCTGCCGGATACAACATTGACATGGTGGTATTGATATCACTGAGCTTGTCAATCGGATTGATTGTTGACGCCGCGATCGTTGTTCTGGAGAGTATTTATCATTTGAGAGAAAAGGGAATGCAGTTGAAACAGGCCATCGTTCAGGGCTCAAAAGAAGTCATTGCACCTGTTTTTGCATCCCAATTAACTTTGATTATTGTATTTTTACCGCTTGTGGTCGCGGATTTTGAACAGTGGCTGAAGCCTATTCTTCATACCATTGCGTTTACCGTTACCTCTACGATTCTTGCGTCAACGATTGCAGCTTTTCTGTTTGTTCCGATTTTTTCCGAGCGTTTTCTCCAACATGATAAACAGTTGCAGCCCCGTAGCGAAAAAGGGAAAACGGGGATTGTTTCTCTCTTTCAGCGATTACTGCTGTTAACCCTTCGTCATCGCGTTCTCACATTGCTGGTGGCTTTTGGGGTGTTTGCAGGGGCCTTGAGTCTCTTCCCATTGATTAAAATAGGAAATGGCTTGAATGCCAATGAGAATCAAATTTTTGCCACACTAACGATGCCCGATGGCACTAGTTTGGAACAGGCGCGAACAGTCGCAGTTGAAGCGGAAAAAGCGTTGAGAGAGTTGTCCGACGTGAATCAAGTCTTTTTTACGGCAAAGAAAGAGACAGTCGAGTTAAATATTTCATTAGTGACCAAGTCGCAACGAACGCAAGAAAAAGAAGAGTTTATGCAAGAAGTAAACGGGCGCTTGAATGCAATTGACGGTGTGGAACAAACGAGTATGACATTTGGATTCTCAGGTAAATCGGCACCTATTGAGTTGCAGGTCGCGGGCGAGGATTTGGAGGTTTCCCGGACGATTTCCACAAAGGTAGAAGAAATGCTGGCGAGCATCCCTGGTGTAGTCAATATTCGGAATGACTTTGAAAGAGGGAAGGAAAAAGTAACGCTGACACCGAATCAGGAGGCAATGGCTCAATTACAGGTTGACTCAGATTCATTGGACAGCCAAATCAGCATGTTGCTTGGGGAGCAGCCCCTATCTACACTCAGTCAAAATGGGATCGAAACCTCGATTGTGGCCAGATTTCCAGAGACTTGGGTAACACATCCTGACCAACTCCAGCAGATTATGATCCGAACCGGAACAGGCTCACAGGTGCCGTTACACGAACTGGTTGATTTCCATTTCAGCAAATCTCCGATTACGATCAAACATGAAAAAGGAGAACAAATCATCACGGTATCAGCAGAACTGTTGGGTACGGATATTGGTACGGCGGGCAGACAAATCAATGACAAGCTGGGGACAGTGGAATTGCCCGCTGGTTACAAGATCGAGATCGCTGGCGATTTGAAGGAACAGAATAACACCTTTACGCAAGGAATCATCGTCCTGGTAGTGGTAATCTCCCTCATCTATGTGATCATGGTGGCGCAGTTTGGGAGGTTATCTCAGCCGTTTATTATCATGCTGTCATTGCCTATGGCCTTGGTGGGAGTCATTCTCGGATTCGTGGTCACGCAGCGAACCTTTGGTGAGATGGCGATGATTGGGCTCATCATGCTGGTAGGAATTGTTGTTTCGAATGCGATTCTGTTAATTGACAGAATCAATCTGCTCCGTTCACGGGGGATGGAATTGGAAGAAGCGATTGTACAGGGCACGAGAGATCGTGTTCGTCCGGTAATTATGACTAAGCTGACAGCGATACTTGGTATGCTGCCGATGGGACTCGCTGTTGCGGAAGGAGCGGAACTAGAGGCGCCGCTTGCTACCGGGGTAATTGCGGGGTTGATTTTTCACACGCTCGTAACGCTTGTATTGGTTCCCGTTCTTTATTCGATCTTTGAGGGGATTCGTGAAAAGCGATTAGCACGAAAAAAAGCGCATCGCATCGCTGATTTGTAAAAAGGGAAGCAGGGCACAGCGCTGTCGAACCAGCGTTGTGCCCTCTAACAACTTCATAGAGTGAATGACATTACGACAGGTGAGTCTGTAGAGTGTTCAACACAAAGGAGGAGCAATCATGAGCATAAAAGTAGGCATTATTGGCTGCGGGTCCATTGCAAACGAACGGCATGCGCCGGAGTATCACCATCATCCAAATGTCGAGCTTTTCCTTGTGTTTGACCCGAATCCAGATCGTGCGCAGAAGCTGGTTGCAAAGTATGGGGGCACGGTAGTGGCTAGCTGGCAAGAGGTCGTTCATCATCCTGAGATTCAAGCAATCAGCGACTGCTCGACGAACGAAATGCACCATATCATCACCACTGAGGCATTATTGGCTGGAAAACATGTCTTGTGTGAAAAGCCAATCGCGACGACGAGCGAAAATGCAGAGGTTATGCTTGCGGCTGCCGAGGCTACGGGTGCGATTCTTATGATCGATCACAATCAGCGGCTGGTTATCGCCCATCAAAAAGCGCGTCAGATCATTGATTCAGGTGAGCTGGGGCGCATCCTATCCTTTAAAACAAGCTTCGGACATAAAGGGCCTGAGCATTGGAGTATCAACAAAACAAACGCCACATGGTTTTTTAAAAAGAATCGTTCTGCACTCGGTGTTGCCGGAGACTTGGGCATCCATAAAGTAGATCTGCTGCGTTATTTGCTTCAGGATGAAATCGTGCAGGTCAGTGCCTTAACAGCCGTTTTGGACAAAAAAGACGAGGAAGGCCTACCAATCGAGGTATGCGATCATATGGTTTGCCTTTTACGAACAAAATCGGGTGCGGTGGGTACGGCTTCCTTTAGCTGGAGCTACTACGGTGAGGAGGACAACAGTACGATTCTGTACGGCGAGCGTGGAGTCATGAAGATTTTTGCTGATCCAGAAAAGGATATTGAGGTTATAACAGCTACGGGCGAAAGAAGAGTAGAACGAACAGGGGCGATACAGACAAACGATCATCAGACAAATAGTGGGGTAATCGATGCCTTTGTAGACGCGATCCAGAATCAAACAACGCCAATCGTCACAGGAAAAGATGGGCTTATCGCTCTTTTGATTATCGAAGCGGCCATGGAGTCAGCCGCAACGGGAAAAACGATTTCTTTGCAACAAAATATTGGATGATTGCCATGTTGCTTGGTCACACTAAGGTAGGAGGTGTAACCATGGAACGAACCATTCAGGTCAATGGTGAGGATTATCATTTCGAGTCAACGTATGATGGGGATTCACAGTATAACGTACAAGTACGATGCGGCAAGAAAGTGGTATCGAGTTTCAAAATCTCGGCTGGATCGGAAAGTGAAGTGTTTGAGGCTGCTCGTGCTCATTTCAGTGCGGACAAGGAATTGGGCAATCTAAATGGATAGAGACTGGGCTCGGAACGCAGCTTGCGAATGCAGGGCTGCGGTTTTTTCTTGTGCAAAAGGAAATCTCATGGTAAGGTTATTTTGTTTCCGTGGAAACAAATATCGAAATAGATGAGGAGCTGATGCTGCATTGGACCCTAAAAAGAAGCTTTGGAATCGATGGATCACCTTTCTACATAAACAGGAGGAGCGCAGCAAGCTACGTGAAGAAATGCTATTGCGCCAGATCAGAATCAGCGTACCTGATTACGATAAAGTTGGAAGGTTATCCGTAACAGAGCTCCACGTCCTTCAAGAGGTAGGGAGGAAGGATCGAGTCAATGTTACGACAATTGCTCAGCATATTGGGGTAACAAAGAGTGCGATATCCAAAATAACAGTCAAACTTTTGAAGAAAGGATTACTCGAGCGCTATCAGCTCGAAGACAATCAGAAGGAAGTTTTTTTCAGGCTGACATCAGTAGGAGAAATGGTTAACGAGATTCACGAACACTACCATCAACGCCTGGAGAATGACGTATACCGATTCTTGGATAGGTATTCCCCCGCTGAATTGGCTTTTTTGGATGAGGTCATAAGAGAAGCAACAGAAGATTAGGGGAAACATACAATTGGAGTTCATTATTTTTTTTGAAAAAATTGTTTCCAAGGACACAATATTAACGAGATAAGAGGAGAGCAACCATGAATCCAAGAAAAGTGCTGTACCTACTTGGGATAACGCTTATGCTGGGTATGTTCGCGCAAAATTTGTTCATGCCTATTTTACCAGCCATGCAAAAAGAGTTTCAGACGAGTGCAACCATGATCAACTGGACCGTGTCAATCTTTACCGTCATGCTGGCGATTATGCAAATCATCTACGGACCATTTATCGATCGGTTCGGCCGAAAACGTGTCATGGTACCTGCCCTGATTCTATATACGATCGCGTCAATTGGATGCTATCTGGTTGATTCTATTTATGGGCTATTATTTTTCCGGGCTTTACAAGGGGCAGGGTTTGCTGCCATTCCGATCGTAGCCGCAACGATCATTGGAGACCTATTTACAGGAATCCAACGTGCATCTGCGATGGGTACTTATCAGATGCTGCTTGCGCTCAGTCCGGCACTTGGTCCACTGTTAGGTGGCTGGATTGGCGGCATCGGCGGACATTCTGCGGTCTTTTTGTTTTTGGCGATCTGCGCAGTCTTTCTCGTCGGCATCAATGCTGCACTGTTACCCGAAACGAAAAGGAATCAAGCTACATCATCAGGCGGTTTTACACTAGGGTCTTTCCGTTATATTTTGCTCCACCCAGTCGGTGCGTCTGTCATTTTGATCGGTTTTAGTCAAATGTACGCCTATTATTGCTTTCTGCTGTTTCTTCCTGTCCAATTGACGAATCAATACGCAGTCTCCGTTGAAATGATCGGATTGGTTTTCTTGCTCGTGTCAGTCGTCTTTATTATCAGTAGCAAGCTGTCTGCTGTATTGCAAAATCGATGGGGGGCACGTAAAACATTGCTGGTGACGACCGGTTCGAATGCTTTGGCGATGCTTCTTTTTATGACTGCGGCTGATGTTTCTTTTCTCCTGCTTGTCTTAACAAGTACGCTGTTTGCCTTAACCTTGGGTGTAGGTATGCCTGCACATACGATTTTGCTATCCGAAGTATTTGAAGAAGAGCGTGCAACGTCTATTGGTGTGTACAATTTCATCCGCTATACGGGGATGGCTGCGGGTCCGGTTGTAGGTGCGATGCTGTTAGAATGGGGAGGGGTCTGGCTTGAATTTGGTATGGCTGGTATCCTCATTGCTTTGGCGGCCTTGTTCACACATCAAATGGTGAAAAGAACCGCAGCGAACATCCAAGGGGAGTTCTAATGTTCGGACAGACTTTTCATGTTCGGCTAAATATGCTACAACAGGGATGAAACAATGGAGCGGGAGGAGCAATCTAAAGATGCAGCATCAAGAAGAACGGGACCCGAGGGTACTGATTGCAGGTTTTAGCGAAAATCCGTCCAGTATCCAGTCACTATCCGAAGGCGAATGCCTAACATTCCTGCAAATGCTCGAACAGCATCGTCAAGAACATCCAGGCGAAGAGCTTGATTGGATGGAAGCGATGGTGTTGACGCGGATGTCTGCCTTGCGGATGCACAAAACAGGAGGCCATACGCTTGCGGCTGAATGGGTAGATCGTGCGCTTCAACTAGCCCCTGATTATCACTATGCTGGAGAGGTTAAGCTGGAGCTGTACTTTTCACAGTTGCGATCCCATGTCTTCCTCACTGAATTCAAGTCCGTGCGTGAAACGGATAATGTCGTCATGCGCAGGAGAACAGTTGAGGTGCTGGAAGAACAGGCAACCAATGAGTTGGCTGAAATCACGAAGTGGCGCTCTCTTACTGAAGTGACGCTACTAGCAGCGCAAAAGTGGAACGATTCGGAGGCGGAAGCTACGGCTGCTGCCCTCGTGCTGTTATACACGGAACGACAAAATTTATTAGTACAATTGCAAGAACGTGTTCAAGCATATGGAGCGTCTTTATCCGGGGTCTTTTACTCCAGTGAAATGCTCGTCCAATTGCAAGAGACGATTCGCGCTTTAACGAACCAGCAAGAACAGAAAGAAAAGCTCCTGCCGCAAAGGCACGAAAGGGTAGAAGATCGCGAAAAAGCGCCTCAGCAAGATTTGAGTGCTTTAGAGCAATTGGAGAAGTTGATCGGCTTGGACGAGATCAAGCATCGGGTTCGGCAGTTGGCCCAATTTCTGCAGTATCGCCAGCTTCGCGAAGAAAAGGGCTGGCATATGAAAGACCAGCTCCCCCTTCATCTCGTGCTGATGGGGAACCCAGGCACAGGGAAGACGACTTTGGCTCGCTTAATCGCCAAGCTGTATCAGGAGCTCGGGTTGTTGGCAAAAGGACAGCTCATCGAGGTGGATCGTTCGCAATTGGTCGGCGCTTACGTGGGACAGACAGAGCAGCGCGTCATGGAAGCGATCAAGCAGGCAGACGGTGGAGTTCTGTTTATCGATGAAGCATACAGCTTGAAGCGCCCAGATAGCTCCGGTAGTGATTACGGACAAGTGGCGATTGACACGCTTGTATCCGCTATGACGAGTGGCGAGTTTGCAGGACGCTTTGTTGTGATGCTGGCGGGCTATCCGGAAGAAATGCGTCATTTTTTGTACGCCAATCCTGGGCTGAATAGCCGTTTTCCAGAGACGGGCCACTTTTTACTGCCGGACTATCAAGCGGACGAACTAGTGCATATCGCAGAAGAAGTAGCTGTCCGGAACGATTTTACGCTGACAGAGGCGGCAAAAGTTACGCTGCGTCAGCGCATTGAAAAAGCGCAAGTAGACGAGACATTTGGCAATGCACGGGCAGTTACAAATATCGTGCTCGATGCGATCTTTGCTAAAGGACGCGAGACAGACGGTAAGGAACTGAAATGGGATGACTTTACGATTCTGAAACCAGAGGATGTCCGTGGCTTTGATCCACCGCAAAAAGAAAGCAATGCAGAAGCCAGGCTGCAAGCTTTGATTGGTCTTGCTCAAGTGAAAACCGAGCTGAAAAAAATCGCGGCGTATGTGTCCGTCCAGCAAGAACGCGCAGCAAGAGGTCTGCCGAAAAGTCCGATTGAGCTGCATGCCGTCTTTACTGGAAATCCAGGCACAGGGAAGACGACGGTTGCCCAGTTGTATGCACAGATTTTGCAAGAAATCGGCTATTTGAAACGCGGTCATCTTGTTACAGCGAGTAGAGCCGATTTGGTAGCGGGGTATGTCGGTCAGACCGCAGCACTTACACGCAGAAAAGTTCGAGAAGCATTGGGTGGTGTCTTGTTTATCGATGAGGCGTATTCGCTGCTCGGCGGGGGAGAGCGGGATTTTGGGCAGGAAGCGGTTGACACACTCGTAGAAGAGATGACCAAGCACGAAGAGAATCTGGTCGTGGTCCTCGCGGGCTACCCACTCGAAATGAATTCATTATTGATGAGCAACCCCGGACTCTTGTCACGGTTTAAAAAATATATTGCGTTCGCCGACTATACCGTGAAGGAACTCGTGCACATACTTGAACAGGCTGCATGTGACGTAGGGTATGCCATTGAGAAGAACGTGCTGGAAATGATCTCACAGTCTTTGGATAAAGCAGTCAGTGATCATCGATTGAATGGCAACGGCCGTTTTAGCCATAACCTATTGCAAGAGGCGATCCAAAACCAGGCCGTGCGACTGATGGATATTCCGAAGGAGGAATGGAATCAGGAAATGCTGATGCAGTTGGCATGGGCCGATTTTCAACCCCTATTACAGTGGACGGTAGAAGAGGATGGGACAAAAAATTAGTTTTTGTCCCATGTCTATGCCTTCTTACTCTTTTGAGAATTCACCCTTTCTCTTATAATGGATAGAAATGGATTCATTATGCCATGGGGGAAGGGTGTTTGGTTTGCGAAAAAAATGGCAGGCAGCTTTATGCACGACACTTGTTCTGACGCTTTCACTGGAGGGCATTCCGGCGGATGCCAAGCAAGAGGGAGAGCGTCGGGGAAATATCCAGATCGAAGCGGATAAAGGTCTTGCACTGGACAAGCTTACGTCGAAAAAGAGAGAGTCTGAGCTCGTCGTTATTCAGTTAACCGGTCCTGTTCGTGAGGAGTGGAAAGAAGAACTGGAAGATATCGGCGTCACGCTTGGTGATTACATACCGGATTATGCATTCATCGCGAAAATTGAGGATGAACAGGTAAGAAGGGAAGTTGAGGAGCTTTCCTTTGTCGAAGATGTTTTGGCGTTTACACCGAAGTCCAAGGTATCGTCCGAAGTTCGCTTTCAAGGAGGCAACAGAGAGCGGGTCGAGGTTGCCGTCATCGGTTTCAATCAACGGGTGGACATGTATCGAGCGATGACGGAATTGACGGAGGATCAAGATATACGAGACATTCAATCGCCAGAGGATGCTCCGCATATATCAATCGCGAAGATGGATCAGCAAACGATTGAACAAGTGATCGAATCAGAAGATGTCATTGCAGTTGTCCCCGTGCCAGAAAACACGCTGCGCAACGATGTGGCAGCTACTATCATTCATGCGGACAAGCTAGCCTCGACAGGGTACACAGGCAAGGGACAAATTGTTGGCGTCGCCGATACCGGACTTGATACAGGGAAACTTCAAGCGATGCATCCAGATTTTAAAGGCCAGATTGAGAAACTCATTTCTATTGGGCGACCGAATGATGCAAGTGATGTTCACGGTCATGGCACACATGTAGGCGGTTCCATTGTGGGCACAGGAGAAGCATCAGATGGACAGTATAAAGGAACAGCACCGGGAGCGAAGCTCGTTTTTCATTCCATCGAGACCGCAAAAGGGAAGCTCAACACGGATGTCGAGACCATTTTGCAGGAAGCATACGAAGAGGGAGCCCGCATTCACTCCAATTCATGGGGGACGAATGATAAGGGAGCTTATAGCCTATCATCGCTTCTGTTTGATCGCTTTTTATGGGAGCATCCAGATATGACGGTGCTTATTGCGGCTGGAAACGATGGCGAGAAAGGCTATAAAACGATTGGGAGCCCAGCCACTGCTAAAAACGTCATCGCCGTTGGCGCTACGGAAAATGTTCGACCCAACTTGGGTAAGGGCTCTGATAAAGCGGACGACGTATGGGTATCGAGCAGTCGCGGCTTAACGGAGGACGGACGTTTGAAGCCTGATATTGTCGCACCTGGTACAGCGATCTTGTCCACGCGCTCTTCTCTGGCACCGAGTAAAAATTTCTACAAGCGTTTCAATGAGCATTACGCATATATGAACGGCACGAGCATGGCTACGCCGATTTTAGCGGGCGGTGTGGCACAAATCCGGGAATTTTTGCAGGAAGAAGGGGAAAAAAATCCGAGTGGTGCATTAGTAAAAGCCATGCTGTTGACGAGTGCAGACAACTTGGATGAAGACATGCGAGAGCAAGGCTTCGGACGAGCCAATCTGGAGCATGCGATTGAAACGGACTACAAGGACGAGAAGGATGGCATTCGCACGCGTGAAAAAGTCACGTATAAGGTCAAGGTCTCGGATGATTCCAAGCCTTTGGCAATTACGCTTGCGTGGACGGATTATCCCGCTGCCATTGTCGCAAAGCGTGCGCTCGTCAACGACTTAAATCTGAAGGTGACGACACCAAGTGGAGAAAAGCTGAACGGCAACGACTTTTTTGAGGCCCCGTACAACGATGAAGTGGACAACCTCAACAACGTCGAGCAGGTATGGATTACCGAGCCGGAAGAGGGAACCTACACCGTGACGGTCGAAGGCTATAACATCCCGAAAGGACCTCAGCCGTATGCGCTAGCGACAACGGGTAAATGGCAAAAGGCCGATGACGAGGAAGAGGAAAAGCCGCCAGTTGTAGACAAAGAACCTGCGCGAACAGGGAAACTGACGAAGAAGCAGAAAAGCATGGAGTATTTGATCCGTGTTAATGAACCTGGTGATTTGGAATTGTCCGTAGAGTGGGAAGAGGATGCCAATATTGATTTGTACGTGTATAACAGTCGTTCACAAGAGCTTGCTGCTGCAACAAGCACCGACAATCCAGAACCACTTACGGTGAATCTGGAAAAATCCGGTCTGTACAATATTCGCGTTGTGTTGACGGATGGAAAAGAAGCGAAGTATCGCCTATATATGAAAAAGCCAGGAAAATAAATAACAGACACAACCTTCATCTTTTGATCAGGATGAAAGGTTGTGTCTTTTTTTACTGATGCTGCTCTTCTTTGCTTAACCAGTCCCGCGCTCGCAGGGCGATTTCCAGGCAAATCCTGTTTTGCGTTGCCGTGTAATCCTCACCGAGAATTTCTTCGATTTTTTCCAAGCGATGATAGAGCGTTTGACGATGAATGAACAGTTTTTCCGCAGCCTCCTGCTTAGACAGGTTAACATCCAAATAGACACGCAGCGTGTGCACGAGCGGGGAGCCGTGTGCTTGGTCATGGGCTAACAATGGGCCGAGGTAATCGCTTATAAAGGTCTTTAGCACAGGCTCACTAGGTACGTGGAACAGGAGTCGGAACAATCCGAGATCAGCGAAAAACGGACTGGATGATTCCTGATAAAAAGCCAGTGCCTGTTCCGCCTCTGCGAGGTGTCGTCCAGCGTCAGACAACCGTTTCCCGGCTCGACTGATGCCCATCCAGAGCTGAACATCCGCCCCTAGCATTTGTGTCATGATTCTTTTGACATCGCGAAAGGCTTTTTTCAGAGTACGACGGGAATCTGCAAGCGGCCTCTGCTCGATCAGTAAAAAGTAAAAGCGATGGCCCTTGCAACGTATGAAAGGACGAAAGTGATGACGAGTCAATAGGGAGCGGAAGATAGCCGTTAGATCGTGCGGCGGAAGGGAATCCTCGGCCAAGTTCTTCGGCTTCTCAAACGATAAAATAATCATGTGATAGGCCGAGGCTTTACCGCTGCCCGTGATACCGAGCAAGGAACGCATTTGTTCCTCCGGTATGGTGCGGTTGGCAATCAAATCATCAAACAGCCGGTTTTCGGTAGCAAGTGCCTGTTCCTCCACAAACATTTTTCGCATTAAAATTTGGGCCATCGCGCTGACTGTATTGTCTAAGGTGAGGAGCAAATACTCATCCGGACTTCGTTCATACAAGACAATACCGACATAAGCGAGCACGTGACCCATCGCCATCACTGGTTGATAAGCAAGCTGCCTGGTCGCAGATAGAGAAAGGAAGCGGACGCCAGCTTCACTACTTTCCAGATTGGAAAAATGAGTCCGCATCAAATCACTCATCTCCACTGCAACATCATGCGGTACCACAGGGGCAAATTGTGTGGAGCCATCTGGTGCGTAATAGAAGACCTGCATCTGAATCGCGACCTGAAAATGCTGTAATAGCTTGGGTACGCCAGCTGCCTGCAGGCTGAGCTGTTGCAAACTGCGAGAGTATGCTTCGAGATTGCGAAGTGCTTGCATCTGCGCATGGATCAAATGCTCGTGCAAATCTTGCGTGATGTCCACAAAGCGCACAGGCTGATGAAAGACGAGCAACGGAAACTGGTGGTGGTTCGCCAACTCAAGCATATCCTCAGGGATGGAGGGGATGTAACGTCCCAGCTCGATGCACAGTCCAACTGCTTTTCTCCGAATGAGCTCTGATAAATACGCAAGTCGCTTTTCCTTTTCTTCGCCAAATCCTAGCCCGGTGGATAGGATCAGCTCGCCGCCATTTAAAAACTGTCCCGTATCGGCAGTCTCCAAGACGTGAACCCAACGAACAGGAAGGGACAGGCCGCGATGCCCCGCCACCACTTGGGCATGTTGAAACAATGGTCGCTTGATGATTTCTGTAAGGGTCAGGCGCAAATCGTTACTCATTAGGTTCACCTCTTCCGTTTACACTCTGTATGATTAACCCTACGTAATGCGTTACGCTTTGTCTAGTGCTGACAGGCATTATTTTTGGATAAAATGGAATTGTCAATTAATTGAACGTGAGGAGTTGAAGGGATGAACACAGCAATCGTTGGAAATCCGTTGAAAAACTACATCGGGGGGCAGTGGGTAGATTCACTGACGACACGTTTTGAGGATGTACCCAATCCGGCAACAGGAGAATTGTTGTCACGCGTGCCACTGTCCACGAAAGAAGATGTGGACATGGCTGTTGCTGCTGCGAAGGAAGCGTTTGTGAGGTGGAGTGCTACCCCTGTCGTGGATCGTGCGCGTATTATGTTTCGTTTTCATAGTCTTCTCGTCAAGCACGAGGACGAACTCGCCCGGATGATCACCATGGAGAACGGCAAAAATCTGCCTGAGGCACAGGCTGAGCTATTGCGTGGACTGGAAATGGTAGAGTTCGCTTGCGGGATGCCAACACTAATGATGGGAGAAACATTGCCCAATATCGCAAACAGCATCGACAGTCAGGTGATCCGTTTTCCGCTGGGGGTAGTGGGCGGGATTACTCCCTTTAACTTCCCGGTGATGGTTCCGATGTGGATGTACCCGATTGCGATTACCGCAGGAAATACGTTTGTCCTGAAGCCCTCGGAGCGTACGCCGCTGTCTTCGATTCGGATTGCTGAACTACTCAAGGAAGCAGGGCTGCCAGACGGTGTATTCAACGTTGTAAACGGAGCGCATGATGTCGTCAATGGTCTGTTGGAGCATCCGGACGTTAAGGCGATCTCATTCGTCGGCTCGCAGCCAGTTGCGGAATATGTGTACAAGACAGCGGCGGCGAACGGAAAGCGTGTGCAAGCACTGGCTGGAGCGAAAAATCACCATTTGGTCATGCCTGACACGGATTTGAAGCGCGCGGCAAAAACAATCACGAGCTCAGCGTTCGGCTGTGCAGGAGAGCGGTGTATGGCAGCCAGCGCTGTAGTAGCTGTTGAAGAGATTGCCGATGAGCTGATCGCGCATCTGATCGAGGAAGCGAGTGCTCTTGCGATGGGGAATGGTTTGGAGGAGGGCATCGATCTCGGACCAGTCATCCGTGATTCTCACTTGTCCAAAGTCCATGACTATATCGAAAAAGGTGTCGCGTCTGGCGCTGCATTGGTTCGTGATGGTCGCGAGGACGCGAAAAAGCTGCCGGATGGTTACTTCCTCGGGCCAACGATTTTTGACAAGGCAGATGCCGAGATGGTCATTGTCCGCGATGAGATTTTTGCGCCTGTTCTGAGTGTCATGCGTGTAAAAGACTTTGAAGAGGGCTTGGAGACGATCAGCCGCTCGCGTTTTGGCAATGGGGCGACCATCTATACGAACAACGGAAAATGGGGAAGAGAATTCGTTCAGCAGGTGGAAGCGGGAATGGTCGGTGTCAATGTAGGAGTGCCTGCTCCGATGGGCTTCTTTGCTTTCTCAGGCTGGAAGCAGTCCTTTTACGGTGATTTGCATGCAAACGGAAAAGATGGCGTTCTCTTTTTCACGAAGAAAAAAACGGTCACATCCAGATGGTTCGAAGATGGCGATACCAGCATTGGCTCGCAAAAAGTTTTTGTTAAGTAACCTCTAACGAAAAAATAAGGAGGATTGCGCGATGGAGCAAGGACAAGTAACGAAAGATTTTGATAAAGAGCGCTTGCTGGATGCCGACCGTTCGCATATGTGGCACCATATGTCCCCCTACAACCCCAATCCGATGATCGTAACGGAAGCGAGCGGATCGTGGATCACCGATATCGACGGGAACCGATATCTGGATGGGATGTCTGGTTTGTGGTGTGTCAACGTTGGCTATGGTCGACAGGAGCTCGCAGACGCCGCTTATGAGCAGTTGAAGCAATTGGCTTATTTTCCACTCACACAAAGCCACGTACCCGCTATTCGTCTATCCGAGAAGATTAGCGAATGGCTTGGGGAGGAGTATCGCGTTTTCTTTTCCAACAGTGGCTCGGAAGCGAACGAGGTCGCATTCAAGATTGCCCGTCAATATCATCACCAGAACGGGGAGTCGGGCCGTTACAAATTCATTTCGCGACATCGGGCTTACCACGGGAATACGATGGGGGCTCTCGCTGCAACTGGTCAATCCATACGAAAGGAAAAATACGAGCCATTAGCGCCTGGCTTCCTTCATGTACCGCCGCCTTACTGTTATCGCTGTCCGGCTGGAAAAACATACGGCAAATGTAATCTGGAGTGCGCCCAATATTACGATCAAGTGATCAATTGGGAAGGTGAAAAGACAGTAGCAGCGGTCATCATGGAGCCGACCATTACAGGGGGAGGCGTTCTTGTTCCTTCGCCGGAATACATGCCAAAAGTGCGGGAAATCTGCGATAAGTACGGCGTGTTGATGATCGTAGACGAGGTCATCTGCGGATTCGGTCGCTCCGGTCAAAAGTTCGGCCACCAAAACTTCGGAATCAAGCCAGACATCGTGACTATGGCCAAAGGGATTACAAGCGCCTACCTGCCACTTTCTGCAACGGCTGTGCGGGCAGAAATTGCAGACAAATTTAATGAGCAGGGGAATAATCTGCATTTCCGTCATGTCAATACGTTCGGCGGCAATCCGGCGGCATGCGCGCTTGCCCTGAAAAATCTCGAAATTTTAGAAGAGGAAAAACTGGTGGAGAGAGCGGAAGAACTCGGTGGAGAATTGCGTGCCAAGCTCGCGTTTCTCGCAGATCATCCTTACGTTGGAGACATTCGCAGCTTCGGCTTCCTGATGGGGATCGAGATGGTTGAGGATCGCAAAACAAAGGAACCTGCGGCGCCAGCGAAATTAACACAGGTGATTGCAGAGTGCAAGAAGCGTGGGCTAATCATCGGACGCAATGGCGACACCATTCCGAGCTTCAACAATGTGCTGACACTCTCGCCACCGTTTACCACGACGAGCGATGATATCGATTTTATTGCGCAGGTAATGAGGGAAGCCTTTGATACGTTAGAGTAGGGGTAGCTTGGACGAAAAGACGGATTGATGAGAGCAGCGGCAGACTAGGAGGTACGAAAAACCTAGAATGCCGCTGTATGTATTCAACGATGGAGCTGATAGCGCTTTTGCAGCTTTGCTCGATGTGCTTCCAATATCTCCTCAAAAGGAACCTCGTATTGGTTTGCCAGTAAGATTAAATTCCCGAGTACATCGCCCAGCTCTTCCACCAGCTCCTGCCGAGCTTCCTCTGCCGGCTTTTCCCCTTCATCAGGACGATCTCGACCAATTTCAATGGCGCGTACAGCTCTTGCCAGTTCGCCAGCTTCTTCCATCAGAAATCCTACACGAATAAACGGACCATACCCAGTCCATCCGCGCTCTTGATAAAAATCTCCAACCCATTTTTGAAACTCAGTTATATTCACATATATCTGTCCCTTCCTGATTTTAGTATAATTATATTACACGCAAAGAAATTCAGGGAAACATTCTACTTCAACAAGTTTTGGGAGGATGACATGAAACGTATTTGTGTTTATGCAGGTTCCAATCCGGGTGTAAATCCACTTTTTGAGCGGTACGCACAGGAGTTGGGAAAAGAATTGGTCGCTCGTGGTCTTGAATTAGTCTATGGTGGTTCTAGCATGGGACTGATGGGACGTGTTGCAAATGCAGTACTGGAAGGCGATGGCAAAGCGATCGGCGTCATGCCTACGGGACTGTTCCGCGGAGAAATCGTACATAAAGGGCTGACAGAATTGCATGAGGTCCTGACGATGCACGAGCGCAAAGCGAAAATGATCGATCTGTCTGATGGCTTCATTGCTTTGCCAGGTGGATTGGGTACCTTTGAAGAAATTTTCGAAGTGGTGAGCTGGGGTCAAATTGGCATTCACCAAAAGCCAATCGGACTGTTGAACGTGGACGGCTACTATACGCCGTTGATGCAAATGGTGGAGCATGCGACCGAAGCTGGATTTATTCCTGCTATGCAGGGCGAATTGATTCTGTGCGAGAGTGATCCCGCTATTTTGCTAGATCGGATGCGCGATTACACACCACCGGTGAAAGTAAACAAATGGTCAGAGCTGGATAAATAAGAACGAGTGAAAAAATAACCCGAAGCCTCCGTTTGTGCGAGGAATTCGGGTTATTCTAGTTATTGACAGGACGAGTGCAGGAGTGCTAAGGTAGTTGATTATATACCTAGTAAACATATAGGAATAATATTAATATGATTCATCTTCATACGTCAGGAGGATTCTTCATGAACAGATCAGCGAAATGGCTACAACTCTCCGCTTCGGCTGCCGTACTCTCAGCGGCACTCGTTTTTCCAACTGCTGTAGGTGCAACAACGAAAACCACGGTAGAAGCACACACAGAGTGGAGCAGCTTTTTGCAGCAGCAATACGGTGTGAAATTTGACAAGACGGTAACTCGCGAGCAATTTGAGAAAGCATTGCTCAAGATCGTATCTACTACCACAAGTATATCGGAAAAAGACTTGTCAGCCAAAACTTTCTTGCCTGCATCCAAAGATGCCTCCAAGCTGGTTGTATGGGAAGCGGTTAGCGCTGCCGCAAAAGCTGCTGAGTTAAAAGAGCTCGGGTATACATATAGCGAGGAAAAAGTAGCGGCTGCCTTGAAAAAAGCAGGGATTTCGTACAAAAAAGGCGGGGCGCTGACCTTGCAGGCTGCACAAGAGCTGGCTGTGGCCATTGACACGAGGCTTGTGTCCGCCAATGCCTTGAAGTCAGCTTCTGTAGAAGGAGCAGTATCCGCAGAGCTTGCGAGTCAATTACTAGCCAAAGTAGCAGAGTTCCATGGCTCTGCCAAAAACTATCTGGGCACAATCGCCGATGAAGAGATTTTTGGCAAGCTTGCACAGGCGTGGAACGAATCGCAAATCATTAAAGCCGGCGAATTGCAAGAGCTCGTAGACAAAGGCTTGAAGCAAAACCTGATTACTGGCTACAATCTGAAGGATGCCACATTCGATCCTCATTTTGATCCACAGCGCACGATTACGTATGGGCATAGTGATATCGCGCACGCCATTCAATTAATCGGCTTGTTAAAAAGTGAAGGCGTCGATGCCAAGGTTCAATTTGAACCGAAAACATCTGCTTTCATTTACTTGAAGGAATGGGGAGAGCCTGTTCAAACAGCCGATTATCAGGTGGTTCAGATTGAAAACGGCAACTACATTGCGTATGCCAAGGAGTACGATCTCAGCCTGGAATTCGACAGTGTGGAAGAGAAAGAGAAGTTCCAGCCGCTCGTTTTGAAATACGCCAAACGGGATCAAGAGGACATGACCGGATTGCTCAAGGCTTCTTGGTGGCAGCCGCTGTATCATTCCCGCACGGAGCTGGCAGATTATGCTGTCATTACGAACAACGTGTTAAAAGATGGCCGTTATGTCGTGCAGTCTTTCTCTCTGAATGAAGAATCACCTAAAGTCGTGGAAGGCTTCCAAAAGCTGAATGACAAAGTAAAGGTAGAGACATACAAATTTTGGGTGGATCAACCGTTCTTCAATTATCTCAACGGCGAATCGAAGTAAATAGCGTGCATCGAAAAGCGTCCTTCCCTTCACAACAGCGGGGAAAGGACGCTTTATTCTGTTACATGGATTATGCATGAAAAAATCCGTTTAGCGGATTTTGTCTATTTCTGGTATAATTTAGGGATAGCCGTTGTTTTATGGCGATGGTTGTATAGTCAGGCTGATAGTTTGGGAGGGAATGAAGTGGAAAAGAAAGCGAAAATGCTACTGTTGTCCTGCTGTTTGTTCGCTTCGACAGCATTCGGAGCAAGCGCATCAACGACAATGCCAATCACGCCGCAAAGCGGTACTGGAACATCCGTACAGGCACCAGCAGATTTGTCAAAAGGGCTGCTCGTGAATACCTTCACTTCCCATCAGTGGAAACAAGATTCGCTTACGAAGCTACTGGGGAAATCCGTGAAAGAATTTGATGATTATGTGTATTACCCACAAGGAATCAGCATAAAGTGGGACGAAAACAAGCAAGCGTTTGCCGTTCTCGTTGAACCTTCCTATAAAGGTGAAGTGGCAAAGGGTATTACGACCTCCAAAAGAAAAGACGAGATCGTTCGAGTCTTGGGTAAACCACATTTTACGGATGAAAAGCTTGAGTTGATTGGCTATGCGGAACAGGGCTACCACTTGTTTTTCACGTTTGCTCAGGATAAAGTAAAAGCCATTTCTATCTATCGTCGTGATCAAATCACCGATACAAAAGCACTTGTTGATATGGCTAAAAATTTGCAAGAGTACGGTGAAAAATTAGGGGCACCCGCTGAATATGCTGATTTTTCTATCTTTGGTGCATGGGGTAAGCCGGATTTTTCGTACCACCTCAGAGGAATCGGTACATACGCCTGGGAATATCCATCCAGAGGCATCGCCTACGATGGTATGCCAGATGATGCAACGCTAACCATCTACAGTAATTTTGCAAGCAAAGACGATCTCGCTGATTTGAAAAACGTAAAAAACATTGTATTTTCCAAAGAAGATGCGCTGTTCCTGATCGAGAAAATAAGGATCGAGACCGAAAAAGAAAAAATCGAATTGGCGAAAAAAGCTGGAATCCTTTCACCAGACAAGAAAAAAATCGCGGTGATTGATTCAGACAATTTGTACAATACCGCGAATATTCGCTTCTATCAGCCAGACTACACACCACAAGCTCAACTGTTTCCAGGTTATTTTATTGATGAAGTAACGTGGCTGGACAATAACTGGATCTTGTATCAGACAATGATGGGTGTAGGAGTCTATCATGTTACTACCCATGAAAAGATAGAAATTGTAGGGACGGAGAAAAAGGCAAACGAGCCGTTTGATATGCTGGATGTCGATACAGTCAAGCCAGATCTGACGAAAAAAGCCATTGTATTTGAAGTCGGCATGAAAGAGAAGAATCAGACTTATACGGTTCGCTATCAAATCACGGGCGACAAAATCACGTTTACCTGGTAGGGAGCAGGGATTATCGTTCTTTTTTGGCGCTGATGGGTGAGTTGGCTGCTTCTTTCTCGGCTAAGTACGAGCGCATGCCTCGAATGAACAACTCGCGAAGGACTTCCTGCTGCGTCTTGCTGCTGACGAGAGAGCGAATGAGCTCCAGCTCAGCTACCAATTCTGAATCAAGGTGAAGGTTGACAGTCTTCCCTTTGGTTCGGGGGTGTAGCTCGTAGTACTCTGCTGATTTTTTTACGATTCCTTCGATGACAACAGCTTCGTCCAACCATTCCTGGTCAGGGATATACAAGCATGGTGCTTCTAAAATAATATGGGTCAGTTCTTCGCTAAATCGAATGGCGAGGGGCTGGCCCTTTTTTTTATGCAAATCGCGAATTTGTCGTGATCGCTCTTGATTGGCAGATGTATTTTCCAGCGTGATTACGGCCAGTTCCATAGTGCCTCCTTACGGGATGAGCAGTTCTTCTTCTGGTACCGCCAATACTTCTCCCGTTTTGTCCAATTGTACTTGGTAGGTGAAGTGCTGATCGCTTCGCTCGACGGAGGTGATAATTCCCCAGCAGCAGGTACTATCCCTTGTGAGCTGGACACGATCCAAAACCTCGTAGCTCGGGCGAAGATACCCTTTTTTATATAGATAAGTGAGCACGGATTCTCGAGGAAAAAGAAATCGTTTGTTTCCTTGTTTACTGGTCAAAAGGGGGAAGGTCTCCCGTTCGTCTATACACTCCCCTAAGTAGCCTTGATCTGCCCAGCGTTTGACGGTAGCCATACTGCCGACACGGCCAGCTTTTGTCTCCAGGATGTCTAGAATTTCGCGCGAAGAGAGAAACGCTTTGCGTCTTTCGAGTTGCGTCAGGTAGTTTTTGCGCTCAGTTTCCAACTGGCCAAGAAGTGCGTGTGCATCCGCAATTTTTTGTTTCACTACCTTGATTTCCAGGTCGTAATCCTTCATACGGGACGGCCCTTTCTTCCTTGTTTGTTTTTATCGTATTCGAACATGAAATCATTCATGTCAATCCAAGCAGATTGATTTCGTTATCTCACTAGCCAAATACGAAATGTAACAATCATAAAAAAGCGATTTCGCACATTGATTAATAGCAAGCATGTTTAGATCTGGTGAGGAGGTTGTGGACAGATGAGCATTCCCAATGAGCTCGCGAAAAATTTCGCGGAAGTCGTGCCTGCCCTAAAACCGATGGAAGCCATCGATGAGGCGAATCGCTGCTTGTATTGCTACGACGCACCCTGTATTAAGGCTTGTCCCACGTCGATTGATATCCCTTCCTTCATCAAAAAAATTGCAACCGGGAATTTGTTCGGATCAGCCCGGACGATCATGGAGTCGAATCCCGTTGGGGCGAGCTGTGCGCGCGTATGTCCAACCGAAGAGCTGTGTGAGGGTGCCTGTGTACTAAATTCAGCCTCCAAGCCCATCATGATCGGGCTTCTCCAGCGTCACGCGACAGACTGGGCAATCCAAAATCAAGCTACGCTTTTTACAAAAGGCGAAGCAAATGGAAAACGGGTAGCGATCGTCGGAGCAGGACCGGCGGGGTTATCAGCAGCGCGTGAGCTTGCTCGTCTCGGCTACGCAGTTACTGTATTTGAAGCCAAAGAAAAGGCAGGAGGATTGAACACGTACGGCATCGTGTCGTTCCGTCTGCCGCAGGAAATTTCGCTATGGGAAGTCGAGCAAGTAGAGGCATTGGGGGTAGAAATACGTACCCATACGCGAATCGGCGTGGATGTAGCGCCAGAAGAGTTATTGGACCAGTATGATTCGATCCTGTTGGCAGCGGGTATGGGTAATGTCCCTCAGTTGCATATCCCGGGAGAAGAACTGGAAGGTGTCCTCGATGCCATTGCACTCGTGGAGGAGACCAAGACCAAGCCACTATCCAACGAGCTGCTCGGCAAAAAAGTCGTGATCATCGGTGCGGGGAATACGGCGATTGACGCTGCCACCTGTTCGAAACGGCTGGGTGCAGACAATGTTCAGATTCTATACAGGCGGACAGTTCAAGAGATGTCCTGTTATCAGTTTGAGTACGAATTCGCCAAGCAGGATGGCGTAGAATTCCGCTGGCTCGTTGCCCCAACGCGTGTACTCGAGGAAAACGGCCGAGTGAAGGGATTGGAACTGGTGCGAATGGAGCTAGGTGAGCCGGATGAGAAAGGAAGAAAGCGGCCAGTAGAGATTCCCGGCAGTCATTTTGTCATCGAAGTAGATTATGTTGTCAAAGCGATCGGACAAAACAGACATCTGTCTTTGATTGAATCATTTGGACTTCATCATCGCAATGGGATTGTTGAGGTCGAGGAAGGCACCTATCGAACCTCCCATGGCAAAGTTTACGCGGCGGGCGATGTCATTTTTGGTGGGGGCAAGACAGATGCGATGGTAGTCGATGCAGCCAATCATGGGAAACGAGCGGCTCATGCTATCCACCAATCGCTCCGTGATCAAAAACAACCAGTATAAAGGAGGAGACCTATCATGGCGGATCTCAGCATTAATCTGGCGGGAATCCAATCCCCGAATCCATTCTGGTTGGCCTCTGCGCCGCCGACCAATTCAGGCTACCAAGTACAGCGTGCCTTTGAAGCAGGCTGGGGTGGAGCGGTCTGGAAGACACTCGGAGAGCCGATCATCAACGTCACCTCCCGTTTTGCAGGACTGAACTTCGGGGGACAGCGAGTCTTCGGTTTTAATAACATTGAACTGATTACGGACAAACCACTTGAGGTCAATTTGAAGGAAATGGATGAAACGAAGCGCCGTTTTCCGAAGCACACGTTGATTGCGTCGCTCATGGTTGAACATAAACAGGAAGCATGGCACGAGATTGTCAAAAAGGTAGAGGCAATCGGTGTTGACGGACTGGAACTGAATTTTGGCTGTCCGCACGGCATGGCAGAACGCGGGATGGGCTCTGCGGTCGGTCAGCATCCAGATTTAATCCGGCAACAGGTCGAATGGGTAAAAGAAGTCGCCCAAACCCCTGTCATCGTCAAGCTCACCCCAAACATTACGGACATCCGGTTTACAGCGCGGGCCGCGAGCCAGGGGGGAGCCGATGCCATCAGCATGATCAACACGATTAACAGCTTGATGGGGGTTGATCTCGACAAATGGCTGCCGATCCCACATGTAGATGGAAAAGGGGCGCACGGCGGCTATTGTGGACCAGCAGTCAAACCAATCGCCCTGAACATGGTCGCAGAATGTGCACGTGATCCCAAGGTTGGTATCCCGATCTCTGGTATTGGAGGAATCTCTGATTGGCGTGATACTGTTGAATTTTTGCTGATGGGAGCAACGGGTGTTCAAGTATGTACAGCCGCTATGCATCATGGCTTCCGGATCGTGGAAGACATGATTGATGGGCTAAACAATTACTTGGATCAGCGTGGAATTGCGTCCGTAATGGATATTGTCGGAAAAGCCGTGCATACGTACTCGGATTGGGGCCATCTGAATCTGAATTACAAGGTCGTGGCGCGAATCCATGAAGAGACCTGTATCAATTGTAACAAGTGTCATATTGCTTGTGAGGACACCTCGCATCAATGCATTGACATTGTTCCTGATACAGCGACGGGCAAAGAGCGCTTAGTCGTACGAGAAGAAGATTGTGTAGGGTGTAATTTGTGCTCCATCGTTTGTCCAGTGGAAGGAACGATCGAAATGGTCGAGATCCCGAGCGACAAAGCCCCTCTCAGTTGGAATCAGCGGCAGGCTGCTTTGGCTGCGGGTGGCAGCTGCGAGCTGTAAAGCGTCATGTTTTCGTCGTGTGGTGCATAGCGTGTACAAGGGAAGGCATGTCTACTTAGTGACGGGTTGAAGGGGAGATGATCATCGAATGAAAAAGTGCATTCGAAATGGCACAGTCGTGACAGCGTCAGACACGTATCAGGCGGACATCCTGATCGAAGGGGAAAAGGTAGTCGCAATCGGCTCCAATCTGGATGGGAAAGATGCCGAAGACATCGATGCTACCGGATATTATGTTTTCCCAGGAGGAATTGATCCACATACCCATCTCGATATGCCTTTTGGCGGAACGGTTACTTCCGATAACTTTTATACAGGCACGAAGGCAGCAGCATTTGGAGGGACGACGAGCATCATCGATTTTTGTCTGACGAATAAAGGGGAGCCATTACATTCATCCATTTCGACCTGGCACGAAAAAGCAAGGGGCAAAGCAGTCATCGACTACGGCTTCCACCTGATGGTTTCAGATGCGAATGATCAAGTTCTCGAGGAATTAGGAGCAGTCGTGCGAAATGAAGGAATTACTTCGCTCAAAGTATTCATGGCCTACAAAAACGTGCTGATGGCCGATGATGAGACGCTATTTAAAACGTTGGTTCGGGCTAAGGAACTAGGTGCCCTTGTACAGGTCCATGCAGAGAATGGAGACGTTCTGGATTATTTGATCAAGCAGGCGATTGCAAACGGGCAGACAGACCCCGTGTACCACGCTTACACCCGCCCACCAGAAGCAGAAGGAGAAGCAACAGGACGTGCGATTGCACTGACTGCACTGGCAGATGCCCAACTGTATGTCGTGCATGTATCGTGTGCTGAGGCAGTACGAAGGATAGCAGAGGCTCGCGAAAAAGGATGGAATGTGTACGGGGAGACATGCCCGCAATATTTGGTACTCGATATTACGGATCTACAGAAGCCGGACTTTGAAGGAGCGAAGTACGTCTGGTCGCCTCCGCTCCGGGAAAAATGGAATCAGGACGTCTTGTGGAGCGCGTTGAAAAATGGCATTTTGCAAACGGTTGGCTCTGATCATTGTTCTTTTAATTTCTCCGGTCAAAAAGAGCTGGGGCTAGGGGATTTCACGAAAATCCCGAATGGTGGACCAATCATTGAGGACCGGATGCGTCTCCTCTTCTCGGAAGGGGTAGCAAAGGACAAGATTAGCCTCAATCAGTTCGTCGATATGACCTCTACAAAAGTAGCCAAACTGTTCGGGATGTTCCCGCAAAAAGGAACGATTGCGGTAGGCTCGGACGCGGATATCGTGTTGTTTGATCCAACCGTGAAGCGCACGATCTCCGTTGAAACTCACCATATGAATGTCGACTACAATCCATTTGAAGGAATGGTGGTAAACGGCGATATCATCTCGGTGCTGTCGCGAGGCTCATTTGTCATTCGCGATCAGCAATTCGTCGGTCAAGCCGGGGCTGGACGCTTTGTAAAACGATCGACCTTTGCAAGACCGTAAGAAATGACAGCGTAAAAAGGTGAGGAGGGCGATTATGGCAGATATCATTCGCATCGGCTTGATTCAGGCGAAAAACGATGTCCACGGAGACGAACCAGTCCATTTGCACAAAGAAAAAGCCATTGAGAAGCATGAGAGGATGGTGCGGGAGGCGGCAGCCAAAGGGGCACAAATCATCTGTCTGCAAGAAATCTTCTATGGCCCGTATTTTTGTGCCGAACAGCAATCGAAATGGTACGAATCAGCGGAAGAAGTTCCAAATGGACCAACCGTGCAGCTTTTCTCTTCCTTTGCCCGCGAGTTAGGAACCGTACTCATTTTACCTGTGTACGAGCGCGTGGGGATTGGTACGTACTACAACACTGCCGCTGTGATTGATGCGGATGGCACGTATTTGGGTAAATATCGCAAACAGCATATTCCGCATGTTGGAGTGGGCAGCAGCGGGTGCGGATTCTGGGAGAAATATTACTTTAAGCCTGGCAATCTCGGGTATCCCGTTTTTGAAACCGCTTTTGCCAAGGTCGGGGTCTATATATGCTATGACCGCCATTTTCCGGAAGGCGCACGACTGCTGGGCTTGAATGGGGCGGAGATCGTATTCAATCCGTCTGCGACCGTCGCTGGCTTATCTGAATACTTGTGGAAGCTCGAGCAGCCAGCTCATGCCGTAGCCAACGGTTATTATGTGGCAGCGATTAATCGGGTAGGGACAGAAGCACCGTGGAACATGGGGGAGTTTTACGGACAATCGTACTTGGTCGATCCGCGAGGGCAGTTTGTTGCCATCGGGAGTCGGGATCAGGATGAGGTCGTTCTCGCTGAAATGGACCGTAACAAAATTCATGAGGTGCGGGATACGTGGCAATTTTACCGGGATCGCCGACCGGAAACCTACGAAGATATGGTAAAGCTATTGCCTTAATACAAGAGTGAGGGAGGTGCCGGATACGCGCCTTCCTCCTTTTCACATCATTGGAAGGATTCCATCAGAGTCAAAAGGGGCGTTCAGGGATGAGGCAGATTGTATATCGAGGGGTCGAATACGGCGAGGGTCTTCGCGTCGTGAAAGCGCAAAAGTATGAGAGAGCAGAACGGCGTCATTTTATAAACGGTGCTAGTGCAAAGGCAGTGTTTGGCGCTGGTGTTTACTTGGTGAGCAATCCGGAAATTGCCGCACAGTATGCGATTTGTCATGCAGAGACCAATGGGGAGAAGGCGGTTGTGTTGAGTCAGCAGCTTCATTTGCAGGGTCTCGTTTGTTTGGACGAGCGCTATGGGGAAAATGAACTGCGCATGGATGCATTGCGCACTGCTTATTCAGAAGAGGAACTCGAACAGAGACAGAACAAAATGGGCTATGAAGAGTGGCTGGAATGGACAGGCGATAAAGTGCGCGCGTATTTGATTGCCTGTGGATACCGGGGGATTCGGTATCGGATCAGCCCGGAGCTAACGTATTATATTTGCTATGAGCCTGACGTTCAAATTGCAGAGATTACGATTCTATCTGTGCTCGATGTGTGAGAAAGTGACTACGACTATCGACTTATTCGACAAACTTTGGTAAGATTAGACAATATTCGCGCTTTTTCTAGCTTACCTATTTGACACAGGAAGGATTGCCGCAACGATGAGTCTATTACGTAACCTCAGCACCCGAGCCAAACTGTTTAGCTTGATTGTGATGATGGCCGTCTTTTTGTGTGCTGTCGGATTCACCGGATATTATCATGTGCAAGTCCAAGGTGAACGCATTCAGGCCATGTACGAAGAGCAGCTTCTTCCCGTTAAGTGGATTAACGACTGGAGACAAGAAATCCGCGCGATTGATGGATTAGTCTATAAAATGATTCTCGATCCATCTCCTGCGGTCTTTGCCGAATATAAAACGGAGCTTGACTTGCGAATGGAAACAGCAAATCAAACGTTCCAATATCTCCAGAACGCTAAGTTGGATGCACAAGAACAAGAAAGAGTTACGATGCTAAAGGAGCTCATCGAGCAGTATCGCAAAGACCAGGGCGAGGTCATTAAAATGATCCACGAGGGGAAAGCGGATCAAGCCTATTCGTTTTATCGTGCAACGGATAAGACGCTGAATTGGATTAATCAGGAACAGCTCGAATGGGCGAATTACAAATCAGAGCAGGCAGTCGCCATGCAGAAGGAAAACCAAGCCGAAACAGAGGAAGCAATTACATTCCTGATTGTGGTTGGCATACTGTCGATCGTATTAGGTAGTGTACTGGGGTTCATTATCTCCCGGATGATCGCGGACCCACTGCGCATCGTTTCAAGCCGTATGCAGCAATTAGCGAACGGAAACATGGCAGTTGCCCCTGTTACCTACGTGACTCGTGATGAGGTAGGGACACTTGGTACTGCTTTCAATGAATTGGTAACGAATTTTCGTTCATTGATCGAACAAGTAAAAGTAGCGGGTGAGCAAGTCGCTGCTTCCTCAGAGGAATTGTCGGCGAGCGCGGAGCAGTCCGCCTTTGCAACAGAACAATCGATCAGTAGTGTGCAGCAAATCGCCTCTGCCTCCGAAGTACAAACGCATCGTACGCAAGACAGTGTTCGTGTCATGGAAGAAATGTCGATTGCCATTCAGCGGATTGCCGATACATCTGGTTCGGTTTCTGAATCATCGGCACAGGCAGCAGAGGATGCAGAGCAAGGAAATATTCATATTCAGCAAGCCGTTGATCAGATGAATACGATCTCCAACTCAGTGAATCACGCAGCGGATCTCGTGCAACTGCTCGGGGTGCGGTCAGAAGCCATTGGCCAAATTGTTGACGTGATTACTGGAATTGCTTCCCAAACGAATCTGCTGGCGCTCAACGCGGCGATTGAAGCGGCGCGTGCAGGAGAACACGGCAGGGGATTTGCTGTCGTAGCCGATGAGGTTCGTAAACTCGCAGAACAGTCAGAGGAATCTGCGCGCGAGATTGCGAGACTGATTGGGGAAATCCAGCAAGAAACCAC
Organism: Brevibacillus sp. Leaf182; assembly: GCF_001423865.2. NCBI lineage: Bacteria > Bacillati > Bacillota > Bacilli > Caryophanales > Paenibacillaceae > Brevibacillus > Brevibacillus sp. Leaf182. Next base: position 484,228 of record NZ_LMPN02000037.1, on the reverse strand, counting down.
GCAGGTCGTGCATGTCATGATGGATGGAACCCAAGAGGCTAAAAAAGGTGCAGAAGTCGTTCAAGAAGCAGGTGTCACCTTCCAACGTATCGTAGCGTCTTCTCAGGAGGTTGCGGGTCAAATTCAGGACGTATCCGCAGCTACCGAGCAAATGTCAGCAAGCATACAGCAGGTCGTATCTGCTATGGATGAAATGAATCGCCTCGCACAGGAAGCAGCCGTACATACCCAAGGCGTATCGGCGGGGGCAGGAGAACAGCTTGCCAGCATGCAAGAAATCGCCCGTTCCAGCGCGAATCTGAATGAGCTTTCGCAAGAGTTGCAGAAGTCCATCAGTCAATTCAAATGGTAGCGTAAGTGAGGAAATGAAAGACTGGCAAACCCAATCGGGCAGCCAGTCTTTTTTGGTAGCTTGCTATCAGGAAGCAATCGTTTGTTTGTTGTTTGCTGTGATCTTTTCGTAATCGTTGGCACTCAAGATTGAAGCATCGCTTTTCATCATCCACGTGTAAAGAACAAGTGAAATTAGTAGTCCGACAGTCCAGGCATTGTCCCAAATAATGGTTAAGCCCGGAATGTATTTACTTATAAAAGGAATCGCAATTCCGATTAGCATCGCCCAAATGGCTCTGCCATTAAAGCCCGTTTTGTAGTTGTAGATCCCGTTTGTTTTGTACAACTCGGTTAAATGGATGCGCCGTTTGCGTACGAGCCAATAGTCGGCAATGGCTATTCCGTCAATCGGGCCTAACAAGGCTCCGTACGTTCCGAGCCATAAAAAGATGTAGTTGCCGAAGTTCTCCAAAATGTACCAAGGCTGCATTAAGAGCGACACGACCCCGGCGATGATGGCGCCTGTTTCATACGAGAGACGGCGAGGGGCCAGATTCTCCACTGCCCGGGCCGGGGCAACGATATTGGCCGCTACGTTGGTTGTCAATGTGGCAAGAATAATTCCAATTGTTCCGAGGAAAATGGCGAAAGGCGAGAATTTAGCCAACACGGCAGCAGGGTCCCACAACGCTTCTCCGTAAATGACGACGGTAGCAGAAGCGACAGCTACTCCGATGAACGAGAAGAAACCCATCGTGGTCGGTAGCGAAGAGGATTGTCCAATGACTTGGGCTTTTTGACTTTTGGCATACCGACAGAAATCCGGAATATTGAGAGCCATTGTGGCCCAAAAAGCAATGGCTCCCGTCAATGCGGGGAAGAAAACCTTCAGGAAATCGGCAGTGGACGTGAATTTCGAAGGTGCCGAGAGCATCGGGCCCCATCCGCCTGCTTTGGTAAGCGCCCAGACGAGGAGCGCCAAACTCATGATGATCAGGACGGGAGCAGCCCAAGCCTCCATTTTTTTGATCGCTTCGGGACCGCGATAAGCGACCCATACGTTTAATAGCCAAAAGCCAAAGAAGGATATCCAGAGATGTCCGGGAACATTCGCCCAGCCTGTCATCGACATGAGGAGTGTATCGATGGCAGCACCTCCGAACCAACAGTTGATGCCAAACCAGCCTGCACCAATCAGACCGCGTGCGACAGCGGGAATGTGTGCTCCTTTGGAGCCGAACCAGAGGCGCGCAAAAACTGGATACGGAATGCCAAATTTCGTCCCGGCATGAGAGTTGAGAAGAATGGGAATAAGGACAATACAGTTACCGAGAATGATCGTCAAAATGGCCTGCCACCAGTTCATACCCAAGGAAATTAACCCTGCCGCCATTGCATACGTCGGCAAACAGATCGACATACCGATCCACAAGCTGGCGAAGTTGTAGGAAGTCCAGGTGTGCTCTGCTGTTCTCGTCGGCCGAAGCCCTTCATTATAAAGCGGACTGTTCTTGATAGCCTCTTCGCCTTCCTTCGTCAGGGTAACAATTCCATTTGATACCGTTTGCGTCTTCACTTCTTTCCCTCCTTTGCTTTTCAAGATGTCTCGTATTCGGACAAGCGCCCCAGTTTGTCTTGAACACAAGTTGTAACATTATATTGGGGGAAAGAAGGCCTAATACCTGATTTTTCGTCGCAAAATGACAACCTGAAACGACAAGCTTCGCCATTGACAATGGGAATGATTCTACCTTTTTACCTAATTGGGATGGTAAGATGAAGCAAGGGGTGAGCGAGCTGTGACGACAAGAAAAATCCGATTATCTTTGCAAACCAGAATGATCTTATTGATTACTATTATCATTATTCTGATTGTTTCGTCAGTTGGAGCGGTGTCTTCTTCCATTGTTGCGTCTTCGATCGAAGAGCAAGTGGGCAAAAAAGCATTGAGTGTGGCGAAGATTGTTGCCAGCGATCCTGAGCTGCGTAGCGCTTTTTCAAGCGATTACCCTCCTGCACTCATTCAACCCATCGCTGAAAACGTCCGTGTTCAAACCGGAGCAGAGTTTGTGGTTGTGGGAAACCATGAGGGAATTCGGTATGCGCATCCGATTCCGGATCGGATTGGAAAGGAAATGGTGGGAGGAGATAACGAGCCGGGACTCGCACATGGTCAATCTTACATATCGAAGGCGGTCGGCAGCATGGGACCATCCTTGCGTGGAAAGGTGCCGATCAAAAATGAAAAAGGGGACATCATGGGAATCGTATCCGTTGGATTCCTGGTGGAAGATATCGAGGAGGCTATTGACCTCTATCAAGACCGCATACTGATCCTGACTCTTCTCGCCTTGCTGTGTGGTGTTGCCGGTGCCATTGCACTCAGTCGCTATTTAAAGCGCTTAATTTTGGGATTGGAGCCGGAGGAGATCGCATCCTTATACGTAGAAAGAAATGCTGTACTGGAGTCAGTCCGTGAGGGAATCGTGGCGATTGACCGCAATAATCGCATCACGATGATGAACAAGGCAGCCATTCGTATTCTGAACTTACCAGAAGAAGAGTTTCATCGCAAAGAAATAGTGGAAGTGCTACCAGACAGTCGTATGCCAGAAGTTCTGGAATCAGGCGAGCATCAATTAGATCGCGAGTCCATCATGAGCGGAAAAGAAATCATTGTGAACCGACTTCCGATCAAGTTCGGAGGGAAGGTCGTAGGCGTAGTCAGCAGCTTTCGCCCCAAATCGGAAATTGACCAGCTCGCTTCGGAATTGTCCCAAGCGAGGCGGTATGCGGATGTACTACGCGCCCAAACACATGAATTTCACAATTTGTTGTATACCATTTCTGGTTTGTTACAGCTTGGCTCGATTCAGGAAGCAGTCGAGCTAATCACGAGTGAAACGTCCGCACAGCAAGAGATGATTTTGTTTTTGGCGAAGCAAATTCCCGATCCGTTAATAGGGGCTTTGCTGTTAGGCATGCACAATCGAGCCAAGGAGCTGAAAATTCAGTTCGTCATCCATCACGACAGTCACTTGAAAGAGCTCCCACCGACGATCAACCGACAGCAGATCGTGGTTTTATTAGGGACATTGATCCAAAATGCATTCGAAGCTGTCAATGAGCCAAGCGTCGAGAACAAGCGAGTGGAGTGTTATTTGTCTGACACAGGCGATGAGATTATGTTCGAAATCGAGGACTCGGGATCGGGAGTTGTGGAAGAGCTGCGAGAAAAAATATTCGAGCACGGCTTTTCAACGAAAAAAGGCGAAGATCGTGGAATTGGTCTGGCTAAGGCTCATGGAATTATTAACGAATTGGACGGCTATATTCTCGTTGGCAAAAGCGAGCTAGGAGGTGCACTTTTCACAGTATCCCTACGCAAAAGAATGGAGGTGGCGTCTTGAGAAAGCTGGAGGTTCTCATCGTAGAGGACGATATGCGGATCATCGATATCAACAAGCGGTTTGTCAGCAAGATTGAAGGTTTTGAAGTAATTGCTACAGCAACGAATGGAACGGATGCCAAAGAATTGCTGTCTTATACGCGCCCTCAGCTCGTTTTGTTGGACGTGTACTTGCCAGACATGCTGGGAACAGAGCTGGTCTGGTTTATTCGGCAACACTACCGCGAAGTAGACGTGATCATGATCACCGCAGCCAAGGAAATGGAAATGGTACAGGAAGCGCTACGCGGCGGCGTATTTGATTACATCGTCAAGCCGCTGGTTTTCGAGCGTTTTCGTGAACGGTTAGAAAGCTATCGCGAGCATGTCATTCGAACGAGGGAAGCTGTCGAGGTGGACCAGGAAGTCATTGACCAAATGCTGACCAGAAGGCTGGTCGCCCCCAAAAATCGAGATGTACTTGCACCAAAGGGAATTGATTTTTTAACTTTGGAAAAAGTGATCGAGGCGATCAGACAGACGGGAGACAAGGGGGTTTCGGCAGAGGAAATTGGCCGCGAGATTGGAACTAGTCGAACAACGGCGAGACGCTATTTAGAATACTTGGTCCTGGAAAAAAAGGCGCGGGCTGACTTGATTTATGGAACAGTGGGCAGACCGGAAAGAAAATATCGCTATCTCCCATAATGTTCCATGAACAATATGAACAAAAAGTGATTAATTTTCAAAATAGACCTTATGCACGAAAACTATTCCCCTAGCTTCTGCGGTGGTACATTATGTTCAAGCGTGATAGCGCTTACAAAAAAGCGGGTTAAGGGGGATATTTGTTTGATGAAAAGAAAAAAAGTGCTAATCACAGTGTCCACTTTTCTTACACTAGCATTGGCTGCTTGTGGTGGAGGTACTGGAAATACAGGAACAGCAAGTCCAGGAACGCAACCAGCCCAAGCGCCACAGCCTGCAGCAGAGGCATCCAAATACCCAGAAAAGCCGATCGTGTATGTAGCTCCATCCGGTGCAGGCGGGGGCTGGGATAAGACAGCTCGCTCGGTAGCAAAGGTGCTGGCGGAAAGCAAGCTGGTGACAGAAACCATCACGGTCGAAAACAAGCCGGGTGGTGGGGGAACCGTGTTCTTGGCAGAGTATGTAAGCAAAGACAAAGGCAATCCTTATAAATTATTCGTGAGCTCTCCACCTATCTTGATTAACAATAACAAAAAAGAGGGGAACAGCCCATTTGGCTACAAAGATGTCACACCATTGGCGCAGATGACGAAAGATTTCGGCACCCTCGTTGTGAAAGCGGATTCACCTCATAAGGACATCAAGAGCGTGCTGGACGCAATCAAGGCTGATCCAAGCAAAATTACACTGGCAGGAGGTTCTGCTCCCGGATCAATGGACCATCTGATCGGCGTACTGCCAGCAGCTAAATACGGAATTGATCCGAAAAGCGTAAAATACGTTTCTTATGATGGTGGCGGAGAAGCAATGGCAGCGTTGTTGGGCGGCAATGCAGATATCATCGCAACGGATGCTTCCAGCGTGGGTGAATATCTGAAAGCAGGTAAAATCCGTGTACTGGGCGTAACTTCTGATGAACGTCTCGGCGGCGATTTGAAAGATATCCCGACGTTAAAAGAACAAGGCGTTGACGCGACATTCACCATTTGGCGCGGTGTCTTCGGTCCAACTGATATGCCAGCAGATGCAAAAGCTTACTGGGATGCAAAGCTGAAAGAACTTTCTACGCATGAGACATGGACAAAAGAATTGGCAGCAAACGGTTGGGAAAGCGAGTACAAGGACGCTGCTGCTTTCTCCGCATTCCTGGACGAACAAGATAAGCAAGTCAAAGAACTGTTGACATCACTTGGTATGTCGAAGTAGGGAGAGGAGGGGCATCCCCTCCTTTTTCCACACCTTAGGAGGTATACATGAACCTGATGTTTGATCGTATCGGCAGCCTGTTTTTTGCACTAGTAGGTGCACTCTTTATCGCCGAAAGTCAAAATATTTCCTCAAGTGCCTACGGAAGTCAGGTCGGGCCGAATATGTTTCCATTTGGACTTGGCGTCATCCTGATCTTGTTGAGCTTGCGATTGTTGTGGGAGACCTACAAGAAAGGCGTGGCTACGTCCTCATCCGAGTCACAGTCTCCATTGCGATACAAGCGATTTTTATTCATTTTGGCAGCAACAGTCCTGTATGTATTGTTGCTGGAGAAACTCGGTTATGTCATCTCGAGCTTCGCTTTCCTTTTGTACGCCTTCACCATGATGGGAAGTAAAAGCGTTCTTAAATCAGGAATCGTTTCCTTACTGTTTTCAGTAGGAGTGTATGTCATCTATGTGCATTTGCTAAAAGGTACGCTTCCAGGACTACCTGCCTGGCTAGGCGTCTAGGGAGGGGATAGGTTAGCATGAGTGCATTGCAATTTTTGGCGGATGGTTTTCTCGTTGCCTTACAGTGGCATAATCTTGTCTTTGCCTTTATTGGCGTCCTGATCGGTACTGCGGTAGGGGTCCTTCCCGGCATCGGTCCAATGAGCGGAGTCGCTTTATTGATGCCCGTTACGGCTTCCTTGACTTCTGGCTTACCTCCTGAAAGTGCGGCGGCTAGCGCACTGATTTTGCTGGCAGGCGTTTACTATGGCGCAATGTACGGTGGTTCCACAACATCCATTTTGTTAAATACGCCGGGTGAATCCTCTTCTGTCGTTACGACATTGGACGGCTATCAGATGGCCAAACAGGGACGTGCTGGCGCAGCGTTGTCGATTGCAGCGATCGGTTCTTTTGTCGCGGGGCTCGTGGCGTTGATTGCTCTTGTGTTTTTGGCTGATCCATTATCCGATCTCGCTTTGAAATTCGGCCCTGCTGAATATTTCTCCCTCATGCTTCTCGGCTTGTGTGCGGTCAGTGGACTGGGGGGGAAGTCGATGACCAAAGCCCTCATTATGACAGTCATGGGACTCTTGCTTGCGACAATTGGGATGGATACCGTTTCGGGTGTGGCGCGGTTTACCTACGATATTCCCGATTTGTATCAAGGCTTGGAGTTCCTCACGATAGCAGTTGGTTTGTTTGCCCTTGGAGAAGTATTCAAGACAATCCTGGAAGACGACCAATCGACCAAAGAAATTATTAAAGTGGGGCGAGTACTCCCTACCAAGCAAGACTTAAAAGAAAGTGCCGGACCGATTACACGCGGTTCGTTGCTCGGGTTTTTCATTGGTGTTTTGCCTGGTGCTGGCGCTACTCTCGCATCCTTCTTCTCGTATATTTTTGAGAAAAAGCTGAGCAAAGATCCTAGCCGCTTTGGAAAAGGAGCGATCGCAGGTGTAGCAGCGCCGGAGTCTGCAAACAATGCTGCTTCTGGCGGTGCGATGATTCCACTGTTGACGTTGGGGATTCCGGGGTCTGGAACGACTGCGATTTTAATGGGTGCATTATTGATGTATAACGTACAACCGGGACCACTCTTATTCGCTGATCATCCGCAAATTGCTTGGGGTTTAATTGCGAGTATGTTTATCGGGAATGTGATGCTGCTGGTTTTGAATATGCCCTTAGTGAAAGTGTTTGCTAAAATTATTGAAACACCGTCCCATTTCCTGATTCCCCTCATTATCGCGATTTCCGTTTTCGGTGTGTACGCTGTGCAAATCAGTACGTTTGACTTGATTTTGCTCGTGATTTGTGGGGTATCTGGCTATTACCTGACGAAAAACGATTTTCCGCTGGCACCGCTCGTCCTCGGCCTTGTGTTGGGACCAATGATTGAAAATAACATGAGAAGGGCGTTGACCACCTCGAATGGCGACTTCTCGATCTTCTTGACAAAGCCTCTTTCCGCTGCTTTTCTGGTTTGTGCGCTTCTCTGGTTGCTAATCCCTATCTTCTTAAAGCGCAGAGGGAAGCAAGTCATTATCAGTGAAGAAGCGTAACATCCGATTAGTTGTCTTGACAGTGTCCTCGCGAGCCCGTATCATAGGAAAAATTTCGGGAAGCTGTTCTGCCTGATAGATGCGGCAGAACAGTAGAGGAGAGACAGACATGTTAAACATTCAACCTGTGATCTTGGAAGGCAAGCTGGTCCGGTTGGAGCCGCTCACAATGGCCCATGTGGATGGAATCTGGGAAGCAGGCGCATACGAAGAGATTTGGCCGCATATGTCCGTTACCATTCGAACGAGAGAAGATGCTCAGGCTTTTATCTTGCAGGCTTTGAAAAATGAACAAGCCCAAACAGAATTGCCATTCGTCATCATTCGCAGAGCAGATGAGCAGATTATCGGGAGCACGAGATTTTTAGGGATCGCGAAAAAGGATCGCGGATTGGAAATCGGTTTTACATGGCTGACCCCATCCGTCTGGAAAACGGGCGTCAATACAGAGTGTAAATGGCTTCTCTTGCGCCACTGCTTCGAACAATTAGGATGTATTCGCGTACAACTCAAGACAGATTCGCGCAATGTGGATTCGCAACGTGCCATTGCTCGAATCGGCGGGATCCGGGAAGGTGTCCTGCGCAATCACATGGTGATGCCAGATGGATACATTCGCGACTCGGTATACTTCAGCATACTCGACCGTGAATGGCCAGAAGCCAAGCAAAAGCTGCAATTGTTGCTGTTTGGTGAATAAAGGCCTGGATTGATTGAAGGGTGTTCAGAGCATGTGTACAATAGGGGTGAACCAAGAGGGTTTACTCTGACAAGACCCGGAAAAGAGGGTATACATGAGACTGCGTTTGTCGACACCGGGCTATCTATTGCTGCTCGGGGATCTGATCGCCTTTGTGCTTTTTGTTTATTACGGAAAAATCATTCATAACTACCCTGTCACGGTCATGGGAATGATCGAAACATTAGCCCCATTCCTGGTAGGATGGATCATCGCGATTCTGCTATTCAAGAGCTATGGACAGCGAACGTATGAATCTGCGGGCCGACAATTATTATCGGCACTGATTACTTGGACAGTAGCCGCACCCATTGGCTTACTGATCCGCTCCTGGTGGACAGGTGTACCGATTACGCTTATTTTTGCAGGTGTGACTTACTTTATTACGTTGGCATTTTTGCTCGGGTGGCGTGTACCGTTCGCCATCGGTTATGCGATCTACAAACGCAATATACTACTTGCAACCAGCTAATAAAGTGTCCCGAATTGGTTACGCTATCCTATGAACGACGTAGGAGGTGAAGCAATTGGGAAAGAACAACAACAGCAAAGACCTCGGAAAAAACCGTGGCAAAACGCTGGATGAAAATGATCGCAACACAAATTTGCGACAATCGAACCATAATGATCGAAATGAAGGAACTGCAAAAGACCGCTGAGCAATCAGCGGTTTTCTACATGGATACAGGTTATTATGTGATATAATAGATTTTGTTTTTTTCTAGTGAGTGGAGGGAAACGTATGACGGAACCGATGCAGAATGTACAGCCGGTGACCTTGTCGTCACAGGCGTTTTTACTTTTGTGCAGACTATATGATGGCTGCTATGACGAATTGAAGCAAAATGAACAGGTTCACGAACTCGTGGAGTCCATCGGTGATATTTTGTTGGCGGGTGTGGAAACGTTGGAGAAACAAGAAACGAAGCCGAAAAATATTACCTTTCCACTTACCGTGCAACAAGCATTTTTCTTGCGTCGGCTCGTGATTGAGCTGTTGGCTCAGTCGCCGACGGACAAAGAAGACCGAACGATTCAATGGCTGCAGGAATGTGTGACAGCACTCGCTGGAGGCGGTGTCCAACCTGATGTCAAGCATTCGTGAGCTGCATGTGATTACGAGCGGTCGGCATTCGCTTAATGAGGTATTGCGAATGGCAGAAGCTGCTTATGCAGGTGGTATGAACTTTTTACATATTCGGGAAAAACAGCGTACTGCAAAGGAATGCATGGATTGGGTAAAGGCATTGGCGAATGTCATACCCCTTTCGTCCTTGATCGTGAATGATCGGGTGGACGTGGCTGCGGCAGCGGGTTGTTCCGGTGCTCATCTGGCATACCATAGTCTGTCTCCTGCGGAAGCGAGAATGGTGCTGAAGACTGGTCAAAAAATAGGGCGTTCCGTCCATTCCGTGGAGGAAGCACAGCAAGCTATTGCAGCAAAAGTCGATTATTTGCTCTACGGGCATATTTTTGCGAGTGGTTCGAAGCCAGGTCTTGCGCCAAGAGGAACAATCGAACTCGCGCAAATGACGGCAAAATGGCACGTGCCGATTATCGGACTCGGCGGAATCACACCGGATCGGACGGTGCAAGTTTTGGAAGCAGGGTGTGCGGGCATCGCTGTCTTATCGGGGATCACCGATGCAATTGATGCCAAGTCAGCAGCCAGCGCTTATCGTGAGGCATTGGATCGTTGGGAGGGGAAATAAAGCATGCGAGATATACAAAGACTTCGGGAAAAGATGGGTGTATACTTTGTCATTGGTACGCAGGATTGCGGCTATTCCAGTGAAAAGACCGTGCAAATCGTGGAAGCAGCATTGCGCGGAGGAGTGGGCACGCTTCAGCTACGTGATAAAGGAAGCAAGCTGACTGCTCGGGAACAATATGAGTTGGGCAGACAGCTGCAACAGCTATGTCGTGAACATGATACATTATTTTTTGTGAATGACGATGTGGATCTGGCGATTCGCTTGCAGGCAGACGGCGTCCATGTCGGGCAAGATGACATGGCGTTGTCGGAAGTACGAGCCAAAGTTGGCTCTGAGATGTACATCGGTGTTTCGGCTGGTACGGTCGAAGAGGCACTCGCTGCCCAAAGCGGCGGCGTTGATTGTATTGGCGTAGGAGCGATGTTCGCTACCCGTTCTAAGGCAGATGCTGGCGAGCCTATCGGACCAGTGGGGCTAGAGGAGATCCGTCAGGCAGTCGGTAATGACTTGCCTATCGTCGGAATTGGTGGCATTACACTGGAAAATGCTTCTGAAGTACTTGCTGCCGGGGCCGATGGGGTCGCGATTATCAGTGCGATCAGCCATGTCGAATCACCAGAAGAAGCAGCCCAAGCGCTACAGCGGATTGTACGATCTCGTTAGCACGGACAAAGCGGCGATTACATATGGTAGGGTAATAGAAACAAACCAGGATGATGCAATTTTGGCGATCAAAAGGAGGTGAAGCCGATGAAAAATCGGATTTACCGTATCGGATATGAATGGGTGAGCAAACGGGAATTGCTCGAGAGATTGTTCATGACCGACTGCATTCTTATCGAACACAAGCGAATGCATCCCACACCGGTGGATCAAGATACAGAATTGCCACCAGAAAAGGAAGTTCATGCTGTTTTGGTTCGCAGCCAGCGCCGCCCGGGCGAATGGGTGACGTTTAATGGGCTATACGAAATACAGTCGAGGGAGCCCATCCCTTGGATAGATTCACCACTGGAGTACCATCAATTCGGAGTAGAATTGATTCCTGGGAATATTCGCAGGGAAAAGGCACCTCAAGGCAGGATACCCGCACGAACCAAGCTGCAAATCGCAGCTGTTCGACAAGATACAGTATTTGTCACAGTTCCTGGGCATCCGTCCAGGCGTTACGAAATGTCTTTGGCTCACGCGCGTTTTGCCAAGGATCACCCGACAGAATTGGAAATGAGGCTGCAAGTATACGCTTTTCCGCCACGCAATGATATTTTTGTGGATTGGTTATTGAAAGAAGGACGTAAAACAGGAATTATTACGCGCCCCAATCAGGAAAGGGTAGAAAAATCAGCTTTTCAGGTATGGGAGGATTTACGCCAAGAATACGGCATTAGCGTCAGCGCCGCATTGATTGCGATTAAACAAGCACTCATTGTACTGGATCGTGCTGGTGTCGAGACTGACTTCCCATACCCGACCCAAGAGCGATCGGATATATCTTTGTTCAGCGAATCGGAGCGGGATGCCTTTTATTCCTACCAATCCGTTCGATGTGCGATGGCCGCTGTTGCTGCCCTGTTGACGGTAGACCCGAAAGATCCGTTGCAGGATACACTCTTGATGGATATCATGCTCGAGCAACAAATTAACCGCAGGCGCGAATAGCGTTTGCGGTTTTTAGGTTTTTCACCAAAGTAGTAGTATAATGGGAGTTGGTAGATGAACCCAATGAAAAGGATGTGTGACCATCATGTATGTTTCCATGAACAGACTGACTGTACCAGCAGACTACCAATCCCATTTGGAACGCGCATTTGGTAATGGGGGAGAACGGATGAAGGAGGTTCCGGGGTTTTTGGAGTTCCTTTTCCTGGCACCAACGGAAGGTGACGAATACATCGTTTTTACGAAATGGACAGATGAGGAATCATTTAAGAATTGGACTGAAAGCGAAGCATTCAAGCGCGCGCATACAGGAACCAACCCAAATACCCCGGTAAAATCGGATTTGCGCAATTACGCTGTCAAATCCCATTCATAAAGCAAAAGCATTTGTCTCTAGGGGGGCAAATGCTTTTTGGATGATTGAATAATAAACATACTTTTCCTTTTTATGCTCGATCGTGATATGATAGAAAATGTTGGGTAAGCGTTTTCAGTCAAACATGATCGAGGGGGTGAAGATGTCCGGAAAAGGCAATAGATAACGCGCGATAATAGGATGCTAGCCGAGATTGTTTGTCTGTAAGGATAAGTAGAGAACCTGATTGGATGGTGTCATTCTCTGCACCAGGATATCATCATGCCGCTTTACATCTTGTCTCATTTACGTCCATAATAGAGCCTATACATACTTGGAAAAATAGCCTCAATGAAGCACGGAGAAAAGGAGCCAGAGTGTTTTGAAAAATCGAATAAGTAAGTATCTTACTCATTTGGTCCCTGCGGCGGTGGCCAAGACGTTTTCCTTTCTTTCAGATCATCATTACTCTGCTTTGCTTCTAGAAGACCGCGAAAATACAGAGGCTTTGTTTGTTCAGCAAATCACGAAATGGATTGAAGTAGTAAAAGTAATCGACACGTATACATTCGAGCGAGAATTGAGCGAAATTGCGTATAGATTTTCGTTAGTTGGAATGAATCTAACGTTTTTACAGCAATTTTTGCGCAAGTGTCGAGACGTTATTATTGAAGAAATGAATAACAATACAAATTCTCTTGCTACGACGGAAATAGACCGGGTAGAGCTTTTGCAAGGACAGATTCGTCTCTATCAATCGATGGACTATATTTTGCATCAAATGGACGATGTCTTCAACAAAAATTCGCATCAATTTCCGGTTGAGAAAACTCCAACTTCTCCTACAAGTTCGGCCAAAGGAGAAGATGTTACAATGCTCGCTGAACAGGAGCTTGTTCAATTAGTCTTGCAATCCAGTGATATTGCCGTCTTGATGGTCGACCGCCAGTTAAGAGTTATTGAAGCGAATTACGCTGTCTGTCATTTATATGGCGTAGATCGGAATCAACTCATTGGCCAAAACATTGATCATGCGCTTCGTCCTCATATTAGCGAGCGTTTTGTCCAGTGGGTAATTGAACGCGGGCAGTCCGGCCATTATGTTGCGGAATACAGAGGCAAATGGACGACAGTGAGCACGAGCCCCATTTATTACGATGGAGAGATGTGGGGAGCGATAGCCGTTCTTCGTAATGTTACGGAAAGCAAAAAGTACGAAGAAGAATTGAACAAGCGTGAAGCGCTGGCAGCAGTTGGGCAACTGGCTGCTGGGATGGCGCATGAGATTCGGAATCCACTAACAGCCATCAAGGGCTTCATTCAGTTGTTGCGAGAGCAAGGGGAAGCAAATCGTAGTGAATCTTATTTTTCTGTCATCTTAACGGAAATTGAACGCATTGATGGGCTATTGAACGATGTCCTTGTTTTGGCCCGGTACAGGGATGATAAAATCGTATCGGAACGTTTCTTAGTGATGGACGAGTTACATGGAGTCATTCGTTTACTGGAGCCAGAAGCGAATCGAAGAGGAATCAAGCTAGAGCTGGACATTGCACAAGGTGAGTGGCATGTGTTTGGTCATCGTTCGCGAATCAAGCAAGCCATTTTGAACATCTTGAAAAATGCGCTTGAAGCATTGTTGACCCAAGGCAACCTCGTTCAAGTGAAAGTGTATTCATCTCTCAATCAAGTAATCATTGTTGTGGAAGACAACGGACCTGGTCTGTCAGATTCTTGCCTGCAAAATTTATTCGTTCCTTTTTATACGACCAAACAAGAGGGAACGGGATTAGGTTTGTCTACGACACAACGCATCATCGCGGACCACGGCGGCGAACTCTATGCGGAAAACTCTCCGAAACTGAAAGGAGCCCGTTTTGAGATTCGTTTACCCCTTTCCATTTCCTAAAAAATATAAAAAGATTGTGACTGTAGGCGGATCAATATCCGTCTTTTTTTACGTTTGAATGAGCGAATAGTCCTATTTTCGAAAAAGTTGCAAGTCTTTCGAATCAATCTTTTTGCAAGTTGTTGTCAAGACCTGTCGATCAGTGGAATAATTTACAAAACGGTTACAATTTGAACGGAGTTGAACAACGGTGATTCGGATGCTGAAAAAAAACGAAACGAGGTGGAGCTACTGGGAGGTTTGGTATGAGGAAACGGAGCACCTTTATACTATTCATTATGGAAATGTAGGGGAAGTTGGCGAGCATTTTGCTGTAGTAGCGGAGCAGATCGAGGGAAGGCCAGACGAAGTTTTACAGAGCTGGACAGAAGAGATGAAAGAACAAGGATACCAGGTCATGAAAACGAACGATTTCCATCCGATGATCGTTCACTTTCCCCAGTTGTGTGAGTCAGAGATTGAGATGCGTTATTTGATCGAACAGCTGTTGGACGAATGCTTGGGAAAGACAGGGAATGGCCATAGCGACGGCGGGGAAGACAGCGAGAGGACGTTAGCGGTGATTTGCCGCGTAATCGATACGAAGAAGGCTGCTGCTGCCGTATTTGAAGCGATGTCCAGCGCACAGTTGGTGCAAGGGTTTTCCATCAGCATAAAGCAGGAGGACGGAAACTTGATTCCACTTAATCCTCCTGCCTAAAACAGTCTGATTTATTTCACGATTTTGTGCCGTAGAGCTTTTGCCACTGCCTGGGTACGATCCTCGACACCCATTTTTTGCAGAATCCGATGCACATGTGTTTTTACAGTGCCTTCTGATATAAATAAGTTTTGCGCAATCTGATCATTTCGATAGCCATCTGCGATCTGTTGAAGCACATCCAATTCTCGATCCGTCAAATCATCTAACAAGACTGATTGAGCGGAGGTAGTTGAATTAGGTGTCTCACTTTGACCTTGCAGTGCTTCGGCAAGCGCTTTTGCAGCTGTCACGGTGTGGAAGAGGGCTTCTCCCTGGTGGGCTCTGCGAATTAGATCAAGCATTTCCTGAGAGTCGGCATCCTTTAGCATATAGCCGACGGCTCCAGCACGAATCCCGTCCACCACATAATTGTGATTGTCAAAGGTCGTAAGAATCAGGACCTTCGTACGGGGGTGCTGTTGCATAATTTCTCTCGTGGCCTCAATGCCAGACTTGTTGGGCATCTGAACATCCATCAAAACGACATCGGGTGCAAGGGTGCCAATCAGTTCAACAGCTTCGACGCCATCGGAGGCTTCCCCAATTACTTCCATATCAGATTGCATTTGAATGACATAACCCAAACCTTGGCGAATCATCGTTTGGTCATCTACTAGGACCACGCGAATGGCTCCTTCTTTTTGTTTACCGGTCATGTTCGCATGCTCCTTTCTGGTTCAGACTGGCGAATCGGAAAGCTGAAATCGAGTTGGAATCCGTGAGGCTCTCGAATGCGATAGGCGAGCGTTCCGTTCAATAGTTGAATTCGTTCAGATATGCCAGTTAGGCCAAAGCCAGGTTTGATTTTTTGGTCGCTCGTGATGCTTCCATCGTCTCGAATGGACAACAACAGGATGTCCTTCTTTTGTTCAATGATGACGAGGATTTCTTTCGCGTCAGAATGACGTAGGGAATTGGTGATCGCTTCTTGCAAAATTCGATAAAACGTTATCGTCATTTCTTGAGAGAGCGGAATGTCCAGATCGGAGCATATTAGCTCCATTTTAATTCCTGTATGCTTTTGAGCCTGCGACAAGAGAGCCCGCAGAGGCGTAAGTCCCAAGGAGGTTTTATCCAGGGCCAATGTATGGACAGACGTGCGAATATCCTCCAGACTTTGCTTGGCAACTCCGAGCATGTTGCGGACGGCTTCTTGTGCGTTGTCAGGTCCATCCTGCAACATATACTTCAAGGCATGTAGCTGGACAATGAGTGAAGTCAAACTATGGCCCAATGCATCGTGAATATCACGGGCAATTCTCGTTCGTTCCTCCAGAACGGCTACTTGAAGGGAATGAAGTGCTGCTTCTTGAAGTTGTAAGTGCGCCTCTTGTAATTCTGAATGTGCTTTTTGTAGCTGCTCAAGGTGCTGTTGGTTGGTTTCGTATGCTTCTGTTTGAATCCGATAGCCACGTGCGCCGATATAGCAACCCACATACGTAAGAATATAAGAGATGATGTGCGTGAATTTCAGGTTTTCTTCAAAATATAAAAAAAGCGTACTGCACGTACCGAAAAAAGTAGCATAAGCCAACGCACGGCGTCCATGAATGTGAAAACCGATAAAAACAGCGAGTGGGAGCATCAAGCCGAAGCCCTCTCCACCCAAAATGAGGGACTTTAGTATCGAGACAATTCCAAGCACGACTGTCACGAATTCGAATTGGAAAGGCTTCCATTTTTTCTTGGAAGTCCAAAATACCACAAGGTAACAAATAAATAGTACAATGGTAAGGGAAAATTGCAACGGAGTTTCCCGTTTAAAGGAATCAGGAAGCAAAGCTAATACAATTAAGATGGAAAACCACATGATTAATAATCGTTTTTGTATGGCTTTCATCATTATCTTCAACAATGAGAAGTCCTTCTTTCTCTGCCGGATAATCACTTAACTTCATTCTAGCATGCGTTGTCGTCTATCTCCAGATAGATAAATCCCTGTCAGAAATCTACCCCTGGGTAGACTTCACTACATATACATTTCAGTAGAATTATTTTTGGGAAATAAACGTTTAGTTATGGGTTGAAGTGGTTAAGTAAGGATGGCAAGGGAGGTTCTCATGAAAGAACTGATTCAGTTGGCAAAACTCCTGCAAGAAGCCAGTGTTTTGTTTACCACGATTTCTGAGCAAGAGCTGGATACAAGCGATGTAACTTGGCAACAGGTCTTGATTCTGGAGCAGCTTGGAAACGGGCCAAAAACAATGGGGGACATAAGTAAGACTGTCGGTCTTTCATACAGCACAACTTCCGGTCTCATTAACCGGTTGGAGCAGGAAAACCTGGTACGCAGGTTCCGAGACCAATCAGATCGACGAGTTGTGTGGGTGTCACTGACAGAGCGTGTATACCAACAGCGAGATGTGAAATGGGGAAATTCACAAACCGTCTAAAAATGGTTTCATCCCTTGATATTTCGTTAATCGAAATGTTGACTCGAGGTTCACCTTATTCATTTCGTTATACGAACTATTACTCACAAAAAATTAGCAGATATATAAAGAAGAGGTGAGTGGATTGAATCTTTCTGAACTATCGATTAAACGCCCGGTCACCATGATTATGTTGACTCTGGCCATGATGATTTTTGGTTTCGTTTCACTGCCTCGCTTGTCGATTGATCTCATGCCGGATCTTAACTTCCCGGTTGCTGTCGTGGTTACATCCGTTGACGGCGGATCTCCGAGTGAGGTAGAAAAACTAGTAACGAAACCGATTGAGGACGCACTTGCAACGGTATCCGATTTAGATAGTATACAATCGGTATCGATGGAAGGAGCTTCACAGGTTATCCTCATGTTTAACTGGGGGACAGACCTTGATCAGGCGACTCTCGACATGCGGGAGAAGGTAGATCAGGTTCGTGGCTCTTTGCCCGACTCAGCCAGAGCGCCCCGCGTACTGCGCATTGACCCGAACAGTACACCGATCATTGAATTTGCGGTGACGGGTGAGCAAGATATCAACAAATTGAAAAAGATGGCAGAGAATATGATCCAATCACGCCTGGAGCGTATTGATGGGGTCGCATCTGCTTCCATCAGTGGCGGACAAAGCCGTATCATCGATGTAACAGTCGACCCAGCCAAACTAGCGGCGTATGGACTGTCACTTGATCAAGTTCAGCAAGCTTTACAGAGCAGCAACTTGTCAGGTTCCGGTGGAGCGGTACGCGAGGGTGACGCTAAGCTCAACATCCGTGTACAAGGTGAGTTTGCCGATATCGAACAAATCGCGCTGACACCAATCTCTGTCGGAGGAAACTCCATCAGGCTCAGTGATATTGCCGAAGTAAAAGACACGCATCAAGATATAACGCAAATGAGTTACGTAAATGGAACACCTAGCTTGGGTATTAAAGTGACAAAAGCTTCTGGCGGAAACACGATTGAGGTAGCAGATGATGTAAAAGCTGAGCTGGAGAAAATCAAAAGTGAGCTGCCAGAAGGCGTAGAAATCATTACGACGCTGGATACATCCGTCTACATTAAGGATTCCGTTTACACCACCGCTGAACATGCCCTGTTGGGTGGCGGTATCGGTATGATCTTGCTGTTCTTCTTCTTGGGCAGCTTGCGATCCATGGTAATTGCGGTCATCGTTCTTCCCGTATCGATCGTTGCTACGTTCTTGCTGATGTACATGACTGGACAGACGATCAACCTGATTTCCCTCTCCGGTTTGACACTGGGATTGGGATCGTTGATTGACTTTGCAGTTGTTATGCTCGAGAATGTTTTCCGTCATCGAGAACAGGGAAAAGGCATGATGGAAGCCGCCTTGGATGGTTCCAAGGAAGTAGGTACGGCAGTTATGGCTTCGGCTTTGGCGCAAATTTGCGTATTCTTGCCGATTGCCCTCACAGAAGGTATTGCTTCTGAGTTGTTTGGACCTCTTGCATTGACGGTTGTTTACTCACATATTGCGGCGCTTGTATTCTCGATTTTGCTCGTGCCGATGCTGAGTTCGAGAATTTTGAACAAAATTCCGTCGCATACGCATCATGAGAACTATCGTGGAATCAATCCGGTTACTTGGTTCAACATTGGATTTAGCAAAGTAGAAAAAGGCTACCAAAGATTGTTAAAATGGTCATTGGGCCATCGTAAAACAGTCATGATTTCTTCAGTTGTCATGATGGTGGGCTCTCTTGCATTGACTCCATTGATTGGGGCAGAGTTTATCCCGGCCATGGACCAAGGTCAAGTAAACATCTCTATCAAAATGCCGAATGGTACCGTTCTGGCTGAAACAGAAAAAGTAACCAGACAAGTTGAAGAAATTGTCAATACGGTTCCGGAGAAGAAAATTGTAGCGACTTCGGTTGGTAGCAATGCATCACCGATAGCGAGCACATTGTCATCCAATCAGGGAACGATCAGCCTGATGCTGGTTGATCTCGACCAGCGCACACGTTCCTCCAATGAAGTTGTGATGGATCTCCAGGAAAAGCTGAAGCATATTGCTGGACCTGAAATTAAGGTAAGCGCACCATCCGGTATGTCTACAGGTTCCCCAATTCAATTGAAAGTTAGCGGGGATGATCTGGACGTATTGAAAGACATTAGTGGTATTATTAAAGGTGAAATTGAGAAGGTACCTGGTACGAGTAACGTAACAACCAGCTTGGAAGAATCAAGACAAGAGCTGGAAGTGAAGATCGATGCGGAGAAAGCGAGCTTGTACGGATTGACGACCGGACAAATTCTCTCCAGTGTTCGCACTTCCTTCCAAGGTCAAACGGTAACGTACTATCGCACGGGTGATGATGAGATTGACGTCAACCTCAAGCTGCCGAAAGAGTTTCAGGAAGATATCAACTTCTTGAACAATATGCGAATTTCCGCTCCAGGTGGGGCACAGATCGCATTGACCTCGGTTGCGACTATCAATAAGGTAGATGTGCCTGTATCAATTAACCGTGCCAACTCAAGCCGTGAAGTTCAAGTAACGAGTGATTTGGCAGGGCGTGACCTGAGCTCTGTAACAAGGGAAGTGCAAGAGAAAATCTCGAAGCTGAATCTCCCGGATGGCTACAAAGTAGATTTTGG
Organism: Brevibacillus sp. Leaf182; assembly: GCF_001423865.2. Lineage (NCBI taxonomy): Bacteria > Bacillati > Bacillota > Bacilli > Caryophanales > Paenibacillaceae > Brevibacillus > Brevibacillus sp. Leaf182. The sequence continues at coordinate 464,364 of NZ_LMPN02000037.1, read as the reverse complement.
TGGGCAAAGTGAAGAAATGATGGAATCATTCAGTAGCCTTGCTCTAGCGATTGTTCTATCAGTCGTGTTGCTTTATATGGTAATGGCAGCGCAGTTTGAATCGTTATACACTCCATTTATCATCATGTTCTCCGTGCCACCGACCGTTACAGGCGTTCTGCTTGGACTATTGGCGACAGGCACAACGATCAGCGTTGGGGTTTTGATCGGGTACATTTTGTTGATCGGTCTGGTCGTGAACAACGCGATTGTATTGATCGACTATGTGAACCAATTGCGCGCAAAAGGTATGGAGCTGTATGATGCGATCCTGCATGCTGGCCCGATTCGTCTTCGTCCGATTTTGATGACGACACTTACCACCATTCTGGCGATTGGACCGCTCGCATTCTCTGGCGGTGCCGGCTCTGAGACGAATGCACCAATGGCCGTAACGGTTATTTTCGGTCTCGGTTTCTCTACACTGATTACTCTGGTTCTGGTTCCTGTCGTTGCTTCTTGGTTTGATGATCTAGGGAAAAAGAGACGCTTGAAGCGCCAGTTGAAACTCGAAAAGAAATTAGCAAAGAAACAAAAGAAAATTAATCCCGCTTTGGAATCGTAAGACGTTTGTGGGAAGAGGAGGGACATACATGAAACTAAGTAAAAAACCCGTCATTTTGGCATTGCTAGCCATCTCGCTAGTGGCAGGGTGCTCCAGCCCGCAAGCGGAAACGCCGCCTACGGAAACGGTGGAAGCGGCAACCCCTGTACAGGTGGAAACTGTTGCAACGGGCACAGTGGTATCAGATTCTGGTCTCACGGCAAAGCTGGCGCCGAGTGAGGAAGTGCAAGTCTCCCCGAAAGTGGGTGGGAAAATTTCTTCCCTGCCAGTGAAACTGGGCCAATACGTGACAAAAGGTCAAGTCTTGTTCAAGCTCGATGAAAAAGATCTGGTAAACGGTGTTAAACAAGCAGAAGCAGCCTACAACGTATCAAAAGCGAGCTTAAACCAAGCGGGCAGCAGCTCTGATCAAGGCTTGGTTCAAGCGAAAAATAGCCTGAAGCAGGCAGAAACCGCCCTCCAGGATGCAAAAGTAAACCAGCAGCGGATGCAACAGCTCTTTTCACAAGGAGCAATTTCCGCTCAGCAGATGGAACAGGCAAACTCCCAACTGACAACGGCACAGACCTCTTACGATAACGCGCAGCAGGCATTGCAATCTGCTGGGCAAAAAACGAGTGTGCAAGTTTCCGAAGCTTCTGTACAGCAAGCGCAAGTAAGCTTGCAAAACGCGCGTGAGCAATTAGCAAATGCGACTGTGACGTCTCCGATCAACGGATATATTTCCAGCGTAAACGGCGCAGTTGGTCAAATGGCAGGTCAGCAGCCGGTTGTGGTTGTTGTGAACACGAACCCACTACTGGTAAAAGCGAATCTGTCAGAAGCAGATATCACAAAAATAAAAGTAGGAACAACCGTAAAAGTAAACGTACAATCGACAGGAAAAACGATTGATGCCAAAGTAACGGCGATGAGTCCAGTGATGGATACCCAACTCAAGGCATATCCAGTAGAGATTACGATTCCAAACCCATCCAATGAGCTGAAGTCTGACATGGTTGTAAATGTAACCTTCCCAACGGTTGGGGAAAGTGGAGCAAAATCGATCGTTGTAACGCGCGGTGCGGTCTTTGATCGGGATGGTAAGCAGTATGTATTCAAGCTGGAAGGTGACATTGCAAAACAAGTCGAGGTCACTACAGGCAAATCCTCCAGTGATCAGATCGAAATTTTGACAGGCTTGTCTGCCGGCGATAAGATCGTGGTAAAAGGGCAAACACTGCTTCAAGATGGCGGTAAAGTCACGATTCAGTAAAAAAAGAGTATCGAAGAAGGGGCGGAGTGCATCCGCCTCTTTTTTGTGTACAATGGAAGTATTCGTTATCCTGTGCAGTTTGAAACCTATAGCAATATCGCACCTGAAGGTAATCACATTTGTCACAAATCTGATTTATTTTCTAACGTGGATCAGATTTATTCATCCAATTGTAATATTTTGGGGTGAGTTTTAAGACATAATGAATATTATGTAAAGTAAATTGTCACGGATTTAAGACAAAGTGTCATTGCTACTTTTGAAGGGGGAAAAGATTCGATACAATGAGAAGATAGTGGATAAAATACCCACCGGAGGTACATATGACTGGCGATATTACTGTGTTTTTGGCTTTTGCAGCAGGTTTTCTCTCGTTTATTTCCCCTTGCTGCCTGCCGCTTTACCCGTCCTTTTTGTCTTACATAACTGGGGTTACGGTAGATGAAGTGAAGAAAGGGAGAGCGGTTTTTCGCAAGCAAGCGTTCTTGCATACCTTTTTCTTCATTGTCGGGTTTTCGATCATTTTCATTGCGCTCGGGCTGTCTACATCTTGGATCGGAAGCTTGTTCACCGACCAACAGGACTTAATTCGTCAACTGGGCGGTATTTTGCTTGCTGTCATTGGTTTGGTTATGCTTGGCGTGTTTAAAATGGATTGGATGATGCGTTCTTTTAAAATCGATTTAAAATCGAGACCATTGGGGTATACTGGGTCCATACTGGTGGGAATGACGTATGCAGCAGGATGGACACCTTGTGTGGGACCGATTCTTTCTGGCATTATCGTCATGGGCGTTTCCAATCCATCAAGCGCCTTGGCTTACACATTGGCGTATACACTCGGTTTCGCCATTCCATTTTTTGTCATGACGTTCTTCATCAGTAAAGTGAACGCGATTGTGAAGTATTCCGACCTGTTTATGAAAATCGGAGGAGCCATTATGATTTTGTTCGGTATCCTTCTGTATACAGATAAACTGACGGATATTACACGCGTTCTCATTCAAATGTACGGAGGCTTTACGGGATTCTAACTCAGTAGGGCAGAGGTGACAAAATGAAAAAGCTGTTGCTCGCGGTACTCGTATTAGTGGGGGTCGGACTTGCTGTTTGGGAAAAGCCTCAAGAAACAGCCGCAATCGTAGCAGAGGTTCAAAAACCGGAAGTTGGCTTTGCAGCTCCTCATTTTACACTGACAGGATTGGACCAGCAGACGTACAAGGTAGAAGGAAAAAGGACGAAACCATTAGTCTTGAACTTTTGGGCTTCCTGGTGTGGACCATGCAAGCTGGAGGCACCTGATTTACAGAAAGTCTACGAAAAATACGGCGGACAGGTTGATTTGTATGGCGTGAACGTCACGAGCAATGATAGCCCGGAAGCAGCTATAGCCTTCGTCACCAACTACAAGCTGACATTTCCAATACCGATGGACGTAGCTGGAACCGTGTCAAACCGTTACAAGGTGATGGCATTCCCAACTACTTACTTGATTGACGCAGATGGGATCGTACGAAAGAAGATAATCGGCATGGTTGATGCCCCTACACTGGAGCTGGAACTGCGACAGTTGTTAAGTCCAAATCCATAGGGAAGACTTATCGTCGCTTGGAGAGAAATCTCCGGCGGCTTTTTCTATTTGTTGACACGTTTGACAAGGCCCATTTTACAGGTGGATATCTTGATTTTGTATGCTTGCCTAAAGAGCGGGGGTGTTCTTCTTCATAGACTGGAGTGATCCAGGGCAAAGGGAGGAGAACGGATGGCCAAAGGCAAAAAGATAAAGAAAAAGAACACGCGACAGCACCCCAATCAAGTACAGTTGAAAATCGTAACGTCCCATACATGTCAAGTATGCAAGCAGCAATGTGCACGAGGGTTGGCATATCTAGAACAGATGTCCCAGCCCGGCGCGATCGGCTTTGGTGTACCATGCATCCTCACAAAGCAAAAACCATAGTTTGTCCTTTTCCAGTGCAAGTGTCCGGTTCACAGGAGATAGTCCCTTTCCTTTCATTCAAGAGGGACTATCTTTTTTGGCGTGAAAAGCGAGGAAAAGCGGAGTTGCATGTAGAAGTGAGACCTGTACAGAAGAAAGCGGAGGGGGAATCGTCTACGGATCAGGTGAGAGTAGCTTTAAAAAAACATTATCAGTTAGATGTTAAGCGTATTGAGCGCATTGCATATGGCTTATGGGAAGAAAGCTTTTCTGTTTGGACAAGCAGTCAACGATATTATGTAAAACGGTTTTATGCCAAATGGCGCTTGCAAACTCGCTATGAGGAGATGCTTAATGGTCTAGCACTCAGCCAAGAACTACGAGAGAAAGGCTTTCCTGCACCGCGTTTGCTACTCCCTCATCATCAGGAATGGCTTGCCCATGATCAGGGAGAGACGTACCAAGTAAATGAATGGATCGACGGGCGTAGCTATCATCCAGGAGAATTGCCACTTCGTGAAGCAAAGGCGATGGGGGAGCTGTTAGCCCATTTTCATCGCCAATTTGATCCTCTTCCCCCCTTTGAGGACGTTCCCATGCTTTCGCCTTCCAAAGCAATTGCAGATTGCCGAGAGTTATGGAGTCAGTATCAGAAAGAGCAGGGAGCATTTCCAGGATACGTACGTGAAATACTTGAGCAGCAAATTTCCTTGTTGGAGACGGTGAGCCATGAATACGTTTCCCGTTTGCCAGTGCCCTCGCTCCGAGGTAGATGCTTTCATTCGTATTGGGTCGAACAGCTCATTTTTCATCCAAATGGCGAGGTGGCTGCACTCGTAGACTGGACAGATGGTGCCGGAAGGGAAGGGTATTGGGCAAAAGATCTGGTTGCAGGGCTTCACTTGTCAGCACTTCAGTACGAAGGGATTCTTGCGTTCTGTGAAGGGTATCAGGCTCATCATCCACTACCAAAATCAGAGTGGCAAGCGGTGCTGGCGAAGCTCTGCTACGGACATTTGGCGTCAACGAATTTTTTAGATAGCTGGCTCGTCAAGCACAACCGTCGTATGGAGCATTGGGAACAGATTGCGATGACTTGGACCAGGCTCGTTCCAGAGCGATTCCACCTTTGGCACAAGCTAGAACAAGGTCTATTGGATATGCTTTTCCCGGATTATCAGCAGGCCACCGTTGTGGTTGGCAGGGATAACGAATGAACCTCAAGATACCAAGCTGGCAGGTTTAAGAGTCGTGTATTATACTGGAGGGACTGATGAAAGCAAACGGAAGGAGTGGAAATACATGCGTCCGTTACAGATATCACCTGATACGGCTGTCAAGCTGGCCGAAGCACTTCAGGTACCTTTAGAGCGCCTCATGCACATGCCGCAGCATATTTTGTTACAAAAAATGATGGAGTTGGCAAAGCAAGAGAAAGAAGAAAGTGAGCGAGAGTCTGAAAAGCAAGACTAGATTCATTACACACGAGGAGGAGAATAAGATGGGGGCAAACGTAGCACATAAATTCCGTACGGGGCTCAAGCCACAAGCGTTCGTGGAAAGCATGACAAAAAATCAGGATACATACAAAAACTGGTCGGATGCATTTTCATGGGAGGATGAACAAGACCGTGCGTTTTTTGCCTCTCTCCAGCATCGTGATGACCTCAGATGCTTGATTTTGGCTGCGGATTGGTGTGGCGACGTCGTTCGCAACTTGCCAGTCGTCTTGCATGCCTTGAAAGAAACTGACATGCCAGTGGAAATTATGGTGATGGAAGAGCATCTCGATCTTATGGATGAGTTTCTCACAATGGGCGGTCGGGCGATCCCCGTTGTTATTTTCGCGGACACGGGTGGACATGTTCTGGCAAAATGGGGACCACGACCGAAGCATGTCCAAGCTGTTATGACGGTGTTTAAACAGCAAAACCCGGACCGAAACGCAGCAGATTATGAAGAAAAGATCAAAGTGGTCCGTGCCGAAATGCTCGAACAGTATGGAGAAGGCACTGGCTACCAGCAAGTGATTGTCAAAGAACTAAGAGAGCTGCTTTCCTCGATCTAATCGATCACATCAATTACAGGGCGGAGTCACGGCTCCGTCCATTTTCGTGCAGAAGGGCTGAATAACATGTATTACTACGGGAATGAAACCATTATGTCCTTGGAGCAGGTGCTTCGCTTAAAAGCATCGGAAGTTCGAATTCTGGAGTGGGTACGTACCTACGAGTTTTTAGAAAATAGTTATGGGATCGATGAAGCCGTTCCCTACTTCTTGGAGATAAAATGCGAAGAAGACCAAGTGAAGATTCGCAAAAACCGCATACTAGACTTCCCGGAGTACTCCTGTGAGGGAGAAGAAACATTTCAAGAAGTGGACGAAGCGCTACGCGTCTTTCACGAGTGGGCACAGGAGATCTTGGAGAAAAAAGAGAGTCAATCTAAATAAATATATTGACGTCAAACAAAGTTCATGGTAGATTAATAAATGTCGCTTCTGGTTGAAGAGAGTAGACGCAGAAGATAGACAGCACATATTGTGGGGAGATAGTGAAGTGGCTAAACACGGCAGACTGTAAATCTGCTCCCTCCGGGTTCGGCGGTTCGAATCCGTCTCTCCCCACCATTGATTTTCTATCGATGATGTGCTATTTTATTCATAGTTTCACATGCCGGTGTGGCGGAATGGCAGACGCGCGCGACTCAAAATCGTGAGGGAAACCGTGGGGGTTCAAGTCCCTTCACCGGCACCATATCAAAAACGAATGCACACTAACCATGATGTTTACAGACGCATGGAAGGTGTGCTTTTTCATTTACGGAAAAACACAAAACAATTCAAATAGCGGCGATTCTAAGACTGGATTTTCAGGTCTTAGGTCGCCGCTGTTTCATTTTTGGGAAAAGAACTAGCTAACTTAAAAGTTCAATTCGGCAATCGTCTCGCCAAACAGGACCATGCCATTTTTTTGAAATCCGAGTGAAGCGTAAAGGTTTTCGGCTGCGACATTGGCTGGGGCATAACCAATGACAATTTTTTGACAATCTTCTTTTGCTTTCAGGATATCAATGACTTGCGAGATCGCAGCACGTCCGTAACCTTGCCGTTGATACTTTGCATCAACTAAGAGTCTGTAAATCCAGTAGTTTCCATCGTCGGGGTCAAGACCGTACATGACAAAGCCAACCATCGTGTCATCGTGGTAGATGGCCAAAGGGACAAATGTAGTTTGAAACTTTGCTTCAGCGATGGAGTAGAGGTTCGGGGCAACAAATTCACTCTGTTCAGGCGTAGGTTCCAGTTCAATACACTCTTCCCAGTTTTCCAGGGTTATTTCACGAAGTGTCACAGACATCTAATCACATTCATCCTTCCAGGTGTTTTTTACCAATATATTACATTTTATCCTACGTGAAAAGGCAGCCAAAATCAATAGTGTGTACAAACTTTTTTCCATTCTATGCAGCGCTAAAAAGGGAAGGAAGAAATGGAATTCATCCAATTTTCAGAAATAACATTTTATGGAAAATTCATTTGACACTATAGAAGATTCATCTATATAGTTGGAATTGGAAGTATTTGTAATCAATTAGATTTTTTACCATTTATGAATTGTGATGATATCTTCGCAATTCCGAAAGGGGGATATGCATTGCGCCAGGATAAGAAGCAATTGAAGGTGGGATATCCTTTAAGCCATCCACAAAAGCGTATCTGGTATACGGAAAAATTACATCCACAGCTTCCTATCCATACGTTAGGGGGGATGGTTCGGGTTCAAGGCAAGGTCAAACTGGATGTACTGGAAGCGGCCATTCACCTGTTCATTCAAAAGAACGATGCTTTGCGACTCAACTATCAGGAGGAAGAAACAGTCCTTCAGTTTGTTGGAGAGTACGAACTGGAGCCCTTGCAGGTGTTTGATTTCAGACAGGAACCGAATGCCCCTGATCGGTGCAGACAATTCCTGCAAGCTTTGTTTGCAAAGCCGTTTTCGATCGGACAAGAGCCTCTATTCTACTTTTGTCTGATTCAACTGAGTGACGAAGAAGCGGGATATTTTGTGAAGTTTCACCATTTGATTGCTGATGGTTGGTCTATCTCCATTATGACAGAACAAATTGCTCACTATTATGACACGTTGTTGGCAGGCGGTACCGTTCATCTAGGGGATGAACACGCTTATCAAGCTTTTGTCGACAGGGAGCATGCCTATTCTCAGTCTGAGAGATTTGAAAAGGACAAGCGATACTGGCGGGACAAGTTTCAGAGCTTGCCTGTGATCACGACATTACAAAAGGCAACAGATACGACCGAAGGCAAGCGCAAAGTCTATGCATTCAACCGAGAAGATTCGACAAGAATACGCCAGTTTGCAGACCAGATGAAATGCTCGCTAAATTCCTTGTTTGTGGCTCTCGTCAGTCTTTACCTTCAGCGCTGCACGAGGCAAGAAGAAATCGTGATCGGTACGCCGCTGTTAAATCGTTCAGGCAAAGTGGAGCGCAAAATTTTCGGGATGTTCACAAGCACCATGCCATTTCGTCTGGCAGTTCCGATGGAAATGGATGCTCTCGATTATGTCAAATATGTCAACAGGGAACTCACTTCCTGTTTTTTTCATCAGAAATATCCGTACGATTTGCTCGCTCAAGAGTTGGAATTGAAGAAACATGGCTATGACAGCTTGTTTCAGATTTGTGTCAATTATTACAGCACGCAGCTGCCCTTCACCCTTGGCGGGCACCCCGTGACGAATGAGGAGTTTTACAACGGTCACCAGTTGTATTCGCTCCAAGTGATTATTAGGGAATGGGCTATAGATGAACGATTGACGCTGGAATTGGATTACAAGATTGCCGAGTACACGGAAAATGAGGTTGATCGAATTGTGGATCATCTCATAAGGCTGCTCAATCAGATGATCTCGAATCCAGAAGTCCCGCTGTCCAATCTGAACTTCCTTGCTGACGAAGAGCTGGCACTACAACTCAAAACATGGAACGATACAGCGGCTTCCTATCCCAGCGAGAAGACGGTTGTCCAATTGTTTGAAGAGCAAGTAATACGCTCGCCACAGGGAGTTGCGTTGGAGTCAGAGGGGCGCATACTGACATTCCAGGAACTGCATGATCAAGTGAATCGACTCGCTCAGTCGTTGCGAAACCGTGGAGTTGGCCCTGGCGTGATTGTTGCGCTGCTCGCAGATCATTCGCCAGAGATGATCATCGGGCTGTTGGCCGTGCTAAAAGCAGGCGGGGCTTACCTTCCGATTGACCCTCAACTCCCTTCTCAGCGTATCGAATACCTGCTGTCTGATTCTGGAGCGGACCTGATGCTTCGTCACACCTCCCGACTAGAGGTTATTTCATGGTCCAAAGAAATCCTGGAGCTTGGCGATTCGTCCTTGTATCTAAATGATGGGGCAAGCCTGGAAACGGTTAATCAGCCAGAGAATTTGGCCTATGTCATTTATACATCAGGCTCTACCGGAAATCCGAAGGGGGTCATGGTTACTCATCAAGGGTTAGTCAACTATATTTCGTGGGCGAAAGACCGCTATCTCTCCTGTCCTGAAGAAGCGTTTGCTTTTTATTCCTCACTAGCATTTGATTTGACTGTTACATCCATTTTTTGCCCGTTGGTAAAGGGAAATCGGATGGTTATCTATCCACACTCTGATTCAGAGTTTGTGTTATCTCGCATCTTTAGTGACGGACGTTCCCATGTTGTAAAGCTGACACCTGCCCATCTGTTTTTGCTGCAAGAAATCGCTTTGCCTTCTACTACAGTAAAGCGAGTGATTGTGGGCGGCGAGGACTTGAAGGTGAGTCTGGCTGAGGCGATTCATGCGAAATGGAACGGACAAGTCGAAATTCTCAATGAGTATGGTCCTACCGAGACAGTAGTCGGTTGCATGATCTATCAATTCGATCCAAAGACCGATGTCGAGGGTTCTGTGCCGATTGGACATCCGATCAGTAACGTGCAGCTCTACATTTTGGATTCATATGGGAAACCAATCCCGATCGGATCGACAGGAGAGCTATTCATCTCGGGAGATAGTGTGGCACGGGGGTACCTTAACCGCGAGGAACTGACGCAAGAGCGCTTCCTACCCGATCCGTTTCAGCCAGGTAAAGTGATGTACAAGACGGGCGATCTGGTTCGGTATCGGCCAAATGGAGTCATGGAGTATCTGGGACGGGCTGACTATCAGGTGAAGATTCATGGTTACCGCATTGAATTGGGGGAAATTGAACAGCAGCTACTTGGTCATTCTTCTGTGCGTGAGGCAGTGGTGATTGATCGCATGGATACGTGGGGGCGAAAGTACCTTTGTGCTTACTTGATCACGGAAACATTTTTCCGGGAAAAAGAGCTCCGTGAAGAACTGGCAAGTCGATTGCCCGCATACATGATCCCTTCGCAAATCGTGCAGCTTGAGCAGTTTCCGCTGACCTCAAATGGCAAGGTAGATCGAAAACAGCTTCCCGAACCTGTCATGGAGCGAAAAGGTGCGGAGGATGAAACCGGTCCTCGTGACGAGTTTGACAAGTTATTGGTTGAAGTGTATGAAGACGTGCTTGGTCGTTCACCATTTGGTCTACATGACCCGTTTTCCCAACTAGGGGGGGATTCGATCAAGGCGATTCAGGTTTCCTATCGATTGCATCAGCGGGGAATCAAGATTCCGGTGAGAGACATCTTGATTTATGACACGATTGCCGAACTAAAAGCGGGCAGTGACTGGAGCTGGGGAGCGGAACAGATCTCACAAGAGCCGTGTACTGGCGAGTTGCCGTCATCTCCCATCGTTTCATGGTTTCTGTCACAACAGTTCCGCAATGCTGATCATTGGAACCAGTCGTTGCTCCTGGAAAGCAGGGAAAAAGTAACGCTGGAGGAGTTTGAAGCGAGTCTGTCTGCACTGGTTAACCATCACGATTGTCTGCGACTCAATTACTCTGCAAAAGACGGGAAGCTCTTTTACAATGAGCATCACCTTGCCAACCGAGTGTCCGTGTCTTGCATCGACCTTTCTTCCTTACCGCAAGAAGAACAGGAGAGTAGAATGCTTGAGGCGATGAGAGCTTGCGCTGTTAGCTTTAAGCTGGAAGAATCATTGCTGTTTACCGGTTGTCTCTTTGAATTAGGTCCCGATCGACCTCAGCGATTGTTTCTGACTGCCCATCATCTTGTTGTGGACGGTGTTTCCTGGAGGATTCTCCTGGAAGATTTGATGAGCGCCTTGGCCAGTCTGAAACGTAAGGAGCCAATTATCTTGCCGGATAAAACACATTCGATGCAAGCGTGGGTCAAGGAAGTCTCCGCTTTTTACCAGTCAGATCAGGCGATCAAAGAAAAAGCCTATTGGGACACGTTTTCTATCCCGGAAGACAAACTTCCCACGGATTACGATTTTGGCGAAGACTTGGTAGAATACAGCGCTACATCTACACGCACGCTTTCAGCCGAGATAACGTCGCGACTGTTGACAACGGCCAACCGAATGTTCAACACGGGTCCTCAAGACCTATTGGTTGCAGCACTTACACGGACATTGTGTGAGGTGTTTGAAAGGGAGCGCCTCTTGCTGGTAATGGAGTCGCACGGGCGTGAGTCTTCCATTCATGCGATGAACGTAACCAGAACAGTAGGATGGTTTACCAGCATGTATCCTGTTCTATTCGAAACGAATCCATCCAATCGGACTGATCACCTAAAAGCAGTAAAGGAGAAGTTGCGTCAGATTCCGATGGGCGGCCTTGGATTTGGCTGGTTTAAGCCTCATCTGCTCGCGGCAGAGGAAAAGTCCCACATTCGTTTCAATTATCTGGGAACCGTTGATCATCAACTGAGTGATGATCTGGTACTAATGGGAGGAAACTTGGCGGTTGATGCCGGAGTGGGTAATCATTTGACAGCACTGCTTGACGTGGCTGCTCTCGTTCGTCAAGGAGAGCTCCAGGTTTCTGTTACGTACAGCTTACGAAAGTATCGTGAGGAGACCGTGGAGAAAATCCTTGCGTTGTTTTTCCATGAATTGGAGCAGCTCATTGATCATTGCTGCAGCCAGGAGGTCCCTGAATTTACTCCATCGGATTTTGAAGATGTGGAGTTGACACAAAAAGAGCTGGACTTGCTGTTTGGTTAACATACGAATCACATGCTTGAACGAGTGTTCCAAGAAAGCAAAGATGACGAGTGTTTATGAATGACGGGAGGGATTACATTGAGTGTTAAAGTGCTAATGGGAAAAAAAGGATTTGAGGAGTTCGCAACAATTGTCGGCTTTACAGAAGCAGAGAAGGAAGAACGCAGTGCATTACTGGAGCAGTCTTATATGCCATTTAAGGTGACTCGTTATTATGCCGAGTTGATTGCGAGTCAATCAGAGCCTTATCGTACTCAGATGATCAATATCGTACTTCCGCCACCGGGAGAGAAACCTTATAAAGGCCGCTTTGATCCTTATGGTAACAAGTCGTACCGTCAGGATGAAACAGCTTTCCTGCAACACAAGTACAAGAAGACATTGTTGCTTCACATCGACGACTTTTGTATTGCCAACTGCCAGTTCTGCTATAAAGTGAACGAAATCCGCCACGAGGATATTGGGTACACCAATATTATGGAAAAAGCAGAAAGGGCCGTGCAGTATTTGGAAGCTCATCCGTACATCGATAATGTCCTCTTTACCGGTGGAGATCCTGCTTCCTTCCGTAAAAGCTCTGATCTAATCAAGCTGATTAGCTCCCTATTGAGTGTGAAGAGTATCCGACTCGTTCGCTTTGCCACCAAGGCTCTGGCCTATGATCCCGCTCGTTTTCTCGACGGAGAGCTGCTAGCGTTCTTTGACCAAGTAAGACAGACGCCAGGCAAGCAGGTAAGTGTGATTTCCCAGTTCAACCATCCTGGGGAAATAAGCGACGTTTCGATCCAAGCAACGCAAGCGCTGCTGTCCGTCGGTGTACAGATTCGCGGTCAGCCTGCCATCATTCGCGGAGTGAACGATTCTGTCGAGACCTTGATCGACTTGCAACGCAAGTTTCTCGATAATCGAATCATTTCGTATTATTTGACAGTGTTTATGCCAGTTAGAGGAGTCGAGCAGTATGCCATTCCACTGGACGAGGCGTTCCGGAATGTGGCCGAGTCCAAACGCAATCTGGGTGGCTTGGAGAAAAAAGGGGTACTTCTTACCTCACACGACTTTGGAAAATTAGAGATTTGTGGTTTTTATCCGACAGTTGAGCGCCCTGAAAAAATTGTTTTGAAATGGCATCAAGCGGTTGGACCAGACTATCTTCCAGAGCGGTTGAAGGAATTAATCCCGACCCGTTCAGAAGACCTGATGATTTTGGACTACAAGCAGGGAGAGATGTATTGTCTCGACCATGTGTTCAAACACAATGGATTGCCGTACGTGGATGCAGATGGGGAGATCGTGGAGAACCTGCCGAGTGAAGCTGTTCGGTAAGGGAGTCAGGAGAGAAAATTGTGATGAACAAGATCGACAAAAACAATATAGCTGACATCTTGCCGTTAAGTCCAACGCAGGAGGGCATGCTGTTTTACTACCGACTCCAAAAGGATTCCAATTTGTATTTCGAACAGCATCGGCTAACCCTTCGTGGCAAGTTTCAGCTGGAGTTGTTTACACAGGCTGTTACGATGGCGTTTGAGGCCAACGAAATGCTTCGGACGGTTTTTCGCTGGGAGGGGCTTCAAGCTCCTGTCCAGCTCATTCTTAAGCAAAAGACATTGGAGATTCCTTATTTCGATTGGACCGAGTTACCATCTGCAACGCGGGAAAGAAAGCTGTCTGTCTTGTTGGCACAGGACAAACAAACACCCTTCACGCTTGAGTTAGGCAATACCATTCGCATTCAAGTAGTACGGATGGAGTTGTATCGTTATGAAGTCATATGGTCATTTCATCACATTCTCATGGACGGATGGAGTTCCGGCATTCTCCTAAGAGAGATATTTACAGCGTATGGACAATTATGCTCGGGGCTGTCTCCTGCGATCAAACAGAAGGCGAAGTACAAGGAGTATCTGCGTTTTCTCAAAGAAGCAATGAAAGAAGAATCGCTATCGTATTGGAAAGATTCCTTACAAGGAATTAGCTCGCCTACACCGCTTCCCTATATGCGGAATCGTAACGAAGAGCCGCGATATTCTTCTTATCATCTTCGGCTCAGTCGAACGCTGATGGAGACATTGGAGGAAGCATCCAAGCGATACCGCGTGACAATCAGCACAGTGCTGCAAGCCGCATGGGGTATTTTGCTGCAAAAATACAGCGATACGCGTGATGCTCTTTTTGAAGTAGCATACGCTGGTCGTCCTGCCCATCTCACTGGAGTAGAGGAAATCGTCGGCCTCTTCATCAAGACGTATCCGCTTCGGGTCAAACGGACAGAAACGACAACAGTCAAAGAGCTGCTGGGTGTCATGATGGAAGAACAGCACCAGATGGCCCCTCATTTGTACGTGCCATCGGTTGAGTTGAAAAACTGCTCGGAGATGGACGCACAAACTCCTTTGGCGCACAGTTTGTTCGTATTCCAAAACTATCCCATCGACAAGACGCTGGCCGGATTGGAACTTGACTTCGAGTTGGAGAATATCACTTCACATGAAACAACCGATTATCCATTGGTGCTGGAAGTAACACCAGGTGATGATTGGACAGTCCACGTCAACTACCAGGCATGGAAGTTTCAAGCGAAGGAAATGGAACGCCTGGCGCTTCACTATCTGAGCCTTCTCGAGCAGATTGCGGCTGATCCGGATCAAGAGATTCGTGACCTTACCCTGCTCAGTGATCGTGAGCGGCAGGAGATGATTGAGGAACAGATGAAAGTCGTGCCAGTTCCGAGTAACTACTGCGTGCACGAGTTGATTGATCAAGCGGCCGAAAAAACACCGGATGCAGTTGCGCTTGTACGAGGAAAGCAGACTGTGACCTACAAGGAGTTACAAGAGCAAGCGAATCGCCTGTCTTGGGCTCTGCAAAAGGAGGTGACAGATGCAGGCCGACCGATAGTTATCATGTGTGATCGTTCCCCTGAGATGATTACTGCACTGCTAGCTATCCTTAAAGCAGGGTGTTACTATGTCCCGCTCGATCCAGATTTGCCGAAAGCGCGGATCGAACAGATCGTTAGCCAGATTCAGCCTGTTCTGATTGTGACAGAGGGCAGCTATCTGGAACTCGTCGCTGATTTGCAAACAAGGGTGTTTCGTCTGGATGAACAAGCATGCTGGGCACAGGAGTTAACCCAAACACCACAGCGAATAGCGACACCTTCGAGTACGGCGTATGCCATCTTTACTTCTGGTTCGACAGGTACGCCAAAAGGTGTGCGTGTAAAACATGATCAATTAATCAACGCTCTTTGGTGGCACATTGAATTTGTCGGGTTCGGTGAGCAAACGAGAACGTTGCAGATCGCTACGCTAACTTTTGACGCATCGGTTGTCGAGATTTTCTGCACACTGATCAGCGGCGGTACCCTTTGCTTGTTGCAGCGACATGAAAACAAGTCCCCGCAAAAGCTCGCGGCTGCCATAGAGAGACAACAGGCAAACGTGATACTCGTCGTCCCTACGATGTATCACGCTTTGCTTGACCACGTGGCTGATGGCTCGATGGATTCGATACAAAAAGTGTTGTGTACAGGAGAGATGCTGTCTTCTTCGTTAGTGGAACGACATGCAGCCCTGCTGCCTCAAGCACAGATGTACAACTTGTATGGCCCAACGGAAAATAGTATCTCGGCATCTGGGTATTGTGTACCGAGACAAGGGCCTTTTGAAAACCCGCTCCCGATTGGACATCCAAGTTACAACGTTCGTGTCTTTCTTCTGGACCAAGATTTTCATCTATTGCCCAAAGGGGTAATAGGGGAAATGTACGTAGGCGGGATGGGGGTAACAGAAGGATACATCGCTGACGAGGAAAAAACCAAAGCGTCCTATATACTGACCCCGTATGGCAGGCTTTATCGTACAGGAGACTTGGCATGCTGGACGGATGAAGGACATCTGCAATATTTTGGCCGCAAGGATTTTCAGATCAAGATTCGCGGCAACCGTGTTGAATTGGAGGAAATTGAAGCTGTCCTGCGCCGTCAGCCTGGTGTTCGGGAAGCAGCGGTTGTGGCCATTCAGGAGTCAAAGCGCGATCCTTATCTGGTTGCATGCTTGGCTGCGACGCATCCGATTGAGGAACATGTTCTGCGCGAAGCAGTGCTGACTTATTTGCCTGACTATATGCTACCTGCCTTTTTTGTCCAGCTTGATGCCTTGCCTCGGACGCAGAGTGGAAAAGTAGACAAGACTGCCTTGCAACGTCTGGATTACACGCAGTATCGCACGGGAAAGGAAGAGGCCCCGGCAGATGAACTTGAGCAGCAATTGGCCCAAATATGGCGAGAACTTTTGGTAGTCGAAAAAATAAGCGTGCACGATCATTTTTTCTCGCTAGGAGGCCACTCGCTAAAGGCCGCTCAACTCGTGACCAGATTGCAAAAAGAGAGAAAAACAGACATCACGATCAAGGATGTATTCCAGAACCCCACCATTCGACAATTGGCAGATCGCATCAGGGGTAGACAGCCGATATCTTACGCGCCAATTGATCGGGTCAGTCATGCCGAGAGATACAGAGCTTCGTCTTCACAGAAACGAATTTTCGTCATGCATGGAATAGAAGGAGAAAGCACCAGCTACAACATGTCTGGTGTAATTGCGGTGAACGGTCATCTGGATGTAAGTCGAGTGAGCAGTGTGTTTAAGGAAATCATCCAAAGGCATGAAGCTTTCCGTACTTCGTTTGCGGTACAAGATGGAGAAGTATATCAGTACATCAGCGACCATGTGCCATTTGAGATCAAAAACATGCATAGCGACGGCAGGACATTGGACGAACTGATGGAAGACTTCCGGCAATCTTTTGATTTGACGAAAGCACCTCTCCTTCAGGTATGCCTAGTCGAGGTCACAGCCACTCAGCATTATCTGCTGTTCAATTCTCATCATATTATTTTGGATGGCATTTCACTGAATGTGTTAATGGAAGACTTTGCTAGATCGTATGTGGGTGAAGAGCTGCCAGCACTCCCTATTCAATACAAGGACTACGCGGACTGGCAGTGGCAGAAGCGAGGGAGCGAGCAGTGGAATCAGCAGGAAAAATACTGGGTGGATACCTTCAGCGACCGAGTCCCGCTCATGTCTTTTCCGCTGGATTATCCACGTCCTTCTGTTAAGACATTCCAGGGGGACCACCATACGTTTTTCCTTACTGATTCTACGTACGGTGATTTGCATACATTTGCCAAGCAGAACGAAGTGACTGTCCATGCGGTTTTGATGTCGGCTTATTACGTGTTGTTGATGAAATACACGTCTCAGGAAGATTTCGTTGTCGGTTCACTGGTAGCTGGACGAAATCATCCCGGTTTGGAGCGAATTGTCGGCGTCTTTATCAACTTCCTTCCGATTCGCAATCGTCCTCGTGCCGATCTTGCGTTTACCGATTTTGTACAAGTGGTTCAGCGCAGTCTGTTACTGGCCTACGAACATCAGGAGTATCCGTTTGAAGAAATCGTTGCTCGTTGCGCCGCAGGCATCCAGCAAACACAAAATCCATTGTTTGATACGATGCTGATCTTCCATAACCAGCGCGAGCAAGAAGTCAGGTTTACAGTGGGCGACTTGCAATTTGAAGAGGTTCCGCATGAATCGAAGACGTCGAAGCTTGACTTTAAGCTGGATATTACACCACTCGCTGATCAATTCAGGTGCGTGCTTGAATACGATACCCAGTTGTTTAAAGCCGAGACAATGGAAGGCTTTGCTGACAACTATTTGCGTGTACTTGCAGCGCTTCTGAAGCATCCGAAACAGCGATTGGATGATGTCGACATCGTACATCACCAAACAGAAAAAGAAGGCGTGATGAACCGCCTTCATCATGTCGGAGTTGCCGTTCCAGAACTGGGTCCGGCTCAAATCATGTATGGCACTCTCGGATTTGATGCGAGCGATTCTTTGCATGATCCAGAACAAAACGTGTATCTCTCCATGTGCATGAAACCGGGATGTGTACCAATCGAGCTAATCGCGCCTGTCGATGAAACGTCACCTTGCGTTCGTTTGTTGGAAGAGAAGGGGACGGGTCCGTACCATCTATGTTATTCGGTTTCCAACATTGATCATTTTTTGAAAATGTTAGTTGATTCTGGCTTCCAATACGATTTGGTCAGCGCTCCTAAGCCAGCGGTACTTTTTAATCATAGACTCGTTGCCTTTCTTTTTCTGGAATCGGTAGGCTTGATTGAACTTGTAGAGAGCGAGGGTATGAAGCAAGACGAATGGCAAAGCACCGATCAGCGGTCTGCTGTCCGTTTGCTTACACCTGATGCTGATAAGGCATTGGCGTTCTTTACGTTTCTGGGCTACCGTGTTCACGAGAAATATCTGGATCGACAATCGCAAGCCAGTATCATCACACTAGGTAAAGCGGAAGAGAGCAGCATCCAGTTAGTCGAGCCTCGAATGGAGCATTCGCAAGAACTCCGGGAGCTCATGAAAAGTGGTTGTGGTGTTTACCAAATCGAGGATCGGGTAGCGAACTTGACCGAACGGATCGACACCTTGTTAGCGTGCGGCATACCCATTTCTTTTGCAGACCAGGCAGGACGCAATCTGCAACTGACAGATGCCCCCTACCTACTTTTGACTGACGGAAAATCAGCCGCCCAAAGACCTAAGCCCATTCTAGGCGAGTTTCGCTCGGAAACAACGCCCATCTATTCTTTCGTTCAGGAACGCTTGCTGAAGCAGGAAATAGAAGATGGCATTGTGGCTGTCAGATGCTTTGACATCGAGCTTCGGAGCAGAATCGAACTGTCGTATATGCAGCAAGCATGGCAAGCTCTCGTGCGACGTTTTCCTCCGCTGTCGCCCCAAGGCTTATCCGAACCGATTCCGATTGCGCTTTGTGATTTACAAGAGAAAAGTGAGGCAGAGGTAACGGTATGGTTACGAGAACGATTGGCTGCCGTGCAGAAGAGGCCGTTTGAGGTCAAATCAGGATGTTTGGCTCATTTTGAACTGATAAAGCTGGCTGCTGACCGCTATCGGCTGATTGGAAGTCTACATAGCTCCTTTAGTGATTGGCGAGGTCTCGGACTTCTCCTGGAGGAATGGGAGGCTCTGTATCAGGCGATTGCAGAAGGGCATCAACCAGCCACGGAAGAACAGCCTCGCTACGAAGCATTCGCTGTTTGGCAGAAAAAAATGCTTGATTACGGACATCTCGAGTCCCAGCGTCACGAGTGGTTGACAACAGTTAATCCACATTCTGCTCAACCATTTGGTACGGGAGGGGTAGCGAAGCAACAAGTCGAGCAGTATATCGACCCTTCAGGTCACGCCGACTTGCTGCATGTAGCTGCTCATTCCAATCAGGAGCTGGGAGACATCTTGCTTGCTTCTTACCTGCTGTTGCTTCGACAGGTCACCCAATTGCCTAGTTTGATGCTTGGAGTAGTGACAACGAATCGGACGCAAGGTGTGCTGGAACAAACGCTAGGCAACTTTGACAACATCGTACCGCTCACCATCGATATGCAGACGATCAGTTCGTTTTCACAATTATTAGATCGAACAAAGCAAGTACGTGCCCATATGCAAGCACTCGCGTTGTATCCGTCAGAGCACTGGCAAGCGACGACGAATATGGAGTGGCCGACACTTTTTGTCAACCAGACGATCCCGTTCAAAGCTCAGTCAACTGTTTGGAAACGTGAAGTCAAACGGTCAGTTGAGCCAGAAATGGCAGGAAGTCCGCTAGTTCTTCAGGTAGCAGAAACTTCGGAAGGTATCCATGTCGTTTTTACCTATGATCCAGCTATGCTTCAGACAGCATATGTTGAATCCCTCTCGGTTCGCTATGTGAAAATCCTAAAAATGTTAGCAGACAAATCCAAAATAAAGGGGTAGGAGAATATGGAAATCAGATCCTCCATTAATTTTCACGATGAGCGCTTTTTGATGTTTGTACTGGACCAGATGGCAAATGAGCTTGAGAGAAACGGTGGAGAAGCGATCCGCATGACTCTTGGGAAGTCAGAAATGCCGCTGCATCCCGAAATTATCAATTCCATGCAACAGGCATTGAACAGCTTTGAAAAATATTCGCTCGTATATCCAGGTGGTCTGCCAGAGCTGAAAGATAAGCTCGCGACCCACTATAAAACAAAATACGATGTGTCAATCAAACCTGAGAATTTCGTGATCAGCGTCGGTACCAGCACACTCTTCCGTAACCTGTTCTACCTCCTGCTTAAAGAGGGCGATGAAGTGTTGCTGCCACTTCCGTACTACTCGCTTTACCATTTCTGCGCGCTCTTAGTCGGTGCGAAAGTTCGTTACTACAAAATTGATCTAGATACATTGAGACTTGATGTGGATTCGTTTAAAGAGAATTTTACAGACAAGACGAAAGTGGTCGTGATCAACACGCCAGGCAACCCGTTGGGAAATATTCTTACAAAAGAGGAATTGTATACGATCGACAGCATTGTAGACGGCCGTGCGGCTATTATCAATGACGAGATTTATGCGAATACCTACTTCGATGACGAGTGCGAATCTGTGATGCAACTGCAAAATACCAAGTCTACTTTCATCACAACGGATGCGTTTTCCAAAGCGTATCGGATGTATAGCAGACGTGTCGGATATGCAATCGTACCGGATGAGCTGGTACAGCCACTGACGGTCATTCAGCACCACACACTGCTCACTGCTGACCCAGTCGTACAGTTCGGAGCAATGGCTGCGCTTGATTACCAGCATGAGGTTGATCATTTGGTCCAACTGTACAAAGGTCGTCGGGACTACACGATTGACGCTTTCCAAAATGTACCGGATGTTCGTGCTCTGCCAGCGAGAGGCAGCTTCTACTTTACGATTGACTGCGAAGCATTTATGAAGAGAAAAGGCATCAGCACCTCGCTTGAGTTGGCTACGCAAATTTTCGAGGCTACACATGTGGCGACGGTACCGGGTTCAGACTTTGGCATCCCGAACACACTGCGCCTCTCATACTCTGCCGCCAAGTATAACGAGGGAATTAACCGTTTGCGGGAATTTTTCACCACCACCTAAAAAGGGGAAGAGTCGCAATGAATGGACGTATGCAGCTCGATCTGGATCTGAACGAGTTTAACCTGCTCTCTGATGATGAAGCGAACTTGTTAACCCGAGTCAATCAGACAGACAAACCGTATCGCAGTAATGTAACAATCGCTGAACTGTTCGTAGAGCAAGCGGAAAAAACGCCTGATAGAGTCGCAGTGGTAGAGGCGGATCGAGAAAGAACATACGCAGAACTACACGCGGAAGCAAACCAGCTAGCCCGTATCTTAAAAGATGCGGGTGTAGTTCCTTCGCAACTCGTAGGAATTCTCGCAGACAGGAGCTCCCGTATGGTGTCGGCAGTTCTTGCAATCCTCCAAGCGGGTGGGGGATACGTCCCGGTTGATCCGCATTATCCTCGAGCTAGAATACGATACCTTTTGCAGGACAGTCGCTGCAAGGTGCTTGTTACAGAATCTATGTATCTGGACGAGATCATACCGGATCTACCTGACAGCATCGAAACGATCATTTGTTTGGACGAGACTTCCTTCCATCACGAAGGATACAAGGTCTATACAGTGTCCGACATTCGCGGTCAAAAGGATGAGGCGATAGCTCCGGTAGGTTCAGAGGATGATGTTGCGTATGTCATCTACACATCTGGTTCGACCGGTGCACCAAAAGGCGTCATGATTACGCACAAACAGGTATTGAATACGTTGTTTTGGCTGGAGGAGACTTTTCCGCTAAGCGAGACAGACGTGGTTGCCCAAAAAACCTCGATTTCTTTTACGGACTCGGTGTGGGAATTGTTTTGGCCCCTGATGGTTGGATCAAAGCTGTCTATTTTGAAAGAGGAAGACGGGAAAGATCCGGGAGCATTGTATGACTGGCTGCGAGAGCAACGTATTACCGTCACCCAGTTCGTTCCAGCGATGATGAATGTGTTTCTGGCTCATGTGCATTCACGTAATGAACCAGACCCGTTACCCAATTTGAAGTGGGTATTTAATGGAGGAGAAGCGCTGACTGCTAATCTGGTTCGCGAATGGAATCGATTGTTCCGTATTGCGCGAATCGCCAATATTTACGGGATGACAGAATCAGCGATTTACGCTTCCGTCTATCTTTGCACAGAACAGCCAGCTGAAGAATCACTCAGAATCCCTGTTGGAGTTCCCATTGCCAATACTCATATGTTCATCCTTGGACAGACGGGGGAAATTTGTCCCCCAGAAGTCAAGGGAGAGATTTGTATCGGAGGAATTGGCATCACCGACGGATATTTGGGCAAGCCTGAGTTGACCGAAAAAGCTTTTACGTATCATCCCAATACCGGCGAGCGCCTTTACCGTACGGGAGATGTAGGATTGCTCAGCGAAACGGGAGTATTTGAATATCTAGGGCGGATGGACGACCAGGTTCAAGTGCGCGGCTACCGTGTGGAACTGAAAGAAGTGGAACGCGCCGTGCTTGCGCATCCTGCTGTGAATCAGGTAGCTGTTTTGGCTTTAACTGATCAAATGGGTTTGACCGAACTGGCTTGCTACTATGTCGTGCAAAAGGACGGCGTTCAGCCAGATGGGCTTCGTGCGCACCTGCTGGAGTGGCTCCCCGGATATATGATCCCGAGTTACTTTATGGAGCTGTCCGAGATGCCGCTTACTCCGCATGGAAAGATCGATCGCAAAGCTTTGCCTGCTGTAAAGCCCGGCGTCAGTAGTGATTACGTGGCCCCGGCAAATCCGATCGAACAAAAGCTGGCTGAGTTGTGGGCGGATGTCTTACAGATTCCATCCCCTGGTGTACTTGATCATTTTGTCGGACAGGGAGGGCATTCGCTGAAGGCCATTCAGCTTTTATCCAGGATTGAGAGTGACTTTCAAGTGAAGCTTTCTATGCGTGACCTGTTTGATGCCCCGACGATTCGTGGTTTGGCGACAAGGCTTACAGGCAATCTCAAGGAGAGGGAGCAAAAACCGATCGCCTTGCTCGCTGATCAGGAATATTACCCTGTCACAGGTGCACAAGAGCGACTTTATCTGTTGTGGCAGTTGGAAGAAGATACTACCAGCTTTCATACACCGGGAGTGATGCGGATCATCGGTTCCCTTGATTCAAGGCGTCTTCAAGACGTTGCAGATCAACTCGTCGCACGACATGAGGCGCTACGCACCTCGTTTCATTTGATGGAAGGCCAGGTGAAGCAAAAAGTACACCGTGACCTGTCTGTACAGATCGAGACATGGAAAGCAGACGAGGAAACTGTAGAAAAGGAAATCGAACGCTTTTTCCGACCATTCGATTTAAAGCAAGCTCCTTTGCTTCGTATCGGCCTAATTGGGCTCTCATCAGAGGAGCATCTGCTGATTTTTGATATGCACCATATCATTTCGGATGGCATATCCAAGTCCATCTTGCTTGAGGAGTTTTGTAACCTTTACCAAGGCCAGGTATTGCCGGAATTGTCGGTACAAGCCAAGGAATTCGCTTGGTGGCAAAGAGAACAAGCTACCGAGATCGGCTGGGCCGAGCATGAAGCCTACTGGTTGGATGCATTTTCCGAGCAGCCGCAGCCGTTGGCAATCCCGACCGATTATCCTCGCCCACAAACGATGACATTTGATGGAGATGAATTGCTGACTGAGCTGTCTGGAGAATGGCTGGAAAAACTCGACTCGTTTACCCGTCAGAGTTCTACGACGCTGTACATGCTTCTGTTGGCCGTCTATTCTGTTTTGTTATCCAAATACAGCAATCAGGAAGACATCATTATCGGCTGCGACATGGATGGTAGACAACGTGCGGAGTTTGCTCCTGTCGTGGGAATGTTTGTTAACACCCTGGCCCTGCGAAACTGGCCGAAGAAGGAATTGACTGTCCGAGAGTATATCGGGCAGGTACGCCAAAACGTGCTAAGCGGTTTTGAGCATGGAGACTATCCATTCGATCAACTGGTAAGCCAGATTCAATTCCCTCGTGATCCAGCAAGGAACCCGTTGTTTGACGCCATGCTGACCCTGCATCATGCAGCAGAGCAGCAAAAGGTCCGTCTCGATCAAATCGAGTTTGCTCCGTACGAGTTCAGACGCAAAGCTGCCATGCTCGATCTGGCTTTGGAAGTGGTGAAGGCTGAGGATCACTTATGCATGCACTGGCAATATAACACGAACTTGTATCACAGAAGAACAATCGAGAAGATGGCTCAAGACTTTGTCATTCTTCTGGAGCAAATGGTAGCCCACCCGAACCAAACCATCGGACAACTTCAGATCGGTCATGGAGTAGTACAGGTAGCACAGGGACAAGTGGATGACGATGACTTTGCTTTTTAAGAAATACATGACGGACAGAAAAGAGGGATTGGCTTGACAACGATAACGGCACAAAACATCTTGCTGGCCAGTGGGCGGTTTGATCGCGAAAAAGACTATTGGATGGAGAACCTCTCTCAAGAGTTTCATTCACTTGACCTTCCAACAGACTCTCGGGCCTCGTTTCAGCGTCAGTCTGAGCTTCGTGAGCTGACCATCGTGTTTCCGGACGAACTGAGCAGGGCGCTGATTCATTTAAGCAATGGCTCGGATCAACGTTTGTTCATGGCTTTGCTGAGTGGATTTGGCATCTTGTTGTCCAAATACACGGGACATCAGGACATATGCGTTGGAACGGCTATCTTTCGTCAAACTGAGCCGGGTGAGTTTTTGAACAAAGTACTGCCCTTGCGTCATCAGGTACTCCCGGAATGGAGTATCAAGGAGCTGCTGCAAGAAATTCGGCAGACCTTAAAGGCCGCTGTGGAACATCAGAACTACCCAATCTTGCGGTTGATCGAGGAAATGCAAGTACCTCAGCAGGGGAACAGCACACCTTTTTTTGAGGCGACTTGCTTGTTGGACGTTCTTCATGATCAGGACAGCCTGGAACAGGTATCGAGCGAGTTGCAGCTCCTCTTTTCTAAAAAGGGGAACTCGCTCGAATTACTCGTGCGTTACGTGGGGCAAAGATACCAACTCCCCATGATGGAACGGATGATGGAGCACTTGGTCCGTATCTATCAGGTTATCGTAACCCAACCAGATCAAAAAATCGCCGAGATAGCGTGCTTATCTGAGGCAGAGGTACGGGAGTTAGTTCTTTCATTCAACGACAATCGGATTGATTTTCCGCGCGATCAGAGCTTTGATCACCTCTTTGAGGAGCAGGTAAAAAAGACGCCTCATCGCAAAGCGGTGACAGACGGAAAAACAACTTTCACCTATCAGGAATTAAACGAGCGATCTAATCGACTTGCGCGCCATTTTATCCAGCAAGGATTACGACCTGGCACAAAAATCGGTATTTATATGAAGCGTAATGTAGATACGCTAGTTGCGATTCTTGCAGTGTTCAAAGCGGGAGGAGCCTACGTACCGATTGATCCAGACTATCCGCTGCATCGGATCTTGTATATCGTGCAGAAGAGCGAAATTACAGGGTTGATCACTCAGCCTGACTTGCTAGATGGATTGGGGTCGATTCAAGCATCCTCACCTGAATTGAAGTATCTCTATGTCTTTGGTCCATTCGATCAATCCGTAGAGTCACTTTCGGGAGAGGACATCGGTCGGGAGAGTGCGGGAACAGACTTGGCATATATCATCTTCACATCGGGTACGACTGGACAACCAAAAGGCGTAATGGTGCACCATCGTGGAATGATTAACCACATTTTCGCTAAAATCAACGACCTATCCCTCTGCGAGGATGATCTTGTCGCACAAACGGCTTCTCTTTGCTTCGACATTTCTGTATGGCAATATCTGGCTGTTTTGCTGGTGGGTGGCTCTGTGCAAGTGGTCGATACAGAGACGGTTATGGATACGCAGGCCCTTCATGACGTGCTGCGTTCCAACCGCGTCACCGTAGCAGAAGTGGTACCATCTCTGCTCTCCGTGCTACTTGATCTCGTTCAAGAATGGCCAGACTCTAAACGCAGCTTTCCTGATCTGCGGTGGATGGCAGTGACAGGAGAGGAGTTGCCTGCCCCTCTGGTACGGCGCTGGTTTGCCTGCTATTCGAAAATACCATTGGTGAATATGTACGGGCCAACGGAAGCATCCGATGATATTACCCACCACATTATCCGGGAAATGCCCAGCGATCAGCAGATTGTGGTTCCCATCGGCATACCGATCCAGAACACTCATATTTACATACTTGATCAAAATCAGTGTATCTGCCCGAGAGGCGTAAAAGGAGAAATAGGTGTGGCCGGGCCGGGGGTTGGATACGGCTACTACAAAGATGAGGAACGGACGCAAAAAGTTTTTATAGCAAATCCGTATGCTAGCTGGGTAGAAGACCCTGACTATCAAGTCCTCTACCGAACAGGTGATGTAGGCCGGATCACGGAGGACGGCTATATTGAGTACTTCGGGAGAATGGACAATCAAGTCAAGATTCGGGGTTACCGAATCGAACTGAGTGAGATTGAACAGGTTATGCGCAGACATCCTGCGGTCAAGGATGCAGTGGTCTTGGCGCTTTCAGAGGAAACGGGTGCAAAGTACTTATGTGCCTATGTCGTTCCCCTGAAGGATTTTTCCGCCCGAGATGTGTGTGATTATCTGTTTACTGTGCTTCCGGAATACATGGTGCCGATGCACTATGTAAAGCAAAACGTATTGCCACTTACCCCTAACGGAAAAGTGGATAGAGGGGCTTTACCGAAGCCTGGCATACAGGATCGGGTCGACACATCTATTTTTGTGTCAGCGACAACTGAGATGGAAAGAGCTCTTACCCACATCTGGGCGCATGTGTTACAGCTTGATCCAAACACAATCAGCGCTCGGGACAATTTCTTCGCTCTAGGGGGGCACTCGTTAAAAATCAACGCGGTAGCTGCCCAGGTCGCACAGCAGTTTGGCGTACAGCTTCCATTGCGAACCATGTTTAATCACCCAACGATTCAGGAGCTAGGCAAGGTGATTGATGGCGCAGACAAGACGATTTTGAAAAGACGATTCCCAGTCGAAGTCAGATCGTACTATCCTGTTACGGCTGCTCAGCGCAAATTCTTTATTCTTCAGCAGTTGAATCCGGCTGACACAAGTCTGCACATTACGGCTGCTCGTTTTATCGAAGGAGTTTTGAACCGCGAGAAGGTAGAGCATGCTTTTCAAGGATTGGTGGACCGCCATGAATCTCTTCGTACCTCGTTTGATTATCTAGATGGGCAAGTGGTTCAAATTGTACACAATTCACTAGTCTTCCGTTTGGAAGTGAGCGAAGCAAGTGCAGAGCAGTTGGAGGCCAACCTAGCAACGTTTGTACGGCCATTCGACTTGCGTCAAGCGCCATTGCTGCGTGCAGGGCTAATCAGGGTTGCACGGGAAAAGCATCTCTTGTTGTTCGACATGCACCATATCGTTTCAGACGGTGTATCCATGGATATTCTCGTAGAGGACTTTGTTCGTCTCTATGCAGGCGTGACACTTCCTGCATTGGAAGTTCAGCAAAAAGAGTTTGCTGTTTGGCAGGAATCTGCACTTGAGTCAGGGGAGCTTCAAGCTGACTATTGGGCAGACATGTTTACCAGCCCGGCTCCACTTCTATCGATTCCGACTGATTATGAAAGGCCAGAATCGCTTACGTTTCCTGGTGCGACGATTGAGTTCGAGATATCGGCAGAGGATAGGCAGCGGTTGCAGGATCTGGCAGCGGAAGAACATGCGACACTTTACATGGTGCTGTTGTCGGTTTACAACATGCTGCTTGCAAAGTACAGCGGCCAAGAGGATGTCGTTGTCGGAACTCCAGTAGCTGGGCGTAAATTTGCAGAGTTTGATGAAGTAATTGGGATGTTTATCAACACCATTCCTTTGCGCAATTATCCAAAAGGCGAGAAAACCTATCGAGAGTTTCTTGCGGAGGTCCGCGAGCATACGCTAGCCTCTTTTGAACAAGCGGATTACCCGATTGATCTGTTTGTCCAGACTCTTGGTCTTGAGCCAAATACAGGTCGTCAGCCCCTTTTTGATACGATCTTCGTCCTGCAAAACATGGACAATCCGGAAGGGGAACTGGAGCTTGAGGACATGATTGTCAAAAACTATCCACTGCAAAACAACACGGCTAAACTTGACCTTCATCTGGCGGCTTATCCTGTTTTCGACAGACTGACATGTAAGCTGGATTACCGCAGTGACCTGTTCCGGAGAGAGACGATGGAGCAGTTTGTGAGTGACTTCAAAAGCTTGTTGCAGCAGGTGATGGAAGATCCCGAGCGCCTCCTGCAAGACTTTGAATTGACCCGTGAGGTAGCCCTTATTCAAGCACAGGGCGTCGATTGGGATTTTGAATTTTAGCGCAAGCGGTGAGTAAGAGGGGGAGGGCATATGGAGACTACTATTTCGCAAAACATTCTGCTAACCAGTCGGAAATTTAGCCGGGAGGAGCAGTACTGGCATGAGAAATTACAGGGGGAGTGGACGCTCTCCCTCCTTCCAACCGAAGGGACGGAGAAGGAAGGCGATGGGGAGGAGGAGACTAAAGAAATATCTTTTGTCTTTCCAGATGATTTGAATGCTGCCGTTGCGGCCCATTGTGATCATCATCCGATGAAGCTCTACCTGTTCCTTCTGTCGACGTTTCAAATCATGCTGAATCGGTATAAGCAGACAGACGACATGATCATTCTCACGCCCGTCTTTCAGAATCCGCTTCCCCCTAATGCTTGGAATCGGGTGCTTCCGCTGCGTGTACGGATGCATCAAGAAGTTACTTTTGCAGAAGTGGCGAAAGAGGGTAAGCAACTGGTCAAAGAGGCAATGGAGCATCAGAACTATCCGTTTTCGCAAATGATGCAATGGCTTGATCTATCCGACACGGATATGAAGACACTGCTGGATACAGCCTTCGTACTAGAAAACATGCAAGATATGGCTGCTTTAGAAGGCTTGTCCCTGCAAGTGGTATTTGCATGCAAGCAAACAGAAGATGGAATTACAGGCCGTGTACGGTATGCGGGCGAGCAGTTCCAAGAGGCTGAGATCGAACGGATGATCAGCCATTATCTGCAAATTCTTCGTGAAGTCGTCGTCGATCCTAAACGGTTGGTTCACACAATCGATATGTTGACCGAGGAGGAGCGGACAGATCTGTTGTATACCCGAAATCAAACAGATGTCCTTCATTCTGCTCCCAAGCCGATCCATCAACTGATCGAGGAACAGGCAGCGCGGACGCCTCATTTAACAGCAGTTGTGTTTGGGGACAAAACCCTTACCTACGCTCAACTGAATGGCAAAGCCAATTGCCTTGCACGCATGTTGAAGGACCGCGGCATTGGAAGAGGAAGCTATGTTCCTGTCTTGATGAATCGTAGCTTGAATTTGGTCATTTCCCTGCTAGCTGTGATGAAAACAGGTGCGGCCTTTGTCCCGTTAGACGTGCAAAGTCCGAACGAACGGAAAAAGCAGCTACTGGATGAATTGGATTGTCCGGTGACCCTGATCGGGCCAGAAATACATCTGGAACCTTCATTTGTGCAAATGACACGAGCTGTAATCGTCGATGCGGATGATATCCAGGAAGAAGGGGACTTGAAGGTTCAGGTAGATGTGGACGATCCGATCTATGTGATCTATACATCTGGTTCTACCGGCAAACCAAAAGGAGCTGTCGTTCCGCATATCGGTATTTTCAATCGGTTTCGCTGGATGGATGAACACTATGGTTGCACGGAACAGGAAGCTATTTTCCAGACGACTCCCCATCACTACGACAGCTCGGTCTGGCAACTTTTCTGGCCGCTCTTGCATGGTGGCCGTACCGTCTTGCCGATTCCTGAATTCGAGATGACCCTCGATCAAGTATTGCACGCCATTTCAACCTATCAGATTACGATTACGGACTTTGTGCCGTCGGTCTTCAACCTGCTGGTGGATCAAATGGAAACACGGATGGACATACACGATTCACTTTCTTCGATTCGCCACTTGATCTTGGGGGGAGAGGAAATTACGGCTCACACCGTGCAACTGTTTCTTCAGCGGTTTCCCCACATTCGTATCACGAATCTGTATGGTCCAACGGAGACGTCTATTGGTGTTATCTACTTTGAGATCGACCATACCCATCAGGGACCGATACCGATCGGAAAGCCCATAGCCAATACGAAAATTTTGCTGCTGGATTCAAATCGTAAACTTGTTCCGGCGGGACATCAAGGAGAGATCTATATCACAGGCTTGTGCTTGGGGCATGGTTACTTGCACGATCCTGAGAAAACAGCAGCCAGCTTTGTTGACAACCCGTATCCGGAAATTGGTTATCAAAAGCTTTACCGGACAGGCGACCTTGGACGTTATCTGCCGAATGGCAATATCAAGTTCTGCGGTCGCATCGACCATCAAGTAAAAGTACGTGGGCACCGAATTGAGCTGGGCGAGATTGATGAGGTGCTCTTGTC
This sequence comes from Brevibacillus sp. Leaf182, assembly GCF_001423865.2. Taxonomy (NCBI): domain Bacteria; kingdom Bacillati; phylum Bacillota; class Bacilli; order Caryophanales; family Paenibacillaceae; genus Brevibacillus; species Brevibacillus sp. Leaf182. Next base: position 433,936 of record NZ_LMPN02000037.1, on the reverse strand, counting down.
CCACCCGCTAGTAAAAGAGTGTGCCGTTGTATTTCAAGAAAAGAAGGCTCGATTGTGCGCTTACTATGTATCGAATGCTCAGGAATTGACCGCAAGTGACTTGCGTGGTTATCTCGGCGAACGGCTTCCCGATCACATGATCCCTTCCTTTTTTGTCAGCATTGAAAAAATGCCGTTGACAGCAGGGGGCAAGATCAATCGCAAGCTACTGCCTGAAGTAGATGAGCAACAGGCGTCCGATGCAGAATATGTAGCCCCACGAAACGAGAAGGAAGAACAACTGGTTACCATCTGGAAAGAAATCCTGGGGATCGAAAAAGTGGGGGTACACGACAGCTTTTTCCAACTGGGAGGGAATTCCCTGCTGTTGCTTAAAATGCATGCACAAATGGTAAAACAAGTGGATAGCGAGATTAGCGTCGCGCATTTGTTCTCTTACTATACAATTGCCATGTTTGTGGATTTTCTCGAACAAAGAAAACAGGATCAGTTTGCATCTATGGAAGATCAAAGCGATGATGATGAATCCCTTCTGGAATTGCTGAGGGAGGTCAAGGAGGGAGTTCTCTCCGTAGACAAGGGTGCCGAATTGATCGACAAAAGGAAGGGGAAATAGGATGAGTTTGCTAAAAAAATACATCTTGGAGCAAGTGGCTGCTCATCGACTGCAAGAGAAGGAAGCACTCCCTTTGCTGAAGGAACTGTCCTCTGCCAACGTAAATACACGCCAAGATTTCGCGATCATCGGTATGGCTTGTCGTTTTCCCGGAGCCAGCAGCCTCGAAGAATACTGGAATAACTTGAAACAGGGGCACGATTCAATCAGTGATATCCCTGCTGCAAGGCTTCCAGATGTCGAGAGGGTAGCGAGAGAATTTTTAAAAGACACAGATTTCAAGTATGAGCGGATGGGGTATCTCGATCACGTGGATTTATTTGATCATGCGTTTTTCGAGATATCACCTGCAGAGGCTCGAACCATGGACCCTTATCAGCGGATGTTTCTCGAGTTGGCATGGGAAACATTTGAACATGCCGGGTATAGCGAGAAGATGATCAGCGGTTCTCCTACAGGCGTATTTCTGGGGTATTGTGACAATGAATCACAGTACCAGCGTGTGTTGAAAAACGTTGATTCGTCTTCGCTGGCTGGCAACGTTGCAGCAATTATCGCTTCACGAATTTCTTATTTGCTGAATCTGTCAGGTCCGAGCCAACTGATTAATACATCTTGCTCTTCCTCCTTGGTCGCTCTGCACCAAGCATGTCAGGCCATTGGAAACAACGATTGTCGAATGGCTCTCGTAGGTGGAGTTAATCTTTCCCTGTTTCCGATTCAACAAGATACGGACTTTGGCATCGTTTCTGTCGATCGCAAAACCAAAGCGTTTGATGACTTTGCGGATGGAACAGCATGGGGAGAAGGTCTTGGCGCTGTTCTTTTGAAGTCATACGATCAAGCAGTCAAGGACAACGACTATATCCATGCCGTGATCAAAAGCACTGCGGTCAATTGTGATGGCCGTTCAACCAGTATTACAGCGCCCAATGCGATTTCCCAGTCTGCTTTGTTGCGAACAACATGGGAGCGGGCGCGTATCAATCCAGAGAGTATCTCCTATATTGAGGCACATGGAACAGGGACAAGACTAGGCGACCCTGTTGAGATTGAGGGGATCATGCATGCCTTTCAGAAAGTTTCAAAACGTAAGCAGTTTTGCGCAATAGGCTCGGTCAAAAGTAACATTGGGCACACGATAGCAGCATCAGGTGTGGCTGGAATCATCAAGACGGCTCTGATGATGAAGCATCGCCAGATTCCGCCGACGCTGCATGTGAAGCGGCCGAATACCTTAATTCCTTTTATCGATTCACCTGTTTATATAAATGATGTACTAAAGGCTTGGGATGTAGAGGCGGACCAACCTGTGAGGAGAGCCGGCGTAAGTGCATTCGGCCTGAGCGGGACAAACGCCCACGTCATATTGGAAGAGCCTCCTAGGCGCGAGGCGACAGCCGTTTCGGAATCCGGCGATTACCTCATTACGTTATCTGCTAAAACAAGTGAGTCACTATGGGATTTACTCGAGAAATACCATGCATTTTTATCAGGGCCTTCTGAGTATTCCCTTTTGGATATGTGCGCTACTGCTAATATGGGGCGCGGACACTATCGGTATCGGCTTGCCTTCATTATCAACAGCAAAGAGGACTTTTTGCAGAAGATCCGTCGCTTGTGCGTGGAACAACGGACGGAGGACGGTACACCGCTTGTTGATGGGAACCAGGTGTTCTACGGAGCACTGAATTCTCGTGGGGAAAGTGCACTGCCAATCAGCATGCAAATAGACAGCTCTAACCCAGAAGAAATGGCAAAACAGTACGTGCGAGGAGTGCCTATCAATTGGCTAGAATACTACCGTCCAGTCAAATGGAAAAAGGTACCCTTGCCAACCTATTCCTTTGCCAAAAACCGTCACTGGGTGCAATCGGATCAACCCGTACAGGACATAGTTGAGCGGTCCGCTACTGTAGCATCTGAGGCGGCACATGAGGACGAAACAGTTGATGTTCATAAAGTTGCTTCCACCTTCTTTACTTTTGGAGAAACGTTACTGAATCAGATGAATGTCCAAAAGCAAGCGGGTTTGGAAGAGGATGAGACTTTTTATTCCGGCCTGTCATTGCTTGAATGCTTCAAGCAACTAGGTGTGTTCCACAAGCAGGAACAACTGTATACGCTGGAAGAATTGCGTGAAGCTGTAAGGTTTAATGGAAAAAATGAACACTTCTTCCAACTCATGCTTGAACTTGTCGTTAAGGCCTCTCTGGTTGAAGACGTTGAAGGAACATACCGTCTATCTGCACATGCAGAGGGTCTTGAGGCGGAAGCGTTTTATCAGGATTGTCTGGATCGCTATCCAAATGAGCATGATACGTTCTCTCAATTGAAAGCGTGTTTTGCCCATTACTCAACGAGCATGACGGGGCAGGACGTACTCGTGACGAACAACGGTACTTCCGACCTGTATAAGTCGTATGCGGATCGCATTACTCTAGGAAACCCTGCTGGACTTATGGCAGTGGAAACAATTGTCCAATATTTCCATTCGTTTAGACGTCCCGTTCGCATTTTGGAGCTCGGAGGCGGTTCCAGCAGTCTTACTCGCATGTTGCTGCCAAAGATTGAGAAACAGGATGTCACCTATCTGTTTACGGATGGTGCGCAATCGTCTCTCGCAGAGGCAGAAAAAGAGTTCCAAGAAGTGTACCCGTTTGTGCAGTTCCGTCCGTTCAACATGGAGCTGGCACCAGCCGAACAAGGCTTCGATCTACACGCATACGATGTGATCATCGCTAATAACGCTATACACAGGACGAAGGATGTTCGGGCATCCTTATCGATTTTACATCAGTTGCTTGCAGAGCAGGGCGTGCTGTTTGCGATCGAGCTCGTGAAAAATCGTTCAACGGCAAATGTGATCGGGGGGCTTGCCGCAGACTGGTGGCAGCACGAAGACACCGATCTGCGACCGCAAAACAGACTGATGGATGCTTTACGTTGGGAAAAGGCGCTTCGAGATACGAACTATCAATCGGTTGCCATTTATCCGTCGTCAACAGCGCTGGGTGATCTATCTGATTCAGCGTTATTGATCGGACATTCAGCGTATACGCCACAAGAGTATCGGGAGTGGCTTTACCAGATTCATTGGCAAACAAAAGAACTGACATCCAATCATCCGACCCAGCGTCCAGGAATCTGGCTAGTGTTTCAAGATGAAGGCGGTGTAGGAGAAACACTGGCTGACGCGATGTCATCGGACGGACATGAAGTGATCAGACTTCGCAGCGGTGACGCTTTTGCCACCGTCTCTTCCCACAAGTTCATCCTAGATCCCAGCCAGCCGGCAGATCTGCGGCGTGTGTTCGAGAGACTCGGGGACAAAAAGGAAAAGCTGACGGGGATTATTCACTTATGGAGCTTGAATACGCAAGCCCAGCAGCCAAGTCATCTCGGACAGCTAGAAGCCCTTGAGTCAGCGCAACATCTGGGAGTTTACAGCCTGTTTCATTTGACACAAGCGTTGCTTGAACTGGATCTGAAGCAGGTGCTTGATTTACGAATCGTTTCGAACTACGCACAAGCGGTAGATGACAACGGACCTGTATTTCCAGAAAAAGCTCCCTTATTTGGTCTAGCCAAGGTTATCTCGCAGGAAAATCCAAAACTGCAGTGCTTTAGCCTGGATCTCGCAACAGAGGGGCTTTCAGCATCGCAGTTGGCTGGACAGCTTCTAGCGGAAATTCGCTGCAATCGGGATGACACATTGGTTGCCTATAGAGGAAATCGCATCGTACCAGAGATGAATCGCTGCGATATCGCTAAAATACCGAAACGGCCTGTAGAGATACGCGAAAATGGCGTTTACTTGATCGCCGGAGGGACAGGCAAACTGGGACTGGCATTTAGTAAGCATCTGGCCGCTCAAAAAAATGTGACGCTCGTGCTGATTAATCGTTCTCCACTTCCACCAAACCACGAGTGGCAAGAGCGTTTACAGCATCCAGACTGCAGTGCTACTGAGGCACGAAAGCTGAGAAATCTGCTTGAGCTAGAGGAAATGGGAGCACAGGTAATTTGCTACGCAGCGGACGTGTCCAACCGTCAGCAGATGGAGGATATTTCCGAGCAAGTCCGTGCCCGTTACGGACCGATCAACGGCATTATTCAATCCGCGGCGCATATCACCTTCGAGACGATTCAGACGAAGAAGTTTTCCGATTTTCAAAATGGCTTGAAAGCGAAGATGGCGGGCACAGTCATACTCGATCAGATAGCTGAACCGGAGCATTTGGATTTCTTTGTGATCTTCTCATCACTTGCTTCGATTTGGGGTGGAGCGACTGGAAGTGACTATGTCTCCTCCAACTGCTTCCTGGATGCCTATAGTGCAGCCCGCAGTCGAACGGGAAAACCAACGATAGCGTTAAACTGGTATGCGTTTGAAGGAATAACAGGTCCTGGTTTTATCGGTTACATGCCGATGGATGGAGCGATACAAGCCTTTGATGCATCGCTGTCTTGCCAAACTGAACACCTGATCATTGGACAATTTGATTTGCAAGTGCTGAAGGAATGGGCACCGTCTCTGAAAGTAAAGCTCGGAGATACGATCTTTGCAACCAGAAAGTCTCATAAAGAACGCGAAGCACCATCCTCAGTGACCATGCAAAACCGAGTTGTTTTGTCTGGCAGGGAGGAAGGCGATCGCTACACTTTGTTGGAGCAAGCTTTAGGTCAGATTTGGTCCGATGTGTTGGGCTACACCGAATTAAGCATCGACGACGACTTTTTCAGGCTGGGTGGCGATTCTCTTCTGGCAATCGGTATCGTTTCCCGTGTCTCCAAGCAAATGCAAAAAGAGATGACGATCACCGACCTATTTCAGACACCGACGATCCGTCAATTGGCTGTATTGATGGCTCCGAATGAAGAAACAGCAGTGTCAGCGATCCCTGTAGCAGAGCATCGGGATGCTTACCCCGCCACCTCATCTCAGCAAAGAATTTATGTGCTGGAACAAATGCAGGAGGGGGCAGTTGCCTACAACATCCCTACAATCATGATGCTTGAAGGAGAGCTGGACAGAGAGGCTTTCGAACGTGCGTTTGTCTCGCTGGTGCAGCGTCATGAATCGTTGCGTACCTCATTTTCCATCGTGGATGGAGTTTTGATGCAAACCGTTCAACCGAGCGTAGATTTTACGTTGGCGTATAGTGAAGTTGACGAGAACGAGGCCAAGAGAACGGTCGAACAATTTATTCAACCATTTGACTTGTCAAAAGCGCCGCTTGTTCACGGTATGCTCATTCGCATCGATGTTAACAAACATTTGTTGCTGTTCGACATGCATCACATTGTTTCCGATGGTGTGTCCATCAATATTTTGATTCGCGAGTTCTTCCAATTGTATCAGGGACTCGAGTTGCCCAAGCTGCGGATTCAATATAAAGACTACAGCGTGTGGCAAACAGAACAACTGGGCAATGGGGTATTGGCCGCTCAGGAGAAATTCTGGCTAAAAGAGCTGGATGGAGAACTTCCTGTCCTTAATCTGCCTACGGATCATCCTCGACCGTCCGTTCAGAGCTTCGAGGGAGATGTCCTGACCTTTGAGATTCCTCAAGAGATGACAGAAAAGATACTGGCACTGGCAAAAAACAATGGTTCAACCTTGTACATGACGCTACTGGGAGCGCTCACCATTCTGCTGTCGAAATACGCTGGCGAAGAAGACATTATTATTGGATCGCCAGTGGCTGGCCGTCATCATGCAGACTTGGAAAACATCGTGGGTGTCTTTCTGAACACGCTGGCGATGAGAAACTTCCCGCGAAGCGATCGAACCGTGACGGATTTCCTTCAGGAGGTAAAAGAACGTGCACTTGCTGCACTCTCTCATGCCGATTATCCGTTCGAAATGCTGGTGGATCGCCTGACGCTGCCAAAAGATACGGCGCGCAACCCACTGTTTGATGTGATGTTCATTTTGCAAAATACCGGTGATGCGAAGGGAAGCATGAGTGCGAATGGGCTGACGCTCTCTCCTTATCCATTTGAACAGCGCTCTGCCCAGTTTGATCTGACCTTTGACATCATTGAGCGAGAACAGCGCCTGATTGTCGATATCGAATACAGCAACAAGCTGTTCAGCAAAGAAACGATCGCGTCGATGTCCACACACTTCCAGAAGATTCTGGAGGAGATGGTGGAAGATCCGCAACAGTTAATCGGCAATATGTCCATACTGGCAGCAGAAGAACGCTTGCTGCTGATAGAGCAATGGAATGACACGAGTTTGGAATACGCTCGTGAAAAAACAGTCGTCCAGCTCTTTGAAGAAGTAGCGGCAATACAGCCGAACGCGTTAGCTGTAGCATGCGGAGATGAGAAAGTTACTTATGCGGAATTAAATAAGCGAGCAAACCAAGTGGCCCGTTTGATCAAGAAACATAGCGTCACTGCGGATACTTGCGTGGGTCTTTTGACAAATCGCTCTGTGGAAATGATGGTTGGACTCTTGGCGATCTTGAAAGCAGGAGCTGCGTTTGTCCCGATTGATCCGCACTATCCAGAAGATCGTATCTCTTACGTTTTGGAAAACAGCATGACTCGCCTCGTCTTAACCCACGATTCTCTGGCAGAAAAGCAGTGGAGAAGTGTTGTGCGAGTAGACGTAAACGATCCCCGGATGGAGATGGAAGACGACACCAATCTTTCGCCACAGGCTACACCTGGCGACCTCGCCTATGTTATTTACACATCGGGTTCTACAGGCAAGCCTAAAGGCGTTATGGTTGAGCACGGCAATTTGATGAGCTTCTGCTCAGGGATCGGGGAACACATCGATTTTGCCAGCGCAGATAAAATGCTGGCTGTGACGACGATTTCGTTTGATATTTTTCTGCTTGAAACGATTGTACCGCTGACGAAAGGGATGACCGTAGTCATAGCAACCGAACAGCAGCAAGCCGATCCGCAGGTGCTCAAGGAGTTGATTTTGCAGGAAGAGATCACTTTCCTTCAACTGACTCCATCCCGTCTACAGCTCATGCTGGAAGAGAAGAGCAACTTGCACGTACTTGACTGCCTGAAAGCGATCCTGCTCGGAGGAGAAGCCCTTTCATCGTCGTTGTTCCAACGGATTCGCACACAGACCAAGGCGAGACTTTACAATCTGTACGGACCGACTGAAACAACGATCTGGTCTACGGTGCAGGACTTGACCGACGCAGAGGAAGTAACGATTGGCGCGCCGTTGCCCAACACACAAGTCTATATCCTCGACGAGCATCTCCAAGTGCAGCCGATGAAGATCACTGGCGATCTTTACATTGCAGGGGATGCGGTAACGAGAGGCTACTTCGCTCAGCCAACACTGACGGCTGAGCGCTATATCCCTAATCCGTTCAAACCTGGTCAACGTATGTACAAAACAGGTGATCTCGCGAGATGGCTGCCGGATGGGCGGATTGAATATGTGGGACGATCCGATTTTCAGTGCAAAGTACGCGGTTATCGAATCGAATTGGGTGAGATTGAAAGTGCCCTTTCTCAGCATCCGAATATTACGGAAGCGGTGGTCAGTGTACGAGATACCGCCAGTAATCCTTACCTGTCTGCGTATTATATGGCAAAGCAAACGTTGGACAGTGATGAATTACGAGCCATGCTGAGCAAAAGTTTACCTGATTACATGATTCCGAATTTTTATACGCATATGAGTATGTGGCCCCTGACACCAAACGGAAAACTGGATCGCAAATCATTGCCAGAGCCTGATGCTCTCCAAGACAAGCACACTGAATACCAAGCCCCGGCTACCAGACTGGAAGAACAGGTGGCTGACATTTGGCGGGAAGTGCTTAAACGTGAAACGGTCGGAATGCAGGATAACTTCTTCCACATAGGCGGTAATTCGCTTTTACTGGTGCAAGTTCATGCCAAGCTTGAACAGCTTTACCCTGGACGGGTTCGTATTGCCGATTTGTTCGCCCATCCTACGCTGTCTGGTCTAACCAACTTTTTGAAGAACACCGCTTTAGATGTAACAGATGAACAAGAGGAAATCGATACGACCGCTTATTGGTTGAAGGAGCTGGATCGTGTCTCGCTGATCGAGTTGCCGCCTCAGTATTGGGCTAATGGAGAAGGGAATGCGGACGCAAACTGGGTCCAATTCTCACTTACTGATGATCTGTTTGAAAATGTGCAGCAGGTCAGTCAAATGGAGGCTGTGGCGGTTAGAGACGTTCTGCTTTCAATGTACCTGTACCTCATGGCGGAATTGACAGGACAGCAGGATCTTTATATGGAAGTGGCTGTCGCCAAGGAGCTGCAAACGAGTGCCTATCCATTCCGGGTGAACATGTCAGAGGTCAACACCTTCTTCGACCTATTCAAACAGGTGCAGCAGAAACGACAGTTCATCGAAAACATGACTGGAGAGGTCACATTGTGGCTAAAAAAATTACGGACGGATCGCAACGGCGGAACGATTATTCCATTCTTCGGCAGTGTCAATGAGTTTACAGATGTATCGTTCACATACCATGAACATGAGCTTTCCTTCTGGATCAAGGAAGGAAAAGACGTGATTGATATTGTGTGTGCATTCGACCCTAATTGTCTCCGGGCAGAAAAAGTCACGGAGATGACGCAGGATTACCAGCAATTGCTCAGGATGCTAGTGAATGAATACATGACGTAGAGAAGGGTGATCAAAAATGGACAAAATCGCACTCTTATTCCCGGGACAAGGTTCGCAATATGTTGGAATGGGCCAAGCATTATGTGAGGCCCATCCCATTGCCGCTCGCACCTTTGAAGAAGCAAGTGATGCGCTTGGATTTAACCTGCAAACACTTTGTTTTGCAGGGGATGTACAAGAATTGACCAAAACAGAGCACGCACAGCCTGCAATCCTGACGGCAAGTGTCGCAGCCTTCCGCGTTTATTCACAGGAAATGAACATCGAACCGAAGTGGGTGGCCGGTCACAGTCTGGGCGAGTTTACGGCCCTGACTTGTGCCGGTGCTATCCAGTTTGCAGATGCTGTCCGCCTTGTCTATCGGCGAGGTCAGTTCATGCAGGCGGCCACGCCGCAGGGTGTCGGTGCCATGTCAGCAATCTTCGGGTTGAATGCTCAACTTGTCGAGGAGATTTGTCGGGAACATTCTCGTGACGATGCGATCGTCGTGGTCGCGAATCATAACTCTGCTGATCAGATTGTCATTTCCGGACATGCACATGCGGTGCGGCTAGCAGAAGAAGCGTGCAAGCAGCATGGCTCGACTTCCGTTGTCAGCCTCAAGGTGAGTGCGCCTTTCCATTCGCCTCTCATGGTGCAAGCCGCGGAACAATTAAATGAGGAATTGAAGCGATACACGTATTGCGATCCCAAATGGCCTGTGATTTCCAATGTAACAGCACAACCATATGTCCATGCTGATCAACTTGTCGATTTGCTCACAGCCCAGACAACAAGCCCTGTTCGCTGGCAATCCACGATGGATTACTTTGTAAAACAGGGAGCGAATACCGTAATTGAGCTCGGTCCCAAAAATGTTCTAACAAATTTGGCCAAAGGATATCCCCTGCGCGCCTTTGCCTTTGACAAGCAGGGGGAGATCAATCGTTATCAGCAAGAGCTTCAGGATGCCAAAGCTCGTAATCAAGCAACAATTGCCCAATTCGTCGATTCTTGCATTACGATTGCTGTTTGCACGAAAAACCGCGGTCTCGATGAAGAGGCGTACCAGCAAGGAGTGATCGCTCCTTATCAAGCTCTTCAACAACTAAGGCAACAGTTGGAACAAGGAGAAAAAGAGGGGGGCTACGGAGATGTACGCGAAGCTTTTTCTCTGCTTCGTTTGATCTTGCAAACAAAAAAAGCTCCTGACGCGGAACAAGCCATGCGCTTTGAACAGTTGACTAGCAAACCAGACTTGCAACAGCGATTCCCTGAGATCGGCAAGGAATGGCAAGCGAGCTAAGCCGAACCAGGTGAGCAGAGGACCCAAGGAGGAAGAATGCAGTGAGCAAGCCATTAGGACTGAACCGAGTCAAACTGAATAAACAGCAGACGGATGCTCATTCAACAGCCAGCAAACCCAATCAACAAGATATTGCAGTGATTGGTGCTGCTTGCCGATTCGGAAGCGCAGAAAACCCGGCAGACTTTTGGCGTCTGTTGCAAGCTGGTCAAGATTGTGTGAGAGAGCTTCCCAAAGAGCGCCAGAACGATTTGATACCATTGTTACTCGCCAAAGGGTTGACGATGGAGCAAATTCAATTTCGAGAAGCTGCCTACCTGAATGAAATTGATAAATTCGATCCGCAGCTCTTCGGTCTTTCTCCTAAGGAAGCCAGCCAGATGGACCCAAACCAGCGCTTATTTTTGCTGACATGCTGGGAGGCGATTGAGGACGCCGGATATGGTGGAACAATGCTCGCGGGCAGCCGTACAGGTGTATATCTGGGGTTTAGCAGTGATTTTGGTGAAGAGTATAGACGAATGATTCGAGAGCTGGACCCAGATGCGCTGTCCACCTCAATCATTGGCAATATGAAATCGGTGATCGCTTCTCGTGTCTCCTACCTATTGGATCTCAAAGGTCCGAGCATGCTTGTGGATACGTCCTGCTCCTCGTCGCTGATGGCTGTTCATCTAGCATGCCAGGCGATTCGTCGAGGAGAATGCGAGATGGCGCTGGCCGGGGGTGTCAAGCTCATCTTGCTGTCTTTACAAGATGGAAGCAATGATTTGGGAATTTTATCGCAATCTGGTCGTACCAGACCTTTTGACAATGATTCAGACGGTACGGGTGTTGGTGAAGGTGTTGGCTCCGTTTTCCTGAAGCCGTTGACAAAGGCTCTGGCGGATGGGGATTCGATTTATGCCGTAATCAAGGGAAGTGCCGCCAATCAAGATGGACATTCTTTCGGGCTTACAGCACCTAATTCATTGGCACAAGCCGAAGTGATTCAGCAGGCATGGAAAGACGCGCAAATTGACCCCGAGACCCTTTCCTATATCGAGGTGCACAGCATAGGCACCAAGCTGGGCGATCCGATGGAGATGGACGGGCTGGAGAAAGCGTTTCGCCGATACACAAACCGCCGCCAATTTTGCGGGATCGGTTCCGTAAAAACGAACATCGGTCACACCGACCACGTAGCGGGGATGGCAGGTCTTTTCAAGGTGATTCTGTCTCTGAAACAAAAGCAGATACCTCCGCATTTACACTTTCAGCGGGCGAATCGGATGATTCCTTTTGAACAATCTCCCATTTACATCCACGACACATTGACCGAGTGGGAACCAGAGCAAAGCGTGCGACGGGCTGGAATCAGTTCCTTTGGGATGAGTGGAACCAATGTGCACCTCGTAGTAGAGGAAGCACCATTCATACAGCCTCCCAAGCAAGACGAAGAGATTCAGGCTATCGCTTTATCCGCTAAAAGCGAGGCGAGCTTGCTCAACCTGTTGCTCCGTTTTCAGAAGTGGACCAGCAAGCCTGTGGAGGAACTGCCGACATTGGAAAGTCTCAGCTTTACGGCAAATACGGGTCGTAGTCACTATGGCTACCGCTTGCTGCTTATTTGCAGGGACATGGACGATTTTGCCGCAAAAATCTCCAAGCTGTGCGTGAGCGACTGGACAACACTTTCTGAACCAGATATTTTCTTTGGCTGGCACAAGGTTATCTCGGAGGAAAAAGCAGATAGAGAGCCTGGGATCGTGACTGAGGCAGAACAACAAGCATTGAATAAGGCGGCCAATGAACTTTTGCAAAAGCTTTTATTGGCTCAAAGCAAAGAGTTATCTGATCTGAAAGAGCTCGGCGAATTGTATGTGAGTGGAGCAGATGTACGCTGGAGTGCTATGTACACGTTCAAAAAGCCGCGCCGCGTGCACCTTCCTGTTTATCCGTTTGAGCGGAAGCGTTGTTGGCTGGAAATCTCTTCTCTTCATTCTCTTGGCAAGGATGCCGGGAGAGAAAAAGACAATGTCGCTCACCAAAAATTTGGAGATGCGAAGCTGCCAAACGTGGTGCTACGTGGGAGAAAACAGGATACGTACACCGTTTTGGAGCAAGAGCTGGCTCACATTTGGGGATATGTTCTGGGGCTTGAAGAAGTAGATGTCCATGACAATTTTTACGAGCTGGGTGGGGACTCGATCATCGCGATTCGCATGATCAGCGAAATCTCCAAGCGGATGAACCGAGAAGTAGAGGTACAAGACCTGCTTACCTATTTGACGATTTCCGATTTGGCTGCTTATCTTGATGCGGCTGGGTATGAAGTTGAGCAGGTTGCGAAAGCAGAGGCAGCTGCTACTACAGTCCAAACGGTTCAACAACGAAACGCAAAATCATGGCAAGGTACGCAAATCAAGCGCAGCTCGTATGCCGATGTCAGTCATTTATCCTGGCGTCAATGGAATTGTTATGATCGCGGCCTCGCTTTATTAATGGAGGAGCAGGATGCCCATCTGATTCCGTATTTTAAGCTTTTTCTCGGTTTGAAACGCAGCTATCAGCTTGATGCTGAGGGGTACCCCTATTCGTATCGGGAACATGCTGAGGTTATGGGTTATTTGTCGGATGAGGAGATGCTTTACAAATTTGGCTATCGGGTCAAACTCGTGCCTGTCGCTCGTCTGGATGAATTGCATGAGTCGATCATTCGCCAATTGGATCAAGGCAAGCCCGTAATGGTTGCGTTTGACGAGTACTACACCTTTTATACGCCGAAATACCAGAAGGAACATACTGATCATCTCACTGTCATCACTGGTTATGACCATGACAAGCAGGTTTATACGATCATTAATCACAATCATTTGACTCGCGGGCAAGCGCAGCGAATCCAGTACGATAAATTTTCCACAACGTACCAAACGCTTGAGGAGATTTATGCAAATCTAGAGCCGCATTCCAGGCTGATCATGGTGCTCGATCGCGTTACAGATGACGAAGCAATCTTGCGTGCCAGCGCGGAACAGGAGTTGCTGCGTTTACTAAAAGCGGTCGAGAGTAAACAGCAAGTTGGCCGTGAGCTAACGCTGTTGCTTTCACTTACGGAGCAGCCAGACACCTATTTTCATGAAGCCAATTTAAACGAGCTCTACGTTCAATTAGGCGGGAAAGAACTGTGGGTGGAAACATTATTGGACTGGTATATTCCACAGGGGGATCAGTCTGTACGCGAACTGGCGGAGGAGATTTTGCAGATATCCAATAACGTGGTGAATCGCTATGCCCTTAGCTTATATAAAGAAAAAATGGTGAAGCGATCTGACATGGAAGCTGCTATCGATAAGTTGAGGTCTCTCACTCGTCAATTTCTGCAACAAGTATTCGCCTTGCGAGAATGTGACTCGGATATCCGATAGTCGCATGTGATTACTATTACGATAGACAGGAAGGAGAGTGCTCATGTCACTCACCGAGATTCAACCGAGTAAGCATCCGAACCTGGATTGCATCGGCGCTTCTATCTACACGGTTCTGAAATACCGGAACTTTTCCGCCTTGGAAACAGCTTGGAAGCAGTGCGGTGCCATCTATCTGAAAACGCAAGATTCTCCTTATGGAGATATAAACGGTCAATACATGAGAACAGTCGCTGAGCTCACGTGGATTCACAATATCCGCGTAGAAGGAGGGGCTGAACCGCAAGATGACCTGTTTTTGGCAAATATACAAGAACGTTTGGAACGGGAGATACCAATAATCGTCCTCTGCAATATGGCAGAACTCCCGTACAACCCTTATTATCAGGACCTGGCTGAAATGCATAGCATCATTGTCACAGGTAGAGAAGATAACCAGCTTCTGATCGTCGATGATTACTACCGGTACAAAGGTCTGTTGCCCATCGAGCAATTTTTACAGGCAAGCAACTCTTCCTATCGGGATGCGGGCACAGGCGAATGGTATCCACTCCACAATCGTTCCTTTGAATTGGTACTCTCGGATTCCCTGCATCCGACGCCAGATCAGTTGCTTGAAGCAGTCACGAGTAATCTCAGCGTACTAGAGGGGCGTTGCGACACAAGTCGAATCAAGCGGGAGTTGGATCTACCCGACGATGTCAACGTCGAGGTTGGGCTAAAATCCCTTGATCCTTTTCTCAAAGACGTAGAGGCTTTTCTCGCTAGCGGAGTGGAGATCACAGATGATCATCTCGATATCCTTAACCACAGCTTGATCAGCATGGCACAAACACGAGCGATGTATGCCAATGTCTTGCAGGCGATCAGTGAAAAGTACGAAAATTTTGGTGATCTTGCCGAGCAGTATCGCAGTATCGGACATCAATGGAAAATTACGACCAATATGATTTTGAAGGCTTTTGACAGTAATCGCAGTGACATGGTTCATCGCGTTCTGCAAAAAATCAGCATCATTAAAACGCAGGAATTTGAGGCGGTCACAAAAACAAGAGAAGTACTGGAACGGGTTGGCGTTGTTGTGTAAGCATCTAGCACATGGAGGTACTCCTATGGAAAGGGAAAACGAAGTATACGAGACACTCCTCCGGTTGTTTTCTGAGTACGTGAACGAAAGCGGAGAACTTACGGAGTACATTGATTCATTGACCTTTATCAAGTCGGTCGTAAAGGTGGAAAAAGAGTTTGGCATTGAATTCGATGATGACATGCTCCATTTAGATAACTTTCAAGATATGAAAACGTTGGCAGGTTACATCCAGCAAAAAATGGATACAAAATCTGCCTGATCGAAGGGTCAAGATGTATACGGTCGATCGAATGAAATCGGGAGTGAGGGCTCAACATGCTAACAAAAATGATGGCCATAAGTCACATGATTGGCAATACGCCTTTAAACAAACTTGAGCATGAGCACATCAATCTGTTTTGCAAGCTGGAATACAACAACCTCATGGGGAGTGTAAAAGTGAGGCCGGCCTTTTACATATTACAGGAGGCGATCAAAAGAGGCGAGATCACGCAGGAAACGACCGTAATCGAGTCTTCTTCGGGAAATTTTGCTATCGCTTTGGCGACATTGTGCAAGCGACTGGGAATTAAATTTATTCCAGTCATTGATCCAAATATCAATCCCGTCTATGAGAACTTGCTCAGGGTAATTTCCCATGAGGTCGTGAAAGTAACGGATCGTGACGAGACAGGAGGATTTCTCCTAACGCGCATCCAAACGGTCAATCGCCTGCTGAATGAGACGAATAACTCGTTTTGGACCAATCAGTACGGAAATCCGGATAGCGCTCGAGCCCATTACTACGGACTGGGAGCCGAGATTGCAGACAGCTTCGAGACATTGGATTACGCTTTTATCGGCGTTAGCTCTGGTGGCACGATTACTGGAATCTCACAGCGATTGAAGGAACGTTTTCCGGACATAAAAATCATTGCTGTCGATACGGTAGGATCGGTGATTTTCGGACAAGAACCACAAAAACGTTACATCCCGGGAATTGGATCGAGCATGCGGCCTGACATACTCAAGGGCGCGATTATTGATGAGGTTGTTCATGTTTCGGAGGAGGACACAGTCAAGGCTTGCTATCAGCTATACGCTGAGCATGGCATTTTTGCTGGAGGATCTTCTGGGACTTCCTATTGGGCAATTGAAAACTACTTCAAAGATCAACAGTACGCCGTTAAGCCAAATGTCGTCTTTTTATGCCCAGACGGCGGTATGCCCTATGTCAATACTGTATACAACCAGGAATGGGTTTCGTGGTTGCATCAGCAAAAGCATTCTTTCGTTGGCAATTAAGCAGTGTCCAATAAATCTACTACGATAAGCAGGGTGGGATATACGATGTTATATCTAAACACGAGTGATATTGAAAAAGTCGGCAAGAATTGGAAGGAAACGATTGATGTCATTGAACATGCTGTGCATTCCTTACAAAAGGAAGATTATGCACAGCCAATTAAACCATATTTGCGATACCATGACATGTCAAATCGCATTATTGCTATGCCAGCATTTGTAGGCGGAGATACCTACATGGCGGGAATCAAGTGGATTGCCAGTTTCCCGAAAAACCTCCAAGAGGGTATCCAACGCGCGCATTCAATTACCATCCTGAACGAAGCTAAAACGGGTAAGCCTGTGGCAACAATTAATACGGCCCTGGTCAGCGGCATTCGAACTGCTTCTGTTTCCGGTCTTCTCCTCAAGTATTACGAACAAGTACGTCCCCTGCAAAATGTAACGGTCGGAATTATCGGATTTGGCCCGATTGGCAGACTTCATCTGCAAATGGTTACGGCCATGTTAGGAGAGAAGATCGACAAGGTGGTTCTCTATGACATTGCAGGTATCCAGCAGGAGCATATTCCGGCCGAGATAAAAGAGAAAACGATTATCGCGCAAACGTGGGAAGAAGCATACTGCGAGGCAGATGTGTTCATTACGTGCACGGTGTCACCTCATGGTTTTATTGACAAGCAACCAAAAGGACAGTCTTTGTTGTTAAATGTATCGTTACGCGATTTCACACCAAAAATTCTCGACTATACTCGCTCCATTATCGTAGACGACTGGACTGAAGTTTGCCGTGAGAATACGGACATCGAGATCATGCATCTGGAGAGAGGCTTGCAAAAAGAAGATACCAAATCCATCACAGATATCGTCTGCCTTGACCAGATGAAAGAGTTTCCACAAGATGAGCCCATCATGTTTAATCCGATGGGGATGGCGATTTTTGATATCGCTATTGCTGCCTACTATTACAAACAAGCACTCTCGCAGGGGATCGGAACTCACTTGCAAGACTAACTGGAGGTTACCATTTTGTACGATGTGCTGGCAAATCTAAAACTGGTAGAGTCATCTCGTATTTGTTTGCACGAGTCACATGAAAACAAGCGACTACACAAGACCAGACAGATCATTGAGGAGGAAGGGATTTTGCGCCATCCTCCGCTGGCGATTCTCATGCAAAACGGTCAGTATTTGATCATTGATGGTGCACATCGGACCTTTGCTCTTCAAGCACTTGGGTGCAAACATATCCCCGTACAGGTAGTGGAGCATGAGGATTTTCACTTGGATATGTGGGATCATATTGTGCCAGTTGCTGCATGGTTGCAATCAGTGGAGCAGGATTCTGTGTTTCGGTGGGAAACAGAGCGTTTAGGAGAAACGCCTGTGGCAGAAATGAAGATAGGGAACAAAGAACGCTTCTATCTGTATCCAAAGGAGAATCGGCAGGATGATGAGTGGCGAATGACGCTATGGCGTCAATTAGTGGACAGTTACAACTATAGCCACCCGGTGCATCGTCTGCCCACAGGGATGCTTGAATGGCCGGAAACAGGAGCCGCCTTGATACGGTTCCCGCCCATCAGTCTAGCGGAATTGGAGCGTATCGTATCGGAAGGGCATGTTTTGCCTGCGGGTGTTACTCGTTTTGAAATAGACGGGCGTCTATTAAACTTGTGTATTCCGATTAGCCTATTGAAACAGGAGCAAATCGAGCGAGAACAGTGGGAGCGATTGGTTAAAAAATGGAGAGAAACCTTGCGCCTCTACTCGAAACCCGTGTATATGTGCGATGCGTAATAAGAAACCGTGGCGAGTGTGATTCGTCACGGTTTCTATCCAATCCCAATTACACACGTACTCGTTTACTTGCGGGTGCGGTCTTTCCCACAGACGCAGTGCCTAAAAAGGAGTGGATCATTCTGCAAAAGATCAAAGATGGGTCGAGAAGGAAACTAGCATTCTTGCTGATGTGTCTGGTTCTCGTATTTTCCGGGAGTATGCCTGTGTACGCAGAAACGATCGTTCGACAGGATGCGGAAATCGCAACAGCAATCGAACAGCTAGTCAATAAAACCATGGAGTCGGAAAAAATCCCGGGTGCAGCCGTTGTGGTCGTCAAAGAGGGGAAAACGATTTACAAGCAATCGTTTGGATATTCCGATGTCCAAAAGCAGGAACGGATAACTGCTGACACATTGTTTGAAATCGGATCGAACTCCAAAGCCTTTACGGCGCTAGCCATGCACCAGCTGGTCGAGCAAAAACGTCTTTCGCTGGATGATCCTGTTCAGAGCTTTATACCGTGGTTTACCGTTACATATAAAGGACAACCGGAAACGATCCTGATCAAGGATTTGCTGTACCATACCAGTGGGATTCCATTTGAAAGCATTGGCTCCATACCTGTCTCTTCTAGCGAGAATGCAATCGAAGAAACAATTCGAGCGCTCAATCATACAGAGCTGGCACGTAAGCCAGGGACAGCGTATGAATACGCCACATTTAACTATGATGTACTTGGCTATATTATTGAAAAAGTGACCGGAGTATCATTTGAGCAGTATGTGCAGCAACAAGTCATTGCCAAATTGGGACTAACCCATACCTTAATGAAGGCACAGGCACCCGAGTGGGATATGGCAAAAGGGCACAAAATCAGCTTCTTTTCTCCAAAAGTGTATAATGCGCCTGATTATCGTGGAAACACGCCGGCTGGTTATGTCGTATCCAACCTGAACGACATGGAACGATGGCTGAAGATTCAGCTAGGGGTGGAGTCGTCTGCGTTTCGTACGGAGTTGGTGCGTGCCTCACATCTTCCTGACCGATCGGTACCTCCAGCGGCGGACGGTTCCTCGTATGCGTCAGGCTGGATGATTTATCAGGATGGTGGGGGGCAAATTTCGCACGGCGGCAACAACCCTGGCTTCTCGTCGTACATGGTGTTTCGCCCAGAGGAAAAGCTGGGAGCCGTGGTATTGACCAATACAAACTCGTTGAACGCATTTGTCATCGCGGAAGGGGCCGTCAATCTCGTATTAGGCAAAGAAGTGCCAGTAGTCGTGTCTGACACCAATCTTCAAGCGGATCGTATGGCAAGCATTTCTCTCGTGATCCTTGGTATCCTTTTGTTGGTACTTAGTGGGGGGATCGTGCAGATTTTCGTGCAAGTCTATCGAGGAGAACGAAAACTCGCCGCGAATGCGGGGCGAATCTGTTTTGCATCCTTTGTTGCATTTGTTGTCATGGGCAGCGTTTTGACAGCCGCCTTATACTATTTGCCAGATGTTTTTTTTATGGGCTTACCATGGCCGTTTATCGAGGTCTGGCTTCCAATTACCATTTTTTACGCCATGTACGCATTGGTAGCTGGACTTGCTTTGTTTAATGTGTACATCACACTCATCCGTTTGTTCCCGAAATCGCAAGAAACATCCATGACGTCTATTGTCATACAGGGGCTTATCAGCGGATTCGGGAATGCGTTGATTATTTTTATGATCAATCTGGCGCTCACTTCTACGAACAAGTTTCATGCATCCATTTTCCTGTATTTTCTCCTGGGTATCTTGTTGTATATCGTTGGGGAGAAAATGATGCGTAGCCGACTGATTGTGATCACAAATGAAATCGTCTACGAAAAAAGAATGGAACTGATCCGCAAAATCTTTCGGACCCCTTATCAAAAGTACGAGACACTTGATAACGGTGAAATATATGCGGGGTTAAATAACGATACGGAAACGATCAGTACGTTTGCCAATAGTGTCGTTGTGGCACTGACGAGTGCGGTTACACTCGTGTTTTGCTTCATTTATCTGGGCTCGCTGGATCTATACGGATTTTTGTTTTGTCTGGCTGTCATTTTTGTGGCAGTAGGCTTGTATACGCTGGCAGGTCGCTTTGCAAACAAAGTATGGGAGGAAACCCGAGACATCCAAAATGTGTTTTTCTCCTATATTACCGATATGATCGGAGGCTTTAAGGAGCTGTATCTGACGCAGGCACAACGAAATGAATTCGAAGAAGACATGGAAAGAAGCTGCTCTGACTATCGACATAAGAAATCAGCGGGCCAATTTAAATTTGTAAACGTGTATTTGATTGGGGAATTGCTATTCGTTGTGGTAATCGGAACGGTTGCCTTTTTATTCCCGGTTCTTTTCCCTTCGCTTCAAAAAGAGATGCTGATTAGTTATGTGTTTGTCTTTCTGTATATGACAGGACCCGTTCACGGTATTTTGAATGCAGTACCGGAGTTGATTCGGATCAAGATCAGTTGGCAGCGACTGAATGCGTTACTTGATTCGTTATCAGTGGAAACGAGAAGAGAAGAGGAGAGCTTGGCGGAGCGGAACGAGCAAGACTTTGAGTCGTTTTCAACGGAACAGGTGCGTTTTCGATACAAAAACAAGGAGGGCGAAGAGTTTTCCGTAGGGCCGCTGGACTTCTCCTGCCAAAAAGGGGAGATCGTCTTCATTGTTGGTGGCAACGGTAGCGGGAAGTCAACGTTTGCCAAGCTGATTACCGGATTGTACGAGCAGGATGAGGGCGAGTTTTTCATGAACGGACAAAAAGTGAGTGCTGATCAACGCTGCGAATTCTTT
Organism: Brevibacillus sp. Leaf182; assembly: GCF_001423865.2. NCBI lineage: Bacteria > Bacillati > Bacillota > Bacilli > Caryophanales > Paenibacillaceae > Brevibacillus > Brevibacillus sp. Leaf182. Next base: position 412,985 of record NZ_LMPN02000037.1, on the reverse strand, counting down.
TCTGCGATCTTCAGTGATTTTTATCTGTTTGAGAAGATGTATGGAATCGATTACCAAGCGAAGCAAGAGGAAGTGAGCAAATATTTAGAGGTGCTTCGCATCGCTGACAAAGTAGAAGTGGATGAAACGGGAACGTTTAGCACGACGAAGCTGTCTACGGGTCAGCGTAAGCGTCTTGCCTTAATGCTCAGTCTGGTAAGAAACCGGCCCATTTTCCTCTTTGACGAGTGGGCAGCGGATCAAGATCCAGAGTATCGTCAATTCTTTTACGAATCCCTGCTGCCAGAAATGAAAAGACAGGGCAAATGTGTCATCGCGATCACACACGACGATCGCTACTTCTATCTTGCTGATCAGGTAGTGAAAATGGAGAGTGGGCGAATTATTTCGCAGCAAACACTTGCGCATGCCTGATGGAAAAGCAAGCAGAGAAGACCGAACGGGGATGGTGCCCGGCGGTCTTTTCTGTTTGTTCAGCAATGATTGCAGAAAAGCATGATTGGAAGCGAAACTTTTTAATGGTTCGTGAGTATTTTCATGTAGATAAACCCGAAGGAGGGTGTGCGATGAAGGAGATGAATTACGGTCATTAACTTCCCAAAAAGGAGGTTAGTGATGAGTAGAAGTTATAAGAAGTTCCCGGTTGTAAAGGATAAGAGCGGGCCAAGCAAAAAGTTCGCAAAACGGTTATCCAGTAAGGCTGTAAGAAGATACAGTTCTGGCATTCATGCGGGACGCATGTATCGGAAAATTTTTTGCTCATGGATTATTAATGATTTCTGGTTTTACAAGTCATTTCGAGAGGCCATTCGAGATTGGGAGACAAGTGATGTCCCTGCGGTGAAGGCGAAGACGAAAAAACAAATCATCAACGAATGGGCGAAATACTACTACCGAAAATAGAAGAATCAATGGTGTATAGGGAAGTTACACCAAACAAAGAGTCCTTCCGTGGTAATTGGGGAAGGACTTAAATTGAATCGGAGGATTGACATGCGAACGATACCACTCGGCACGAGCAAGCTAGAAGTACCAGTCATCGCAATTGGGTGCATGAGGATTGGGTCACTAGGCAAGCTGCAAGCGGAGCGCTTTGTACAAACAGCGCTTGAAGAAGGGGCGAACTTCTTCGACCATGCAGATATTTATGGAAAAGGCAGATGTGAGGAAATATTTGCGGAAGCGATTCAGATGAGCCCTAGCGTTCGCGAGCGTATCCTTTTGCAATCGAAATGTGGCATCCGCCCCGGCATGTTCGACTTTTCCAAGGAGCATATTTTGAACGCAGTGGATGGCATTCTAAAACGCCTAAAAACAGATTATTTGGATGTATTGCTACTGCATCGCCCAGACACGCTTGTCGAGCCGGAAGAAGTAGCGGAAGCGTTCGATCTTCTGGAAAGCACGGGTAAAGTGCGCCACTTTGGCGTCTCCAATCAAAATCCGATGCAGATCCGGCTGTTAAGCAAATATGTGAAGCAACCAATCGTCGCCAACCAGTTGCAGCTCAGCATTATGAACGCGACGATGATTTCGCAAGGCTTCAACGTCAATATGGCGAACAACTCGGCTGTGAACCGCGATGGCAGTGTACTCGACTTCTGCAGGCTGCATGATATTACGATTCAGCCCTGGTCGCCGTTCCAGCATGGATTTTTCGAAGGATCTTTCCTTGGGAACGAGAAATTTCCTGAGTTGAACAAAAAAATCGATGAAATGGCAGCTACATATGAAGTATCCAACACGACAATCGCCATCGCTTGGCTACTACGACACCCGGCGAACATGCAACCTGTCATTGGTACGACGAATATCGACCGAATGAAAGATTGTGTGAAAGCAGCACATATTCGTTTGACGCGAGAAGAGTGGTATGACATCTATCGATCTGCCGGAAATGTGTTGCCATAGCTCCAATGCGAATAGCTTTCATAAATCCCTCTGATTGTGTCAAGAGAAGTGGCTAGTAAATCACAGCCTCGATCGTCATAGATGTGAAAGATGGTTTGTTTGCTCATAAAAGGATTTTGACTCAAAAAGGATTCCAATATCCCAGCTATCAAACAAAGGTGGTCTAAGCATTAACGCTGGAAATGTATGGTGTAAATACTCGTGTAACGTCACCAAAGCACCTCGCACTACTCGAATGGATTGTACCTATTCCTGTAAAAATTCTTTTTGTTTCCACTCTTTGTATTGAGTAAGGTCGCTGCTTACTTGTCGAAACACCAATCCAATGATTGTCGCATCATCTAATAAACCAGCAACAGGAATAAAATCTGTGATGGCGTCTATGGGTGAAACAAAGTACAAAATCCCGGCAATAATCATCAAGATGGATTTAACAGGGATTGTTCGATATTTACCACTCGTCCAATCACCGAAAATTTGAAAGAGTAGCTGTAAATTCTCCCACACATCTCCGATCGCTTTTTTATCTGCTTTTTTCATTGCTTTTTTTAGGAGATTAGATGCTTTTTCTTTATCGTTCAGATATTCAGAGGCTTTTGATTCATAATTTTTAAGAAACCTCTTTTCATGTTTAGCCATAGGACCTCCTATGTTTCGCCGAAGCAAAAAAGGGTGAGAAAACGCTCATTTTTGGCTTCGTTGTTATTTAAACCACTTGTATATCCCAAAAGTCCGAGGTAGTATAGGCAATTTACATCTACATTTTCGCTACAGCGAGAGCTTATCATTTATTTTGCCCGTAGAAAAGTAGCGTTTCGGATGTACGATAGCATCCAAGCGATTACACCAAGACGATTTTCCCCTTACGATGAGGGCTCTCCGCAAATTGCACTGCCTCTCTTACATCATGCAAGGCAAATTTTGCTCCTGGCTCTGCTAAAAAGAGCTTCTCATTCTGAACGAGCTCGATGACTTTCTCAAACGTTTCGTGCCAGGTAGACACGGAAACGCGTTGATTCCAGTGGCGCAATAAAAACAGTTGAGGGAGAACGCCAAGCTCTTTCGAGATCATGGACCAATCCACTTGAACTCCCGATAATAGGCCTAACGACAAGAAAGTCCCACCGGCACGTGTAGACTTCGCCAGCTCTAAACCATCTGGGCCGCCAATGGAATCAATAGACGCATGAGCACCTCGTCCGTTCGTTACACTCATGATGGCATCGTAGATAGACACACATGAACTGTCGAGGACATGCCATGCCCCGAGTTGCATCAACTCCTCGGTATATCTTGCGTTTCGAACGATGGCGATCACCCGAAAACCGAAAAGAGCGGATAGCTGAATAAACAAGCGGCCAATGGCTGAGTTGGCTGCATTGACTAGCAAAACCTGTTGAGAAGATAGTTGAAGGGTCTCATTGCAGATGACCCACGCAGTGATAGGGTTGATGTACAACTGACATGCCATATCATCCTGGATCGAATCAGGAACTACAATGGCTAGCTCAGCCGTCGTTTTTACGTATTCTTGCCACGTACCCTCACCACGCAAAGGCAGAACACGTTTCCCGAAAAGAGAGCGGGGAGCAAAAGGACCGGTATCAATAACGGTACCAACCCCTTCATACCCAGGAATGGAGGGAAGGTTGATACGATGCTTGTAGGCACCTCGAATCGGGATGACGTCAGAAGGATTTATAGGACGTGCGCTCATTTTCACCAAAATTTCATCTTGTTTCAGCGGTTCAATCAGCCGCTGTTCAATCTTCAATACTTCATGAGGTTCACCAAATTGATTGTAACGTACTGTTTGTGCATACATGGTTGTGCACTCCTAACATTGCCTTGCGCGGGATCGGAATGTCATTATTTTAGGTATAAAAAAGAAACGCCGTCAATCAACTTTCGCTGTAAAGAGGAAACAATTTGACATAAAAAAGCGGTTGAAAGTGAAAAAAGAGCGCATCTGCGCTCTTTCGAATCATGCTTTTGCTCGTGGTGCACTTTCAAAGCCGATTTTTTTATGCGTGCCATCACAGAACGGTTTCTTCTCGGATTGACCGCATCGACAGAGTGAAAAAGATGAACCGACTTCATACTTGTCACCTGCTCCATCCAGCAATTCAACTTCACCCGTAACACGAATGGAACCATTGTCGTTAATCTTGATGGTTACTTTTTCTTGATCCACATGTCATCCCTCCTTTTTTACTATCTTTACCTACTATGATTTCAATCAGAAGGGTATGTAGTAAATAATTGCTGCTCTACATGGGAAGAGCCTGCCGCAGCGATCGTGAACCTGCTGGCAGCCCATGACGAATTCGTGTTAAAATCAGGACAAGGTACGGTTATTTTTAGCAGGGAAAGGGTTTTGTCTCATGACGATTTCGATGGATGACTTAGAGCAATCCTGCTGGGAATGCGAAGGCAAGGGGATTCTTTTGAATGAAAACAAGCAAGAGGAATCATGCCCCAAATGCCAGGGTAAGGGAGCCATTCTTACCGCACAAGGTCAGACCCTCCTACACTTTATAAAAAAGCACTTGTAAACGAACGAGCTTGAAGAAAAAGCGGGAGGCCGTCAAATCCTCACCTGGTTACGGGTGGGAACTGGCGGCCTTTTTAGCGAGCCATAAGACTCTAAACCGACGTAGCATGATTCGGCTGTTTTTTGCTACCACTCCGGCGACCGATCAGCAAGAAAACGAGGAGTAAGACAAACGGAATGGCTACGGTAGTCGTGTCACCGTGTAAAAGAAGAGTGATTGTAGCACCAAGCATAATCACAGCGAGCGCATAGGCGGCGTAACGTGTATACTTTTTCATCAGTAGGCCCAGTCCGCCAAGCACCTCGCCTAAACCGATTACAACTTGGAACCAATGGGGAAACCCGAATGCTTGGAAAGCGAGTGTTGACTCTGGATGTCCAATCAGCTTATAAATACCAGATGAAAGAAACATCAAGCACAACCCTACGATCAATACCCATTTTGCGAAAATACGCAGACCTATCATACCGAAATCCTCCAATCGTTTCGTTGATGGATTCAGTTTAAACCGCCCATTATGACATCTTTTGTCATATAGCTATGCTTATCGTTTGCGTTTCGTAGATCAATCGTATATAGATGGAGAAAACAATGAATGACAGTGGGGAGGATTACCATTGAAGGTTTTAGTAGTAGAAGATGACAAGACGATTGCAGATGGTTTGCATTATTCGCTTTCCAGTGAGGGTTATGAAGTAGTTCTTTGTGAAGGGAAGCAAACTGCCATTGAAACAATCAAGCAACAGCGTTTTGATATTTATTTACTGGATCTAACTTTGCCAGATGGTAATGGCTATGAGATTTGCGAATATGTAAAAGAAAATCAGGATGCACCTGTCATCTTCTTGACGGCGTGTGATGATGAAATCAATGTGGTTCGAGGGTTAGATATGGGGGCAGACGACTATATCACAAAGCCGTTTCGTATCCGGGAGCTGATTAGCCGAATGAAGTCATCCCTTAGGCACTACCAAAAAGAACCCACCCCGACTGACAAAGTGAAGATTGGACATGTTGTCGTAAATACAAAACTGGCTAAAGTGTACAAAGGAACCGAGGAAGTGATGCTGACTGCTTTAGAATACCGGTTACTGTTGGCATTCATAAATAGTAGAGGGCAAGTTCTGTCCAGAAATCAGTTGTTAGAGGGCATTTGGGATCTAGATGGTAACTTTATCAATGACAATACTCTTTCGGTCTACATTAAGCGGCTACGAGAAAAGTTGGAGGATGATAGCCAGAATCCCAAAGTGATAGAAACCGTACGCGGACTTGGCTATCGAATGAGTGGAAGTCATGCTTAAAAACAAGGAAATCCGGAAGTTATGTATGTATAGCGTAGTTATTTCCATCATTGGGATCACGATTCTTTGGATAATCGATTGGAAAGCGGGGATTGTGGCGATTGCCATGGTATTGCTGCTCCTTTCATGTTTTTTCTTGTTTACCCGCAAACGTTATCAGGACATCAGTAAGCTCGCTTATTATTTGGCTGCTGTATATTCAGGTCAACCCACGATGGATATTAGGGATAACGTTGAGGGTGAATTGAGTATTCTGAAAAATGATATTTATAAAGTGACATTAACGTTGTCCGAGCAGTCTACTCTGCTGAAAAAGGACAAACAATACTTGGCAGATACTCTTTCGAACATCTCCCATCAGCTAAAAACGCCACTTGCCTCTATGTTTGTCATGGCTGATTTGTTAAACAACCCTAGTCTGCCAAAAGAGAAGAGGGAGGAGTTCTTAGGCAAGATTATCAATCAGTTGAAGCGTATTGAATGGCTCGTGACTTCATTGCTCAAGCTGTCCAAAATCGATGTGCAGAGCGTTATTTTCAAGAAGGAATTTGTATCTGTCAAAAAAATGATAAACAAGGCATTAGAACCACTCCTTGTCCCCATGGAATTAAAAAATCAGGAGCTTTCTTTCTCCTGTAAAGAAGACCTTTTCGTGTATGCGGATGAAAACTGGACGGTAGAAGCCATCTTGAACGTAATGAAAAACGGGATTGAGCATACGCCGGTTGGGGGGCGTATTGCTATTTCGTGTGAGGAAACACCCTTGTATACACAAATTGTCATTACCGACAGTGGCGAGGGGATAAGCCCGGAAGATGCTCCACACATTTTTGAGCGATTTTATAAAGGGAAGAATGCAGGAGTGGATAGTATTGGAATAGGGCTAGCCATGTCTAAAACAATCTTGCAAAGTCAAAACGCCGATGTGTTTATGGAAAGCCAGACTGGTGTAGGCACAACATTCAAAATCAAATTTTACAAGCAAATGATGTAGATGACAAAATTGTAAGAATGAATGTCACCGACGAGACATGTTTGGCAGCTATTCTAAACGTAATTACTTATCTGGGAGGATCATGATGGAGATTTTGCGAGTAGAGAACCTGTCAAAGACGTACGGTGATGGCGAAACAGCTGTTACTGCATTGAACGATATCTCATTTTCCGTACAAAAAGGGGAGTTTGTGGCGATCATTGGACCATCTGGTTCAGGTAAGTCTACCCTTTTGCATATTCTGGGGGGCGTTGATACGCCCACATCCGGTAAGGTGATTGTTGACCAGACGGATATGTACGCGATGGATGAAACGGCACTGGCCATCTTCAGACGCAGACAGATTGGACTTATCTATCAATTCTACAATCTGATCCCTGTCCTTACTGTAGAGGAAAATATTACTTTGCCGTTGCTGTTGGATGGTAGAGAAGTAAATCAAGATATCTTTTCCGGTATCGTAGAGACTCTAGGTCTTCAACAGCGATTAAAGCATCTGCCAAACCAGCTTTCTGGAGGACAGCAGCAGCGTGCGTCCATTGGTCGTGCCTTGATTAGCAGTCCCGCTATTGTATTGGCTGATGAGCCTACGGGGAATCTGGACAGTAAAAACAGTGCTGAGATTGTGAAGCTCTTGAAAAAATTACACAAAGAACGGCATCAAACTCTGATTGTTATTACACATGATGAAAACATTGCCTTGCAAGCAGACCGTATTATTGGCATTTCGGATGGCAGGATTTCTAGAGATGAGGTGATCCGGCGATGAATATCGTAAATCAGCTCACCTTACGTTATATGAAGCAGAATAAGAGCCGTACGCTTGTTACAATCATTGGGGTTGTCATTTCTGTCGCAATGCTTACAGCAGTATTTTCGATTAGTAGTTCTTTCATGGATATGATGCAGCGAAACGCGATTGCCTACTCTGGCAAATGGCAGGCAGCTTTTCTCAATGTTGCAGGAGAAGATGTTGCGGTTATTACAAATACAGATGTAGTTGAGAGATACGACATTGACCAGAAACTCGGATTTGCACGACTTTCCAACTCTGCAAACCGCGTGAAGCCTTATTTGTATATTACTGGACACAATAATCATGATGTAATAGGGGTGAGCCTAATTAATGGGCGTTTGCCTCGGAATGAAAATGAACTGGCACTTTCATCGCAGTATCTTCAAACCGCCGGGGTAAGCTTGAAGGTTGGAGATGTAGTCACATTAGATTTTGGCAACCGCAGCTTGAATATAGATGGGCAGAGCGAGGCGTTGGGCAACAATGATGCCTATCAATCAAAGGAAGTCTTTACGCCTACAAAGACGAAAACATACACCATTACAGGGATTGTTGAAGCACCAGATAAAGAGCACGAAGCAATGGCTGCATACCGTGCATTTAGTGGTCTTTCCGAGGATGATCTAGAGGAGGGATCTCCCTACACGGTAAGTGTTGAATATAAGGATTTTAAAGGTTTAGGGAATGATATTTATGAAACGAGTAACATGATTGCAAGTAAGGTGAACGGAGTAAAGGATCAAGTTAAATCGAATGGAGTAAAAGTCAAGTACAACCGGGATCTTTTGCTTTATTCGGGGATTTCGAATGATTCCCACTTTCTAACCACCATGTATCTGGCAGTCTTAACCGTTGGAAGTATCATTCTGATTGGATCTGTCTCACTAATCTACAACGCGTTTGCGATCTCGCTTTCAGAGCGTAGCCGCACATTAGGGATGTTATCTAGCATAGGGGCAACCAAACAACAAAAAAGGGCGTCTGTGTTTTTTGAAGCTGCTGTGATCGGGGTCATAGCTATTCCGGCCGGGTTGTTTTTTGGGTCCATTGGCATTGGTGTTACTCTCCATTTGCTCAGCCCATTCATTCAAAAAATATTTGTCGTAAGCGAACCGATGCGATTGGTGATAGAGCCGTTTAGTATGGTTGCTGTCATTTTGTTTTCCATTTTGACACTGTTCATTTCTGCATGGTTTCCAGCAGTGAGGGCATCGGGAATTACACCGATAACTGCGATCCGCCAGACAAAGGATATCGAAATAAAAGGAAAAGATGTTCGAACATCCAAAATGACCCGTAAGTTGTTTGGATTTGAAGCGGAACTAGGATTAAAAAATCTGAAAAGGAATAAACACCACTATCGCTCAACTATCTTTTCTCTTGCGATCAGCGTAATCTTGTACCTAGCAGCTTCTTCCTTTTCGTTGTATATGGATAAGTCCTATAATATGGCGCAAGCACCGCTACCCTATGATCTGTCAGTATACGCAAGAGGAGCCGATCTGGAAAGGGTAAGGTCATTAACAAATGAATTGATGTCTGTCCAAAACGCAACAACGAAAGTGAAGACCCAACTTCTTTTTCATGATCTAGTCCTCAACGAAAACGAGGTTACCACAGACATATCCAGTCGCCATACTCTTGATCCAGATGGGAAATACTACATGTCTTCAAACATTGTTTCTCTTGATGAGGCCTCTTTTGCAGCGTATCTGCAAACCGCAGGGATTGATGCGAAGAAATTGGAAGGAGACCAGATTTCTGCAATACTTGTCAATCGGTTCACCTTGAAAGAACAGCATAATTTTACAGATATCTCTCAACTAGCAGTCCAAGAGGGAGCTGAAATACCTTTCACGAAGGTTGATGGAGCTAAAATCCGAATTGCTTCTATCACGGATAAACGTCCACCTTTTATGCTACGCTACCAGGAAGATGCTTTTACGGTGACGTTTGTTGTTTCTGAACGAAGTTTTGACAAGCTACTAGAATTAGGTAACGATATGTTGTCTCAACAAGTTACCAGCGAGGTTCAATTTACAACAGATCAGTCTGTGGCATTGGAAAATGAAATAAACCCGATTATTAACGAATATCCAGATGTACATGTCTATACGACTAATCTGATTGAGGAGCGTCAGGATGCAATGAATCGCGCCACAGTCACATCCGTATTCCTTTATGGGTTTGTGGTTCTCATCGGACTCATTTGTATGGCAAATATTATCAACACGATTTCGACAGGGATGGCCTTGAGAAAACGTGAGTTTGCGATGTTGGCTTCCATTGGCATGACGCCAAAGGGCATGAAGAAAATGCTACGCTTCGAAGGATTCTTTTATGGAATGAAGTCGCTTATTTACGGTTTACCGATTAGTTTATGCGTGATGTTTTTCATCTACATGAGCCTTAGCCGGAATTTTGAATTTGCTTTTACGTTGCCTTGGGCGAATCTTTTCATTGCAGGGATAGGTGTGTTCTTTATTGTGGGTACATCAATCCTCTATGCGACTAGAAAACATCAAGAACAGAATATCGTTGAATCGCTGAAGAACGAAAATATCTAATGTAGAGGGTAATTTTTGGGAACGGTCTAGATAAACAAAGGCATTGAAAAACTCGCCATCCAATCCACAATGGGAAATCGATGGCGAGTCCTCGGATAACAGGTACGACCTGCTCATATCATTTGTATTTTTCAGCGTACTCGGCGTAGTTTACTACTTCAATGACACTCGACCAACGGAGAACGGTTCCTACAAACTGATGAATGTCTAACCCTTGCATACCGTATGATTCGGCGGTATTGGTTGTACCAGTCGCGTCCTTAATGAAAGTCACTTTATATCCGCGATCATAGGCAGCGATCGCCGTAAACATACAACAAAATTCCGTCTCAAAACCAATGATAAAAAGATGATCGACCCCTAACTTTTCTAAAGTCTGTGTGAGTTCAGTTTGGAAGAAAGAACTAGGGGTTTGCTTCTCGATCAAGTAGTCGGAATAGTCTTTTAATGGAGGGTGTATTTCAGAACCGATAGAGCTTCTATTCAGTGGACTTTCTTCTGCATCATCGATATGTCTGATAAAAATGACAGGACGATTGCTCTCTTTAAAATCCTTGATCACCTGTTCCATCAAAAAAAGTGCCTCTTTGTAATCCCCACAACTCACAATTCCATTTTGCACATCAATCACTAAGAGTGCGTTCATTCCTTCACCTTCCTTTTACCATGTTGAGAAATAATTCGGAAAGATGGAGTGTACTTCCTGCAAGGTAGAAACCATGAGATAATAAAGGGAAGGAAATAATAGGAAAGGTTGAGTTAGATGAAAGTTTCTTTTTCTTATGCATTTATACTTGTCGCATTTATTCTTGTTACAGGATGTGGTTCAACCAATTCAAGTACTTCATCCGTGTTTTCCAATTTAGCGACGCAAGGCTCTTCTTCCACGAGTGAAGGTACAGAGGCAGTTGCGGAATCAGAAAATAATAACATCGCTACGTACCTTTCGTTGGCTGTACTCGCCTTACATGAAGTGAATGGCTTTGAAGCTGGAGAAGAATTTCCACCGGAATCCAAAGCGTTTTTGGCAAAGCATGCTCATTTGTTTCCAGCAACCGGGGATAAAGTGAAAGAAGCCCAGCAATTAGTCGATCATAATGTGCAACCGAAACATATCAATAAAAATATTTCCAAGTATCAAGCCTCGATGATTCAAGATAAAGGAACAGTGTTGAGCATCGAAGAGGAAGAGATACCGGAAATCGGGACTTTTTCTGTCTTGCATGTCGTCAATGACGAGGAGGATAGCTACCAAGTTGTTTACCTAGGAGCATTAGATATTTATGAAGATGATACGGTTGAATTTGTGGGCGTCCCAACCTTGCTCTCTGGCTTCGAGAATGTAAGTGGTGGATACACGAATTCGATCATCATTGCAGGGAGCTATGTCGGAAAAAGTGCGAATTAAGCAAGAGTAGTCGAAAAAAAGGATCGCCGCTCGCTCCTCTACAAAATCTTTCACGGCCTCGAATGGTACAGTTCGAGGCTTTTTGTATGCAGTTTTGCCTGCTGTTTTTGATATGATAGAAAGGTGTTAGTTTGTGCGAATACTTGTTCAGTAAAGATTTATGGAGGTTGCCATGCGCTATCAAGTCATATTATTCGATGTAGATGATACACTTCTCGACTTCAAAAAGACAGAAGAAAATGCACTGCAAAAGACGTTTTCCCAATTTGGACTCGCTACGGGATCGTCTGATTATGGAGCGACTTACAAAGAGATCAGTAAAGGATTGTGGGAGGATTTAGAAAAGGGGCGGATCACTCTAGCAGAGCTGGGCGTAGAGAGATTTCGGAGACTTTTCAAAGCTGTTCAGCTAGATGTCGATGCAGAGGCGTTCGGCAGCGCCTATCTCGAATCCTTGGGCAAAGAAGTGCATTTGGTACCGGGAGCGGTTGAATTGTGCAACAGTTTGGAGGATTGCCGTTTGGTGATCATTACGAATGGGTTCGCCTCTGTTCAAACGGCAAGAATTGCCGCTTCACCGCTTTGTAACACTTTTGAACACCTGATTATTTCCGAAGAGGTCGGCTATAAGAAGCCGGATCGGGAAATTTTTGAATACGCGTTTTCCAAACTGCAATGGACGGAGAAGGCGAACGTACTGATGGTGGGAGATTCGTTGACTTCTGATATACAAGGGGGAGTCCAATACGGGATCGATACGTGCTGGTTCAATCCTTTGGGCAAGGAAAATCAGACGAGCATTCAGCCAACGTACGAAATCAGAGAACTGAGCGAGCTTCAAGAAATTGTGCGGAAGGGTAACGTGAATTTGTAGGATCTTTCCTGTATGATTAGAGGGTATTGATCTACAGATAAATCTATAATCTAGTGATTGGAGCCCTATAGATATGTATCAGAATTTAGAAGAGTGCATCCTTGACTTGGAAAGGCACGGACATTTGGTCCGTATTCGCGAAGAAGTAGATCCCTATCTGGAAATGGCCGCGATTCATTTGAAGGTGTATGAAGCTGGGGGACCAGCCTTGCTGTTTGAAAATGTAAAAGGCTCAAAATTTCGTGCGGTATCCAATCTTTTTGGCACAATCGAGCGCAGCAAATTTATTTTTAGAAGCACTTGGCAAGCCGCTGAAAATATCATCGCCATGCGTAATGATCCGATGAAAGCGCTAAAGCAGCCATTTAAAAATATCGAGAACGGCTTTGCTGCACTGAAGGCTTTGCCTGCAAAAAAATCGACTAGCATGCCCGTAACTGCACAGGAAATCAGCATAACTGACCTACCACTCATCCAAAGCTGGCCAATGGATGGCGGAGCTTTTGTTACGCTGCCCCAAATCTATTCAGAAGATCCGGACAAGCCTGGAATCATGAATTCCAATTTGGGTATGTACCGTGTGCAGTTGACTGGTAATGAGTATGAAGTAAACAAAGAAATTGGCTTGCACTATCAAATCCATCGCGGAATCGGTGTCCACCAAGCCAAAGCGACTAAAATGGGGATGCCGCTAAAAGTAAGCTGTTTCGTGGGCGGACCACCAGCACATACCTTATCGGCGGTAATGCCATTGCCAGAAGGCTTGAGTGAAATTACTTTTGCTGGCTTGCTATCTGGGCGTCGTTTTCACTACAGCTATATCGATGGCTACTGCATAAGCAATGATGCGGATTTTGTGATCACAGGAGATATTTATCCTGAAGATACGAAACCAGAAGGACCGTTCGGCGACCATTTGGGCTATTACAGTCTGATTCATCCATTCCCTGTGATGAAGGTAAAGAAAGTGTATGCCAAGCCGAATGCCATCTGGCCATTCACGGTTGTGGGTCGTCCGCCACAAGAAGATACGTCGTTCGGTCAACTGATTCACGAGTTAACGGGCGATGCGATCAAGCAAGAAATCCCGGGTGTAAAAGAAGTCCACGCAGTAGATGCTGCTGGCGTACATCCGCTGCTGTTTGCCATCGGAAGCGAGCGATATACGCCTTATCAGCAAGTTAAACAGCCGACGGAGATGCTCACCATCGCCAACCGCATTTTAGGGACGGGCCAATTGAGCTTGGCCAAGTATTTATTCATTACTGCTGAAGAAAATCGACCATTGACGACGCATGATGAAGTTGATTTTATGACCTATATTTTGGAGAGAATCGATTTGCATCGCGATGTTCATTTTTATACGAACACGACTATTGATACGCTGGATTATTCGGGAACGGGCTTAAACAGCGGCAGTAAGGTTGTCCTCGCTGCTTACGGCGATCAGAAACGCGAGCTGTGCAAAGAGGTGCCGGATGAGCTGAAGGATTTGCGAGAGTTTGAGAACGCCCGCTTGATTATGCCAGGTGTGGTGTCGATCCAAGGTCCTGCTTTTATCGATTACGCGAGCGCCCAGCAGCAATTACAGAATCTGTGTGACGCGATTCAAGCGAGAGGGTCGATCCCGTCTTGCCCGATGATCATCCTTTGCGATGATAGTAGCTTCATGAGCGCGTCGCTACAAAACTTCCTGTGGGCAACCTTCACCCGAAGCAATCCATCCCACGACATTTACGGTGTTAACAGCTACTATGAGAACAAGCATTGGGGTTGCGATAATTTGATCATTGATGCGCGTACCAAGCCCCATCAAGCACCACCATTGGTACCAGACCCAACTGTTGAGAAAAATATCGAGCGACTGTTTGTCAAAGGGGCAAGCCTGGGAGGAATCCTGTAAGCACCTCTTACTAGAAGAGGTCCGTAACCTTCCGTTGCGGACCTATTTTTGTAATTATGTCAAGTAAGTGATGAAAAAGAGATGGCTTCTTGTTTTAATCCGGAGTCATCTTTTTCATTGCTGTCGAATTGAACTGATAATTGCAAAAATTGCACGATTGATGGGGAAAGGAATCGTTCTTTACCACCGAGAAAGCGTTTTCTATAATGAATCTCAAGTAAGGACACAGCTTTTTATGGAAAGGAGAAAGGAATGGTCTTTTTAACCACACGTTCCCATGCGTTACTGAAGGTGATACTCGACAGCTACTATCCGCTGAAAATCAAGGATGTCGCGCGCGATTTCCAGGTAAGCGAACGCACCGTCAAGTACGATCTGGATAACGTCAGGCAATGGCTAAAGGAACGAAATGTCATCCTCCATTCTCAACCGAATAAAGGGCTGTGGATCACGGAAGAGCAAGAGCATCGAAATGCTTTGAAGGAAAATTTGCAAAGTAATGACAGCAAGACGCTCATTCTGCCGCAAAAGGATCGGGTCAAGCATTTTTTGTTCATTCTTCTGCTGTCAAAAGGGTATCAGCGGATGAACGATTTGGCCGACCACATGGGAGTCAGTCGCAATACCGTTGTGGCCGATGTCAAGGACGCGGAAAAGCTGCTCGATGGCTGGCGTCTCGAGCTCGTCACGAAACAAAGGTACGGTGTACGGGTAGACGGGAGTGAGCGGCACAAGCGGTATGCTCTCGAAAACTTGATTCACGATCTGTTGGATGGAATTGACATGTATCGGATGGTACAAGGGATGTTTTTAGAAAATGGACAAGAAGCGAGAACAGGTCCGTTATTGGAGAAATGGCTGATCAGCCGGACAGAGCTAGGAGAGATCATTCACAGCATCAAAGCATGGATGAATGCTGCTGCCGAGACGCTAGCAGACCGAGCTCTGATTAGTTTATTGATTCGCCTATGCATTGTCGTCCATCGTGTACATCGGGGCCAATTGGTCACTGCGGATGATGCCGAGATGGGAGAAGCGAGGCATTGGAGTGGATACGAGCTGTTTTCACACGAGGTTCGAGCATTATGTCAGCGATTGAACGTCGATATTCCCGAACACGAGATTGCGTATGCGTGCCTTCCGCTGCTAGGGACTGAACAGGTGCCAAGAGAGGCGCGTGCAGGGAGGATTGTCTTGGATGTTTTCCAGGCAACGAAGGAGCTAACGGAAGCGGTTAGCAGCCGGATGCTGGCACCGTTGTACGAGGATCACGAGCTGGTCAGACTGCTTTTTGCTCATCTGGATGACAGTTTGAACCGGTATCGTCAGGGCGTTCTTTTTGCGAATCCACTGACGGAGGAGATTCGCCGTTCATACGCACGCATGTTTGATGCCGTTAAACGCTCTTGCGAAGAAGTGTTTTGGCATCGCGGGGTCTACTGGCTTGATGCAGACATTGCTTACTTTGTCCTGCATTTCCAAGCAGGTTATGATCGATGGCTGGAGCAGAAAAAGGCAGATGCGCTTGTCGTTTGCGGAACAGGCAGAGGGACTTCACGGTTTTTGAAAACGTACTTGGAAAGCGAATTGCGTTCACTTCGGGTCGTAGGCCTGTGTTCCAGCACAGAGGTAGAGAAGTATTTGGCGAGTCGTCGCGTAGATGTCATCATCAGTGTCCTGCCGATCAAAGCCGAGGTGCCAGTTGTGATTGTCAGTCCTCTTCCAACACGCCAAGATATCAACCAGATTCAGAACTGTCTGGAAGCGTTGCAAGTGGAGGACGGAAATCGACAGCAGGCTGTAAATGCTCGCAAGGAAGCTTGGTTTCCCACGCTGACTGCTGATCTCAATCCATCAGATTTACCCGTGGTGGAGAGGCTGTCCCAGGATGTTATCTGCAAAGGGTATGAGATCAGTCAGAAAATCGTGACTGCCTTTCGGGAGTACGTAACGGAACAAACGGCGAGCGGACTTACGCTGCACCTGCTGCTGATGGTGAATCGACTGGCTTTTGGATCACCTTATCAGGAGGAGTGGGAATCGTCGGCTGAGGCAGAATCGAAAGAATGGAAGGCATGGCGTGAAAAGCTGAATCAATTAATGGCTGAGGCCAACCTCCAGGTTCCGCCGAGTGAAGTGACGGCCATTATGCGCTATTTTTCAGGAAAGGGGACGGTAGAGAGTGAAAGTGGATCTACTCATACGCAACGGACGGGTCATTGATCCTTCCCAGAACCTGAACGGGCACTATGATCTTGCCATTCGGGAAGGGCGGATCGTTGGGTTGTATGAGAAAGGGAAGACAACCGATGATCAAGGGATGAATCTGGAGGGCAAGGAGACGATCGATGCAGAAGGATATGTGGTGACACCTGGTCTGATCGATCTGCACGCTCATGTTTTTCCGACAAAGACGAGCTTGGGCGTAGCCGCGGATCGGGTCGGGGTCGAGCAAGGAGTGACAACCGTAGTAGATGCTGGCAGTGTCGGGCTATGGTCGTTTGATGCTTTTCTTGAAGAAGCTGTGTATCCTTCTGTTACTCGTGTTCTGGCATTTCTGAACATTTCAGGGGATGGCTTGTGCACAGGCGGCGGGGAGCTCGCAGACATGTCGCGGTTAACCCCCAGAGAAGCCGTAGCCCTCATAAGAAAGCAACCGATATTACGAGGGATAAAAGCCCGCATGAGCGGTTCTGTCGTCAAGCAAAACGGGATACAACCCTTACTCGTAGCCAAGGAAGCGGCGAGAGAAGCGGGTGTACCCATGATGGTGCACATCGGAAACGCTCCGCCAAAACTCACGGAAATATTGCCTCTGCTAGACCGAGGAGACGTGGTGACACATGCGTTTCACGGGAAAAAAGGAGGAATGTTCGACGAACGAGGCGAGTTGATGCCAGAGGCGCAAGACGCATTGGAAAGGGGAGTCTTACTCGATATCGGGCACGGCGAAGCGAGCTTTAGTTTTCAAACACTGCGCCATGCACAGGCCCAAGGTATTATGCCACATGTCATTAGCACGGATGTTCACCAGCGCAACATCGATGGTCCAGTGCACAGCTTGACGCACACACTTACGAAGTTTCTCGCCATGGGCTACTCGCTCGACGATGTGATTGCGGCGAGTACGCTTGCGCCCGCACGAATTCTTGGGCTAGAAAACGAGATAGGGACGTTGAAAGTAGGGGCATGCGCGGACGTATCCATATTGCAGATAAAAAAAGAGCCGACAATGTTGACCGACAGTGAACAAGAAACGGTGGAGACAAAGGAAAGAGTAGTGGCTTATCAAGCGATTACTTCGGGAAAGGTACTGACATGCAAATGATTGATGACATCCTCAAGGAACTGACTGAGACAAAATTGGATTATTTATCTGAAATTTCTGAAACAAAACAAATTCTCCAAAAAATTGAGGAGGAGTTCCGCCTCATGGAGATTCATATACCGCGAGATCGCTGGCTAGCCATCGGAGCTCATGTACTGGCATTTGTACGACGGATGACAAACGGTGAAAGGCTGCCCGTGATTGAAGCAGAGTTATTCGCCGAAATTCATCCTGATATGGTTACGCTCTCGCACAAAGTTCTTTCGGAAGAGAAGAGTGCGTGGCAGGCAGATGATACAGAAGCGTTTCTGTTAGCGGTTCATTTTGAAGCCATCCGTGCCATGCAGATGGGGCCATCGTAAAACATTGCTATGAAAAAGAGGAGGGCATGTCTATGTCTAAGGTAAAAATCGTGATTGGTGATCGTCTTGGAAAAGGACAGAACATCGCAAAAGGAATCGAAGCTGCTGGCGGGACCGCGATCGTCATTCCAGGTGTTGGCGCTGATATGAAGGTAGGAGATGTCATGGTCAGTGAAAGTGCAGACCTCGGGCTGTCCTTTTGCGGAAGTGGTGGGGCTGGGGCACTGACTGCCAAGACCAAGTATGGTTTTCCGGTCGAGTACGGCTTGCGCTCCGTAGATGCTGGTATTACTGCCTTGCGTAGCGGCAAAAAAGTGATCGGCTTTGGCTTCATGGATACAGAAGAGCTGGGCAGACGCATGGTGGAAGAATACATCAAGCTGGGAGGGAAGTAATCCATGTACACGGAGACGACGCAAACCTTGCGATTATCCGGCAGTGGCGATACGAAGGAGGGAGCCTTCAACAAGATTTTCTCCCAAATCAAGCATGTAGTGGCGAGACAGACGAGTGATTTGGTCGTGCGAATCGAACCTGTAGGCGTTTCCATTGTGTCTGCGACAGAGACAGTGAAGCATGAGCGATTTTTTGGATTGTTCTTCCCACGCAAACGGACGCGGTATGACATTACTGTAGATATACAAGTGAGGTTGGGGCTGGTCCAGGTAGAAAACATAACATTTCAGCAGCAGACCGAGCAGACTGCGGGTATGGTGCAGTTGGTTCGTCAGCGATAGAAGCAGACAGGGGGTAGGTTCATGGTTACGTTGATGATTGTGTTGAAGTCGATCGTCATCGGGGCATTGGTCGGCTTCGGTGTTGGTGCAGGGGCGGCGAGGATGTTCCATGCACCCAATGTCCAAGGGATGGGAGCATTCCGGACTTTTGGAGAGCTGAACGCATGTGCGGGCGATCCCATTTCCCATTTTTCATTTGGACTTGGCTTTTTGTTTAACTCATGGGCGTCAGTTGTCGGTGCCGGTGCGTTGACGCAAGATGTGGATCATCGTGTCATTCCGAACTGGGCCGCAGCCGTGTTGCTCTGGCGCAACAAGAATGTCGGAGAGACGTTGCACAATCCGAAGCAAATGGCGATTGCCGGAGCAGCAGTCGGTGTCGTTGTGGTCACCTTGTTGAATTCTACAGCAACGGCGATTCCCGAATCGATGCAGCTCGTCGCAACGAAGGTACTGGTTCCGGCTGCGAACTGGTTGATCAACCCGATCATGCCGATTGTGTTCTGGATGGCGGCGATGGATGCAGGCAAACGGACAGGGATTTGGGGTACGGTCCTGGGCGGTTTGTCGCACTTGGTCATGGGGAATGCGGTACCTGGAATCGTCTTGGGTATTTTGATCGGTAAAGGCTTAGATGACAGTGGTTGGAACAAAATTACGAAATCCATGTTTATTGCAGTCATTCTCTTGTTTGTATTCAGTGGCTTCTTCCGTGGTTTTGATGTCGCGCTCTTGAAAAGTATGTACGTGGAAATTCCACAATGGCTGATTGAGCTTCACGAAACATTCGGATCGGTGGTGAAAAAGTAATGGGTGAATTGCAGGCAAAAGGATTTTGGTATTCAGAATGGGCATTTCCCCTCTTTGTTGCGTGCTTGTCTTCAGGAATCTTTGCGGGTACTCATCTTTACTATGTGTATCATGTCGGTGCTTTTAACGATATCGCCATCGTTGCGATGCTGGAGGCGGGGATAAAAGGGGGTGGATACGGTGCGGCTGCCGCGTTTGGTGCGAGCTTTTTGTTCGCCCGCATTTTGGAGGGACCGCTGGTTGGGATTCTCGATATTGGCGGCTCGTTGCAAACGGGTATCGGGATTGGCGTTCCAGCATTGATGTTGGGAGCAGGCTTTACAGCTCCGTTGACTTCCTTCCCTTTGGCGCTTGCGACAGGTGCACTCTTGGGTTTGATCATTGGTACCGTGATTATTATGATTCGGAAGTACACGATCAACGCATCGAACTCCACCTTTGGTGCGGATGTCATGATGGGGGCTGGAAACGCAGCAGGTCGTTACTTAGGTCCATTGATTGTTATTTCTGCGATTATGGCTTCGATTCCAGTCGGACTCGGCGCAACAGCAGGAGCAGCGATTTTCTACTATTACAACAAACCGATTGCGGGTGGTGCGATTATCGGAGCCATGATCCTCGGCGCCATTTTCCCGATCCCGACACAATGAGGGTAGAGAGAAAAGTTTTCACAGGAAGGGTGGGCAAACCATGGGAATCTATCAGCAGCTAGGGTTGAAGCAAGTCATTAATGCAAGCGGTAAGATGACGGCACTGGGTGCAAGTGCCGTCCATCCTTCTATTGCACAGGCGATGGGAGAAGCCGCCATGGATTACGTAGAAATCAGCGAGCTGATGATTGTGGCAGGTCGTCATATCGCAGAGGCGACCGGAGCAGAAGACGGTTGTCCTACCTCAGGAGCAGCTGCAGGTATTGCCATTAGTGTAGCGGCAGTCATAGCTGGTTGTCAGTTGAGTTTGATCGAGCGGCTTCCTTTTTCCGAAGGGTTGAATAACAAGATCATCATCCAAAAAGGACACGCGGTGCACTTCGGCGCTTCCGTACAACAGATGATTGCACTGGGCGGTGGGAAAGTCGTAGAGGTCGGGCATGCCAATCACGTAGAAGCAGACCATTTGCGAGAAGCCATTGATGATCAGACCGCAGCACTGCTTTTTGTCAAATCTCACCACGCGATTCAAAAAGGGATGCAGTCGTTAGACGCGATACTTCAACTTGGTAGGGAGTTTGGAATTCCGGTAATAGTCGATGCAGCGGCGGAAGAAGATCTTCGGCGCTATATAGCGATGGGTGCCGATCTGGTCATCTACAGTGGCGGAAAAGCAATTGGTGGACCAACGTCTGGCTTTATCACAGGTCGTGCCGATCTGGTTGCCGCATGTCGCGCGCAATATAAAGGTGTCGGTCGTGCCATGAAGGTAGGAAAGGAAGCGATTGCGGGTTTACTTGTAGCACTTGGACAGTACGACCCTGAAAAACTAAATGTTCTCGAGCAGCGCAGACGAGTGGAGTGGCTGGCAGGGGAACTGAACTGCTTGTCCGGTGTGAAAGCAGTGATCGTACAGGATGAGGCAGGCCGGGCGATCTATCGTGTGCAAATTCAGCTTGACGAACAAGTGACGGGAATGACGGCTCGGGAGCTTACACGCCAGCTAGAACAAGGAAATCCAGCTATTTTTACCCGCAACCATTATGTGAATACGGGAGTGATTGCCTTTGATCCACGACCGTTTCACGAGGGACAAGAGCACATCATAGCAGCGCGAATGAAGGAACTGCTGCAAAAACAGGGTGAAGGAGAATAACAAACGTGGGCACACCAAAAATTCGTTTAAACGTTTTGGCAAGGGATGTAGAAAACGCAAAACAAATATGTTCCGTGGCTGATGGCCGCGCTCTGATCGGGATCTTGGTCAAAGGATTTGCGTCCGTAGAAGCAGCAATAACCGCTGTTGAACAATATCAGCAAGCAGGTGTTCCGGTGTCCGTAGGGCTGGGTGCAGGTGATCCTACTCAATGGAAAAAGGTCGCAGAAGTCGCGGTGCAGACCCAACCGGATCACGTCAATCAGGTATTTCCGGCAGCAGGTTATACGCTCGGGGGGCTACAAGCAGTCGGCAACACACATACCATCGTGAATGCATTAATTGCCCCCGGCGGACAATCGGGAAAGGTTCAAATCACTACGGGACCAATGAGCAACAAAGTGTCTGAATGGCTCTCTTGCGATGCAGCCGCCGCGATGCTGGCGGAGATTGGCGTTCACTCCGTCAAATTTTATCCGGTAGATGGGCTGGAAAGGCTGAATGAAATCAAGGCGATGGCAGAAGCAGCCGTACGTTATGGAATTCCTGTTTTTGAGCCAACTGGCGGGATCGATGCAGCTTCGATTCGCCCGATTGTGGAGGTATGCCTCGCCGCAGGTGCAAAGCAGGTCATTCCGCACATTTATACATCGATCGTCGACAAGGAAACGGGATTGACTCGTTTGGATCAAGTAGAGGAACTGCTGACTGCTATAGAAGGCCTGTAGTTATTTTACGCGAAAGGGATAGGAGTGAATCAAATGAGAGAGAGACAGGTCATCGTCCAGTTGGCACAGGGATTACATGCGCGTCCGGCTACTGTGTTTGTGAAAGTGGCAGCTTCCTTTTCCAGTGAAATCGGATTGAACAAGGATGAAAAGAAGGTGAATGCCAAGAGTATTATCGGCGTCATGTCCCTCGCTGTTTCAAAAGGACAATCGGTCGTCTTGACTGCGGATGGAGCAGACGCGGAACAGGCGTTGGATGCGTTGGAGCGCGTTTTGGTAAGTGTGGAGTAAAGGACAGCGACAATCTGTGATGCACCATGATTGTTGGGAGACGGATTCAAATCATAAGTAAAACAATATCAGCGGCAGTTTAAGACTTTCATTATCAAGGTCTTAAACCACCGCTTTTTCTTTTATTGGAACAGTCTAAAACATTGTTATAGCAATATGTTACTTCCGGGTTCCTATAGCACTAAAAAGTGCGTTCTTTTTTTTGATGAGGCTATACCACATAATGAGTCTCAAGACCATGATCGCCTTTGAAGAAGACGATTATATCGTTCAAGGGATATCGTCGATACGAAAGTAGTAAATCAAATTCTTTAGGAGGAATTCATATATGAAGTACATTTTGCAGGGGAAACAACTTGGTTTTGGTACGGCTCCGCTGGGCAATATGTTCCGCAACATCCCGGAAGAAGAAGCACTGGCTACTGTCGATGCTGCTTGGGAGAATGGCATCCGGTACTTTGACACCGCCCCATTTTATGGTGCTGGCTTGGCTGAGCTTCGCCTGGGTGAAGCCCTCGCGAAACGTCCGCGTGACGAGTATGTGTTGAGCACAAAGGTTGGACGTATCATCCTGGATGAACTCGAAGATCCAACCTTGCGTGACTTGGGCGAAAAAGGCGGACTGTTCGAATATGGTCGTAAAAATAAGATCCACGTGGACTACAGTGAAGACGGTACGCTTCGCTCGATCGAGGACAGCCTGAAACGGTTGCAGACTGATCGCCTGGACATCGTCTACGTTCATGATATCGCACAGGACTTCTATGGCGACGAGTGGCTTTCACACTTTGAAAGTGCTCGAAAAGGTGCCTTTCGTGCCCTGACTCGTTTACGTGATGAAGGTGTCATTAAGTCGTGGGGCCTCGGCGTAAACCGTGTAGAGCCAATCGAGATCGCGATGGCATTGGATGAAGCACAGCCGGATGCTTTCTTGATGGCTGGTCGCTACTCCCTGCTGGATCATGACCGAGCCTTGCAACGCGTGATGCCAAACGCGGCAAAAATGAATGCCAAGATTATTGTTGGAGGGCCGTACAGTTCAGGTGTTTTGGCGGGAGGTACCCACTTCGAGTATCAGAAAGCATCGCCTGAAATCATTGCAAAAGTCAATAGCATCAAAGTGATTGCCAATCGTCACAATATTAGTATCAAGGCTGCTGCGCTGCAATTTGTGCTTGCGAATCCGGCGGTTGCTGCCGTCATCCCTGGTGCGAGTCGCCCGGATCGAATCACGGAGGATGTAGCTGCTATGAACGAAGTGATTCCTGTAGCATTCTGGCAGGAAATGCGTGAACAGAAACTGGTGGCACAAGACGCTCCACTACCAATCTAACTATAAAAGGAGTAATCAACATGGCAAACACAATGGCAACGATTGAAATCTCTGCTTCTCCTGATCAAGTATGGAATTTGATCGGTGGATTTAACTCACTTCCGGACTGGCTTCCTTATATCCCAAGCAGCGAACTGAGCGAAGGTGGACGGGTGCGTCGGTTGGAAAATCCGGACGGCGATGTGATTATTGAGCGCCTGGTAGGCTTCAATGACAAAGAGCGCTCTTACACCTACTCCATTATGCAGGCGCCATTTCCTGTCACCAATTATGAATCCACGCTTCGTGTTCGTGAAAATGGTAGTAAAGGAACGCTGGTGGAATGGTCTGGTACATTTACACCGGTAGGGGTTAGCGAGGATGAAGTTATCAAGCTGTTCCACGGAATCTATACAGATGGTCTGGAAGCGTTGAAAAAAGCCGTTCAAGCTTAATCAATTGGAATTGATAGTAGAGCGAAAGGCCAAATGACCAAAAAATACGGCAACCGTGGTGTAGAACCATGTTAACTCGTTCTATACTGCGGTTGCCTTTTATGTGTATGGGGGCTCTGGATTAAAGTATGTGGATTAATCTAGCCTGTTCGAATTGAATCTTGCTCCGTTGGGGTGAATCCTTTCATGATTAGCCATATAGCCAAAACCAATTGTTGAAAGGCTATTGGAATGTTCAACATCATGTAGGCAGTATCCAGTCCGATGAAGCGAATCATAAATAACAAGCTCGCCAATATAGACAATGTAGACCCAATCAGACCCCAGACTGACAACCATCGTGGAACTAGCTTTGTTTGGTAAAATATGTAGGTAAACAAGAACATAGCCAAAACAAATGCAAGTGTTGTTGCCACATGGTTGACCAAATCACGTCCTTCCCGTAACAAGCCACCCAGGGTCTGAAAATACGATACATGCAAAGCTCCAACTTTTGCAAATTCATGACTTATTGTCAATAGCAAGAGAAGAGTGATGACACCGAGAATAATGAACACACCCGCAATGATGCCAAAAGCAACAGATCCAAGAGCTAAACCTTTGTTATGCTTACTTAGAACGGGATACAACAAAATAGGAATACCTACATAGGAAACAATCATGAACAACTGGAAAAATGCTCCTAGTAGTACCTGGTTTTCATTTGCAGAAGCCTTGACAAGGTATTCGGCTCCATCTATAACCGGAACAACACTTAACATACCTGTAACCAACCCGGCTATTAACAACACCCCAGTCATTACTGCTGACCTTCTCCCTGCATTTGTACTCTTCCTCAGCATAAAATAGCCTCCTTATAATACCATCCCTTTGCGGATGTATGTGGGACGTGCGAATGAAGAGGTCAAAGAAGGGGCGATGATGACATTTCCCTTTAACGACCAATCCGGCCGAGGAAAATTTCACCCCCCCAGTTTTATTTTATTGCTTATCATCATATTGTAAGACTTCTTCGATGGACTTTTTGGAAAATACGCGCGAAGCATAAAGCGAACTCCAACCATACCCCAAATTCCTTTCTTTAAAAATGCTTCCAAGTAAAATCAATACTCAAATACCCAATATGCGTCTCCTTGAAGGTCAGCGTTTCCTTCGTCGCCAATTCCGGTTTGCGAAAACAGACAAGGTCTTTGTGATACCCAAAAGCGCGACACACTTCCGGTCGAACGCTATGAATACCACACTGATCTTTTTGCATGTCGTAGAAGATACAAGTCCCAAACAATCTCGGTTGATTTTTCAGATTGTCACGGAGCTTATTTGGAAGCGCTTTCAATTTCTTGTGTATCATTTTATATTCCTTCTCTGTTATAGGAACAGGACCACAGCACAATCCTTTACAGCCTTGGCAAGGCAATGCATTCATATCATCTACAACCTTTCGTCATGTAATGTTTGCAAGAAAGAACAAAAAAGATGATCCTCGTTGATAAAGGAGATCATCTTAAGAACTACCGCGTTTAATTGTACTGCACTTTTATTATAGCACATGTAGGAAGATTTTGACGAATGCTTTTCGAAAGAATGGCTTGTTTATTTCGTCAAAACATACAACCATTCACCGTTGCAGTCCTCGTCGTCCCCAGTCAGGCCGTCTAAGACACGTTCAAACGAGAAGCCGAGCTTCTCAATGATGCGCAGCGATGCTTTATTGTCTGGGTGTGCTTTTGCGTACAAGTGATCCAATCCGATTACATCAAACGCGTACGTAGTAAGAGCGGAGGCAGCTTCAAAAGCGTAGCCGTTCCCCCAATAATCCCGTCCGATTAAATAATAGAGCTCTTTTTCCGGAGCCAGAAAATCGAGAACGCCCACACCACACCAGCCAATGAACCTGCCAGTAGCCTTTTCGCGTATGGCCACTGAATATTTAAAAGGCTGGTCAAAAGGGGTGTCATAACTGCTTCGTAGCCAGTGAAATAAGCGTTTGTAGTTTTCCAGAGGCATAACGTTCATGGGCAGGTAGGTAAATAACTCTGGGTTTTGCATGAGTTCAAAAGATTCCATTAAATCATCCTCTGTGTAAGGACGAATGATAAGGCGTTCTGTTTCTAAGTGCAAGGTAGATATCGTTGCTTGCATGCAGGTTGTCCTTTCCATTTAAAAAATGATTTCTTCTGCATAAGAAAGAGGAGAAGCGCTCACGGTAAGCTCTTCTGACCTCATGTGTGTTTGATCAGAATGAGTTCTTCCACTTCTTCGCCTCGTGCTTCCGAAAAGGCTCGATCGACACCGAAAGGCTGAAAACCGTTTTTTTCTAGCACACGAATGGATCCGAGGTTGTCATGGGCGACACGCGCATATACAGGACGTGTTCGGAGTTCCTCTAAAAAGAGGGCAAGTGCATTTGTCGCGATTCCTTTGCCCCAAAAGCTTTTGTCAATCCAGTATCCGATCGTAGGCAAGCCTAACAGCTCAAAGCACGAAACATTACCGACAACCTGCCCACTCATGACAATGGCTCTTTTCACAATCGATTCATTGTTCAAAATTCTTGTCCAATGAGCGGTGAATCCGTCTCTATCTTCAGGGTCCTTGACAGTAAAGGCTGCCATCTTATGAGCAGATTTGTCCAATTGCTGGTTGAAAAATATAGGGAGATCTGCCTCAGTTACTTCTCGTAAATCGAGGGTCCGATAACGCAATGGCTCCACGGAAAAGCACCTCCAAAAAATACAGGCTATTCTCTCTTCACCAACACT
The DNA here is from genome assembly GCF_001423865.2 of Brevibacillus sp. Leaf182. NCBI lineage: Bacteria > Bacillati > Bacillota > Bacilli > Caryophanales > Paenibacillaceae > Brevibacillus > Brevibacillus sp. Leaf182. The sequence continues at coordinate 386,082 of NZ_LMPN02000037.1, read as the reverse complement.
TTGATAATCAGCGATAGTACAGCGAGAACCAAAATGACATTAGCGATGAGCATAAAGCTAGGTAAACCGAGCCTAAACAAGATGTACACACTCCTACTCGTTAGAACCTTTGAAAGTGAAAAAGACTAGTTCTCCCCCGTTGACTAGCATGATCGCAAAGCCATCATAGCCCTTGCTGCCAACTGTCTGTACAACGGTTCCACTGACACGTTGCTCTTCAGCTACTAAATCGGTGAATTGACGTACACCGACAATATTGGGATCCGTGCTTGTTTCGTCCACGACTTGACCACTTCGTACAACATTATCCGTGATAATCACAGTACCTTTGCGAGAGAGCTTCAATGCCCATTGAAAATAGTCGGGGTTTCCTTTTTTATCTGCATCGATAAAAATAAAATCAAAAGGACCCTGATTTTCATTGTGAAGTTGGATGAGAGAATCAAGGGCAAGTCCGACCTTCACTTCCACGATCTGATCCAGTCCTGCGCGGGCAATGTTCGATTGTGCAACTTCCGCATGCTTTGGATCATATTCGAGAGTAACGAGACGACCGTCAGCAGGGAGTGCGCGGGCTAACCAGATGGTACTGTATCCACCCAGAGTGCCAATTTCCAAAATCGAACGAGCTCCTTGGATCCGTGCTAACAGATGAAGGAATTTACCTTGATTGGGTGCTACATCAATAGCTGGAAGACCTGCAGCTGCGTTCTCTTGAAGAACTGTGTCTAAAACGGAATCGGCTTCCAGTAATTTATCCGTAAAATAGTGATCGACCGCTGTCCATTGCTCTCTATTCATGTACTCAACTCCTCAAGATTTTACAGGGATATCATAACACGATTAGAAACTTCTGGCTGGCTTTTTTGTAGCATGTAACACATTTCAACAGAAGGTTTCAACGGTCGATCCAGCTTTATAGGTAATATTTTCACCTGTTACCATTATTTTCGCATAGCGTAAACGATGAGTTTTCATGATAATAGAAAAGTAATCCAAGCTAGCTAGTATAATCCAATCTTGGGGATTCTATTCCACGCGTTCGACTAAATGATGCAGTCAAAGTCGGCGCCATTTTTTTATTCCATCTATAGGTAAATGTACCTATTATTGATCGTTGTCAACAGAAAACAAGTCCTATATGATTAAATCATTCACGTATGACATATGCGTACTACCCCGTACGCCCCAACCACTTTTTGTTGGTTGGGATTTTTTTTGTTCCATTTTATATCCAGTCATCTCCTATCGCGTTTCGATGCGATTTTTTATATCCTTGTACTTAGGACTCGAAACGTTCTTGGGGTCTGCGGTGACTCAAATTATGCAGAGGAGTCACCGCTTTTTTCTTTACATACTTCCTCCGTTCAAGGTCAAGCTAGTAACAGGTGATTTTGGTCAGGAGGTGTTTTGTGTGCGGGCAACTTTCGTGGTGCTGACACTAGCTTTTGCTTTGACCGTAACGGGGTGTTCGAAGCAATCTGGTACAGAAACGAAGCAAAAAGCGGAACCGGAACCGTTATGCATGCCTGTTCCCGTCAGACATTATCAATGGGAAGAGCGAGCGAGATCGATTACAGCTAACGTGAAGGGCATAGACAAAATAGTGGTTATGCAAATCGATAAAGAGCTTGATGTGGCTATTCAAGTGACGAATTTTAATCGGTTCAAGCTGGAATCGATTCAAAAAGAAGTCGGAAAGAAATTAAAAGAGGCCTTCCCAGATGCCAATATTCATGTGACAGCTGACAAGCGATTGATAAAAGATTTGCAAAAGCTGAGTGAAGAACGGTGGCCAACGGATGTAAAAGAGGCATGCCAGAAGAAGAAATCGTTAAAGGCAATTGAAAAGAAAATGAAGGGCTAGCCATTTTTCCTAACCTCACACACTACATGGGTAGGGTGAGGTTTTTGCTGTCTTTTTTGACAGAATGATCAAGGTGAATTGAATATTCTGTGATTTCCTGATGAAGAAGAACTCCCTAACTGGGAGTCTATATAGGCTAGTGAAGATCACGATCGTAATGATGCGCGCGCTCTCGATCTCGATGAAGGTCGATGCCGCGTAATTCACCCTTGGCTTTTTCCACAAGGACTTGATAATCTCTTACCACTTCCGTCAAGGTCGTAACCGATTCCTTATAGTCGGGATCATTACAGATTCCATCTATCGCTCGATGGAGGTGATACATCTTATCTTCGGTTTTTCGGATAAATTCTACCCAATCCATTCCGTTCATAAAATACCTCCTTTCCGTCATAGGCTTTACTCCCATACATGAAAGTATACAAGGTGAATTTGCAAATAAATGACCTGCATGCAATCTAATAATGAACTTTGGTCTTGTAACAACAATCTGTTCATGATAACATACCTCACATCAATAGCATCAAAGGACGAGACTTGAGGTGTATCAAATGAACGGGTTAGCCAAACTGAATCGATCGCTTGAGAAAATCATGCCCATACTAACGCCGAGTAGTGTTGCCATTGGCGTAATAGCGGGGACACATTTACAACCGTTTGCTTTTTTGTCTCCTTGGGTGTTTGCCTTCATGACATTTACCGGAAGTCTGGGTTCAGGATTTAAAGAATTTGCAAAGGTACTGACCAGACCGCTCCCTTTAATCGTCAACTTGTTGATTCTTCATGCACTTATGCCGCTTGTTGCTTGGTCAATGGCACGGTTGTTTTATCCAGACGATATTCATGTCATCACGGGCTTTTTGTTGGCGGCCTTAATTCCCACAGGGATCACGAGCTTCTTATGGTCGTCGATTTATTTCGGAAACATCGCACTCACGCTATCCATTATTTTGTTGGATACAATGCTCTCCCCATTGATAGTTCCGCTGGGGATGTCCTTATTTTTAGGGGCAACAGTCGAGATGGATTTGGCTGAACTGATGAAGGGTTTGTTTTATATGATTGTGTTGCCATCTCTTGTCGGTATGCTGCTCAATCATTTATCAAACGGGAACGTCAAAAAAACGCTGGCACCAAAATTAGCGCCATTTTCTAAGATGGGAATGGGTGTTGTCGTAGCAATCAACAGCTCGATGGTCTCGTCTTACTTTCATATGATGGACGCTAAACTGGTGAAAATGGCGGTGCTCGTACTGGTAGTAGCCATTTTGGGTTATTTGATGGGGTGGGGGATCGCAAGGTTGTTCGGATGGGAGCGTGATGTGATCGTCACGTTAACCTTCAACAGTGGGATGAGAAACATTAGTGCAGGGGCAGTTATGGCGATCACCTACTTTCCTGCGCCTGTTGCGCTTCCCGTTGTTCTCGGTATGCTTTTTCAACAAATACTCGCTTCTACCTTCGGAAAGTTTTTAGAGCTGGTCGAGAAAAGACCGCAGCATCAACCACAGGAATTATCAAGCTAAAAGCAAGGGCCGTTTTCCAAAACTATTGGGAAAACGGCTTTTTTCTTACAGATTCTTACCAAAGAAAGCAATTAGCGTGACTTGGCAGAACAAATGGGGAGACTTTTCAAGTGGTTCAAATGAAGAAATTGAAAAAAGAGTTGCGAACTTATGTTCGTAGTCACTATAATGTAAGTACAAATTCCTGCACAGGATGAGGATCTGGATATCAAATGATCGTAAGTAGGCGGGTGAAAAGCGTGGCGAACAGCAGTCTTGAAGTAACGAGCGCAGAAAGAGAGGCATTTATGTACATGCTGCGAGATTCGGCAAGAGAGAATTATCCCTTGAATGTGAGCTGGTGTGTGTCCTTTGAGGGGGAGCGGGGGAATACATGTAGCATGTGGGGAGTGGTCAAATGGGTTGACCCGAAGGCGAGACGTGTTCAATTAGCAAACCAAACGGGTAGTCAATGGATCGAGATGGAGAAAATTATCAATGTACATGCATAGGTGTGTGTAGAAACCTTACGTGAAAGTCGACCCGTCGTAAGGCTTCTTTCTTCTTTGCACAAAAAAGGAAGTAGATATGTCATAAAACCTAACATAAAAACACGGAAAATTCGAAAGTTCGATTGACGTTTGAATTTCTTGTGTTAGAATATATTACATAGCATGCATTCTCTCCACTTCCTATTTTGACCCAATCATTGGGTCCTTTTTTTTGCCTATGTTCTATTGTTCGGATATGGCTTCCCATCCGCTTGAAATAACTTGCTCACCATTCCATAAAGACGACCTGACATGTTAGGAAAAATAAAGGAGTATTCATTCGCTCCTTGATTCAACAAGACGATTGGTGCTTCCACGATGTAGGGGATTTTCATTAGATCGAGCATCTTCTTATATTCCTCTACCTTGGAATGGTCGACCGTATAATAAAATGATTTGGAAAAATTCATGCGAGCACGCTCCTTTCCCATATTGTAGCATATCCACAGTTTGTCGTATAAGTGAACATAATAAATATTATGTAAACAAACTTCCTCCCTCTCTCCTTATGAAGAGAGAAGATTCACAAAAACTTCTACCTATGATAGAATAAAAGACCAAAATTTTACCAATAGGAGAAGAAGGATGGTAATCAGCCAACAACTACTTTCTGTGAACGGGTTATCTTACACGATTCGCTCTGCAATGGAAACAGATGCACAACAATTGTCGGAACTGCGCCTGCAAATCGATGGGGAGACTGAAAATTTGGACAGAGAAAGAGGAGAGGCCTTCATTGATGGGCAAGGATTCGAACACATCATCAAAACGGATGCAGAAAGTACTAGGAATTTGTTTTTAGTGGCGGTTGTACAGGATCGGATTGTCGGGTTCTCCAGATGTGCAGGTGTTTACTTAAACAGATTTGCGCACAAAGTTGAGTTTGGTGTATGCGTCTTGCAAGAGTTCTGGGGTTATGGCATCGGGAAAAATCTCTTGCAGGAATCGATTGCCTGGGCAGACGCCAACCACATTACCAAAATGACGTTGAATGTAATGGAAACGAATGAAAAGGCAATTGAGTTGTACAAACGGTTTGGCTTTGAAATCGAAGGGGTACTGAAAAACGACAAAGTTCTTTCCGATGGCAATTATTACAACACCATTATTATGGGGAGATTCAAAACGACAGGAGAGTAACATGACGAGAAAAAGAGCGAGAGAATGTGGCGTATTGATTGGGACGGGTACCCCAGGAGCGTATAATGCAATTACGGATGTAAAAGGAGTGCGGGTCGGCCACAAAACGATTCTCAAGGAAGACGTTTGTTCGGGTGTTACGGTGATAATTCCCAACGAGGGACAATTGGAGGGGCAGCATTTTCCTGCTGGTTTTTTCTCCTTTAACGGTACGGGAGAGTTTACGGGAAGTCACTGGATAGAAGAGACCGGTACGCTTGTGACACCGATTGTATTTACGGGAAGCCATCTGCTAGGGCTGGCACATCATCATCTTGCTCGTGCGACGAGAAAAATCGAGGGGCTTGAACCGTTTTCTAATGGAATCGTCGCGGAGACTTGGGATGGTTGGTTAAGTGATCTCGAAAAGACGCAGATTCAGTATGAGGATTTGGAAGAAGCGATTGTAGAGGCGCAAACAGGAAATGTCGAGGAAGGCAATGTGGGTGGAGGTACCGGGATGATCTGCTTCGAATTCAAGGGCGGAATCGGAACCTCTTCACGCATCGTTGAGACTGAATGTGGCACGTTTACTGTCGGGACATTGGTGCAGACGAATTTTGGAAGAAGACAGGATTTAAAAGTAAATGGTATTCCTGTGGGCCAGATGATCTCCGAAAATGAAGTTCCATTGCCGTGGGTAACACCTGAAAATGATGGTTCTTTCTTGGTAACAATTGCGACAGACGCGCCTCTCTTGCCAACACAATGCAAGCGCATTTCCAAGCGAGCGTCACTCGCGATGGCACAGCTCGGCGCAATTGGCGAGGAGGGCAGCGGTGATTTCTTTCTGACCTTCTCCACAGGAAATTGCTATTCATATGGCGACGAGCAAATGAGCACAGTGAAAATGTTTCCGTCCGAACAACTGGATGCACTGTTTGAAGCAGCAATCGAAGCAGTCAAGGAAGCGATCCTGAACTCCATGTTGATGGCGGAAACGATACAAGGCCAGAAAAACAGAACCGTACATGCATTGCCACTGGATCGTTTCGTAGAAATCATGTCTCGTTAAATGAAAAGACTCCGCTAGCGTTAGCGGAGTTTTGTTGTCTGATCATTTGTTAAACAGTTGTTTAACTGCTGAAGAAGCTACGGCTGGAGTGCTTTCTTTTATAATGAGAGCTGCCGTAATGGGAACGTCCGTACCGATTGCTAGAGCTGTATTTTCTGCGATGCTTGTAATCGCTGCTACTGTATTTCCGGTACTTGTGCGAAGATGAGTGATTACCGAGTAAATTTTTCAAAAGCTTCTTGAGCATATCAATCACTCCTAGTTAGGTTCGAAGTCTATTCCGTATAAGTATATACGAATATATTGGAGAATCGTTTCATTATTTTTCTGCGTTTTCGTGAAAGGCTGGACCAATTAGATCAATCCGGTTCGTCCATATTCCCCCTGTAAAGCTCTCTGGAACTCGTTTTAAATCAGTCGGAACATCAAAGCCTTGCGACACATCTCCACTCCCTGCGACTAGGATCACGCGGGTGTCTTTTGCCTCCATTCTTGCCATGAAACGATTCGGCCAACCCCAGAGCCATGGGGCAATCTGATCAGGAATATGCAATTGGGTTTGCGCACAAGCTTCTGGTACATATCCGGACCAACCGGTTGCGATGTACGGGATCAGGCAGCTTTTCATAGTCGCCATAGACATCACACGCAACTGGGGCAGTTGTTGTTTCAATGTCTCGATTGGCTTGTCACCGCCATAAACTGAGAGCTGTGCCAGTCGTTCAGCAGGCAATTTTGCCAAAACATCCGCTAACGCCTTCCCCTCGAGTGGGTCATTGCTTTTAATATGGATAAGTAGCGAGCGATCAGGGAATGTTTGTAGCACATCATCGAGAGAGGGCATCATGCCAATCCCTTTTCCACGGAAGGGGAAGGTTCTCCCTTCATCCGCTGTATAATGGTAGCCAATGTCAAGCTGTTGTAATTCGGCCAGGGTATAATCTCTCGTGACACCGGTACCGTTTGTCCGACAGTCGAGCGTCCAGTCATGAAACACCGCGAATCGATTGTCTTTCGTCCATTGTACATCGAGCTCCACAACGTCCGCGCCCGCATCAAAAGCCGCCTGCATGGACGGAATCGTATTTTCCAGGTACGGATGCTCCGGTGGATAAATCCGTTCCGCCGTACACGTTTCATTGGTGATGTTCTCCATATGAAAGGTTTGTGCCATCCCGCGATGAGCAAGTAAAAAAGGTTCGCCTTCTGGCTCTTTTGCAAGGTAAGAGCTGTTACCCAGAAACAGGAAAGTGACGAAAAGAAGGGGAACCCAGATGCGTTTTCGCTGGAACCATTTCTTTCGTGGTTGATTTTGTTGTTTTGACATGATGGGATACCGCCCCTTCCTTCAAATACTCTGTTCATTGTAGCAAAACGCAAGGGAGGAAGGTACATCCTTTGGGAGTAGTGCTTGGGGCTTGGCATCATTCGAAAAGACTGGCACAATAGACGGAAGATAAGATGTATCCCATGAAGAGCAAGGGGAGGTTCCATGAAAATAGCTTTACACCAAATCGCTTATCAGATCGGTATGCACCCAACTGAGATGGCGAAGCTTGTCTACGAAGGTGAAGTAACGGGAGAGGTACCTGACCGCAATCCGCAAGCGAAGGATGCCTGGGTGGATTTGCACTCTCTGCGTAACTTCATTCAATGGCGATATGATCAGGGGCGAATGGACCAGATGTTCTATGATAAAGCTATGCGTCACCTGAACAAAGCAATGCCAAAAAAATAATCGAATTCGGAGGAGAAACATGCAAAACTCTATTATTTACTGCATGGTACCAAAAGCATACTGGGAAAAGTGGAAGGACAAGGATCATTATTTACCACGCGATTACGACCAGGAAGGCTTTATTCACGCGACAAAAGGGGACGAGCTGCTTGAAAAGGTAGCAAACCGTGTCTATGCACAGTTTGACGAGGAGTTGTATGTACTCGTTGTCGATGAAACAAAAACGACTTCGGAAGTCAAATACGAGGCAGCGAAGGATGGATTGCTTTATCCGCACATCTACGGACCGCTGAATCAAGAGGCGATTGTAGATAGGAAGCAAATGAATCGGATAGACGGTCAGTGGCGTCTGGGAACGTCCATCCGTTAATCTTCTACCAGCTAAACCATTTGAGTAGCGCCAGCACTTCTTGGCGCTTGGCCTCAGGTAGCTTGTCGAGTCTGCGCAAGAGAAGATCGATTCGCATGCGCTGTTCCACTTCGGATTCAGGTACCTTTTGCCCCTTCACCCATTGTCGTTTCAGTCGTACAGGATCGGTATCAGAGATGATCCGAAGCAGCTTTCTTTCCAACAAATCTAAGGAAGCCATAGGTGAAACCCTCTTTTTCGTTTAATCCGTTTCTTCTATTATAACACGGGTACATAAAGAAACCATGATTGGCGCACAATGGTAAAGGTGTTGAATATAACCCTTTGTAGGAGGCGTATCGATTATGGCGAAGCCGGATGACCGTTCTGACAACGCAGAAAAACTTCAACAGATGATTTCCAATACGGAAGAGAACATTCGTGAGTCCGAAGATTACCTGACGGCTCATGCTGGAGAGATTTCTGCTGAGGAAAAAGCAACCCTCGAAGCGAAAAATCAGCGTCGTGAAGAAAGCATCGAGGGATATCGCGCGGAAATCAAGGATGAATCTTCGCAGGCTTAAGCTTGTTAACCAACGTCTGGCGCCAACTACGCGTCAGGCGTTTTTTATTCTATCGGGCAAAAGTGCAACAAAACATGATTTGTTTTGTGAAACATGGTAATCTGTAATGGTACAAATTGAAAAAGAGGAGAAAGACTTATGAAGCGACCAGAAGATACACGCGTCGTTGTCGGCATGTCCGGCGGAGTCGACTCCTCCGTGACGGCTTACCTGCTTAAGCAACAGGGATATGACGTCATCGGCATCTTCATGAAAAACTGGGATGATACCGATGAATTCGGCCACTGCACGGCGGAAGAAGACTTCCAGGATGTCCGGCGCGTCTGTGAACAGATCGGCATTCCATATTACACGGTAAACTTTGAAAAAGAATACATGGACAAGGTATTCCAGTATTTTTTGGATGAATATAAACGGGGACGTACACCGAATCCGGATGTCATGTGCAACCGTGAAATCAAGTTCGGTGAGCTTCTCGCCAAGGTCATGGATCTTGGGGCAGATTATATTGCTACCGGCCATTACGCGCAGGTCAAGTACATCGATGGTGAGTACAAGCTGATTCGTGGTGCTGACAACAACAAGGACCAGACTTACTTCTTGAATGTATTGGGCCAAGAACAGCTATCCAAAACGATGTTCCCGATTGGTCACCTTCCGAAACCTCAAGTGAGGGAGATCGCAGAGAAAGCAGGACTCTATACAGCGAAAAAGAAGGATAGTACAGGGATCTGCTTTATTGGCGAGCGCAACTTCCGCGAGTTTTTGCAAAACTATTTGCCTGCCAAACAAGGAAATATCGAGACCGTAGATGGAGCAGTCATCGGTACGCACGACGGACTGATGTACTATACACTGGGTCAACGACAAGGCTTGGGTATTGGCGGAGGTCATGGCACGAGCGGACAGCCTTGGTTTGTTGTAGACAAAGATCTGGAGCGGAATGTCCTGATCGTCGGTGAAGGCTCTGATCATATTCGTCTGTACTCGAAGAGTCTCTTGGCGACCAACGTGAGCTGGGTGAGTGACAAGAAGCCTTCCGAAACGTTTACTTGTACAGCGAAATTCCGTTATCGCCAGCCGGATCAGGGGGTAACCGTTCATCCGCTGGAGGATGGTACCGTAGAAGTGGTATTTGATCAGCCGCAAAAAGCAGTGACACCTGGTCAGGCTGTCGTCTTCTACGATGGGGAAGTATGCTTGGGTGGCGGTACGATTGACAAGGTACGCTTAGTCGATAAAGAGAACTAAGATAAGACGGGGGAAGCACTCGGTGGATGCTGCGAAAAAATCAAAAGTGATTATCGTTTCGTTTTTGGCCGGAGCGGTTCTCTTGGCGATCATCTCTTATTTCGGGATGGCCTCCTTGGGGAAAGAGCATATGGCGACGATCCAAAACGTCATCAAGGAGAACGGCGGGGTTGTTACCTCGGGTGGAGTGACAGCGGTTCCGCTGGAAGAAAGTCCTTTTACCAACAGCGGAAAAGGCAATACCATCTACCGCATCTACTATACGAAAGATGGGCAAACGTTGACGGCTTGGTATCGTGCTGATAATGAATCCTCCATCAAGAAAGAGCCAGAAGCATGGATTCTGCCGTGAAAACAAGGATAAACCTGACTGGGAGAGTGAAGGCATCACATGACCCAACATGCTGGACTGCGTGAGCTGGCTGAACTGATTCGAAGACTCGAGCCAGAGTTAGCGAGTGCACAATTAAGTATTCTTGCTCATGAAAATAAAGAGGAAATCGCAACGCTGTTAGTGGAAGGACTCGGTACGAAGGTACCTGTCCAACATAGCTCCGGCGAATATGCGAATCATTTGGCGGTTTTGCGGGTAGGGGCGAACAAGTATACCTTCGCGCAAGATTGGAGAGAAGTGTACATCAGTGAAATCAATTACTGCGCGTGTCGCATACCTCCAGGGGCCCATGGGTTGTTGGTTCACCATATCGATTATCCAGGCGTGATATATGACGTCTCACGAAAACTGGCTGAATATCAAATCAATGTTTCCAAGTTGAATGTATCGCGCGAGCAAAAAGGGAAGAATGCCCTGCTTATCTCTGTGGCCGATGAAGAGATTACACCGACGATTGTATCTGCCATCGAAGAGCTGCCCCAAATCACCAAAGTGTTATCTCTACAGTAAGCGAATCATGATAAACAAAAACTGCCCGTTTTTTAGCGGGCAGTTTTTTTCGTAGCGAATTTGAGTCCTTGGCTAACCAAGACTGGCAAAACGGACGAATGATTTTCGGCCGCAAATTCTTGGAAGGAAGCCTTGATTTGACCTTTGCCCATGGAGGACAATCGTTCGACCATCGCCAGGGATTTTTCTTTGACCAAGAACCGGCCATCGTTTTCCAGCTCCCCGATGGTGAGGAGCGCATGGACGTCGAGGTCATCTGTCAGCAGGCTCGGCAATTGGCTCTCCTTCGCAATCAGAACACTCTCATTCCAGTGGATCGAGGGACTGCCAGCTATATACCGCTGAAAAGCGTGTGGTCTCGACAAAAGTACATGCAAGACAAACAACCCACCAAGTGAATGTCCAAAAATCGCTTGCTCCGTCCGATCGATGGGGAAGTCGTTTTCGATGCTAGGCTTGAGCTCCCCCTCCAAAAAGGTGAGGAACTGCTCGGCTCCCCCCATCTGAGGCCAGTCGGCTCCTTTTGGGTTGCCAGGAAGCTCTGAGGCGGGAACTTCATACGTGTAATCAAAGAAACGGGCAGGATGGTACGGATCGTCCGTTGGATACCCAATCCCGACGACGATAGCAGGATACACGCCAGTTCGTTCAGGGCCACGTGATTGTATCCGTATCGCTTCGGTCATGGTGGCAAAAACAGAGTTGCCATCTAGCAAATATATGACGGGAAAGCCTGATTCCGGAGGGGGATCGGCAGGAATACTTACGAAAATATGATAGTCCCGCTCTTGATAAGTCATGCGTTTACTGTAAGAACGAGGAATGACGACAGGTTGATAGTCGGTGCTTTTCATGAGGGCTACTCTCCAATCTTTCCATGGCTAACCAACACGCACAAAATCTATTATATGAACGAGAACCAGAGATTAGCAATAGCCGAAAAAGGAGAATAGTTAGTTTTCGAAAAGAGCGCATACTGAGCTTGACTCCTACGATATATTGAGGTAAAGTAAGTTTTACCAACTACATATTGATGCGGTAAGGTGTTTGCCAGCCAGATTTGGTAGACTTAATAGGGAAGTCGGTGAGAGTCCGACGCGGTCCCGCCACTGTAATGAGAGAGTTCCATTTGCGGAAGAATGCCACTGATCATGAACGATCGGGAAGGTAAAAATGGAGCGATGATCCAAAAGCCAGGAGACCTGCCTAACCGCTTGCACTGTTTAACCTACGGGAGATAGGGAAGTGTTCGAGCGCTCAATTCGCATTGGCGAATTGCTAGATGGAAGTCATCACGCGCATTCGACATGTAAACGTCGGATGCGCTTTTACTTTGGCTAAATAACATACATACAGAGTAAAAAATGCAGGATAGGATGAGGGACATGATAATCGCTTATGATTCAAAAACAGGAAACGTCCGAAGATTCGTCAACAAAATTAATTTGCCACATGTGGAAATTGATCAAGATATGGTGCTGGACGAGCCATTCATTTTGATCACATACACGACGGGATTCGGACAAGTGCCGGAGAAGGTGGCGACGTTCCTGAAGCGAAATCATGTCCATCTGCGCGGAGTATCTGCCAGCGGCAACCGCAACTGGGGAACCAGCTTTGCCAAAAGCGCGGATACGATCGCGAGCCAATACGGCGTTCCGGTGATTTCTAAATTTGAACTGTCCGGTACCGGCCGTGACGTGGAACAATTTACGAGTGGGGTGGCAGCAATTGCGGCATATTGAATTGAACAACGAACTGATGCAGCGTGGCAATGACGGATTTTATCAACTGGAAAAGGATCGGGAAGCGGTTGCGGTCTTCATGGAAGAAGTGCAGTCCAACACGATGACTTTTGGCAGTGTCAAAGAACGCATGGACTATTTGATCGAGAATGACTTCTATGAAAACGTCTATGAAACATACACTGTTGAGCAGGTCGATGAAGTTTTCCGTTTGGCCTATGATGCTGATTTTCAATTTGCTTCGTACATGGCTATCTCCAAATTTTATAAAGATTACGCCTTGAAAACGAACGATAAATCGATGTACTTGGAGCAGTATCCAGACCGGGTGGCCGTTGTGGCACTGTCCCTTGGACAAGGTGACTTTGAGCTCGCCAAGCGTTTAACAGTATCCATGATGGATCAACGCTTGCAGCCAGCGACACCAACCTTCCTGAACGCAGGCAAAAGCCGCCGCGGGGAAATGGTCTCCTGCTTCTTGCTCGAAATGGATGATTCACTGAACTCCATCAACTTTATTTTGGGAACTTGTATGCAGCTATCCAAAATTGGCGGCGGTGTAGCTGTGAACCTGTCCAAGCTTCGCGGACGGGGAGAGCCGATCAAAGGCGTCGAGGGCGCAGCAAAAGGTGTCATGCCCGTTCTCAAGCTGTTGGAGGATGCGTTTTCCTACGCGGATCAGATGGGCCAACGCAAAGGCTCAGGAGCAGCGTACTACAACATCTTCGGCTGGGATATCAACGAGTTTCTCGATTGCAAAAAGATCAATGCGGATGAAAAAGCACGTATCAAAACGTTGTCCATCGGCCTGATCGTACCGAATGTGTTCTACAAGCTGGCTGAGGAAAACAAGCCGTTGACCGTGTTTGCTCCGTTCTCCGTGTACAAAGAATACGGCGTACATCTGGATGATATGGACCTCGATGACATGTACGAGGAGCTCTTGGCAAACGATCGCATCAAGAAAAAGACTGTGATGAGCGCACGCGAGATGTTGACCAAAATCGCGATGATCCAAATGGAATCGGGCTATCCGTACATCATGAACAAAACGAATGCGAACAACAACCATGCGCTGAAAGATCTCGGTTCGGTAAAAATGTCCAACCTGTGCACGGAAATCTTCCAGCTACAAGAGACTTCGACGATCACCAATTACGGCGAGATGGATATCATCCGTCGCGATATTAGCTGCAATCTGGCATCGCTCAATATTGTCAATGTGATGGAACGAAAAATGATCCGTGAATCCGTTCACGAAGGAATCGAAGCCATTACTGCCGTCAGTGACATGACGCGTGTAGAAAACGCTCCAGGCGTTCAAAAGGCAAACCGCGAGCTGCACTCCGTAGGGCTTGGTGCGATGAACCTGAACGGTTATCTGGCAAAGAACAGAATCGCTTACGAGAGTGAAGAAGCGAAGGATTTCGCTCGTACGTTTTTCATGATGATGAACTTCTACTCCTTGGAAAAAAGCATGGAAATTGCCAAGGAAACAGGCAAGACGTTCTTGGGCTTTGAACAATCGGAATATGCAAAAGGCACTTATTTTAACAAGTACGTAACGAACGATTACAGCCCTCGGACGGAAAAAGCAAAGCTTCTCTTCGAAGGAATGCACATTCCGACGCCAGAGGATTGGGCTGACCTACAGCAAAAGGTGCAAAAGCATGGCGTTTACCATGCGTACCGTTTGGCGATTGCGCCGACACAGAGCATTTCCTACATTCAGAATGCGACTTCTAGTGTGATGCCAATCGTTGAGCATATCGAAACAAGAACGTATGCCAACTCTACGACGTATTATCCGATGCCGTACTTGTCGCAGGAAAACTATTTTTACTACAAATCGGCGTATGTAATCGATCAATTCAAAGTAATTGATTTGATTGCCGAAATTCAAGAGCACATCGACCAAGGAATATCGACTGTGCTGCACGTGAACAGCAATATTTCCACCAGAGAACTGGCTCGCTATTACATTTACGCAGCGAAAAAAGGTCTGAAGTCGCTCTACTATACACGTACGAAGCATTTGACTGTAGAAGAGTGCATTAGCTGCGCTGTTTAGTGGACTCGATTTATAAATGGAAAAGCATCAAGCACAAAGAGAAGAGGAACGCCATATGAAAGCAGTCAATTGGAACAGGCCGGACGACGATTTTACGATGACGTTTTGGAATCAAAACATCATGCAGTTCTGGACGGATGATGAGATTCCGCTGTCAGATGACAAGATGTCCTGGATGGAGCTCAGTGCGACTGAACGGGACACGTATAAAAAAGTATTGGGCGGTCTCACCTTGCTGGATACGGTTCAAGGAGGAGTAGGGATGCCGAAGATCATGGAGCATGTCGATGGACTGCAAAGAAAAGCGGTTCTCGCCTTCATGGGCATGATGGAGCAAATCCATGCCAAATCGTACAGCAGTATTTTTACAACGCTGGCATCGACAGAAGAGATTGACGGTATTTTTTCGTGGGTAGAAAACAATCCACATTTGCAAAAGAAAGCCGCCCTCATCTCGAAACGCTATCAAGAAATTGAGAAACCAAAAGACTTGTACATGGCGATGGTAGCGTCCGTCTTCCTGGAAAGCTATCTGTTTTACAGCGGCTTCTTCTATCCGCTCTATTTGGCGGGGCAAGGAAAGATGACAAGCAGCGGGGAAATTATCGACCTGATTGTTCGCGACGAGAGCATCCACGGACTCTATGTCGGCGTTCTCGCGCAAGAAGTCTATCAAGGTCTGAGTGTGGTCGAGCAGACCGCAGCAAAAGAGGAGCTGTATGCCCTTTTGCATGAGCTGCAAGAAAATGAAGAGGCGTATACGACTTCGTTGTATACGGAAATCGGGTTGGCTGACGAGGTTCATGCTTATGTGCGCTACAACGCGAACAAAGCATTGATGAATCTGGGGCTGGACCCGCTATTCCCGGAGGAAGAAGTGAACCCGATCGTGCTGAACGGCATTCGCACGCAGACGAAGCAGCATGACTTCTTCTCGAAAAAAGGAAATGGTTATGTCCGCACGCTAAACGTAGAGCCGTTGACCGATGCTGATTTTACATTTTAGTATGACAAAAAATGGATTCTGTGTTACTGTATGAACAGTATGCTGCCCTGCTCGTTTACTAGGGCACTTCACAGAACCATGACAATTTCATAGGAGTGGGAACAGGTTCTTTGGTTAGCAAGATCGACCAAGGATGAAAAGGGAAGTCGGTGAGAATCCGACACGGTCCCGCCACTGTATGAGGGGAGTCGGCACATTTATCAGCCACTGATCCAAACGGATTGGGAAGGCATGTGCAGATGATGATCCCAAAGTCAGGAGACCTGCCTGTTTCGACGACACTGCTTAACCTACGGGAGATAGGGAGGTGTTAGGATGCTGTGATCTCAGTGCTTATTTGGCATTTCTAACGTTCTTTTGGATCGTTGGAGATGCCTTTTTTATTGGGCGGATTCAAGTCAAGATCGAATGAGAATGGAGAGGAAGCTCATGAAAAGCAGCAATTTGGGATATCCACGGATCGGGAAGAACCGCGAGTGGAAAAAGGCATTGGAAGCATTTTGGGCAGGGACCATCGATGAGGCAAGCCTGGTACAGCAAATGGAGCAAATCCGTCACCAAAACTTGCTGCGTCAGCAGGAAAAAGGGGTCGAGCTGATCCCGGTGGGTGACTTTACGTACTACGATCACATGCTGGATATGGCTGTGATGTTTGGAATGGTCCCCAAGCGTTATGAATACGAGGGAGGCCCGGTTTCATTAGCCACATACTTCGCCATGGCTCGCGGTTCGAAGGATGCTGTCGCCAGCGAAATGACGAAATGGTTTAACACGAACTACCATTATATCGTCCCGGAGTTCGGTGAACGACAACCAGCCATAACCGAGAACAAGCCTCTCCTGGCATATTTGGAGGCCAAAGAAAAGTTTGGCATCATCGGAAAGCCTGTCCTGGTAGGCCCGTATTCATTTGTCAAATTGTCAAAAGGATATGAGAAAAACGAATTTGAGATCGTTGTGGATCAACTCGTTCCGCTCTACATAGACGTTCTCCGCGAGTTGGAGCTGCACGGCGTGGAATGGGTGCAAATCGATGAGCCTGCATTTGCACTGGATGTATCGGAGCATGATCGTGTCATCATCAAACGAATCTATGCGCAAATCGGTCAGGCACTGCCACATCTACAGTGCATGCTGCAAACCTATTTTGAAGCGGTGGATTGGTACGAGGAGCTGATTTCCTTACCGGTAAAAGGAATTGGTCTTGATTTTGTACACGGAGCGAAGCGCAATCTGACCAATCTGAAAAAACACGGGTTTCCAGCAGACAAGATTCTCGGAGCGGGAATCATCGACGGTCGAAACATATGGCGTATGTCCATTGAGGAGAAATGGGAGCTGGTCAAAGAAATTTCCGAGATCGTTCCACTCGAAAAGCTGTGGCTGCAGCCGTCCAGTAGTTTGTTGCATGTCCCTGTAACAGTTGAAGCAGAAAGTGACTTGCCAGAGGAAGTCATGCCTGCATTGGCGTTTGCAGACGAAAAGATTGGGGAAGTGCAGCTTTTAGTCCGAGGATTCCGATATGGTAAATATGTCATTTCGAAAGATATCGCCCAAAATGAAGCGGACTTGCTGAAGCTGGCATTATCCCCAGCGAGGAATCGGCGAGAAGTGAAGAATGCTTTACGTCAAATAGCTGCTGCAAAACTTGAAAGAAGTGTTCCTTATCTCGAACGTCGAGAGATTCAACATAATACGTGGAAGCTGCCACTGTTGCCAACTACCACAATCGGAAGCTTCCCGCAGACGGCGGAAGTTCGCCAAGCCCGACAGCAGTTTAAAAAAGGGACCTGGACAGTGGAGCAATACGATGCTTTTATTCAGGCGCAAATCAAGGAATGGATCGAAATACAAGAAGAGCTCGGTCTGGATGTCCTCGTTCATGGTGAGTTCGAACGAACTGATATGGTAGAGTATTTTGGCGAAAAGCTCGATGGCTTTTTGTTCACAAAAAACGGCTGGGTACAGTCATATGGTTCGCGTTGCGTGAAGCCACCTATTATTTACGGAGATGTGGAGTTTGTGGCACCGATGACGGTCAAAGAAAGTGTGTATGCAAAATCATTGACCGACAAACCAATGAAGGGGATGTTAACTGGCCCAGCAACCATTCTGAATTGGTCGTTTGCTCGAGTCGATGTCGCCAGGCAAGAAGTGTGGGAACAAATCGCGTTGGCATTGCGAAAAGAAATAGAAGCCTTGGAAGAAGCGGGGATTCTCATGATTCAAGTCGATGAACCAGCGCTGCGTGAAGGATTGCCGCTCAAAAACGAAGAGCAGGCAGCTTATCTCGAATGGGCTGTCAGAGCGTTTCGTCTAGCGACCTCTACCGTCGCACCGAGTACCCAAATTCATACACATATGTGCTATTGCGAATTCCATGATTTCATGGATGTCATCAGCGAACTTGATGCCGATGTGATTTCGATTGAAACGTCCCGCAGCCACGGAGAGCTCGTGTCTGTGTTCGAAACAGGAACGTATGATAAAGGCATCGGACTCGGCGTATACGATATCCATAGCCCCCGAATTCCGGCCGTCTCAGAAATGGAAGATATGGTAGCACGGGGTGTACAAGTACTTCCGCCAGATCAATTTTGGATCAACCCGGATTGCGGACTGAAGACAAGAGGGAGAGAAGAAACCGTTCAGTCATTACGAAACATGGTTGCGGCAACGAAGGCGATTCGGACTCGTTTGACAGCCCAGTAGGGAGGGTGCACACGATGAGAGGAGCCACACAAATGATGACAGAAGCACGACCGATCCAACAATCGAGAACCTTTTTGACTGATCTCGTCTTACCACCGGATACCAATCACCACCATACCATTTTCGGCGGGAAAGTCATGGCATATGTCACCTGGACCCATAAGACATCGATGGAAGTATTCGTGAGGGTGGAAGCGGAGAACTTGTTGACAGGAGAAAAACGCATGACAGCACGCGCGTATCTAACGATGATTGCCCTCGACGATCAAGGAAAGCCGACGAGCGTACCTGGTGTCATTCCTGATACAGAAGAAGAGCGCATACAGTATGAAAAAGCGAAGGAACGCCATGTATTGAGAAGGAAGCGGAAGGTAGAGATGTAAGAAGGAACACCCCGTTACAGAGAAGCCTCTGGTAAACTTGCTTGCGACAGGTTACCGGAGGCTTTGTCAGGAGAAAATAAAGTCTTAGACTACCGCTGGTGTTTTGCTTGTTATTCAATTAACGTTCTCCGTTAGCGTTCAAATTATAAAAGAAATTGATACATCAATCACAGCGATTTACAGATGGCGGTTGATATTTATATGATTACCGCCTTTCGACATTTTTACTGTTTCCTCAGGCTCTGTTCTCATCGTTCTGTACAACTTCGTTTTACGCAGAAACTTCTCGGCAAATGGTACCAAAGAACTGGAAATATCAGTTCATAGACTCTGCCGAAATCGTCTCGCATCCGTTGAATAATGCAAGATTTTGAAAACAATTGTTCAAAGCTGTTCGCAATTGCTTTGTTGGCTTTATGTCGTTCTCGTACCAGATGTTTTTAACAACGAGCGTCCCGGCTTTTCGTTCCACGATTACCTCGGCTCGTCCGATGAAGCTCTCTCCATACAATAGAGGCAGCACATAATAGCCGAATTTCCGTTTGATTGCAGGCGTGTAAATCTCCCAAGTATAATTGAAGCCAAACAATTCGTTGATCAGCTTTCTGTCCCATATCAAATTGTCCAGCGGAGCAATCAGCTCGCAGCGTAATTTCGGCGCCGGATTTTGCAGGACGGCTTCAATAAGCGGCAAATCCTCCGTGCGACAGTATAGCATATCCTTCATTTGTTCTACGGTAACAGCAACAATGCGATCTTCGTGTATCAGTTGGCGGAAAACCTCGTTGCGCTGCTCCGCTTTCAATCCCCATATATTCAGCCAGGCATCGGATGCGCGATTCCATAAAAGGCCAACAGCGCCGATTCGACGTAGTACCCGCCACTTGTGATGCTCATGCTCGTCCTCCAGCGGCTCCGGAGCATTCAGCAGTTTTGGCTGTATGTACTTCCCGGCAATATCGTAATATTTACGCGTTCCTTTTTTATGATGGATAATCAACTCGCCTGTCGAGTACATCTGCTCTAGCACCGATCGGGATGTATTGTTTCCGCTGCTCCAGTGGATGACCGATTGCCAAGTGAAATCTCCATCCAATTTCAGTTCATCCGAACTTAGCGTACCGTGATTTTGGATATGAGTCCGTACTTGCGCTGTCAAAACCTCCATTTCCGGATAGCGCTTGGCATGTTGTCGGGCGGCTTGCCTGTATCGCTCAAAATACGGCCAGTCCTCGACAGGGATAATAGCCAGATTCTTGTCGGGATAATCGATCAGCAATCTATCTTGATACAGCAACTCGTCGAGCATATTCTTGGTGAATCCTTTGATTCGCGAGTGAAGAACCAGTTCGGCGTTTTTTCCGCAAACATCGATGGGATCATATTGAATACAGCCGACCTGCCGCACAAAATCCATTACGCCCTGCTTTCCGGTAAATTGATATTCGCCCAACAGCCCGTGCTTCAATAACAGAAATTGCCGTGCTTGGCGGTTCGTCAATTGGATCATGTACGCGTCGGCTCCTTAACGAAACAAACGGGAACCGCTTGCACATGATGATGGATGGCGAGGTTATTAATCACAATAAAGTTATGATTTGCTTCTTGCCATAATGGCGGTATCCATTGGGGAGCTTCAGGAGCAAACCCCTTTCCTAATTTTCCAATAATCGAAAATTGCTCTTTTTCAATGATTTCAACCACGCCTATTCCCCCTATCTGTAGGAAAATACACAAAATACAAACAAATGTTCCTATGATATTCTACCATTGTCTGAAGCATAAAAACAAGAGCTATTGAAAAATAACTGCCCGTTAGTTAAAAAGACTGGCCGCCAGTCTAACACTTTATTTTACAGTCTACAACTTTATTTTTACGGAACAGGCTTCTTTTATTTTATTCGCATACATACACCATTTTTAAAAATTCAAAATGACTTTATGAATTCAGCTAAATCCTCTTGGCGACTTCCATATCGTAAAACGCATACTCACCGTCATAGGTTCCAATTTTTTTCGCAACCAACAGAATATCGTTAAAGTCCTTCAAGGTAAAGCGGAGGTTGTCAACATACGAGGATGGATTGTAAGCCATTGTTTATAGACTCGTGCGAGAATGATGAAATTGGAGAAAGTAAAGATTCTGTATTTTGGTTGTTTAGGCGGAACAATGGGCTATATGTTACGGCATAAGATGAAATGGGACATTGGACTAATTCGAAGAGTGACAGAAACCATATTCTAAACCTTTTATTTTTGATCGATTTTTAATACTATAAATACTATTGAATATAATTACTAAATAACGGTCCCGAGCTAATACCGAATGCGTTGGGAGAACACCTTACTTCATCTGTTGTAAGCATCGATGACAATGGTGAAATTCTGGTCGGCCAAATTGCAAAAGAGCGTCTCATTACCCATCCCCATGTAACTGCAGCAGCCTTCAAACGGTATATGGGTACAGAAAAGCAGCTTAAGTTGGGGCAGTATTCATTTTCTCCTGAAGAGCTTTCCTCTTTCGTCCTGAAAGCCTTGAAGGCAGATGCTAAAGCATTTTTTGGATATGAGGTTACGGAAGCGGTGATTAGCGTTGCGGCTTATTTTAATGACCCGCAGCGAAAGGCAACCAAGCGTGCTGCCGAATTAGCCGGGTTAAAAGTAGAGAGGCTCATCAGTGAACCTACTGCCGATGCGATCGCGTATGGACTTCATCATGGAGATTGAAGTTACTATAGTCAGTACTGGCTTGAAAAAGAAAATGATTATCGAGAAAAAAACTGGAAGCCTGTCACCTGAGGAGATCGAAGCTCGTCCTAACGAATTGAGAGATATCAAAATCCATCCGCGTGACAGGGCCGAAAATAGACTGTTACTTGCTCGGGGTGAACGGATGTATGAAGAATCCCTTGGGGACAAACGCACAGAAATTGCATATTTACTGGAAAAGTTCGAAGCTGTGTTAGCCACACAAGATCAGCAACTGATAAAAAAGACAACTTTAGCGTTTAAAAAACAACTGGATCATTTAGAAGGGTGGTTCGACTACTAATGGGTGTGTGGGAAGTACTGGGGATTGAACCCACAGAAGATATTCAATCGATTAAAAAAGCCTACTCCCAAAAACTGAAGGTTCACCACCCAGAGGATGATCCGGAAGGCTATCAAAGGCTAAGAGAAGCATATGACCATGCATTGAAGGTTGCGAAAAAGGGAGCCATCAAAGAAACTGGCCCGTCGTTCAGCGATGAAAACAACATCCATATCTGGCCCAATCCTCCCAACACGGTCGAGCTAACAGTTGAAACTATAGACCGACCAGAAGAGATTGACCCAGTAGTTGAATTCATGGAACAAGTTGAAGAGGTGTATTCTGATTTCTCTTCCCGTATCAGCCATGAACAATGGTCAAAGCTTTTAAATAACGATATTGTCTGGAATATAAGGCTCAAAGAAACAGTAGAAGTAACATTATTGGATTTCTTGCATGAACATCGGTTTCTCCCTAAAAGAGTTTGGGAATCCATCGAATACTGTTTTCGTTGGCGTGAACTAGCAACAGAAGATCCGGATGATCGAATGGAGCATTTCACCGAAGAGTTTTACCATTTTTATTGTAGACAATTGAATGAACCTGCTCTTCGTTATACCTTTATACAGCATGTAGCCGATTTAGACTACGATGTGTTTCTGAACAAGCGGGAGACGGCATATCAGGCACTCAAGGAAAACAATCTGGAACTGGCAGGTCAATCGATCGATAAAGCATATGCGATGTATTCAGATGATCCTGACTTGCTTCGGCTACAGGGTGAATACTTCCTTCGAATGGGTGAAAAGGAGTCTGCTCTTGCTGCAATGGAACACGGAATCCGTATTTATCCAGATGACATCGATTGGTATCTGATTCGATCTCGGATATGGTATGAAACCCATCAATTCGTAGAAGCAAAAGACGAATGTCTGTACATCCTCTCACGTATGCCTGCCAATATGGGTACCCTGCGTCTGTTGGGGAAATGCTTCATTCAACTTGGTGAGTTAGAGATGGCAGAGGAGAACTACTTGAAGATATTGGAGAGTTCTCCGAATGATATCGATGCCATAACCAGCCTTGCACATATCTGTTCTGAGATGGTGGAGCGGACCAAGCGGAGGCCCTTTTTCACCAGAAGATCAGTCATAAAGAGATTGTATAAAAAGCTTGGGAAGCCAAATTTTTTTGGCAGTGTGAAACTGTTTTGGATGCAGTTGCCCAAAGTAGGTGTCGTATTCATTCTATCCTTCATTCTTTTTCTACATGTTTTGTTATCTAATTCTTTCATCAATGATACCGGATTAACACCTATCTCCTATCTAAAAAATATGATTCATCCTGTAGAGCTATCTTCTACTGAGGTGCTGAATCAACTGGATTATTCTGATATCGCCCAAATGAAGCTTCCCAGTGTTCATTTTCTAGGAATAACAGAGTATCAAGCAAAAGCCCAAACCGGTGCTATCAGTACTCGATATAATTCTTCCTACAGTAAGCAACGTAATTGGGCTAAAAGCATTCTCCCCACAGGATGGTTTTATGTTGCTAAGCTTGATAACTCATCAATCGTTCTATTGGTCTCAGATGCCAATCAAGCAGTGCAGATACAAAAAAGTAATTTCATTGATTCGCCAGGAACAATCGTGAAAATGCCGCAAGAGTTACCTGACTATGTATGGGAAGTTTTGCAGATTACAGACTTTGGATCCAAATACAAAGATTCCGAATTTGTTGTCGATAAACTAATTGTTGTACATAATGTCACTAATGAAGTTCCCGTTAAAGCAGTGATTTATTCCGTATTGTTACTAGTTCTCTATGCATTTTTGCTTCGACTGTTTGTCAGAACCTACAAAACGGTCCGATTCTAATAAGGAGGAACCGATGGCACCCACCGTTCTTACATATAATCAGAAGGGTCACAGATTATTTCTGCGAGCTCTTTCGTCTGTTTGCTTTAGCCAAAGTGGAGCCTACTATTATGCGTTATATCATGAAAATTTAAGTAGACGAACGTGCCTATTTCTTCTTAAGGAAAAACAGATTACAGATAAGACCGCACTAATTGATACAATAAAATGGCTCATATCGGAAGGGAAGAGGGAAGAATTCAATCGTCTCCGTCATTTCTTATTTACTTTTTCCGAATCAGAACGAACGGCATACATTCAAGCGTTACCCGAGGACCATCAATCGAAATCTCAGTTGATTCTTGTCGATTACTATTCGAGATGTCTACCTTCAGAGGGGATTGCTGCTCATGACTATGCTTGGTGTGTCCTTTTATCCAGAGCTGGTTTGAAACTGGGTTACTTGCAAAAGGATCAGGCAATGGAATATATGTTGAGTGCTGCAAGACTGGCACAACAAGCGTATTCCGGATGGAGTGAATATATTGCCGGTTTTGTGGCAGGAATTGATTTTTTAATTCCGGATACGTCTTTCCAAACTGCTAAAGAAAATCGAGGTTTCTACACCAAGCTGCTCGCCTCTAGGCACAGTCCCATGCGTCAAGTTGATTGGAATATAGCTCTCAACAGTAGTGAATGATCTGACCTTCGTGAAAATATCAGTCCTCAATGCCCAAAGAATGTCATTCATTTCATATGACAATGTCGTAATACTTTCACCACGTACACGTGCTCCAAAAAATGGGATGATCTTTCTCGAAAGGCATAAAATGAAAGCAGCAATACTGCTTCAGGCCATTGCGCAATTCTAGGGTGGCAGCTTTCCTGAAGTGACTGATCAGGCTATCGCATCTCTTCCTTCTACACAAATCTAAAGTAATGTTCATAACATAGAGTGGTTATCAACACGTCCTCGTCGATTAACACGAGGGCGTGTTTTTCAATAAAGGTATGGGATTATCCAGAAATATTAGAATAATATGTGACTCAAATAATTTCCCCTCCGTCTTACCATTGGTAAGGTCAAACCGAACTTATTCGCAAATCTGAACAGTATTTGGAGGTGTGCCCAATGAAACTCAATCCATCCATGATGACGGTTATAGCGGCGTGCTTACTTGCCTCTGCACCTGCATGGACTACCCATCAACCAACGGTACAAGCAGCAAGCGATGTGAAAAAGGAAGAGTCTCAAAAAAATGATTATTCCCAAGATGTTCAGAATTCTCTGGACAAGCTATTTGAGGCGATTCCAGAGTTGAAAGGGTATCGTCTAATTGATAAATATCATGAGGAAGACAGCTTTCGCGGTTATCCGTCACCGATCTGGAGCTTGAACTTCACCAACATGCCAAAAACAGATGAAAAAGAAGAGTATGACGCATACTCATCCGTTAGCCTTGAGCTGGATGCGCATACGGGCCGACTGCTTTTCATGGATATCCAAAATCCAGCATGGGCTTCAGCCGATTATCCGGAAGAAAAGCTTGCCAGAGACAAGGCTTCAACTTTTATCGAGGACTTATTCGGTACGGAAGCAAAACAGCTGAAAGCCGAACAAAAACTCGGCAGAGGAAAAGCAGGGTCAGGTGACGGGAAAGGCAACAAGCTGGAATGGGCTCGCTCCACCGTGAAATACCACTCTCTCATCAATGACCTCCCTCTGTCCAACAACTCTATCTCCGTATCCGTTGATCATGCTGGCCATATTATTCGCTATGAAGCGTATGATTTCATCGATCCTAGCAAAGTGAACTGGCCTGATCCGAAAAAAGCGATAACACTTGAGGAAGCAAGCAAAATCTATAAGGACAAGCTTAAGATGGACCTGGTATACGTATCGGAGCAGCCGATTTCCTATGCTCAAAATGGAAAACCGGCAAAAAAGAAACCGATGCTTATTTATCAACTGAATGCTATTGGTTGGATCGATGCTCTAAACGGCATAGTCATAGGGGAAGAAGCCGAACTGGCAGGGGAGGGTGTTCGTGTAAAAGGAGAAGGGAAAAGCATCAAAATAGCTTCCCGCGAACAAGGAGAGAAATGGCTAAAAACACAGTTTGGTATTGATGTTTCAGGTGCGACCTTTGAATACGATGATCACAAGGACAATCTTTTAGAAGGACTTCAGACAATCGAATCCTATCGTTGGATGAACGATTCAAATAAAGGTACGCCTGCATTTGAGCTGGTGAGCCTCACGACAGATGAACAGAGTGATCGGCTCATCGACTTCGATCTGAATTTGCCAGACGAACGAAAAACAGAGCAGAAAATCAGTGTAGAGGAAGCGAAGAAAAAAGCGATTGCAGCACTCGTACCTTATCTTGACCCGGCGTTAACGGAGCTATCGCTTATCGTAGAGACTCCTGAAGAAGATATTCCGGAGTGGGTAGACAAGAACAGGCTGGGGAAGGAAGAGGATAAAGCGTATTCATTCACTTTCCTCGGAAAACGCAACGGGATCGAAGTATCTGACGAGTCTTATATGGTGGGTGTAGACAAGGCGACGGGTGCGATTACCGAGTTAAACCTCCACCCTCTCAACCCGGGCATTACCCTTCCAGATTCCAGGAAGATTGTAAGTGCAGCAGAAGCAAAAGAAACGATCCAACAAGAAATTGACCTGGAACTGGTCTACGTGTGGGAGCAGTATGATGGTCAAAGAGCTCCCGAACCGCAGTTGGTCTATCAGCGCAAATGGAAGAATGGCTATAGCTTTATCGATGCTTTGACAGGGGAGCTCGTCAAGGTGTCCCGCCAATAAATGACGTAACAGCCGATTTGCTCTCGCAGCAATATCGGCTTTTTTGGGTGCGCCTATCAGATTATCTCGTCGATTCACAGATAGAGAATGACTAATTTGTCCTACAGAAAAATTCCGTTACGAACTCCAAGAATTTTCTAGCTGCTACAGATAAATATCGTGATTCAAGCCAAATGAACTTATAATTACGTTTCATACTGTGGTCATGAATCTTTAATAAAGTGAGTAGAGAGTCAGAGCTTCGTCCGCACTCACCTACAAGAGCGACACCAACGCCGGCCCGGACAAGACTCGCAATAGCAGAAGGCTCATTTACCCTGCAAATATATTTAGGATGAATTCCAGCCTCTCCAAAAAAGATATCGTTCAGTGGTTGATAAAATTGCCCCTCATTGTAACCAATGAAAGCTTCAGTAGCAGCTTCTGCCAAAGAAATGCTCTGTCGGTCTGAGAATCGATGGTTAGGAGAAACAGCAAGGTATACTTCTTCCTCCAAGACATGGGAGGAGCACACTCCAGCATTTTGCGTAGGTAACGCTGTGAGACATATGTCCACTTCTCCACTCAGAAGAAGAGGCTCCAGTTCCATCATAGAAACTTGGGTTATTCGGAAATCGGTATTCGGGTATTGGGATAGAAAGTCAGCAAGTGGCCTAGACAGGAGCTCGACGCTCGTAACCGCTAAGTGAACACTGCCCGAATACAACCCAGAAAGTTCTTCAATTTCTTTCCTTCCATCTTCTAATGCGTTTAAAGCAATTTCTACCTTTCGAAGGAACGTTTTACCAAACGTGTTTAATCTAATATTTCTCCCCTGTCGGTCAAAGAGGGGGACACCAAGATCTTCCTCAAGTCGAGCGATTATTTTGCTTAATGCGGGTTGAGCAATTTGCAGTTCTTCGGCTGCTTTGGTCATATGTTGAATTCTAGCGATAGTACGAAAGTAATGTAAATGTGAAGTATCCATGATTACCTCCATTTATATACAATTTAGCATGATACTCATGAAATTTATGTATTAGATATTATTGATATTATGTTATAGTATCAGATTTAACAATGAAGTAAGCAATAAAGGGAGGAATTTCTATGGTATACAAAGAAGAGGAACCATTGGAGCATGATCGCGAGCTTATCAAACATATAGTTAATGAAATGGAGGCAGCGTTTAATCGGCACGATGCAGATGCGTTAGACAGCCATTTCACACAAAACGCCACTTGGGTGAATGTAATGGGTGAAAAGTTGTCGGGTTGGGATGAAATAAATAAAGTGCACAAAATCGTCTTGACAGGTCCTTTACGTAATTCTTATAGCAAATATACTGTTGACAGCATCTCGTTCATTAATTCCAATGTAGCTGTTGTTCATGTCCGTCAATATTCAACAACATCCGATGGTAAACGAATTGGCGGAGGGCAAGAAAGCATTGCTATCTACGTAATGGTCAAGGAAACGAAAGTTTGGAGGCTAGCAGCAGGACAAAACACACTTCTAAAATCCGTCTAACTAGATATTGTGAGTTGAGCTAACGCGTTCGATAGCATAGTAAAGCAGCGGTGAGTCTTAGACTTTATTTTCTGGTCTTAGGTCACCGCTGTTTCATTTATTGGGGGCAGTCTTAAACTTAAATAACTTAAGCTGGAGATTTTTTTAACCAAGAACAACGTTGGATCAACAGCACTATACAAAATGCTTTCCCAAAAGCATCTGCAGCATCCCGATGCATCATAGGGACGAGGTGAATGTATGTATCTATGGTTATCAGTGGTGCATATTAATCCAACTTAATTACAAATTAATAATAATAATTTTATTTGATGCAAAATTATAAGTAAAATAAAGTCAGTTAATTCGCAATAGTTAATTGTTTGATAAACTTGAAATCGTAAACAATTTGCGATTAGCGTCAAAACTTTCATGGGAAGAGGGGATATAAATGAGTAATGCGAAAGATGTAGCAGCATTGGCTGCTAATCATGTTAATCCAGACGATTTGCCTTGGATTCCTTATTTTGGAGACGCGAAATTTAAGCTGCTTAAGGCCAACCCGGTGACAGGACAAAATCTTACCATATTAAAAGTTCCCCCTGGTATGCAACTTCCTGCTCATTTTCATTCTGGTACAGTCATTGTGTATACCATCCAGGGATCCTGGAGGTATCTTGAGGATGATTGGATCTCCAGAACTGGTGATATCGTATATGAACCTGCTGGCTCCAAACATACACCGCAAGGCTTAGGGGATGAAGATGTTATTACCTTAAATATCGTAGAAGGAACATTGGACTATTTGGGTGAGAATGGCGAAATTATTGCGAGAGATAATTGGGAATCATTCCTGAAAAGATACCATGACTACTGTGCAGCCGAAGGAATTGAATCTACAGATGTAACCAAATTTTAAATGGTAGACATGAAAAAGAGAAGCCGCTGCCGTAATCGTACGGAGGTGCTTCTCTTTTATGTTACGTCTTAACTCTTAATGATTTCAGATTTTAAATAATGAATATACTTGTTGGCAAAAGTTGATAAATGTTTCACCTCTGATTTAACCAACCCGACAGAAATATTGACAGGCCCATGATTCACCAAATCAATAGCAATGATATCACCCTTTATGACAGGGTGATAGTTTTTCATTTGGAAATCAGGAGCAAATGTAAAAGCCAAACCATCAATGATCGCCTGGAGAACTCCTTCCATGTTATTTGCTGTAAATAAAATTCTCAAGGGTTTGTACTTGTTAAAGAAATCTTGAACAAAACACTGCATTGATTCACTGTTAAATGTGACCAAAGTTTGATCTAGTAACTCATGCGGAGTTATGGTGCTAAGAAATGCTAATGGAGAGTGCTTAGAAACGTATACTTTCGGTCTCCCTTCAAGCAGGGCTTCAAAAGCGATTCCTTCCAAGTTTATGTTCCAATTAGTTGAATACGTAATCAATCCAATGTCGGTCTTATGCTGACGAACATCTTCAATCACAGTAGGGGCCCATTTTTCGGCAACTTCCACATTTACGTGAGGATAATCATGTCTAAAAGCAGCAATAGCTTTTACCAGAAGCGTCGTCATCCCAGGTGCAGAAGAAACTTTTAGTTCCCCCACTTCCGTGGAGTTGTATGAGTTAGCTGTTTCTTTTATTTCCTCAAGCTTCCTAAGCACTTCGTAGGCTTGTTTCAGAATGATTCTGCCTTCATCGGTTGGCACTGCTCCGTGTCCCCGTGACCGATTAAAAATTTTAAGCCCCAACTCCTTTTCTAAGTTGGTAATGGACTGGCTAACACCGGATTGGGTCACATGAAGATTCTGTGCTGCTATAGACAGAGAGCCGTGTCTTGCGACTTCAACAATATATTGTAATTGCTCAAGGTTCACAGTCATTCCCTCTTTATTCAATATTAGAAATACTTATTTGCAAGTAAAAATCTATAATTTTATTTAAATACAATTTATCAGTATAATCAAGATAAGTTTTCGAAACACTCATAAAAATCACAATAATCGATATTTAAAGAAGCCAACCACACTATTGAAGGAGGAGTATTTATGGGATCCATTATAAAGGAAAAAATTCAAGGAGCAGTAGCGTGGAAAGGGACTGATCTAGCACAAGATGATTCATGGATCTATTATTTGTCCGAAAAAACGATTGAAGCTCTTGAAAACGCTTTATTTCATGTGAAGCAAAAGGGTTTGCAAGCACCTGATTTTAACAAGGAAGACTTCCCGATTCAGGATCTCTCTGACGAAGTTACTTACTTTGTTGACGAGTTGGAGAACGGTAGGGGGTTTCTATTAATTCGTGGTTTACCGATCGAAAGGTATACGGATGAAGAAGCAAGCATCATTTACTGGGGGCTTGGACTTCATATGGGCATTCCGGTAACGCAAAATGCAAGAGGTGATGTTTTAGGGCACGTCATAGATCAAGGTCTCAGTTTAGAAAATCCAAATGTACGTGGTTACCAAACGAAATTACATCTTCCCTTTCACGCAGATGGATCTGACGTCGTCGGATTATTAAGTCTTCGAAAAGCGAAATCTGGCGGTTTTAGCAGTATCATAAGTTCGATGGCTGTTTATAACGAAATTCTGGAGAAATACCCAGAGTATCTCGGAATTCTCTATCGTCCATTCATCTTTGATCGCCGTGGAGAGGAAGCGCCGGGTGAATCTCCCGTATTTACTTCACCTATCTTTAGCTATTACGATGGTAAATTGAGCTGCAGATATGTGCGTACATTTATTGAATCAGCACAAGTGAAAACAGGTACTCATTTATCAAAAGTTGAAATCGAAGC
Source organism: Brevibacillus sp. Leaf182 (assembly GCF_001423865.2). NCBI lineage: Bacteria > Bacillati > Bacillota > Bacilli > Caryophanales > Paenibacillaceae > Brevibacillus > Brevibacillus sp. Leaf182. The sequence goes on along the minus strand of NZ_LMPN02000037.1, from coordinate 355,201 downwards.
ATTAGACATGCTGGATTCCATTCTTCATGATGAAAATATGCATTATAACATGATGATGGAACCAGGTGATATGCAATTCGTCAATAACTATACAATGCTTCATTCACGTACTCTGTACGAAGACTATGAAGAACCGGAACGCAAACGTCATTTATTAAGATTGTGGCTCACGATGCCAAATGGTCGGGAAATTGCATCAGATTTCGCGATGTATATTGATGAGCACACAGGTAAACCGGGTCGCGGTGGTATTCCTGTACGTAAAAAAACCGCCGGCGGTATTGTAGAAAACTTGAAGTAATTGAACGTAAAACTTGAAGATTTACCTTTATTGACCGTTTCATAAGAACACCAACTGAGCCATGTGATGGGGAGTACCTTTTCAGATATTACGAAATGGTGTTCCCTTAATGGTAAAAAAAGGGGGATCTTATGCCGAAAACTCCAAAATATTCCTGGATCATCTTATTATTCCTAGTTCTTTCCGGGATGATCAACCAAGTCGATAAAATTGTCATTGGCTTAGTTTCCGTTCCCCTCATGACGGAGTTACAATTAAGTCCTTCCGAATGGGGACTTGTGGGTAGTTCTTTTTTTTGGTTCTTTATCTTTTCCTCTATCGTACTTGGAGGAATGGCCGATTCAATAAACACAAAAAAAATGTTAACTTGGCTGTCATTAATTTGGTTGGCTGTTCAATTTGCCACACCGTTTGTTTCCGGTCTGTCTGTCTTAGTGTTGACAAGAATAATCTTGGGAGCAGGTGAAGGTCCAGCACCTGCACTATCAACGGCTATAATCGGAAAATGGTTCCCAAAACATAGACATGGTATAGGTTTTGGCGCTGTTCTGTTAGGAACAACTGGGGGATCAGCGATTGCTTCCCCATTATTAATTTCCATGATCGAACAATATGGGTGGAGATCTGCTTTTATCGCTATGGGTATTCTTGGGCTTATTGTGCTAGGGTTTTGGGTAATTGTGGGTAAAGAAAGTCCACAAGAAATCGGGTTGCCTTCCTTTGATCAAGAGGAGCAGCGTTCATCAACCCTCTCCAAGGTTTCTTGGCGTCAGTTTCTCCCATATCTTTTTTCTAAAAATTTCGTTTTTACCGTTTTGTGTGGAGGCTGTGCCTATTGGTTACTGTCCGTTCAAGCGGTATGGTTTCCGGCATACTTTTCCAAAATTCAACATTTTAATGGCCCAACATTAAAACTAGCGGTGTCTTTACCATTTCTTTTCGCTGCCATTTGCCAACTTGGCTTTTCGATGCTATCAGATTGGCTTTATCGTAAAACAGGGGATATTCGTAAAGCGCGAATCAATCTTGCGGGTTTCATGATGGTGCTATCCGCAGTGTGCATATTTCTGGCAAATGCCGTGAATTCAACTGATCTTAAGATACTGTTCTTTACCATTGCCCCAGGTCTTTCGTATGTCATCCTTTCACTCGCACCCGCCATATTGATGGATTTTTTTTCTCCCAAAAATATCGGAAAAGCACAAGGGACGTTCATTGCTCTTTCAAGTTCAGCAAGTATTATTGCTCCACTCGTATTCGGTTATCTCATCCAAAATGCTGCGACTGAAGCAATTGGATATCATTATTCGTTTCAAGTAACCTCTTTGGGCATGTTGGTTATTGGATTATTGTTTTGGATCGTTGTGCGTCCCTTAAAGCGGAGTCTTAAAGCGCTACAAGAAGGGGAACAAGTGAATGTTTAATCACCTTTACAATAAAATACTAGATTGGGGATGAAAATTATGGATAAAGATCTAAAACAACACATTAGAGGACTTGAGGAACAATTGTTAAGACCGGAAGTTCGCTCATCTCCTGAGGAATTAAATAAACTGCTTGCAAATGATTTTCGTGAATTTGGAAGTATGGGTCATATACTTTTGAAAAGTGATTGCATAGCAGCTGTTGGAGCCGGTGGTGTCTTTAAAATGACTCTCCATAATTTTGAGATGCATACTTTGGCTGACGATGCGGTACTGGCTACTTATCAAATAATTGATGAAACAAGAAATCGACATACTTTGCGTAGTTCTATTTGGAAAATGAGAAATGGAAGATGGCAATTGTTTTTCCATCAAGGTACAATTATTCATTTACAACCTTAACCTTTTCAGCGCAGGGTAACCAAGATTTGGCGTATGCAAGAAATGAACGAATTGGAATGGAAAACAGGATTATTTTTACGGTCCATTTTATAGAAAAAAATCAATCATATGCTTATGTTCCTAGGACAAATATTGGCTGTTGATGGGGGATTTGGAGCTAAGTCAAAGGACGTCCAAAACACTTTCATATGTAACCTTACGAACTACAGGATAGCCTGCTGATCTTCGCTCGCAGGAGCGCTCAGCTTTGGAATCTCTTGACTTTAGTGGCGAGAGCTTCATTTCCACTCCTTTCTCTATTATTTCTTTCCGTTTTAGCGAAAGAGAATAGCCGTCTTATGCCAAAGGAATGCATGTAACGACATGTCGTGAGGATTTCAATTCTAAAGGAGGGTACCTTCCATGGCGAAAATTGACATTTGTATTTATTGTAACGAGCCCCTCTTCATTTGGGAAAGGATAAGAAGTTACTGCTGGAATTGTAGTGAATTAACTACGGATACTTCTCATGAGGAAGTAGAAGCAGAATGAGACTATGAACTCGAAAGGGAGAGAGAATTTATGAATTTTATTTTATCGGATGAACATTTAATGATGCAGAAGATGGTACGTGAGTTTGCTAGAAATGAGTGTGAACCAACAGCAGGAGACCGTGATGAAGAAGAGCGTTGGGATATGTCGATATGGCAAAAGATGGGGGAAATAGGTTTGTTAGGAATCCCTTGGGGTGAAGAATATGGTGGAGCTGGAGCCGATTACTTAAGTTATGTGATCGCGATTGAAGAGCTTTCTCGTATCGATGCTTCTGTAGGCGTAACGCTAAGTGCGCACACATCACTTGCCAGCTGGCCAGTATATAAATTTGGGACGGAAGAACAAAAGCAAAAATATCTTCGGGCGATGGCAAAAGGACAATGGATGGGTGCCTACTGCTTAACTGAACCGGGATCCGGTTCCGATTCCGCGAATATGAGGACAACTGCTGTTTTACAAGGGAATGAGTGGGTGATTAACGGGAGTAAGATATTTATTACTAACGGAGAATATGCGGATGTCTTTATCGTTTTTGCTCAGACTAATCCTGAGTTAAGACATAAAGGAATCGCTGCATTTATAATAGAAAAAACATTCCCCGGTGTAAAGATTGGTAAGAAAGAGAAGAAGTTAGGGATTCGTTCTTCGGCAACAAATGAAATTATTTTTGAAGGATGCCGCGTGCCAAAAGAGAATATGCTAGGCTCTATTGGCGAAGGGTTTAAGATTGCTATGATGACGCTCGACGGGGGAAGAAACGGCATTGCAGCTCAAGCTGTAGGGATTGCGCAAGGGGCATTCGATCACGCTTTAGCCTACTCCAAGGAGCGCGTACAGTTCGGCCAGCCGATCTCTACGCTACAAGCAATCCAATTTAAGCTTGCTGATATGGCGACTAAGATTGAAGCTGCTCGCTTGCTGACATATCAGGCAGCCTGGCGAGAAAATCAAGGAATCTCTTACGGACTTCAGTCTGCGATGTCTAAGCTTTTTGCTGGAGATATTGCCATGGAAGTGACCGTTGAAGCTGTTCAAGTGTTCGGCGGATACGGTTATACTCGTGAATATCCAGTTGAGCGTTTCATGCGCGATGCGAAGATCACTCAAATCTATGAAGGAACAAATGAAATTCAGCGTGTTGTGATTGCAAACCTGCTTCTTAAAGGATAAAAATTAAACGAGCCTCAGATTTTAGAGAGGCTCGTTTTTTAATAGAGAAGATATTTTTATTTTTGACTTGTCCTAGCTATTAGTAAAAAACCGTATTCCCTATGCCGCCAGTTACCGAAATGACATCGCCAGTAATCGATGTCGACAAAGGTGAAGCCAGGAAGGTAACGACATAAGCAATATCCTCCGCTGTAACCAAGCGGCCAATTGGATACATTTCTACTGCCTTGCGCAAATCCTCCTCATTAGGGAATCGCTCTTTAATCGTCTCCGTCACGGTAACGGCTGGATAAACAGCATTGACGTTAATTCCGTGCTTTCCTAATTCCATTGATGCAGATTTTGTTAAATGGACAACAGATGCATTACGCGGACCGGAACTAAAATAATTGCCTCCTATTCTGGCAGCCAGACCGCTTATATTAACGATGCGCCCCCAATTGTTTTTCATCATATATGGAGCGACAGCTCGCATGCAACGAAAATAGCCCATATACTTTTCTTCAAAATCTTTCAAAATAAGTTCATCTTTAATACGGTTAAAATCCTCTGGCTCTCCACCCCCAACACGAGCTCCGCTGTTGATGAGAATATCAATACTACCCATCGCAGCTGCCGATTGTTCAACTAAATGTAGGATAGAGTCAGGATTCGAAGTATCTGCCACGATCGGATAGATATTTCTTTTTGTTTCTTGGGCTAATTCATCCGCAGCGATCTCTAATGCGGATTCGTTTCTTGCACAAATCGTACAATCTACACCTTCCAGAGCCAACTGTCGGGCAATCGCTTTACCAATTCCCCGGCTTCCTCCTGTAATGAGTGCTTTTTTTCCAGATAACTTTAAGTCCATACAATACCTCCTGTTTTAATCAAGACTTTATGCGACCAAAATAGAAAGTGATTTTTGAGAATATTAACTCTTTTATACATTTGATTATACTTGTCAAAAATAATTAAATAAAATTAGAGTTTTTTACTTGCAAGTAAGTATTACTAATATTAAAGGGGAACAGCCTTTGTCTTTCAATCATGGTTATACAGCCAGAACGTTTCATATATTCACCGTTTTACGTGACGAGAGTTTGATCAAGGATATGGTACTTCACCATGCCCTCTTGAGTGATTAAAAATGTTGAACCCTAACTCCTTTTCCAATGTTAGTAATACTTATTTGCAAGTAAAAAACTCTAATTTTATTTAATTGCAATTGATGAGTATAATCAAAATAAGATTTCTAAACAGTCATAAAAGTCATAATAATCACTATTTACAAACACCTAATTGTGAGTAAAGGGGGAGTATTATGTAATGAGTTATCATTTAGATGGAAATTTGAAAAGAAGCGCAAGTAATTTCCCGGATAGTAACGCTTATATCTATGGGGATAAAAGTGTTACTTATAAAGAATTAAATCAGCAGGTGGATCGTTTCGCTGCCGGGTTGTCTGCCCAAGGAATCGGGAAAGGTGATGGAGTAGCTCTTGTATTAGGAAACAGCCCTGAATTTGTCATCGCGTACTACGGCATTTTACGTGTCGGTGCATTTGCTGTTCCAATCAATCCTTTATTTACCTCTGGGGAAATCACCTACATTTTAGACAATAGTCAAGCCAAAGCGGTCATTGCTCATATATCCGTAGAACCGAAGTTATCAGAAATAAAGGGACAATTGGAAAATCTAAAACTCGTCATTTATACAGATGCAAAGGATCAGGAATGGACTTGGGAGCATCTGATGGAAACAGGCAATTATGTTTGTGAAAGTCCTCTCATTGATCAGGAAGACCTTGCCGTCATTCTATACACATCAGGAACAACCGGTAAACCAAAGGGTGTGATGTTATCTCATCGAAACCTGGCTTCGAATGCAGACTCCGTTTTTAAATTACTGGAAATGTTTGAGGGAGATCGCGTCGTAGCAGTTCTGCCGATGTTTCATGTTTTTAGTATGACCGTTTGTCTGAATGCGCCAATTGCTTGCGGGGCAACTGTCCTTATCGTGCCTAGATTCAGCCCTCTCGATGTGGTCAGCACCATCCGAGAAAAAAAGGGAACTGTGTTTGCAGGAGTTCCCACGATGTACAATTTTATCTATCAATTGCCTGAAGCAACTGCGGAAGATCTATCATCCATTCGCTTGTGCATCTCTGGAGGTGCCTCCATTCCAGTTGAGGTGCTGCAAAAATTTCAAAACAAGTTTAACGTGTTTATCTTGGAAGGGTATGGCCTTTCCGAAACTGCTCCTGTCGTCGCTTTTAATCCTTTAAAGGGAACACGCAAGCCAGGTTCTATCGGTCTGGATATTCCTGGTGTCAAGAGCAAAGTGGTAGATGAATACGGAAAAGAATTGGCGAAAGGAGAAGTCGGAGAATTAATTGTCCAAGGCCCAAATGTCATGAAGGGATACTTGAGCATGCCGGAAGCTACATCAGCTGTTTTAAAGGATGGCTGGTTTTATACGGGTGATCTAGCCAGAATGGATGAAGAAGGATACATCTACATTGTTGATCGCAAGAAAGACATGATTATCGTTGGCGGGTACAATGTATATCCCCGTGAAGTAGAGGAAGTCCTTTATGAACATCCTGCAATTTTAGAGGCGGCCGTGATCGGAGTACCAGATGCAGAATACGGTGAAAGCATAAAAGCTTATGTCGTCGTCTCGGATGAACAGATTACTAAGGATGACATGATTCGATTCTGTCAGGAAAAGCTGGTGAAGTACAAACTTCCAGAATATGTAGAATTTTTGAAGGAGTTACCGAAGAATTCAGCAGGGAAAATTTTACGCAGAGAATTAAGAGAACTGACTGAAGGTAAAACCAGCTATATTATTTGAGGAGGAATTTTTATGGGATCCATTCTAAAGGAAAAAATTCAAGGTTCAGTAGCTTGGAAAGGGAGTGATCTCACGAAAGATGATTCATGGATTTATTATATGTCCGACAAAATGATCGCATCCCTTGAAAACGCTTTATTTCAAGTAAAGCAAAAGGGTTTACAAGTACCTGATATTAACAAGGAGGATTTCCCGATTCCTGATCTCGCTGATGAAATCGCTTACTTTATTGACGAACTGGAGAATGGGAAAGGGTTTCTATTAATTCGTGGATTGCCGATGGAAAGGTATACAGATGAAGAAGCGAGCATCATTTACTATGGTCTCGGGCTTAATTTGGGCATTCCGGTAACGCAAAACGCAAAAGGCGACCTCTTGGGACATATCAAAGACAGAGGTCTCGACTTTTCCAATACAAGTGTACGTGCTTACCAAACGAATGTACATCTTCCTTATCACACAGATTTAACGGACGTAGTCGGGTTACTCTGTCTTCGCAAAGCGAAATCTGGCGGTTTAAGCAGTCTGGCGAGTGCAATGGCTCTTTATAATGAAATACTGGAGAAGTACCCAGAGTATCTTGGAATCCTCTATCGCCCTCTCTTCCATGATCTTCGCGGGGAACAAGCACAAGGTGAATCTCCCGTATTTTCATCACCGATCTTTAGTTATTACGATGGTAAATTGAGCTGTAGATTTATGCGTTATTATGTTGAATCTGCACAAGAGAAAACAGGTATCAAACTGTCGAAAATGGAAATTGAAGCATTTGATGTAATGGATTCCCTCCTTCATGATGGAAACTTGCAGATTGATATGATGATGGAACCGGGTGATATGCAATTCGTCAACAATTACACCGTACTTCATTCAAGGACTGTATTTGAAGATTATGAAGAAGAGGAACGCAGACGTCATTTATTAAGGTTGTGGCTCATGATGCCAAATGGTCGAGAAGTTGCCCAAGAATTCGATGTGTTTAGCGGTGGTATTCCTGTACGTGAAAAAAAAGCTAAACGGTAGTGTAGAAAACCTGAGGTAAATGGGCTTGAATTTGGAACACCAATGGATTCATGTGAGAGGGAGTGCCTTTTCAGATTTCAAGAGAAGGCGTTCCCTAAAAAGTAAAATGTTAGGGGGGATTATTATACGCAACACTCCTAAATACTCCTGGATTATATTGTTGTTTCTAGTTCTTATCGGTATGATCAACCAAGTTGACAAAATTATCATAGGTTTGGTTTCCGTCCCCGTCATGAATGAGTTACATTTAAGTCCTTCCCAATGGGGACTTGTGGGGAGCTCCTTTTATTTGTTTTTCACCCTAACATCGATCTTACTAGGTGGTATGGCTGATTCCAAAAACACGAAAAAAATGTTTATTTGGCTGTCGATGATATGGTTGACTGTTCAATTTGCCACACCTTTTGTTTCCAGTCTGTCTCTCTTGGTGTTGACAAGAATCATCTTGGGAGCAGGCGAAGGTCCAGCCGCCGCTGTAGCAACTGCTATGTTGGGAAAATGGTTCCCGAAAGAAAAACATGGGATCGGCTATGCTGCTATTCTGTTTGGAACCATGATTGGACCTGCGATTGCTTCGCCACTATTAATCTCCTTGACAGATCAATATGGATGGAGATCTGCTTTTATAGCCATGGGTATCGTAGGACTGATTTGGGTAGTTTTTTGGCAGTTTTTTGGTAAAGAAAGTCCACAAGAAATTGGTTTGCCTGCATTTGATCAAGAGGAGCAGCATTCATCAAACCTCGCTAAACTTTCTTGGCGTCAATTTCTCCCGCATCTATTTTCTAAAAATTTCGTCTTTGTTGCATTGAGTGGAGCTTGTGCATATTTTTTAGTGGCCATTCAAGTGATTTGGTATCCAGTATACTTTACCAAAATTCAACATTTTGATAGTCAATTATTAAAACTTGCCGTGGCTCTACCTTTTCTTTTCGCTGCTATTAGTCAAATTGGATTTGCCATGCTATCAGACAGGCTATATCGCAAGACAAGAGATATTCGTAAAGCACGAGTAAATCTTGCAGGTTTGTCGATGGTGCTGTCCGCACTTTGTATATTTCTTGGAAGTGTTGTGAATTCGAGTGCTCTCTCGATACTGTTCTTGACCCTTGCTCCAGGTTTAGGAATGCTCGTTCTCTCAATTGGACCAGCCGTATTGATGGAACTTTTTTCTGCCCAAAACATCGGAAAAGCACAAGGGATGTATATTGCTCTCGCAAATACAGGGAGTATGATTGCTCCTCTCGTATTCGGGTTCATTATCCAATATGCAGCGACTGAAGCAATCGGATATCGTTATGGGTTTCAAGTAGCTTCATTGGTTATGTTCGTTATCGGATTGTTCTTTTGGGTCGTTGTACGTCCCGCAAATCAAAGTCACACTCCAATAAAAGCAGACAAGAAAGTAAGTATCTAAACACCATTTCTAGGAGGAGATCTAATATGTCATTTAACAAAATGTTTGATTTAACTGGACAGACAGCAATTGTTACAGGAGGCGGTACCGGGTTAGGGCGTTTCATGGCGCTGGCGTTGGCGGAAGCAGGTGCAAACATTGTAGTATGCTCGCGTCGTGTAGAGATTTGTGAGAACGTTGTAAAAGAAATCGAAGCTTTAGGAAAACAAGCATTTGCCATAGCATTAGATGTCACGGATCCTGAATCTGTCCGTAAAGGTGTGAAAAGGGCCATTGAGCATTTTGGAAAGATTGAAATTTTAACCAACAGTAGCGGGACGGTTTCAGAAGCGCCGGCGACCGAAATGACATTAAAACAATGGCAAGACATGATCAATACCAATGTTACCGGAACATTCTTGATGTGTCAGGCGGTAGGAAGCCATATGATCGACAACCAATACGGAAAAATCATTAATATTTCTTCTATTATTGGAGGTAAAGGTACGGACCCGGAAGTAGTAGACTCTGTAGGATATACAACCAGCAAGGGTGCAGTGATGACTCTAACGAAGGATCTTGCCGTCAAGTGGGGTCGCCATGGCGTAAATGTGAATTCCATTGCTCCTGGAATTTTCCAAACAGGAATGAATAATCCCGAAATTCCTGGAACACTTGTCCAAAAAGCTGGTGCTTTTCTTGCTACTCAAGTTCCAGCAAGAAGACTAGGCGAAGATAATGATTTAGTAGGAGCTGTTCTATACTTTGCTTCTGCAGCTTCTAATTATTGCACAGGACAAATACTGGCTGTTGATGGGGGACTTGGGGCTAAGTAAAAGGAAATATAAAGATAAGGAAAAGACAGTGTGAGCGATCATGTATCCTGTGATCGCTCGCTTTTCGATCAATCAGAGATCCATAACTTTTTTAATCTAGTATCTTGGGAGGAGCAAGAACGCCGTTCGGCAGCTTTGGTGGAAACTTAAAGGATGTCTCCGCTGTGGAGCTTGGATTGGCTACCTTGTGTATCGGCGGAGGTCAAGTGATTTCTATGATTATTGAATCGGTGTAACTTAGAGAACTATTACGTTCTCCTATGGTCACATGTTCTCACAATGGAAAGGAGGAGGTTGCAATGGTTTATGTTTGTAAGAAACATTTGATAGAAGGATTACGAACAATTCAAGTTCCACATGTCAACAAGGTTTCTTCCACAAAACTGTTTTGCCGATTTTGCGGCGATCCAGCGCACTATAAATTATTTACAAATAAATTTATATCCTATAAAAAACAACATATTATTTAAGTGCAGGACCATCCAAGCGATGTTTGATGTTGTCTCGTGGTAGGATGTGGTAAAACAAGAATGAACTCACCCGGAAGGATTTTGCCTGCGGTGAGTTTTTTCTTGAAAAAACTGTATCCGTTATTAGTATTTTAATGCATTGGATTGGGGAATAAGGGGCGGGCTTTTTTTGTTTGGTTAACCAGTTTTATAATCTTTTCAACGTATTGAAAAAGGAGTTCTCCTGAGTCGGTTGTAAAATTGTTGTGATTGCCATCGATAAGATGTTACAGGAGCTTTTGTCCAAACCGTTTTATGCGCATCAATTCATTGAGATATTACAGGCATAGTTTCAGTAAAGCTTCAGGTCCAATCCCATTACTGACAAAAATGCCATCTACGAATATATTAATCGACATGAGCAGCATTCCAAGTAAAGACGGCACTAAATAAGAAAAAACAATGACCTAACAGCTTTTTGTTCTAATAAAATCGACGCTTGCTCCATAAGTCGTCTCCCTCAGTGTTTATACATTGATTTTCTTCACCATGACTTTTTCACCGTTAATATCAATTTCTCCATTGAACTTGAATCCATATTTTTGATAAATACGAATGGCTTGGACATTGTCCTTAAATACACTTAAGTAAATTTTTTCACAGTTATACTGTTTGACAAGGTGTTGAATAAGGGCTTCCAATGATTGCTTACCTAAGCCATATCCTTGATAACGGTGGTCAATAAAGTAGCGATCTAACCAAACACGTTTATCTTCTATTTCATCTTCACCCGGGAATTCCCCGTACATCGCAAATCCAACTAATTCTTTGCCAGTATATAGCCCTACTGGTTGATAATAGCTACATGCTTTTGCATCTTGTAAACATTTTTGAGGTGTTTCGATAAATGAGGTTTGGTCCTTTTTGACACGTAATTGCAGGATTTCTTGAACATTTTCTGGCGTTATGTCACGAATAATGATATTCATGACTATCAAACCCTTTCGCTTAAATTTATAGTAAGAAATGTACACTATATAGTAACTATATAGTCAAGAGAGGGAGGTTTATATTGTCAGAGGCAACACACAAATATTTCACGACAGGGGAATTTGCGAGGCTATGTCGAGTCAATAAGCAAACATTGTTTTATTATGATGACATCGGGTTAATGTCACCAGATATTAAAAATGAGAAGGGCTATCGATTCTATTCGTATCGACAGTTTGAGTTATTTAACGTGATTGAACTATTAAAAGAGGTCGGGATGCCCTTAAAAGAAATAAAGCCCTTTTTGGAAAACAAAACACCTGAAAACTTTGTTAGCCTTTTAGAAGATAAAGCGTCTACAATTCAGCGCAAAATTCAAAACCTGCAGCAAATCCAACAAATGATCGAAACAAAGCTTAGCTTGACCAAGGAAGCCATCAAAACCGATTTTTCACGTATTCATATAGAAGAACTTTCGGAGGAAAAATTATTTTCCAGTGATGCCATTCTAGATTGTACGGACCGAGACTTTGTACGGGCTGTTTCTGATTTTATCGATGCGCTCCATACGCATCGGCTCGATACGGGTTATCCAATTGGAGCGATGGTTTCACGTAATCAACTATTGTCAGCAGATTACGAAAACTATTCGAATTTATATATGAAACAAACAGAAAATCATGAAGGGATAACTTACTATACAAAGCCAAAGGGGTTGTATGTGGTTGGCTATCATTTTGGAAAGAGTGAGAGGATTACTGCAACTTATGAGGAAATACTTGCATTTATAAAAGGCCACGAACTTCAAATCGGGGAATATTCGTATGAAGAATACGTACTAGATGCGGTAACCAAAAATACTAGCGAAGAGTATGTGACAAAAATAATGATAGAGGTTCGAAAATAACTTTTTTCGCGTATTGGGAAATGGTTTTGTCCCGATTGTTAAGAATCAACTCATGCGTCTGTTGAAATAGGACATAGAAGAATCAGATATTGTTGAAATGCGTCAGATCGATTAGAGTCTGGCGCTTTTTTATAGTGATGTAGCAAGATTGTTGAATTAAGTGGCAGCGTTTTGAACGAATTTCAATTATGATGTTTGTGGCAACGCTGCTGGTTGGGTTTCTTTCATATTTAACTGATAGAAATGAGGGATATAATGGACAAATGGGAGTGGATTTGGGGGAAGAATAGTATTGAAGATATCGATATACACTTACGTAATGCTGCGAGAAATTTGCACAAACTAGAAACCGTTGATGAAGCACTGCGGTTTCTATTAGAGTCATTTTGGGATGAGTTTGTCTGTGACTACGTTGCCATTATTCAAAAATCAGAGGATGTCTTGAGTATTCGAACAAGAAGAGGAGACTCACAGAGTTTTGAGAAGAAGTTTCCATTATCGTGTTCGTCTTGTTTGGAATGCTGTTTATCTAAACCACATTGTTCTATGGATGGTATCGAGGTATGGAAGAGTTGTGATCTGCTTAGAGAATTTGAGAATGAAGGTTTTGTTACCTGGTTTACCTTCCCAATTAAGGAAAGCGACTCGACCAATTTTGATGTCTGTGTTGTTGGGTATCGGGAGGCGGCTCCCTTGAATATCCAAGCGGACAAGTCCTTTGGTGAATATGGGAAAGATTTCGCAATCGTAATGGAAATGGTAAAAAACAAAGAGAAAGAAAAGCAGAAATTGAAGGCAGAACTGGAAGACAAAAATCGCTTGGAAAAACGAATGATTCATTATAAAGAATTAGTGACACAGGCTCTGGTAGGTGACGGTTACTTTGAGATTACCAAAACCTTCTCACATTTGATTGGAAAAACAGTTATTCTATTTGATCGTTTCCTGCATCCGATCTCCAGTTTTTTCATGGGAGAACGTAATGAGGAGCTAGAGGAAATCGTAAGACAACTAAATGTAAAAGCATGGGAAATTATGAATATACCTGATCGAGAGCAGTGGCTCCAATATGGGGAAGACAATCATCTTGGCATATGGAAGGTAGTTTGTGGCAGTGAGCTATTCGGGTATGTAGGTGTGAAAGCAAGTAAACAGGAATTCGATCTGGAAATGCGAATGACATTGAATTACGCTTTGGATGTATATGCGATTCAGATCAAAAAGCAAAAACTTGTGGCAGATGCAAAAGAACAGGTTAAGGACGGTTTTATCCATCAACTTTTCCTGGAAAAGATTGAAGATAAAGAAAAAATGATCGGATATGCCAATCTGTTTAATCTCAATCTGTTTGAACCTAATAGAATTGGTGTATTATCTATCGAATGTAATCATAGAGAAGCGGATTTACAATCAATTAAGCTCAAGATGACTTGGATATGGGAAAGAATCAGAACAGCATTACACCTTTTTGATCGAAATATTATCGTAACGCAAAAAGAGGAACGCTATGTTCTGATTGTTCCTGACCAAAAAGAAAAAGACAGCAACCTCTATTGGAAACTGATTCATAAACAAATTAGGGATGTTGTTTCACCAACTATACAAGGAATTGAAATTTTTTTAGGAATAAGTTCTAGGACACAGACCATAGAAGACTTCCACGTTTGTTATCGCCAAGCTCATCAAGCTTTGAAAATCGTAAGTAACTGTTTTTCAAACAAACGTATACAAAACTTTGACAATCTTGGTTCTCTTTCCATTTTATTTGATCTTAAAGAGAGTTTTGCGGCAAAATTGTTCATCAAGAAATATCTGGACCCGTTATTAAACTACGGAAATGAAAAGGGAAAAGACCTGTTTGATACATTGCGAGTATATTTAGCCATGAACGGGAATTTAAAAGAAACTGCAGAATATCTTTTTATCCATCGAAGTTCACTGAAGTATAGATTAGAAAAGATAACAGACTTATTACAGCTGGAGCTGAATGATTCGGAAGAGCGGTTTAATCTTATGTTAGCCTTTAAGCTGTACGATTTATTCGAACAAAGAAACCTCCACCATGGATGAAAAAGTATTCATTTTTCGTCTGCTATGAACATATTTCTCTACCTATTTTTTATATATCATTTTTCCTGAAGTGAATAGTAGACACGTCAGGAAAGGTGATTGTATGAAGCTAAAGAAGACGTTGAATGTTGCTCTTGCCTCTCTTTTAATGAGTACACTTTTCTCAGGATTTGCACAGGCCCAAACAAATGCAACGAACCCCATCAGTAAAAAGGCAGATGTCATATTGCAAAACGGTACCGTTTACACCGTTAATGCAAAGCGTGATTTTGCTGAAGCTATAGCGATCAGCGATGGGAAAATTGTATATGTTGGCACCAATCAAGGAGTAAAACCTTATCAAAACGCAAAGACCAAAGTGGTTGATCTTGGCGGAAAGATGGTTCTTCCTGGTTTTATTGATAGCCACTCTCATGTGACTGCAACCGTTGAAACAATCTTTTCAGTGAATCTGGTTGGAAAAAAATCGCGGAAGGATTATCTCCATACCATTAAAGAATTTGTTCAAAAGAACCCTAATCTTAAAGGTTTGAAGGGATTTGGCTGGGAAAACCCTGTCTTCCCCGGAAAGGGCCCGAAAAAAGAGGATCTTGATCAAATCGTAAAGGATATACCTGTTGTCTTAACCTCAGGAGACCATCACTCGGTGTGGGTGAACTCGAAAGCTCTTGAACTGGCGGGTATTACCAAGGATACAAAGAATCCAGAAGGGGGCGTAATTGAGCGAGACGATGTTACGGGGGAACCTACTGGTACTCTTCGTGAGACCGCTCAAAATTTGGTGATGGAGATTATTCCGGATTACTCTGAAGAAGAGTATAAGGAAGGGATTTTAGCGTATGAGCAGATGGCAGCAGAAAAAGGGATTACTTCTGTCCATCTTGCGCTAGCTGTTCCAGGTAGTAATGCCCTAAATGCATTAAAGGCTCTTGAAGCAGAAAACAAGCTTCATCTAAAATATCGTGTTTCATTGGCCACTGACCCTTCCAAGGGTCCGTCACAAGTAAAATCGTTGGTAGAAGAACGGGCGAAACTAAACGGACCCGATGTCCAGGTAAACTCGGTGAAGGTATTCATGGATGGTGTAATCGAGGGAGGGACAGCTGCGCTAATTGAACCATATATGGATAACCACAATGCCAAACCGCAATGGGACCCTCAAGTCTTTAAGGAGACAGCTGCTGCATTGGATAAAGCAGGTTTTGCCATGCACGTTCATTCTGTCGGAGATGCTGCCACAAAAGAAACCTTGGATGGTTTTGAGTACGCTGTAGAGAAGAATGGAAAAAGAGATTCCCGTCATCAGATGACTCATCTTCAAATCGTTCAGCCAAGTGATATTCTGCGCATGGAAAAATTAAATGTTGTGGCTGTTGCCAATCCATATTGGTTTATTAAATCACCAGGCTATTATGAAAACATTGAACTGCCTTATCTCGGAGAGGAACGGGCGAGTCGTGAGTATCCGATGAAGAGTCTCATTAATAACGGAGTGAAAGTGGCCTCTGCCAGTGACTATCCGATAACGTGGGAATTTGATCCATTATATGGAATACAAGTAGGTGTCACCAGAGAGGAGTTCGGAAATACCGATCCTAAGTTAGTGCTCGGACCTGAAGAAAGAGCATCGGTTGCTGATTTGATTGCTAGTTTCACGATTAACGGTGCCTATGCCAGCTTTTCAGATAAAATCACTGGTTCCATTGAACAAGGGAAGGAAGCAGACCTTGTTGTGATCGATAAGAATCTCTTTAAGATTCCTTCAACAGAAATTGGTAGTGCAAAAGTATTGTTGACGATGGAAGCAGGAGAAGAAACCTTCAGGGATGCCACGTTAAAATAATGAACTACCTGGGGCTGTCCTAAAAGGGTAACTCCGAATGACAAAATCCCAAAAACATCCCGTTTCACTTTCTAAGGTGGAACGGGATATTTATTTCCCTACCAAGCCACTGACTTAGAAATACCCCTTTTCAAGGAATTCCCCTTATAATCTACGGTTGAAACATAGTAGAAGTTGCCATTCGCTCCAATAGCGTTAATATCCACCTCGCCCTACTCGGAGCGGACGGTTTTTTACTGTATCCCTTACTGCTATTCGAAGCACATGTAATAAAAATGGCATTAGCCCGGTGTCTTTCAGTGATTCATCGAAAAACAAACTTTTTAGGGTATCTCATACGTCTTTCATTTGTAAGGCAAGCAAATGATAAATGGAGGATAAAAAAATGAAAAATCAACACGTAAAGAAACTTTCTTTTTTGGTACTCGCAGGTTTTATTTGTGCAGCAGGAGTGGGAAAACTCCAAGTTGCTTCTGCAGAACAGACAGTTCAAGCCAAAAAAGTGGAAATTGGTCAAAAATTTATAGCGCCCGAACTTAAACCAAAAGAAAATACGTATGTACTTGATTACAAAATAGCCGATGTGAACGGTGACTCTATTGAAGACAAAGTGATATTGGTTGGAACAAAAGAAATGATTGATGGAACATTAGATGCTTATGCAGACAATTTATCTATCGTAGTGCAAGATGGAAAAAACCAAGGGTACGTAAAATATGATTGGGTGTTCAAAGGGGAAGATGGATCATTACATGGGGAGTTAGGAAGAGAACCAAACCTAATTATTGGTGACTATACGGGTAACAAGGTGAACGATATTATTGTTACGGCTCCACAAGGAGGAAATGGTGGAAATGTGGATCATCTTGTCTTAGCTTTGGAAGAAAATAAACTGAAAATGGTATTTGCTGATAACCAAAGCACTGTAAAACAATAAAACAATTAGTTATATACTTTCCCAGTAAACTTACAATTATTTAACAAGAAACTCGATGTCCCTTTGAGGAAATCGAGTTTCTTATTCCATTGAAATATTTATAGTTCGTTTATCTACGTTACATTGGAGCATCATTTTTACTGTGAGGACGGTGTCAGGGACGCTGGTTTTTGCCATTATCGAAAAACAAACTTTTGGGTTAGCTCAGACGTCTTTTACATGTAAGGCAAGGAAATGATAAGCGCATATCAAGGGGAGAATCTTTGAATGGATAGAAAGTTAGAAAAATTACTTATCCGTTTTATTACGGAAAATAAACAAAATGTGTATCAATTAGCATTCAGTTATGTAAAGAATGCAGATAATGCACTGGATATTGTTCAGGACTCTATCCATAAGGCATTGTCATCTTCACAAACCTTAAAATCCGAGGGTTCGTTGAAAGCCTGGTTTTACAGAATTGTGGTGAATACATCTCTTGATTTCCTTAGAAAACAAAAGAGGATTCAACTAGTAGATGATAAGGTGTTGGAATTACACAGCCCCATAAGTGAAGATGCCTACCATGATATTGATTTAGAGAAGGCTTTGGAGGAACTACCCTGTGCCTATCGGACTGTAATTATACTTAGATATTTTGAAGATTTAAAAATTGAAGAAATTGCGGAAGTGATGAACGAAAACATTAGCACTATAAAAACTCGATTGTATCAAGCACTCCGCAAACTTCGAATTCAAATGAGCGATGAAATTTTACAGGAGGTAAAGTAATATGAGCGAACAACTGGATCAATTGAAAAAAAATTATAAGAATACGCCTATCCCCGATGAATTGGATTTCGTTGTGAAGAAAGCCCTCAAACAAAAAAAGAAAAATCAAGTAAAAATAATGAAGCCTCTCGTTGGGATTGCGGCTGCAGCTATTTTATTAATAACAGGGATTAATACTAGCCCCGCCTTTGCACATGCCCTATCGGAAGTTCCATTGGTTGGCTCGCTTGTCAAGGTGTTAACTTTTAGAGAATTTAATGTAGATGACGGACCTGCTAAAGCCGAAATAAAAGTACCAGCAATTACAAACATGAAAAATAAAACGTTAGAAGACACCCTAAATAAAAAATATTTGGAAGAAAATAAAGAGCTTTATAACGAAGTTAAGACTGAAATGGAGGAATTAAAGAAAAATGGCGGAGGTCATGTAGGTGTAAAAAGCGATTACGTAATCAAAACTGACAATGATCAAATCCTTGTCGTGGGCAGATATGTTGTAAATACGGTTGGTTCCTCCTCAACAACTTTTAAATACGACACAGTAGACAAGAAAAATCAACTTTTGATTACCTTGCCAAGTTTATTTAAAGATGATAGCTATATTAACCTAATCACTGAAAATATTAAAGAACAGATGAGACAGCAGATGAAGGCAGACCCCGAAAAGGAATATTGGGTAGAAGGTTCCATGAGTTTTGAAACGATTGCGAAAGATCAAAGCTTTTATATTAACAATGAAGGTAAACTTGTTATCTCCTTTAATAAATACGAAGCCGCACCCGGATTTATGGGCGTGTTGGAATTTGTCATACCAACCAATGTAATTGCCAATGCATTAGTAAGTAACGAATATATAAAATAAAAATCGAATTCGAGTAACAGGTGTCTGTCAAGCTTAGTGTGAAACCTATTCATTATTGTCATCGAAAGGGCAAAGTGCAGATGTATGGCATGAAACAATTCAAGCAGAACAAAATTAACAGGCTTGCGGCATCGAGCCGCATGACAAATGATCGATTTCCACCGTTCGATACACTCGTTGTAATAGAGAAGGAGGACGAACGGTATGCCTAAGCCGCTGAACGGCAATGGCCGCTATATGGCTGGACTTGACGGACTGAGGGCACTCGCTGTTTTTGCCGTCATCGTCTATCACCTCAATGTCGGCTGGGCTCCGGGAGGGTTACTAGGTGTCGGCGTGTTTTTCGTATTATCCGGGTACCTTATCACAGACATCCTCCTTGCACAATGGAAAAGAGACGGGAAGATTGATTGGAAAGACTTCTGGTTAAGACGGGGACGGCGGCTGATGCCCGCGCTGCTCGTCACAATTACGGTCGTCATGGTATGGATCACGTTACTCGATCGCTCCCAACTGACACAGCTTCGTGGTGAGGTCCTGTCGACACTGCTCTATGTCAACAACTGGTGGCGTATCTTTCAAGAGGTTTCATATTTTTCGAGCTTCGGTCCGTCTTCCCCGTTTGGTCATTTCTGGTCGCTCGCCGTGGAGGAGCAGTTCTACCTACTGTGGCCGCTGCTTCTTGTTATCAGTCTTCACTTCTCGCCGCGAAGATGGCGGCTTCTCGCGTTGACTCTCGCGCTCACGCTTGTTTCGGCGCTAGCGATGGCGTTGCTTTACGAGCCAGGCATTGACCCGAGCCGGGTTTACTACGGAACAGATACGAGAGCGTTCGCCCTGCTCATCGGCGCCGCGCTCGCCATGATATGGCCAAGCCGCAGTCTCTCCGTAAAAGCTGCGCCTCGAGCACGTTTACTTCTTGATTGCATCGGGGCGGCTGGTCTGGTCACGATTGTGGTTATGATCTGGCTAACCGATCCATACGACAGTTTTCTTTACCGAGGAGGATTTGTGCTACTGTCCGTCGCCACGGCCGCAGTGGTAGCGGTGCTCGCCCATCCGGTCAGCCGACTGGGAAAAGTGTTGGGGTGGAAACCGCTGCGGTGGCTTGGGGTTCGATCTTACGGCATTTATCTTTGGCATTATCCGGTTATCGTCCTGACAAGTCCTGTGGTTAACACTGGCGAGACCAGTATTGTACGCAGCATATTGCAGGTAATCGCGAGTGTTGTACTTGCCGCGCTATCGTGGCGGTTTATCGAGGAGCCGATTCGCAACGGCGGTTTGGTTAAACGGAAAATGCGGAAGAATCGGGTATCGATCGGTCGCAACATGGCTTCGGTGTATAAGCTACTCGTATTCATGCTTTTTCTAGTCAGTATAACTAGCTGTGCTTCTAACATGGCGACGAGCACAGTTTCACAAGGCGACGGCAACCTTCAAACGGATGGGACAGCGTCGCCGAACTCTCAGCAAGAATTCGCTGCAGCACTCGACAGCAAAGAACATTCGGGACATGATGGCTCATTGCCGCCGGACCATCCTGTCTGCCCTGACGACTATAGGAGGCCGGACCTCAAACTTATTTCGGAGCCAAACGACTCAAAACAGCCCGTTGAGACTCTGGAGCCGGATTCGGGTCAGAGAGTAACCGCGATCGGCGACTCGGTCATGCTCGACGTTGCTCCTTATCTGAAAAACCTTCTTCCTGGAATCACAATCAACGGCAAAGTGGGCCGACAGTTGTCTGAGGCGCAGGACGTAGTCGATCAACTCAAGACGAACGGCATGCTAGGCGACGTAGTCATTATCGAGCTTGGCACGAACGGACCATTCTCGGAGGAGACACTTGTTAATCTACTGAATTCGCTCAAAGACGTTCGGCAAATTGTACTTGTAAATACACGAGTGCCGCGTCCTTGGGAACAAGTCGTCAACTCAGCACTGGAGGAGGCAGCTAATCAGTTCTCTAATGTGACACTCGTCGACTGGTACGCGGCAAGCGCCAACAAGGATTCGTATTTCGCATGGGACGGCGTGCATCTTGTCGAGGAAGGCACCAAAGTATATGCTTCTCTGATCGAGGAAGCGATCAAACCGCAACAAAACGGCGATACCCAAAGCGGTACAACTGTAACCGTCCGTTAATGTGATGCCGAGACAAAAAGAAAGTCAGTTACATTTCCTATAAGCGGTACCGCTAACAAAGCGCGGATTTAGTACGCTAAGGAACTTCTTGATACGAAAATGCCGGTTTTTCCTACACTAAGGAGTCACGGGCTATTATCTTGTTAAGGGATCATCTTCCCACTCTTTTGAGTTGAAGTAGTATTAGACATTTCATACCGGCAGATGCCCCAATGCCGCGTTTTAAATGCCAACCAAAACGTTTTATTAAATAAAGTGTCACTTATCTGTAACTATCTTTATTATATCGCTTGTTTATAATACCCTCATAAACAACGACACACCTTATACGAAGAGAGAGGAAACCAACATGAATTTCAAAAAAATCATCGTCGGCACCATACTGACATCCGGCGTAGTGATCGGCATTTTACTCGCTGTTAACTATGACAAAGTAGAACACACAGAATCTCAAGAAAATGTAAGCTCTAAGCCGTCGACTTCCCCGAATGGGCATCACAAGGTGAACGAACCTACAGGTGCAGATAAAGATGAAATTCAGCCATCGGCCAAAGTAGAACACCCAGCACAGCATGTTGCACAGGAAAGCGGAAAAACTAACCTTTACGCTAACCCTCAAGCAAATTTCAGCTTTAAGCCTCCAACTTCTTGGAACGGAAATTATAAGGTTAACCAATACGCAGGTGTAGATGCAGACAAAATTCTGCCATCTGCCAAACATGTAGTGCAGTTCGATTATGCGACGAAGGATGGAAAAGGTTCTGAAACGCTTCTGATGATCTCCGTTTTTACGAAAACGGATTGGACTCGCCTCTCTAGCGAAGCAGGTCCACCTGTTGGGACATCCATTACAGAATCAAATGACATGGTGTATGTGTATACAACTCCACAGTCCAATCCGTTTGATTCCCAGTCAGAAGACGGCAAGCTGTTTGACCAACTATACGGTGATTTGAATATAAATGAATCTTTCGCACTTCTAAAATAAGACTGTTATTATTTGTTGTACTCTGAAAAGACATGAATTATAAAGAGGAACTCAAACAGGGGTAGTACCAGCGAAGCTGATACTACCCGCAAAGTAGATGTATATATATGTTATATAATCTCCGGTGTTTCCTCGTTCGAGAACATTACGAATAAAGAATGACATGCACTGCAAATATTTTCTTCTTCATTTATCGCTCCCTGACTCAAGAACGCTTTGGATGGCGTCCCGATTAGCCAACAATCACTTCAGATATTGACAGGGAAGCGTATTTCGCTAATTGAAGGATAGCGGTAAGATAGGTTGATCGTTGAAGGACAGACGAGGTATCCTCGTTTTGTCCTTTTTTAAAATATGTTTATCGTTTGTCGAATACCAAAATCGCTTGTTGAGAGGAGCGAGAAAATCTATGTCATTAGATACAAGTATGCCAAGAGCCTGTAAGGGCAAAACCGAACATCTCACATAATCGCTCGATAAAACCTTCGAAAAGCTTCCTTATATAAATTTCCTTGTGGATCGAAATCGATCAGCAGTACTTTTTTTCCTTCACTAGATAAGGCGTAAGCCAGGTGATAGGCGGTGTTTGTTTTTCCGGTTCCACGGTTCTGATTAGCGATGGTAATGACGGTTGAATTTGTCATGGTGATTACCCTCCCTGATGCCGAAGCTTCATTTCATGCCAAGGCTCAAAGCGATTCATTCCCAAAAGCTATACCGGTCCGAATCAGACATGACGAATTCCTACCTGAATTTGCAACCGGTGCTGACCCGCCCAATCAATTGGGAGTTGATTAGGCAGCAATACGATCAAATGATGAAGTATGCTACGGCATTGCGCCTTGGAACCGCTGAAACAAAGGCAATCCTGAAACGATTTACCCGCAATAATTTAAAGCATCTGACCTATCGAGCACTAGGAGAACTCGGAAAAGCAGTTTGCGATTACTTGCATTCAGAGGAGCTGCGCCGCGAGATCAATGAAGGCTTGAATGTCGTGGAAAATTGGAACTCGGCCAATAGCTTTATCTTTTACGGCAAAGGCGGAGAAATCTGCACTAACGGGCTAGAGGATCAAGAGCTGGCTGTATTGTCTCTTCACCTTCTGCAAAACTGGTTGGTGTATATCCATACCATTATGCTTCAAAGCATCCTATCCGACATGAGTGAACGCCTTCCGTTGGAAGAAGGTATTGTAGCGTAAGTGAAAGGCGAATATCCCCAAAACGTAAAGCGAAGGAGTTGGCCAAGTATCTCCGGGGAGAACGACCAGATTATGCCTATCTCAAAAGTCTGTTTCAGCATCTTCGAGCAGAACTGGAGGTGGAGGTTCCCAAAACAGCCAAGAAGCTCCCAAATGTACCTACAGAAGATGAGCTTAGGCGCTACTACGAAGTGGTTTGGCAAGCGAAGAATTTTCAAGACATGATGATCGTCAAGACTCTGCTATATACGGCGTTCGGATAAGCGAGCTGATCAATATAAAATTGTCCGATGTTGATTTCCACTACTGCCAAATCCAGATTAATAAAGGCAAGGGTAGCAAGGATCGCATTGTCCCTTTCCCCCATCTATTTAGTTACCTTATGGGTTGTAGAGGTCACTTTTTACGGACTGTCATACACCAAAATGAAGTACAAACTACATTTTCCAAGAAGTATTGAAGTGATTTATTGCAAAGGATATACTATTCTCAAAATTAAAACAAATTCGAATGATAAAGGAGCTTCAGGCATGGCACAACTCGTAAAAGAACGGATTCGGAAGCAGTATGGAAAGCTGACAGCAAGCCAAAAAATCATCTGTAAGATCGCGATAGAAAAGCCAAGCTTACTTGCGATCCATACCGCCAAAAAAATCGCGGAGTTTACGAATACCAGTGAAGCGACCGTCATTCGCTTTTGTTATGCATTGGGTTACTCCGGATACACAGAGCTTCAGGAAGAAATCAAAAAGTCTCTTTTAATAGGAGACCAAAGGAAGGGGCCGATCCAGAAATATCGAGACACCGAGGTTACGCTCGATCTGAGCAATTACGCGCATCAAGTGATGGAAAGTGATATTGCGTATCTCCAACAAGGCTTGCAGCAAATGGACTACACGTTGCTTCAAGAGGTGGTCAAAAGCATCGTGCAGGCAAATCGAATCGTAGTGGTAGGATTTCGTTGGTGCCATATTCCTGCAAAATGGCTGTTCTCAGCGTTGAATGCCATCAAAGGTAACACACATCTGTATACAGGAGCAGTGGATAACGCCGATTATTTTCTCACCGAACGAGATCAAGAATGGCTGGTCATTGCGATATCATTTCCTCGTCATCCCAGCGAAACGGTTGCAATGGTTCATTCAGCAAAAGAGCTGGGAGCGAAAATTTTGGCGATTACGGAAGGCGAGTTCTCCCCCATCAGCCAAGTCGCAGATCATCTACTGAAAATCACCACACCCCAACCCGTTGCCACTAGCGGTATGCCCACATTATTCTCCATGCTAAATGTCTTGATCAAAGGCGTCATGCTCCACGACGCGGAAAATGTCCAGAAACGATTGCAGCACTATGATGAAATCAGCTCGAAGCTATACTCGTTTGTCGGAGAGGATGAGGAAGACTTCTCGATCTTTTGAAAGCAGAAAAAAATGAGAAAAGGGAAAGGGGAATCCTACCAATGACCAAGCCGATTTGGTTCACAGCGACTGGCGACAGCTTCATTACACGCAATCTGCCATACAGGGACCAAGCTTTTCAAGAGGTATCCAGCTTGCTGCACCGTGCGGACGTACGCATTGCGAATCTGGAGACGACCGTACACGATCATGAGGGCTATCCCAGCGCGCAGAGCGGAGGCACGTGGGCGATGTCTCCACCTTCCGTTTTGCAAGTCATGAAAGATTACGGCTTTAACATGATTGGCTGGGCAAATAACCATACGCTCGATTATTTGTACGGGGGACTGGAAGCAACCGAGAGATATCTCAATGAGTATGGCTTCGTCCATGCTGGCGCAGGCAAAAATCTCGCTGAAGCGGGAGCGCCGCGTTATCTCGAATGCGAAGGGGCCAGGGTAGCCTTGATCGCTGCGACGTCGACTTTTCATCCATGGTGGGCTGCTGGTGATCAGCGTTCAGATAGTATTGGCAGACCAGGGATCAATCCGATGCGCTATGTCATGACGCACCACATTACGGAAGAAAAGCTCGCTGATTTGCAAGCCATTGCGGAGGCGACGGACATTAACGCCTTCAACAAGCTTCTCATCGAGGAAGGCTTCATGAACGATCCGGGTAAGGAGATCTTTCTTTTCGGAAATGCACGTTTCATGGTAAGCGACCATGAAGGGACGACTACTCAGCCGCATCCACGCGATCTGAACAGAATCGTCAAAACGATTGAGGAGGCAAACAGGCGGGCTGATTACGTTATCGTGAGTATTCACGCTCATGAGATGAAGGGGGAAGCGAAAGAGGTTGCGGCTGATTTTTTGCCTGTTTTTGCAAAAGCTTGCATCGATGCGGGCGCACATGCAGTCGTGGGACATGGCCCACATTTATTGCGAGGCATTGAAATCTACAACAATCGGCCGATCTTTTACAGCTTGGGGGATTTCGTTTTTCAGACAGAAGCTGTTACGAGTCAACCTGCTGATTTCTACGAGCACTACGGCCTCGACCACACTCATAATGTGGCAGATGCGCTGGAAGCGATGAGTGCCAATTACACACGCGGACTCTGTGTGCACAAAGAGGTGTGGGAGTCGGTTATTCCCTTGTGGAAAATGCAAGATGGTGAGCTGCTCGAACTGGAGCTGCATCCGATTGAATTAGGCTTTGATCTGCCAGTACATCGTATGGGGTGGCCGAAATTAAGCGGGGATACTTCGATACTGGAGGGGCTCAAGGCTTTAAGTGAACCATATGGCACAGTGATTGA
Organism: Brevibacillus sp. Leaf182; assembly: GCF_001423865.2. Classification (NCBI taxonomy): domain Bacteria; kingdom Bacillati; phylum Bacillota; class Bacilli; order Caryophanales; family Paenibacillaceae; genus Brevibacillus; species Brevibacillus sp. Leaf182. The sequence goes on along the minus strand of NZ_LMPN02000037.1, from coordinate 329,384 downwards.
GATCATGGATGGAATTGGGCGCGTGAGGCTTTCGAAATAGCGGTGAACAATGGCAGTCTATTTCCTACACAAATGGAGTGATTCACATGATGGCCAGAATCACAATGGTTATGTTATTTGTGCTATACATGATCAATTATGCGGATAAAACGATTGCGGGATATTCTGCCGTGCCGATTATGACCGAATTTTCATTGAACGAGAAGGAATGGGGACTTGTCGGAAGCAGCTTTTTCTGGCTTTTTTCCATCGCTGGGATTGTAGGCGCGGCATTATCGGACCGCATCGGGACGAAAAAAATGCTAGCGATCATGGCGCTGTCCTGGACAGTCATCCAATTTGGCGCTTATGCGATCGCGGGTTTGCCGATGCTTGTCGTTGCGCGGGTATTGCTTGGAATCGGTGAAGGGCCATTTTGGGCAACGGTTGTCAGCCATTTGAACAAATGGTTCCCTGAAGAAAAGCGTGGACTGGTTTATTCAACGGTGAACTTCGGTGCTTTCGTCGGTGCGGTTGCTTCCGCGCCGATGATTGTCGCGCTAATTGATAGCTATGGATGGCGATTTTCCTGGGCGTTTATGGGCGCACTCAGTCTGATATGGCTCTTGGTCTGGCTATGGATTGGAAAAGAAAAACCACTTGTCAGCGTCGCTCCTGCAAAAGTCGACGCTCCCACCTTGCCAAAAGCGAAATGGTCAGATATATCTAGTGTCTTGCTCTCATCCACGTTTCTATTCTGTTTTTTAATCTATTTTGCACAAATTTGGGGAACGACTTTTGCCTCCGTATGGGAGCCTGTCTATCTCGTCAAGGTTTTCCAGTTTACGAATCAGGAAATGGCCTATGCGATTGCTGGCACGGGACTTTTGGCTGGACTGATGACCATACTGATTTCTTCGATTGGTGATCGTTTCTTTAAAAAGCATCGCAGCTATCGTAAATCATATGTTCTGGTTGGCGGTGTATCAATTATTTTAGGGGGACTGTGCTTTTACGGTGTTACCCTTGTTCAATCTACGGCACTTGTCTTGATCCTCCTGTGCCTCGGAAAAGGATTTGCTTTTTCTGTAGGAACAGCCGCCTCTGTCATTGTCAGCAGCTTGTTGCCGGAACGCACGGGACTTTTGGTAGGCGTGTTGTCCAGCCTGGTTACATTGGCAGGGATCATCTCGCCGCTGGTAACGGGCTCTATCGTTCAATCAGCCGGAGATATTGGCACTGGTTTTGGCAACGCGATGATTGTCAACGGATTGCTCTTTATCATTTGCGGCGTGCTTTTCCTGCTCTTTGTGAAGCGCAATGAACAAGTCATTCAATCAGCACCGCCAATCACCCATGTTTCCTAAAAGTAATACTTTATAGGCTTGGTTATAGATGTTAAAATTTTCTGAAAAGGGGGTAGATGTGTGATGTATCATTTGAATGAAAGCCTCATGCAGAGCGCGAAACAGTTTTCGGATCGCCCAGCCTTCATCTTTATGGGAGAAACAACTACGTATGCACAATTCAATCAGCAGGTCGAACATCTCGCGGCAGGACTTGCCAGGCACGGGATTGGAAAAGGGGATGCTGTCGCCCTGCTCATGGATAATCGGCCCCATTTTGTTAGCGCTTACTATGCGATCCTCCGCGTAGGAGCAGTCGTTGTTCCTATGAACCCCATCTATACAGCGCGCGAAATTAGCTTCATTCTATCCAACAGTAAAGCAAAGGCTGCCATTGCCTTATCCGCGTTACAGCCGGTACTAACCCCGATGAAGGACCAAATAGAAGATTTACAGCTTCTCATCTACTCGGAATCCATTGAAAATGAAATAACGATCGATCAGCTTGTACAGGAAGGGCAAGAGTCAGAGACAGGGTACGCGGAGCCGGAACGAAACGAAGATGACCTCGCTGTAATCCTGTACACATCAGGTACGACTGGCCAGCCAAAAGGAGCGATGCTCTCCCACCGCAATATGGCTTCGAATGCGGAAGCGATGGGGATATTGTTCGAGCTGGTGCCAGAAGATCGCATGGTCGCGGTACTGCCGATGTTTCATGTCTTCTGCATGACGGTGTGCATGAATGGCCCGATTCGCACGGGAGCGGCCATTATTATTGTGCCGAAATTTCATCCGGCAGACGTCCTCCAAACGATTCGGGAGCAAAAGGCCACATGTTTTGCAGGTGTTCCGACTATGTACAATTATCTGCTACAGTTGCCGACTGCGACAAAAGAAGATTTCTCCTCCATCCGGATATACTGCTCGGGAGGTGCATCCATGCCCGTCGAGCTCCTGCACAAGTTCGAAGCGAAATACGATGCCAAGGTACTGGAGGGCTACGGATTGTCAGAGGCGGCTCCAGCTACAACGTTTAACCCATTGCACGGGACCAGAAAGCCAGGATCAGTTGGAGTCGATATCCCGCTCGTGAAAAACAAGGTCGTCGATCCCGAAGGAAACGAAGTCGCACGTGGAGAAGTGGGCGAGCTGGTTGTACATGGGCCAAACGTTATGATAGGGTACCTCGGGTTGCCAGATGATACGGCTGCGGCGCTTCGAGATGGTTGGCTGTATACGGGAGACATGGCTCGTATGGATGAAGAAGGATATGTGTACATCGTTGATCGGAAAAAAGACATGATTCTCGTTGATGGTTATAACGTGTACCCGCGTGAAGTAGAAGAAGTGCTTTACCAGCACCCTGCGATTATCGAGGCCGCTGTGATTGGAATTCCTGACGAGGTACATGGCGAAGCAGTCAAGGCATTTGTGGCATTGAAGGAAGTTGCGGTTTCTCAAGAGGATATCATGGCATTTTGTCGTGACAAGCTGGCGAAATACAAAGTTCCCCGTCAGGTCGAATTCGTAGCTGAGCTTCCTAAAAACAGTACGGGGAAAATCTTGCGTCGCTCATTGCGCACCTCGTAAACGATCGCATGATTAAATGAAACATGCCAACGGGTAAGGAAGCTGTACAACTTTCAGCTTGCTATGCAAACTCACTTATACAAAACAGATGCGAGAGACCAAGAATTCGCTTCGTGTCAGAACATGAAAAAGATCGCCACACACCTGGCCAAGCTGGCGTAGGGTGTGCGGAGATCTTTTTTTATTCTTTACAGACTAGTTTTCCATAGATTTATAAAACTTTCTTACAATTTTGCGATTACAATCAAACCGTTTACAGCCTCCCTTCGTTTCCTTTGATAGTACCGTGAAAAAACATGTGTGAAATGGAGGAAGAATGATGAAAAAGATCGTGTTCCTAGCAACTCTACTGCTCTTTGTCTTTACGTCTGCCGGAATGTCAGCCTATGCACAAATGGACGGTAAGTCGGCGTCCCAGGCGACATCAAATGCCAGTCAAAGTGATCAAGTCATCCGGGTATACGGACCAGGTGGACCACTTGGACCGATAAAGGAAGCTGCTGAACAATTTTCAGTTGAAACAGGAATGAAGGTAGAAGTAACAGCCGGACCAGAAGGCAATTGGATCGGCCAAGCTAAGCAAGATGCAGATATTATTTTCGGTGGCTCCGAGTATATGCTACAGGACTTCATCTTTAACCACCCCGAAATGATCGACACGAAATCACGTACGGAGCTTTACCCGCGTGCTGCAGGAATATTGGTGAGGAAAGGAAATCCTAAGAAGATTGAAAGCCTGGAGGATTTAACGAAAAAGGGAGTCAAAATAATCGATGTGAATGGGGCTGGCCAGCTTGGCCTGTGGGAAGACATGGCAGGCAGAAAAGGGCTGATCGAAGGCATTTCTCAAAATATTAACCTTTCTGTAAAGTCGAGTGCTGAAGCCATTGAACGATGGAAATCGAATTCCAGCCTGGACGCCTGGATTACCTATGAATCGTGGCATTACCGGCTCCAGGATGTGACTGACCTGGTCGAACTGCCCGAAGAAGAAAAGCTCTATCGAGGAACGCCAATCGTCCTGACGAAAATCTCTGATCAGAAAAAAGAGGCACAGCAATTTATTGATTATTTAAAAACAGAAAAATCTCACCAAATCTTTCAAAAATGGGGCTGGAAGTAAGGACGAGTCTTAATCTAAAAACGGGGAGGAACATACATGAAAAAAGCAGCTTTTATCCTTGCGATACTTTCGATTATTTTTGCTTTGGCTGCCTGCGGAAAAAGCACGGAGGTAAAAACAGAGACGGTTCAACCCGATCAAGCCTCGGCTGTCAGCCTCCAGCTTTTGCAGAATGAGAAAGCTGGAGGGTACCTGGCGGATCCACAGGGAAGGGCCCTGTATTACTTTAAAAAGGACGAAGCAGGAAAAAGCAATTGCAGCGGAGACTGCCTGGCAAACTGGCCGGCATTTACCCAGGAGGATTTCGCTGTCCCGGAAGGTTTTGACAAAAAGGATTTCGATACGATCACAAGAGAAGACAACGGGAAGAAGCAGGTTACGTACAAAGGATTTCCTCTCTATTATTTTGCAAAAGACCTGCAAAAAGGGGATGTAAACGGACAAGGAGTAAAAGATGTATGGTTTGTCATAAACAGCGAAACAGCATTTGAATAAGCCTGCCCAGGGAACGATCAATCGCGGTCGTTCTCATCTTTACTTTTAAAATAGTGTTATGGCAATATATTTTTATCCAAGAGCAGGGAGTGCCACATGAAAGAAAATTACGATGCGGAATTAATGCGATTGGTAAACGAAAAAAATGGTCACGCATTAGAGGAACTCTATGATCGATATATAAAGCTTGTTTACAGCTTTGTTATGAAGTTTTGCAATGGGAATGAGGATAAGACGAAAGAGATTATTCAGTTGGTCTTTTTGAGGCTATGGACAACAAACAGCTATTACGATCCTGCTCAAGGCAGCTTTGTAAATTGGCTTCTCACGATTACCCGCAATATTTGCATTGATTACCTCCGTAAAGAGAAGAGGCATACGCAACACCATCAAGAGGAACTTGAAGAGATCGCCGACCCTGCTAATACAGTCGAGCAACGAGTAAATACGAATGATATTGCGATGGCGAAAAACAAATTGCCAACGGCGCAAAGAAAATTAATCGATTTGCTTTATTGGAAAGGGTATTCTCTTTCAGAGATCGCCAAGCTGGAACAAGAGCCGCTCGGCACGATTAAAAGCAGACTTCACCAGGCTCTTAAAGGATTGAGGAAGCATTTGGAACTGGAGGATTTAAAATGAGAAGGGTTTGTGATCATTTAATTCCATATATAGCAAATGAGCTCAAGGAGAGCGAACACATGGCCTTTGCTGAACATTTAAAGAATTGTACAGAGTGTAAGAAAGAATATGAGGAATTATCCCAGGCCTGGCATGCTTTGTCGTTCGATTATACCGAAATCGAGGTGCCTGAATCGCTAAAAGGCGAGGTGCTGGGGTTTGTTTTTGAGCAAAAAAGGAAAAGCGGTACCGAAACATTCATGACTAAGTTGAGGAATCTTTTTATGACGCTCAAAAGCCAGTTCACTCCAGTTTCAACCGGTATCGTGTGCGTATTGTTGCTCGCGTTTATTGGCCTTGGAATCGCGAATGTACAGGTAAAAAATCGCCATGCCGAAAATATTCCCATTGAAATTTTAACGGCGATTCCCTTAAAAGCAGCCAAGCAAAGCCACCCGGGAACAAACGGCATGGCCTATATTGTCCAGCAGGGATCAGAGAAAAATTTGGTGGTGCAGGTTCACGAATTGCCCGGCGTCGAAGGTTCACAGGTTTACCAGGTTTGGCTGCTGAAAAACAGCAAGAGGGAAAATGGTGGCATATTCAAGCCCAACGAAAACGGATCTGGAATACTGACTTACCAGCTCGCCGAAGGGCAGACTTTTGATCAAATCGGCATCACTGTCGAACCGGACGCCAACAGCAGACAACCAAGGGGAGAAAAAATAGTTGGGTCATAGCTGGAACAGAAAAGGACAATATTGATCCGTTCAACCATTCCATTCAATGGTCGCGAAGGTTTATCGGTTTGAAAGTATAAGGGGAGCTGACCAAAAGTCATGTAATGATTAAGCCGGGTCGGACAATATCCCGATGGAGTGCGGTACACGTTCAAAGAGCTTGGATGGCGCTGAATTAACGGGCAGGATCATTCCATAAGACAACGGTAGTTACTGGAACTATGTGTTGGAAAACTATGGCATACATTATGAATGGATACTATCTGGTGGGGGTAGGATGGAATGGATAAAATTATGTTAACGGGTTCGTTCATTCAATAAAACAGCGGGAGTCTAGGACTTTATTTTCTGGTCCATGGCTACCGCTGTTTTGATTGAGAGGGTCAGTCTAATACTTATTTCAATCGAGCTGACCAATAATTGTCTCGCTATCTTACCATTAAAATGAAAAAGAAATATTTCTTGCACCTTCCATAATAACCCATTTGATTGTAAAATAAAGGAAAAATAAAAGGGTGATCCATTATGGGGGGACTGCTAGGGACATTGCAACAGTCGCTGCGGTCAGAAATCGAACAACATCGGCGAGCGCGCGGTTATACATTGAGCAAACTAGGGGATTTAACCGGTATTAATCCGGGGACACTGAGCGAGATTCTAAATGGGAATCCACCTCGGGCTATCACCATAAGTCAATTAGACGCGCTCGCTGTGGTGTTTGGCTACGAGCCTGGTTGGATGTATGAATTATATCCCGATGAATGTTTATATGAAGGGAAAATTTCGCGCCCCCGATTGATACCTTACTTGATTCGAAGCGCTGAGAATGGACGAAAGGATTGCATTGAAGCTGTTGCCTCCCAATTGTTGGAGAATCCCAAAAATATCTCCATCCTTTTTACTGTAGCTGAGCAATTATATGAGGATGGAAAACTGGGAAAGGCGGTGCCATTCTATGAGTACGTAATTGAGAACGAGAAAGATAGCTACTCTACCCAGTTTGTGATGAGTCACTACCGATTATTTCAGGCCATTCTCGGGACAAATGCTGATGATAATGAGAAGGCTGTTATTCGCTTTTCTCCATATCGAAAGCGATTACCAGAAACGGATCAATTAGACGCTTTATTAAATTTGGCGAAGGTTTGTTTCACTTTGCAAAAATGGAGTGAAGCAGGAACCTACGCAGATGAGCTACGAGAGCTTTCCAAAATTATCTACCAAGATATGCTGCCAAAACGCAGAAAAAATCGAGCGGCAGAGTTGATAAAAACAGAACGTCCGCTCGTCTACTACTACGGAATGGGTTATTTATATAAAGGACTAGTCCTTCAGATGCAAGGCGCTTATTCCCAATCCAAAGAATATGTACATGCATACGCCGATTTACATTGGTTTGAACTTCTTGACGATGACGGGATAGAAATCGTTGAGCGGTTTGCAGTCTTTGCGAAGGCGAATTTTTACACACTGGAAGTATTAATGGGGAATGAAGAAATCATTAAGGAATATACCGACTATCTAGCGGAGCAGCCTGTTGAAATACTTCCGGGTCTTGTTACGATTATGGAAGCTGCTAATAAATATCACTTTTGCGTGGATGAGGTTTTATTACGCCTCTCTGAAGATATTGCTAGATTCCATGAACGAACATTGTTGGTTAATATGGTTCAGCATCTCCAATATCGTTATCAGAAAGCAAAATATGATTTTACAAAGGGACGCATTGAAAGTGGACTCAATGAAACCCTGCACTGTTTCGTTCTATCGGATTTAATGAATCGACATTATGATGCTCTGCAATGTGTACAGTTGTTTGAAAAATATCGCCATCTTGCCTCGCCATCACAAATCCTCCAATATCAAGCCATTGTAATTGGAGAGAAGAAGGCTGAAGCTACATTTATAAACTAGTTGTATGACGATGTATCAACACTCACTAAAAAGATGATAAGTAGAGAGGATGAAAAAGAATGAAACATGTATTCCTAGCACTTCTTCTAACGTTTGGGTTTAGCAGTGGCATCGTTTACGAACCCCAAAAGTCTGACACATCACACGTAATTAATTATCAACATGGTGCAGATTTTTAGGAACAGTTAATAAGACACACAAAAAAACATCCTTTCGATAGGATGTTTTTTTCTATTCCATTTTTTCTTAGTTGGTAAATTCTTGCATATTCATTTATAGTTTTATTAATGTCATAATTTGTAAATGCCAGGAGGTGCTTAACATAAAAGCTCTCGCAAGTTCATTAGAAAGGGATGTCCCTGTGCACCTAGGAACATCCCCGAAAAAAGAATTAGAAGGTGCCCCGAAAAGCAAGTGCACGATCTGGGGCACGGGAATAGAAGCAAGTCGCCACCACTTGGATCTAGAAACAAGCATCGAGCAACTCCGACAACAAATGATTGAATTGGCAGGTAAACACGGTCTGACAAGTGACGTAGTTTTGGGGGTAAGCCAGCAATTGGACAAATATATTGTGATGGCGCAAAACAACCATAAAGCGGATAGCATCTGGTGAAGGATTCACTATCTGCCTACTAAAAATGACTACAAAAGAGGAACCCTTAGGAAAAATGGGTTCTTTTTTACTTTCATTTTTACCGCTGGGTGGATGCTGATTCCTGCAGAGGAACCACAGAAGGATGAAAAATCCAGTGTGGTGGTTCTTTTTTTCTCTCGTCTCTCATGCCATCATTATAGACGGGGGCGATGAAGGATGTTCCAGGATTTCAAGCTTGTTAGTGACCGTCCAGTCGCGATTCAAGTGAAAGAATACATCAAACGTTTAATAATCAAAGGCGCGCTTCAGGTAGATCAAAAGCTGCCCTCCACACGAGAAATGAGCAGTCTGCTAAAGGTGAGTCGCAATTCGGTGATTGCAGCCTATGAAGGCCTAGAGGATGACGGATTTGCGTATGCGATTCCCGGCAAAGGCAGCTATGTTACCGCTATGGTGGGCCATTTGGATGCGAATAAAGGCTCCGATTCCTGGCAGATCGACTGGAAGGCACGAATGAACGAATATGCTGTATCCGCTACAGAGCTGGATATGATGAAGCAGGGCATTCGCACCAAAAAAGGAACTATTTCGTTCACAAGCATTGCGCCGGATGAGCAGTTGTTTGATCTGGGGGATGTAAGGCGAGCCTTTATGGATCGGATGGCAATCGAAGGACAGGTACTGCTCAACTACGGTTATGCCAAAGGCTACAAGCCACTAATCGATTACTTGAAGCGTTATATGGAGAATAAGGGCGTCGATTTAAGCGGCAAGGATATGCTGATTACAAGCGGGTTTACGGAAGGTTTTGACATAGTACTGTCGGCACTGCGCCCTTCTGCTCGCCGTGGGGCAGCTATTTGTGAAAATCCGACCCATCATACAGCGATCAAGAATTTGAAGCTGCAAGGATTTGAGATTACCGGCATTCCGATGGAGAGTGATGGTATTGATGTGGAGCAGCTAGAGGCGGTATTGCAGAAGCAGACAAAGAGCTTCGATCTGGCTTATTTGACTCCTTCCTATCACAATCCGACAGGCATTGTCATGTCGCCAGCCAAGCGCAGTGCCGTTCTGAATTTACTGATGCGCTATCAGATTCCAGTGATCGAGGATGGGTTCAATGAGGAGCTACGCTACTCGGGGGCGCATGTTGCGCCATTAATCGCGACAGTAGGGCAAGGTAACGGAGTCATCTATATTGGTAGCTTCTCCAAGGTACTCTTCCCTGGATTGCGAGTGGGCTGGGTACTTGGAGACAAAGCCCTGATCGACAATCTGGAAAGCATTAAGCGTGCACGAACCATTCATACATCTACCATCGATCAATCGATACTCTATCAATATTTGCTGAATGGAAATTTTGATAAATATGTAAAAAAGGCCCGCATGGAATATAAGCGCAAATATGAACTGACGAAGGCTTGCTGTGAAGCACATCTCCCCGAGGTGCAGCTAACTGGCGACGGGGGCTTGCATTTGTTCCTTACCTTTCCGTCAGACGTAAATACACGCCAGCTACTAGAAGCTTGTACCGAACACGGAGTCATTTTTACACCGGGGGACAAATTTTTTATTCAAGAAGGAACGGGGACGAATACCTTGCGACTTGGTTTTTCACGAGTAACGGATGAAAATATCGAGCGGGGTATTCAGATCATCGGCAAACAGGCACGTCGCTTTCTTGAGACATAACGATTCCAAACTGCACAACCATTTGAAAAAAATGAGGTGTCATCATGAAGATAGGCGTCATTATGGGCGGAATTTCTTCGGAGCGTGAGGTTTCTCTGAAGACTGGTCAAGAGATGATCAATCATTTGGATCGCAGTCGCTATGAGGCAGTTCCCATTGTCGTTACGCAGCGAGCGGATTTAATCACGCAGGTTCAGCAGGCAGACATTGATTTCGCGCTGTTGGCGCTGCATGGCCAATATGGTGAGGATGGCACAGTGCAGGGAGCGCTGGAGACACTTGGTATTCCCTATACAGGAAGCGGCGTCCTAGCAAGCAGCCTATGCATGAATAAGCAACTGTCTAAGATGCTGCTGAAGACGGCGGGCATTCAAACGCCTGCAGGTCTGTACTGGAAGGACGTTTATGATCCCCAAGCGGTAGAGCAATTGGGTTACCCGGTGATCGTGAAGCCAAATTTGGGAGGTTCCAGCATCGGTGTCCAGCTCGTGCAAAATGAGAAAGAGCTGCTGACGGCTGTTCAGGAAGCCAGCCATTTGGATCAGGGGATCTTGATTGAGCCCTATTTAAAAGGGACGGAGCTAACCTGCGCGATTCTGGATGGCGAAGTACTACCGATTATCGGCATTCGCTCGGCGCATTCAGAGTGGTTCGACTACCGAGCAAAATATGAAGACGGCGGCGCGGAGGAGAATGTGATCGAGCTTCCACCGGTTATCCGGCAGCGTGTGCGCGAGGCGGCGCTCGCCAGCTACCAACTGCTACAGTGCAAGGTCTATGCAAGGGTGGATATGATTTTGTGTCAGGATATGCCTTACGTACTAGAAGTGAACACCTTACCGGGGATGACCGCCAACAGCCTGTTTCCAAAGAGTGCAGCCGCAGCAGGTATGACCTTTACACAGTTGCTGGACCGTATTATTGCGAGCTCGCTCCATGAGCGAAAACAGGAATGGGGGTAAATATGCTAGTGATCTAACGGAAGAGAAACCCTACATGTAGTGGGGTTTCTCTTTGTTTTCATTGACTCGAGTAGTGAATGACGACGGAACATTTTACGATATGATCTCCGTTGTTTCGATAAATGTGGGGCCTGTCTGCTTTAAAAATAAGAGTATCCTCAGGCTCAACGATATAAACTTGTTCATTGACAACAACCTCTAGCGTGCCTTCATTTACGAGAATGAATTCCTCAACCCCTGTTGAATGCGGTTCTGCTATATGTTCGCATCCTGGTTCAAGGGTTACCAAGAAGATCTCGAACTGTTGTTCTGGATTATAGGGAACCAGTGGATATACACGATACTGTCCGTTATTTTCAATAATCGGATTTACTTCCTTCTTTTTTACGATCGTAACATTCGGCTTGTACTGACTAACGAGTGAAGAAAAGGATAAACGCAACCCGCTCGCTATTTTCCAAAGGGTTGTGATAGTTGGAGCCGACTTGCCTCTTTCAATTTGTCCTAACATTGTTTTGCTGACTCCTGTTATTTCAGAAGTTTTATCCAAGCTCAAGTTTCTTTCTTTCCGAATACGTTTTATGTTCTCTCCAATATTTGTGTGAAATTCTTCCATAAAATGCCTCCATAGAGTTCGTGCGTTATCTTGTACGTATGTACGTTATACTTTACAATCAAGCTATATATGGTTTGAAGCAGACACTATATAGTCCAAAATATACGAAAAGAGGCGCTATGTCTATGGAGAACACGATTTTATCAGGCGTTCATCAAGCGATTGGTAACACTCCTATGGTTCATCTTTCTAGGCTAACCAAAAATCTCGATGGAAATATTTTTGCCAAACTGGAATATGTAAATCCCGGCTTTAGCAAAAAGGATAGAATCGCTTTGCAGATCATTGAAGAGGCTGAGAAGGCTGGAATACTAAAACCAAATGATACTGTGGTGGAATTAACGAGTGGCAATACAGGGACAGGGCTTGCGATTGTTTGCGGAGTCAAAGGATATCAATTCGTTGCTGTCATGTCAAAAGGAAATTCAATGGAAAGAGCGAGGATGATGAAAGCTCTCGGAGCAGAAGTTGTTTTAGTAGACCAAGCGCCTGGTTCTCCTGTCGGGCAAGTTTCTGGTGAAGACCTTGCGAAAGTGGAAGAAATGGCAAAGCAAATCACAAAAGAAAGAAATGCGTTCCGTGCAGACCAATTTCATCACATTGGCAATCTTCATGCTCATGAATTTCACACAGGGGAAGAAATTTGGAAACAAACCAATGGAAAAGTAGACGTTTTCCTTGATTTTGCCGGTTCTGGTGGCACTTTTGCAGGTTGTGCAAAAACGTTAAAAAAGTATAATCCCAACATTCGGTGTTATTTAGTTGAACCGTACACCGCACCGTTCTACTCTGGTAAAGCGGCTACTTACCTCAATCACAAAATCCAAGGTGGGGGATATTCCATGGATTTGCCTCTTTTGGATAAGAGCTTCGTTACAGACTACATCCATGTTACAGATGAAGAAGCGACACAAGTTGCTAGAGAACTAGCAAGAAAAGAGGGAATATTCGCAGGATTCTCTTCGGGAGCAAATGTTGCGGCTGCCTTACAGCTTTTGAAAGGGAAAGAAAAAGGGGCAAATATTGTGTTAACGATTAATGATTCAGGACTTAAATATCTCAGTACAGATCTCTATGAATAACTGCAATCTGTCCGATTATGTAAACGTTGTAATCTCTTTTATTCATAATGCCCCTTGAATCTCAAGCTACTTGAGGTTTTATAATTGATTAGGAGGTGTTGTAATGTGCACGGAAAGGCGAGTAACAGTTTAGACACCACACAAAAGTTCTCCATAGGACAAGTGGCGAAAATGACAGGATCTTCTGTACCCACTGTCCGTTATTATGACGAAATAGGCCTGCTTTCACCTTCTGAGATAACTCATGGAGGTCATCGTATGTATACGGCAGAGGAAATATGGCGGTTAAAACTGATCCTAACTCTTCGCTATTTAAACTTTGGAATTGATGAGATTAAAAGAATGTTAGCTGGGGATATCCCTGTTGATATGGCGATAGAATGGCAAATCGAAGCCTTGGACATCCAAATGCGTACGCTTGCCAGCATGAAGTCTATTTTGGAACAAACAAAGCAGAGTAAGGATGGCAATGATTCTCTGAGCTATATGCACGAGCTAATTGAATCAATTTCCGCAGATGCATTGGAACGAGAAAAGTTTATTTTAGAAAAAATGTTTTCGTCCGTTTTTCCTGAACAATTTCCGGTTGAATGGCGCGAAATTTTTTTACTAGGGATTAACGTATCTTCCTTGCTGGAAGGCAAGCTTTCGGCAGCGCAAACGGCTGCATTAGATGAGTTTGAGGAAATGTTTAATGATCCACAGATTGTCCGCGAGATGAAGCAGGATGTTATGTCCTTCTTGGAAGTAGTTCACCTGCCTAAAATCAGTGTGGAGATGTGGAGCGCCAGAATGCTTAAAAACCATAAACAGTTGTTGAAAGCTGCGGAGCAACATGCAACTCCAGACAGTCCTGTCGTACAGGCGAATATTCAAGAGTATGTCTTGCTGTTTGCCGATGTTGATGAACTCCCTGTCCCGCAGTCATTTTTCCGTCGATTTGCTGAAAGGTTGCTTTCAAACCAATCAGAAAATCTCGAACGCTTCAGAAGAATTTGTTCAATCCTGTACCCAGGTCTGCAAGCGTACATGAAAACAAATGAATTATTCTACCAAGGACTACAGTGGAAGCTTCAACAACTGGATAAAGAGTAAATGTACGCTTTGTTACAGCTTGCGAAGGAGGTGAAATCATCTGTCATCATCGGAAGCTCTTTCAAAAAGAAAAGGGTAGGAGGTGGTATGCTGACACATGAAGAAAAACAAGCGAAAAATGTACAGTGTCTTTTGGGCGGGATTTGTCACGCTATGTCTGCTCCTGGTGGTTGGTTGCAGCACGCAAACAACTGTGCCAGCCGAGCAACAGGAGAGTGCCAAACCAAAATCGGGCGGAACCATTACAGTAGCGTACCCTTATGAACCGGATACGTTAGATGCTCACTTGTCTGCTGGATCTGCTGGGGTCTATACCTGGTTGCTCGGTGGATCGCTGCTATATAAGGCTGCTGACTCAAACGAATACAAGCCCTCTCTGGCTAGTGACTATAAAATTTCTGAGGATGGCAAAACGTGGACCTTCACCATTCGTTCCGGGATTACCTTTCACGATGGAACACCGCTGACTGCCAAAAGTTTTAAGGAAACCTTCGATCGTGCTCTTAATCCGCAGACAAAAGCAAAAACAGCCGCTGAAGTAATGGCTCCAATAAAAAGTGTGAAAGCGTCAGACGATCAGACCCTCGTTCTGGAACTACACGAACCCAATGCTGCCTTCCTTGATTCGCTAGCGAATGATGTAACACAGCCGTTATCATTGAAAACAATTGAAAAGGCTGGGGAGGATTACGGCAGGAGTCCTGTGGGAGTAGGGCCGTGGAAGTTTGAGAGCTGGAATGCGGGCGAAGGTGTCACGTATGTTAGAAATGAAGCTTTTCAGTGGGGAGAACCATATTATGAAAATCAAGGTCCTCCAAGAGCTGACAAGCTTGTCATAAAAGCGATTGCTGACAGTCAACTCAGATTGTCAGCGCTAGAGAGTGGTGCTATCGATGTAGCAACGGAAATACCTGTGAAAGACGCGATCTATTATCGGAATAATCCGAAATATCAAGTGATAGAACGCTTACGTCCTGGATTGGGCTTATTGATGGAGATGAATTTGAAGAGACCACCGTTTCAAGATATTCAGGTGCGTAAAGCATTTCATATGCTCGTCAATAAAGAAGCTATTGTCCAGGCTGTTACGAAGGGAGAAGGCGAAGTAGCCCATACGCCATTATCTCCATCGACGCTAGGGTATGACAAATCCTTAGAAAAGTACGGGTACGCGTATAATGTGAACGAGGCCAAGAAATTGTTGGACGATGCTGGTTGGAAAGTAAATGGAAGTGGTGTGAGAGAAAAGGACGGAAAAACACTGAGTCTGAATTTACTCAGTACCGCAGATTTTGACAAAGAAGCCCAATTGCTCCAAGCCATGCTGGGAGAGGCGGGTATCAACATAATGATACAGAATCTAGAAATAGCAGGGTACATGCAGGAAGTCGTCAAAGGTAATTTTGATGTAACGTTGATATCGGGCGCCTATGATGATCCTGATATTTTATATTTTTATTTTCATTCCAGCGGTGCCTACAATCTGTCTGGTGTAAAAGATGACAAGCTGGACGCCCTCCTTTTGAAAGGGCGTACAACCATACAGACTAATGCCAGAAAGCAAGTGTATATGGATGTACAAAAGCAACTGATTGAGCAAGCGTATGTTGTCCCTCTCTATTATGAAAAGGCGTTTACTGTCATAAATTCTCGAGTAAAAGGAGTAAAGTGGACATCTGTCATGCCGACGTATAATGACAGCTGGATCGAGAACTAACTACATGTCAACAAAGGAGAGAAACGCATGCAAAATAACGAGTGGATTGATTCTTTTGAACAATATGCTCAAAACATGATAACAGAGGGTCAGGTTCCTGGTGTTTGTATGGGATTAGCAAAAGATGGTCAAATCTTCTATAGTAACGGATTTGGCTGCCGTGATGTGGAACGGCAGTTAGGAGTTACAATCGATACGGTATTTGGAATTGGCTCCATAACAAAATCCTTTACCTGTGTGGCGGTCATGCAATTACAAGAAGCGGGTAAGTTATCCGTGTATGACCCTGTTGTCAAATATTTGCCGGAATTTCGTCTGAAAAATCTTGATGTGGGGCAAATCACGATTCATCATTTTATGACGAATACGAGTGGAATTCCTCCCTTGCCAACGTTTTTTGCGAGTGTGATGCGAAGCTTGGAAGAAAATGAGGCAGAAGACCATCCATTACTGCAAAACCAGACAGATGATACGGTGCCAATCGATACGTACAAAGAGCTGATGCGTGTTATCGCTTCATTAGATGTAGAGCTTTTAGGGCCACCAGGTACAGAGTTCAGTTATTCTAATGATTGTTTTGCCTTGCTGGGAGCGATCATTGAACGCGTCAGCGGGAAGTCGTATGAGGCTTATGTCAAGGAGCATATCATAGACCCAATCGGGATGGAGCACACGAGCTTTTTTCTGGAAGAGCTGAATGGCTATGAGAATATTACAAAGCTGTATATCATGCGGGACAAAGGCGATCTCAAGGAAGTGGTCTCATCTCCGAATTGGTGGGATGCTCCCGCTTCCCGGGCGGCAGGATTTATAAAATCAACGGTGCGGGATATGTTGCGATATACGGACATGTTCTGCAAAGGTGGACTTACAGCAAGGGGAAATCGAATTCTGACACCGGAAAGTGTACAACAAATGATAACCCCTTACTTTCCGACTGACATGGCACCTGGTCAATTTTACGGGTACGGATTGGTAATCACTTCTGACTACTTTGGAAAAAAGTTAGTGGAACATAGTGGTGGGATTAAAGGGGTAACGGCTCAAATGTGCTTCTTTCCCGAAACAGGATTGGCCGGAGTGGCACTGTCCAATCTAGAAATGTCACCGGTTTTGGCTGTTATGTTGGGTGCGTTAAATAGTCTGGAAAACCGCCCTCCAAAATCCTCTCATCTGGTTAGCAAGATTGATTTCCTAGCAGAGGAAGCTATGAAACCATTCGTGGGGGATTATCACTCGAGCGAGTTTGGGACATTGCCGATCCGATTGGAAAATGGTCAACTGGTGCTCTCTTTTTTGGGAGAAAACTACGTAATGAGACCATTTGCTGAAGATCTCTTTGTAGTCCGGGCTTTTGGAACAGATTTCTCTGCACGGTTTATCAGATTGGGAAATAATGAAATTGTTCGAATGGCTTTTGCTGGAAGACAATTTACTATTCAAGATAAAAAAACGAGTGGGGGAAACGAAAAATGACCCAGCGAGCCAAGGTAAGTGATGCGAGATGCCGCCAGCTTGATGAGCTTTTTTCTACGATTGCCGAACAAAACAATTGGAGCGGCAACATCTTGATTTTGGAAGAGGGGAAACCTTTTTATCAAAATTCCTTAGGAATGGCCAATCTGGAGACGGCTGAGAGATTGTCACCGCATTCGGTATTTGAACTCGCATCGGTTTCCAAGGCGTTTACAGCAATGGGCATCATGATCTTGCAAGAGCAAGGCAAGCTCGACTATACGGATAAGGTTGACAACTTCTTTCCAGATTTCCCTTATGCTGATATTACTGTAGAAAATCTACTTGTGCACACATCCGGTTTGCCAGATTACATGGAATTGTTTTCGCAATCTTGGGACAAAAAACAAATAGCTACGAATCAAGACATACTCGAACAGCTAATCAAGCATCGACCCGACGCGTTGTTTCAACCCAATGAAAAGTATGAGTACAGTAATACTGGCTACGCTTTATTGGCTTCTATTGTAGAACACGTAGCTGATACACCATTTGCTGATTTCTTGCAGCAACACATTTTTCAACCACTAGGTATGCAGCACACGAAGGTGTACAACCGAAGATATTCTCCTGAGTTGACTCAGCATTACGCCTATGGATACGTGTATTCTCCTCAATCTGAAGCATTCGTGTTACCGGATGAATCAAGTGAGCATGATTTTGTCATTTATCTGGATGGCATTCAGGGAGACGGCGCGGTCAGTTCAACACTGGATGACTTGCGTATATGGGACAGAGCTCTTTACACGGAAAAGCTGGTCAAAAAAGAGACACTAGAGAGAGCGTTTTCCCCAGTGCAGCTCACTGACAACAGTCTATCTGATTATGGATATGGCTGGCGGCTGCGTGAAGATCAGGTGACAGGAAAAGTCGTGCATCACGGGGGAAGCTGGCCGGGGTATCGAAGCTGGATACGACGATACATTTATACCGATAAAACGATCATTTATCTCACTAACGTGGATCAGGAACGTGAGTGGACGGAAAAAGTAGTAGAGGCAGTCGAGAATATTTTATTCGAACAGCCGTATGTCATGCCGTAGCCATATAAAAAGAGGAGCCGCCATCTACGGTTCCTCTTTTTTCGTCCTACACAAGCATTTTTTTCACCAACTGTGTCCGGTTGCTGACATCCATCTTTTCAAAAATCAATGCTTTTTTACTGTGAGTTCGCTCAAATACAAGCGGGCAGCGATAGGGTGGCAAATTCGGCCATATCAAATCCCAAACTTTCATGGGCGGCTTTGAAAAAAGGAAATGGTGTGGGTGAACACAACAAAAATTGGGTTGGATGGTGGGTGCTTTGGGGAAAGTGACGGCTGTTCATTGGAAATAATAGGTAGGGGGATGAGGGGGTTGGAACAATAACCGCATTCGGTACGAAAGATCTCCTTTTGAATGGTACAATGTAAATATAAGTAGAAATGAATACTTTCGGAAGGATGATGGGCATGAGCGAATCTAATCAGGAGTATATCGTTATCTCCGGTGCGAGGGAAAACAATCTCAAGAACGTTTCCTTGCGCATTCCCAAGCGGAAGATTACGATCTTCACCGGTGTATCTGGATCGGGAAAGTCATCGATCGTCTTCGATACGATCGCCGCAGAATCCACGCGATTGCTGAATGAGAACTTTAGCATGTTCGTGCGCAATTTCCTGCCACGCTATCCGCAGCCGGATACGGACGCGATCGAGAACCTGAGCATGGCGGTTATCGTGGACCAGAAGCGGCTGGGCGGTGGTTCCCATTCCACAATGGGCACGATTACTGATATCTCTCCCATACTCCGTCTTCTCTTCTCCCGAGTGGGTCAGCCCTATGTTGGACAAGCGCATATGTTCTCATTTAACGATCCACAAGGTATGTGTCCCGAATGCAACGGGCTCGGTCGCAAATTAGGCGTCGACATCAACAAGGCTGTTGACATGTCCAAGTCGTTGAATGAAGGGGCAATCATGCTGCCGGACTATAAGGTAGAAAGCTGGGATTGGACGATCATCGTGCAGTCGGGTTCCTTCGATCCAGACAAGAAGCTGAACGATTATTCGGAAGAGGAACTGGAGCAGTTGCTCTATGGCAAGGCGAAGAAAGTGAAGATGGATTTTGCAGGGAAGGCAACGAATATTACAGTGGAAGGCGTCATTGAGAAGTTCACCAACAAATACATCAAGCAGGATGTAAAGACGAAGTCAGAACGTACACAAAAAGCTGTTGCGCCTTTCATCTCAGAGGGTCCCTGCCCAAGCTGCCGCGGAGCAAGACTTAGTCAAGCCGCACTTAACTGCAAGATCAATGGCCTCAACATTGCGGAGATGTCCTCCATGGAGGTCGGTCGGCTCATCCGCGTCATTCAGGAGATTGACGATTCGGTTGCCGCACCGATGGTCAAGTCGCTGACGGAGCGGTTACAACATCTGGTGGATATCGGACTGGACTACTTGACGCTGGACCGTGAGACGGATACCTTGTCAGGCGGTGAGTCGCAGCGCGTCAAGATGGTGAAGCACCTGAGCGGCAGTCTGGTGGATGTTACTTACATTTTTGATGAACCCAGCGTTGGCTTGCACCCCCGTGATGTACACCGGTTAAATGAATTGCTGCAGAAGCTGCGCGACAAAGGCAATACCGTCATTGTCGTTGAGCATGATCCTGATGTGATCAAGGTGGCAGATCATATCGTCGATGTCGGGCCTCACGCCGGCAGCCACGGCGGTACCATCGTGTATGAAGGCAGCTTCCAAGGCCTGCTGGAGTCTGGGACACTGACAGGCACCCACATGAAGCGGCCGGTCCAACTGAAGCAAGATTCCAGGAAGCCGTCCGGCAAACTGTCCATCGCGGATGCCACACTCCACAACCTGCGGAACGTGAGTGTAGATATTCCAACAGGAGTCCTGACCGTAGTTACGGGTGTCGCAGGCTCAGGCAAGAGTACGCTGATTAACGAAGTATTCCTCAGCAAACATCCGGATGCGATCGTCATCGACCAGTCGGCGGTAGGAGTGTCAACACGCTCGAATCCCGCGACCTACACAGGGATTATGGATGATGTGCGCAAGGCTTTTGCTTCCGTGAACAAGGTCAACCAAGGCTTGTTCAGCTTCAACTCCAAGGGGGCTTGCGAGAATTGCCAAGGTCTAGGTGTTGTGTATACAGACCTTGCATTCCTTGAAAGCGTCAAGCTGCCGTGCGAAGTTTGTGGAGGTAGACGGTTCAAGGAAGAGGTGCTCGCATACAAACTAAACGGCAAATCAATTGCAGAAGTGCTGGAGATGACTGTGGAGCACGCATTGGAATTTTTTGAGCAAAAAGAGGTTGTACGCAAGCTCCAGGCGATGAGTGATGTGGGTCTGAACTATATTACACTCGGCCAACCGCTCAGCACGCTCTCGGGCGGGGAATGCCAACGCATCAAGCTGGCAAGCGAGCTGCACAAGAAAGGGAGCATCTACGTGATGGACGAGCCGACGACTGGTCTACATATGTCAGATATCGGTCACCTTCTGGAGATCATGAACCGACTCGTGGATGCAGGCAATACAGTAATTGTCATCGAGCACAACCTCGATGTGATCAGCCAAGCGGATTGGATTATCGATATGGGACCGGATGGAGGCAGCAACGGCGGTCAGGTGGTCTTCGAGGGCACACCTCCGCAGATCATCCGTGCGGAGCAGTCGATCACGGGAAGATACTTGAAGTAAGGCAACATAACGAATTCAGATCTCCTCATGGGAAACCGGAGGAGATTTTTGTCATGTCCAAATTAATGTCAGAAAATAAAAAATAATCTTGACATTAAAACGGGTGATTAGTAAAGTGGTGATTACAAGCAACCTATCGATCGATCGATCGACAAAATCCAAAAACAGATGATGTAACCGCCACAAGTAACTGGACATGAGAGACTCTCGTTTCCTGCAATCATCAGTAGAAAGGAGCGCGCTTTTTTGACGAAAGAAAAAATATTTCAAGCAGCATTACGGCTATTCGCAAGAAAAGGTTTTGAAGCAACCAGCATACGTGATATCGCTCTAGAAGCAGAGGTAACCTCCTCCACCCTCTATCATTACATGAAAACCAAAGAGGATCTGCTCGTTGCCATCATGCAAGAAGGGTTACAGACCCTTCTTGGAAATGCAAAGGAAGTACTCGCTGAGCTTGAAGCGCCCGAACAGCAATTGGCAGTGTTTGTACAGCTTCATGTTACCAGCCATGCCATTGACAAGCTAACAGCGCTAGTAGTAGATACCGAGTTCCGTGCGCTCACAGGAAATACTCGCGTAGAAATTGCCAGGTTGCGCAGTGAATATGAGCTGCTCTTGCAGCGTATTTTAACGGGCGGATTAGAGGGGGGAGTATTTACGATAGAAAATACCAAGCTTGCCGTCCTGGCTTTACTTCAAATGTGCACGGGTGTCGCCCATTGGTACTCGCCGGATGGCCCAAATTCTTTGGAAGAAATCAGCTTGAATTTTTCCGATATGGCGCTTGCGCTCGTTCAGGCCAAGCGAAACGGTCAGCAACTGACTGTCTCTGATTTGGATCTGCCCAAACCCGCTCGTTTTTTTATGAAACCATGGCTGGGGGCTGCTGCGCATGAACATTCTTGATGCCCGTGTCCGCTTGCCACAGCAGTTCCGTGAGGCACGCATAGGTGAAATGCGAGATGAGTACGTCGCTCAATATGATGCGGTATTACAAGTAAGATCGACTATCGCGAAAACGCTCGACGATTTGATTCAAGAAATGAAAGAATCAGGAGTAGACCACGCCATTATGCATGCAGAATACGAATTCGGCGAGGATGGGGATATGCTGAATGAAGCATTGGCAAAAGTCATATCCGCTCACACCGAGCTCTTCTCAGGATTCGGTACGATTTCAATGGAGCATTTCAGACCGATGCGCGCTGTCCAACAAGTGAGCCGCATCAGAGAGTTGGGCTTTCTGGGAGTAAACATCCAGCCTGCATTTTTTGAGATGCCGATTGATGATCGCAAATTATATCCCGTCTACGCAAAGGCTGCCGAGTTAGGCTTGGCAGTTGCCATTCATACGGGAATTAATTATTCGATGATTCATCCCATCCGAAATGAACACCCACTGTTGCTGGATCAGGTCGCCTGTGATTTCCCAGAATTAACCTTGATCGCGTGTCATGGGGGGTGGCCCTGGGTGCCTGAAATGGTTGCCGTATTGCGCAAGCACCCCAATGTTCTGATGGATTTGGGAGGGCTTTCTCCAAGGTATTTGGGGGTGCAAGGAGCAGGGTGGGAGATGATGTACAGGTTAGCAAACAACCTCTTGCAAGATCAAATCCTCTTTGCAACAGACTGGCCTGTATTTCCTTTGAAACGCGCGATTGCAGAATGGAAGGAATTAAGCATAAAGCCCGAGGTGCTAGA
Organism: Brevibacillus sp. Leaf182; assembly: GCF_001423865.2. NCBI lineage: Bacteria > Bacillati > Bacillota > Bacilli > Caryophanales > Paenibacillaceae > Brevibacillus > Brevibacillus sp. Leaf182. Next base: position 306,882 of record NZ_LMPN02000037.1, on the reverse strand, counting down.
GAAGGTGCTCGGTTCGAATGCAAAAGCATTGTTTTCCAAAATAAAGGCGGAGGTAAAAAAGAATGACAACACGTAAGGCGGTGGTAGAGTGTGAGATCCATCAAGAGATAGGCTGGATTCATCTGAATCGCCCCGAGCGGTTAAATGCAGTGATTCCACAATTGGTAGAGGAGCTGTATGGATCGCTCGATAAGCTGGAACGGGAAGGAGTAAGGGCAGCAATACTGGCTGGCCGCGGGAATGCTTTTTGTGCAGGACATGATTTGCGTCATGAAGAAAAGCCTGCAAATGAGGCTGAGCTCCGCCTTAATATACAGAAAATTCAGGATATAACACGGAAGATCCAGCGTGTTCCTTTCCCGGTGATCGCTGCGGTCCATGGCTATGCTCTAGGAGCAGGGTGTGAGTTTGCGCTCGGATGCGATTTGATCATCGCCGCTCAAGATGCCGAATTCGGCTTTCCGGAAGTGAGTGTGGGACTTAGTGTTACCGGAGGAATCTCGCATATCCTTCCCATCGCGATCGGACTGGTCAGGGCGAAAGAATTGCTGTTCTCGGGCGAAAGGTTCGGTGCATCGCAAGCACTGCAGCTAGGACTCATCAACAAGGTAGTGGATCATAAAGTGTTAGCTGAAGAAGCTGAGAAGTGGGCGAAGCGGTTAGCGGAGCTCCCGCAAGTAGCGCTTGCAAAAGCCAAATTTGCGCTAAATCGCGGGGCACAATGCGATCTGGAGGCAGCTTTTGAATTGGAGATCGAGCATGCGCTGGCAACCGTGCAAACGATCGAATCCAAGCAGGCGGCTGAAGGGTTCCGAAAAAAAGGATCGGTATAGAGAAGGAGGGCTGAAACCATTTGGACCTGCAAGAAATCAAGTCTTTGACGGCACGGGCGGCCAAACGATGGGGAGAAAAAATCGGGCTTGTTTTTGATGAATGGAATGAACAACTGTCATTTAAGCAGATAGAAGACCGTTCCAACCAGATTGCCAACATGCTCCAGGTGCTGGGCGTAGGCTATGGGGATCGGGTAGCCGTCATGCTGAGGAACCAACCGGAATTCCCGCTTACCTGGCTGGCGTTGGCAAAACTGGGCGCGACTATCGTGCCGATCAATGTAAATTACAAAGAGTACGATGCACAGTATATCCTCCACCACTCCGAAGCAATCGTTATCGTAACTTCACAGGAGTTTATATCCCTGCTACAGAAGATCAGACCTTCCTTACAAACCCTCAAAACAATCCTATCAGTAGACCAATCAGACGATCCCAATATTGTCGATTTCAGAACGATGTGTGAAACAGCGCCCACGACTCCAACAGCGCTTCCCGTTTTTCCTGAAACTTTAGTCAACATCCAATATACATCCGGCACGACAGGCTTACCCAAGGGGTGTATGCTTTCCCATGAATATTGGCTCACCATAGCCAAAAAGATGGTCGAGCAGCATCCCCATTTGACCAATTCCGATGTACTGTTAACGGCGCAGCCCTTTTACTATATGGACCCACAATGGAATTTGCTGGGTACGATCGCCGTGGGGGCAAAGCTTGTGGTTCTCGATCGATTTCATCCCTCTACATTTTGGCAGAAGGTACGGCAATATGGCGTTACCTTTTTCTACTGCCTGGGGATCATGCCCACGCTAATGGTCAAAGCACCACGCTCGCCATTAGACAGGGAAAATAACGTACGTACCATCCTTTGCTCGGCCATTCCCCCGCATCTGCACCGCGAGTTGGAAGAGCGATGGGGAGCGCCATGGTATGAGGTTTTTGGCATGACAGAGACAGGTGGAGATATTTCGGTAAAACCACACGATCATGACCGATTACTCGGAACAGGCTGCATCGGAAAACCGGATAAAGACCGGACCGTCCGCATTGTTGATATTCACAACCGCCCCGTTTCGAGAGGCGAGGTTGGCGAGCTCCTCCTGCGGGGCTTGGGGATGATGGATGGCTACTATAAAGATCCTGATGCGACTTGCACTGCCTTTCAAGGCGGCTGGTTCCACACCGGAGATTTGGTGCGAATGGATGAAGACGGATATATCTATTATGTTGGCAGAAAAAAGGAGATGATTCGCCGGAGCGGGGAAAATATTTCGGCTGCTGAGGTTGAGGAAGTCATGAAAATGCATCCGGCCGTGCAATATGCTGCCTGCCTTCCGGTGAAAGACGAAATACGCGGAGAAGAAATCAAGGCATACGTGGTAGTGAAAGCGGGCCAAACGGTGCCTCCTCAAGAATTGATCTCTTATTGCACCGAGCATCTTGCTTACTATAAGGTTCCACGATATTGGGAATACCGCAGTGAATTGCCTCGTACCCCATCTGAGCGTATAGCCAAGCATGTACTGGCGAACGAAAAAGGAGATCTTCGCATCGGTTCCTATGACCGCATTGATGATAGGTGGAGATAACATGCAAATGGAGAGGAAGATATGGATGAATAGTTGGGTAAAAGTACTGAAAGAACTGACAGAGGCTTCCGGAGTTCCCGGACAAGAACAGGAAGTGCGAGAAATAATGCACACATGCTTGGAACCGCTTACAGAAGAAGTGTTCACAGATAATCTGGGAAGCATAATCGGGCGGAAAACAGGCCTAGCCAATGGACCCAAAATCATGATGATGGGCCATATGGATGAAGTGGGGTTCATGGTAACGCGTGTCATGAAGGATGGATTCATCGCCTTCCAGCCGCTTGGTGGCTGGTGGTCGCAGGTGATGCTGGCACAGCGCGTGAAAATTAAAACAGGCAAAGGGGATATTGTCGGCGTAATCGGGTCAAAACCGCCGCATCTGCTGTCTTCGGAAGAACGAAAGAAAGTGGTTGAGATCGAGCGGATGTTCATCGATATCGGAGCATCCAGTGCAGAACAGGCAAAGGAGCTGGGAATTCGCCCAGGTGATCCGATTGTGCCGATCTGTCCTTTCACGGTGATGGCGAATGACAAGATGTATATGGCAAAAGCGCTCGATAATCGCGGTGGTTGCCTGACAGCCATTGAAGTAATGAAACAGTTGCAAGAAACGGATCACCCCAACATCGTATTCAGCGGCGCTACTGCACAGGAAGAAGTGGGATGCCGCGGCGCATTCACGAGCACGTATATGGTGCAGCCAGATCTATTCATTGCATTGGAGACGGGGATAACGTTTGACACGCCGGGAAGCGCCGAAGCTCCTAATTTGCCTGATATCAAGTGCGGTGGCGGACCTACGATTGGTCTATTCGACGGCTCACTCGTGCCCAATCGGAAATTGCGGGATCTGTTATTTGATACGGCTGAAGAGGAAGGCATCCCGTATCAATATGCTGCTATTGAGGGTGCGGGTACGGACGCAGGAGCTGCTCATATGGTTGGCAAAGGGGCTCCATCCATCGTCATTGCAATCCCTGCGCGTTACATTCACAGTCACGCTTCGATTCTCCATCATGATGATGTGGAAAATACGGTGAAATTGCTGACGGCTCTCGTCAAAAAGCTGGATCAAAAAACGGTTGATTGGCTCAGATCGTAGGAGGCAAGGAAATATCCCATACAAGGGAGAGTGGTTTCATTCATGGGGATAAGAAAGCGGGAACCCGCCACGTTTGTGAGCATTGTCCTTTTCTGTTTCGTACTTTTGGCAAGCGTGGCCGGCTGCGGGACGCTTGCTACGAAACCAGATACTGATGACGGAAAAAACGATGCCAATCTATCTGAGAAAAAGGGCGGAACGATTACCGTTGCGATCGGCAGTGAGCCAGATACACTGGATGTCCACAAATCGACAGCGTTAAGCACGGAGGGGGTCGCACTCAATCTAGGAGGGGCTCTCCTTTACAGAGATCCCCAAACAAATGAGGTCAAGCCCCATCTGGCCGAATCGTACTCCCTTTCGGAAGATGGGAAGACCTGGACATTTCGCATTCGCCAAGGCGTTACCTTTCATGATGGGACTCTGCTTACTTCCCAGGCGTACAAGCGAACGTTTGAGCGAGCCATGTCTCCGGAAATCGCTCCGAAAGGCGTGGGGATGGTTCTTGGCATCATCAAATCGATCAAAACACCAGATGATCAGACCCTTATTTTGGAATTGAATGAACCGTCTGCCACTCTCCTCACCTATTTCACTTCCGCGAGCTGGATGCAGCCGCTCTCGGTGGACGCGGTACAAAAGTTTGGGGATCAATACGGAAGGAATCCGGTCGGCGTCGGTCCATGGAAGATGGAGAGCTGGAAATCTGGAGACTCTATCACGCTGATTCAAAATGATGCGTATCGCTGGGCTACGCCCTTCTTTAAAAATCAAGGACCACCGAGGCCGGACAAATTAGTTCTGAAATTGATTCGAAACCCGCAAACGGCTGTCGCTGCTTTGGAAAGCGGAACCATCGACATCGCTGATCTGCCTGCGAAAGACGCGAAGAAATTCAAGAACAACAATCGTTTTACGGTACTTGAGCAAACAAAGCGCGGCTTGGGGCTGTTTGTCGAGCTGAACTTGAATAACGAGATTTTACAAGATAAAAACGTGCGCAAAGCGTTGCAAATGGCTATAAAGAAAGAGGCTATCGTGCAGTCGCATCTGCAAGGTGAAGGAATTGTTGCAGATGGTCCGTTACCAGCAAATTTGTTCGGATACGATCAATCCATTGCCCAATATGCATACAAATACAACCCCGACGAAGCGGTGAAGCTCCTGGAAGAAGCCGGATGGAAACTGAATGCACAAGGGATAAGGGAGAAAGCAGGAAAACCGCTTCATCTCGAATTATTGAGTATGGAAGTATGGTCTCAACCTGCCCAGTTGATGCAAGGAATGTTCAAAGCGATTGGGGTAGACGTGAAAATCATTACGTTGGAAGGTAGCGCAGTCGACGAATTAACTGCTGCTGGCACATTTGGCTTGGCGCTGGATGGATACGTCGCTGATGACCCTGATATCTTGTTTCCGTTCATGCATTCCACTCAGATCGGTGGGATGAATCGTTCAGCCATCCATGACAAAACGATCGATTCCTTGCTGGAAAAGGGACAGGTGACGATGAAGAGCGATGATCGAGCAAAAATCTATGAAGATCTTCAGAAGCGCGCTGTGGAAGAAGCGTTTTGGATTCCTATTTACACGGAAAAACGGTTTGTCGTGGTAAACAACCGTGTTCAGGGGCTGATGCTTGATCCATCCGGATTGAAATTGTATCAGGACGTGTGGGTTAAGTAAGCGTGGAAACCAAAAACAAGGAGAACAGGTCATGAACAATCAGGAATGGATCGTGAGTTATGAGGAGTTTGTCCGAGAAACAATGTTGGGAAGCGAGGTGCCTGGAGCTGCAATTGGAGTGGCCAAAGACGGACAGCTCGTTTATGCCAAAGGCTTCGGCTATCGTGATGCCGAGCAAGGTCAGGTAGTGACAGTTGATACTTTGTTCGGAATCGCTTCGATTACGAAATCGTTCACCGCTATTGCAATCATGCAGCTACAGGAAGCGGGAAAACTGACGGTTGTCGATCCTGTTTCCCGCTTTTTGCCAGAGTTTCATGTAAAAACGGGAAGTGGAACGCAAGCAATCACCATTCACAACTTTCTAACCCATTCCTCCGGTTTGCCGCCATTATCTTGCGTCGATGAAGCACTCAAGCATGGGATAAACACCTATGAGGAATTGATGACCTATATGGCACAACTGGAATTTACTTTATTGGGCGCGCCAGGTACGGAGTTCAGTTATTCCAATGATTGCTATACGCTACTGGGAGCAATCGTTGAGCGGGCAAGCGGCAAGCCATATTCGACGTATGTGAAGGAGCATATTCTCCAACCAGCGGGAATGCAGCATAGTTGCTTTTCTTTGGTGGAGTTGCAGGAGTACGAGGATAGGACACCGCTATTTGAGACACCGCCGTTTCATTCATCCGGTGGATTAAAATCAACGCTCACCGACATGATGAGATACACCGAGCTGTTTCGAACGAAAGGTTTGATTGGGAAGGAACGGATTCTTCGCACGGAAAGTGTGCAGCAGATGACCACCCCTTATTTCCGATGCGAACATAACCAATATTACGGGTATGGTATAGCGATTACACCCAATTTCTACGGTGCTGTGATGCTGGGCCATAGCGGCAGAGAGAAAGGGATCCAAGCCTACATGAGCATCATTCCCGAGAACGGATTGGCTGCTGTGGCGCTCACCAATCTCAGCGGTTCGCCGGCTACCGCATTGGCACATGGCACGTTTCACTGTATCGAGAATCGTCCTTTGAAATCAACGCATGTCACGTATAAGGAATATGACCTCCCGACAGATCGTCTGCTTGAATATGCGGGCGAGTACGGCTCTTTGGAAGGGATTCAACTTCAGGTAAGCGTGGATGCTGGCACGTTGATCGTAACGGTCGATCATTCGGACTCATTCTCTTTAAAAGCGATCGACGAAGACGTTTTTCTCGCAAATGTTGAAGGGTCGGATCAAACCGTACGTTTTATACGAGACGGAAGTCAAACGGTCATTCGCTTGATGGGCTCCTATCGCCAAATTCCCAAGCGAGTTTAGCGATACGCATTCTGGAAGAGAGGAGGGAGCGAATCATGAAACAGTATTTGTTGAATCGAATGCTATCAGGAGTGATTGTCCTCCTCGGCATTTCCATCTTTTCGTTTGCGCTCGTTCATTTTATTCCGGGAGATCCGGTACGGATCATGTTAGGGGAAAAGGCTACAAAAGTACAAGTGGAACAGTTACGTGAACAAATGGGGCTAAATCAGCCCCTACCTCATCAGTACCTGACCTACATGGAAAGAGTCATCCAAGGAGATTTCGGGACTTCCTTACAAACAGAAAGACCTGTCATCGTGGAAATCATGGAACGGTTTCCGGCAACGGCCAAGCTAGCCTTCGCTGGGATTGGCATCGCGGTCGTGATTGGCTTAACGATGGGAATTATCGCTGCGAAATACAAAAATACGCTCTTGGACTTTATGCTGATGGCGGCAGCCTCGATCGGATTATCGCTGCCGAGCTTCTGGCTGGGGTTAATCGTCATCATGTTATTTTCCGTTCAATTAGGCTGGTTTCCAATCGCGGGTGGTACAGGATGGAAGGATCTTGTTTTGCCTGCTTGTACCTTGGGCGTTTTGTCTTCCGCGATGATCAGCCGACTGACGCGTTCAGGTATGGTCGAAGTGCTTTCCCATGATTACATTCGAACGGCACGGGCCAAGGGATTGAGGGAGTCGATCATCCTATTCCGACACGCCTTGTGCAATGTCATGATTCCTGTTGTTACGGTGGTAGGCTTGCAAATCGCGACTCTGCTGGGCGGGGCGGTTATCATCGAACAAGTCTTCAACTGGCCTGGGATCGGCACATTGGCTATCCGTGCGATTTCATCCCGTGATTTTCCAATGATTCAGGGCATTGTGTTGCTTATGGGCTTCGTCTATGTCGTGGTAAATATGTTGGTCGACCTCCTCTATGGTTTGATTGATCCGCGTGTCGACCTCATTACGGAAAAGGAGGGGCGGTAACTTGAATGAGGGGAGCAAAATCGTCGCAGATGGGGCGATGCATGCCAAATTCCCGATTTTTCCTAAGCTTGCCTTTTGGGGAAAAATCAAGAAACAGCGAGCAGCAAAACTAAGCTTGATAGTGCTTTTACTCATTTCTGTGATCGGAATCGTCGGACCTTGGATTGCTCCTTATGACCCTACTGAAAGTAACTACGAAGCCTTTTTGCAAGGCCCGTCTGCCAAGCATGTTCTCGGAACGGATGCGATCGGCCGCGATTTGTTTTCCCGTATTTTATACGGAACACGCGTTACGCTTGTGGTTGCTGTCATGGCGGTCGGCATCACAGTAGCGGCAGGAACGGTGATTGGTGTTATCAGTGCGTATGTGGGAGGATTCATTGATCACCTGCTCATGCGGATGATGGATATTTTGCTCGCCTTGCCGGGGATCATTTTGGCCTTGGCCATTGTCGCGGCGCTTGGACCGAGTCAAACCAATGCGATGATCGCAATCGGCATTTCTTCGATTCCGAGCTTTGCGCGTCTGATCAGGGCAGCGACGCTCGTCATCATGTCGTCTGGATATGTGGAAGCCAGCAGATCGATCGGGACGCCGAGCTGGTGGATCATTCTCTTCCAGGTTCTCCCGAATATTACGAATGTATTGTTCGTTTACATGACATTGTTCGTCGGGGGTGCGATTCTCGATACGGCTGCATTGGGCTTTATCGGCTTGGGCGCGCAGCCGCCGACTCCCGAGTGGGGGACCATGTTGAATGAAGGAAAAGATTATTTGTCCGATGCCTGGTGGCTTGCGACATACCCGGGATTGGCCATCACCATTGTCGTGTTGGCAGTAAACCGGCTGGGAGATGCCTTGCGTGATATTTTTGATCCTCGTACGCAAAAGTAAATGGGCAATAAGAGGATTGGAGAGGGGACTCCATTTATGGACAATGTACTGGAAGTGACAAGGCTGACAACCCGGTTCTCGAAAGAGTCGGGTACGATTACCGTTGTTGATGAGCTTGATTTATATGTGAAAAAAGGGGAGACACTGGGAATTGTCGGAGAGTCGGGGTGTGGCAAGAGCGTCACTTCGCTCTCGCTCATGCGACTGTTGGACAATAATGCCACTTTGACTGGAAGCATTCGGTTCAACGGGAAAGAAGTACTTGCGCTGAGTGAAGCCGAGATGCGCAGTCTCAGAGGCAAGGAAATGGCAATGATTTTTCAGGAACCGATGCATTCGTTAAATCCGGTGTTGACGATCGGCCGACAAATCAGTGAGGTACTGCACGAGCATGAGGGTGAAAGCAAAGCGGCAGTAAAGCAACGGGTACTGGATTTGCTTTCCGTGGTGGGCATCTCCCGAGCGGAAGAGATTTACAGGGATTACCCGCACCGTTTGTCAGGAGGAATGAGGCAGCGGGTGATGATTGCCATGGCTATTGCATGCAATCCGTCATTACTGATCGCTGATGAACCAACGACCGCATTGGATGTGACCATTCAAGCGCAAATCTTGAATCTGATCAAAAAAATCAGAAGGGATATCGGCATGTCAGTGATCATGATTACGCATGATTTAGGGGTGATTGCTGAAGTGTGCGACCGCGTCATGGTGATGTATGCGGGACAAGCGATTGAAACAGCGGACGTACGGTCGTTGCTGCGCAATCCGAAGCACCCGTACACCGTAGGTTTGCTCCAATCGACACCAAGGCAACGCACAAAGAGACTACACAGTATAAAAGGCAGTGTGCCGACACCGGAAAACAAACCCAAAGGATGCCGGTTTGCTCCGCGATGCGATAGAGTGATGGCGATATGTTGGGAGCAGAATCCTGAGCTCCGTCCAGTGGATCAGTATTCTTCTTGTCGATGCTGGTTATTTACCCAAGACAAGAGGCATGTACAGGAAAGCTCGGTGGTAGGTGGATGACGACTCCTATCCTGGAAGTGAAAGGGCTCCGCAAGCTGTTTCGCATGAGAAAAGGGTGGCTTCAACAACCGCATTATGTTCATGCTCTAAACGGGATTGATGTGAGCGTCTATGAAGGAGAAACGCTGGGGATTGTCGGGGAGTCAGGCTGCGGAAAGTCTACATTGGGAAAATGTATTCTGCGTTTGCTGGAACCGGTCCAAGGCGAAATTCGTTTCCAAGGTAATAAAATAGGAAAAATGAACAAAAAAGAAATGCGTGCAGTAAGGCGAAATATGCAAATGGTTTTTCAAAATCCATTTGAAACATTAAACCCGAAACTAACGATCGGGCACATCTTGACGGAGCCGCTGATTTCGCACGGTATTCCCAGAGAGCAGCGACAAGCGCTCCTGGAAGAAACGATTGAGATTGTCGGCATGAGCAAGCAGCATCTATCTCGCTATCCTCACGAATTTTCCGGAGGGCAAAGACAACGAATTGGCATCGCCCGCGCCCTGATTCTTCGGCCAAAGCTGATTATCGCAGATGAGCCTGTCTCCGCACTGGATGTGTCGATTCAATCGCAAATCCTTAATTTGCTGCAGGATTTGCAAGAAGAATTTTCCTTGACCTATGTCTTCATTTCGCATGATTTGAGCGTAGTAGAGCACATTGCCGATAAAGTGGCGGTCATGTATTTAGGTGAAATCATCGAGTATGCTGAGAAAGAGAAGCTGTTTGGACGACCACTGCATCCCTATACACAAGCGTTGCTTTCAGCCAAGCCCATTACCGATCCTGACGATACGCGAGAGAAAATTGTGTTGTCGGGAGATCTCCCGTCTGCGTCTAATCCGCCGAAGGGATGTAAATTCCATCCTCGCTGCCGTTCCAGCATGGAAATATGCAAAGTCGAGTTGCCAAAGCTGTGTGAAATAGAAGGGCAATCGGTCGCTTGTCATCTCTATCAATCATTTCCCGCAATCGATCCTTCTTAAAGCAAGGTGACAGCTCCCCAGTCCATCCTGTGGAGCAGTCGCTTGTTTTGCACGGTACATCGGATAAAAAGGGGGAGCGAAATGTTTGATCGTGGGGTCCCGTTTAAAAAAATGAATGGCTGCGGCAACGACTTTATTGTAGTAGACAATCGCGATGGTCTGTTGAACGAGGTTACGCTTTCAGCCTTTGTCCAAAATGTATGCAGGCGAGGCACTTCAATCGGTGCGGATGGGTTCATGCTTCTGGAGAACTCCAGCATCGCCGATTTTAAGATGAGGTATTTTAACGCAGATGGCAGTGAAGGAGAAATGTGTGGAAACGGTGCAAGGTGCATGTCGCGCTTTGCTTACCACATCGGAGCAGCCAAGACGAAGATGAGTTTCGAAACGATGGCCGGCATCTATCAGGCAGAGCTCAATGAGAACGGCGTGAAAGTCAAATTCCCCGACGTTCAATTACAAGCGCTGAAGCTGAATCAACCATATGAGTGGGACGGACCGAGCGGCGTCTACCACTACGGTGTTGTCGGAGTTCCCCACACGGTCTGGTTTGTCAAAAATGTTTTCGCAATAGCGGACGACCAGCTTAGAGAATGGGGACGAATGATCAGAAATGATCAGCAGCAGTTTCCCAATGGTACGAATGTAAATTTTGTGGAACTGATTGATAGACAAACGCTTCGCATCAGAACCTATGAGCGCGGAGTAGAGGCAGAGACCTACGCGTGTGGTTCCGGATCGACTGCAGCAGCAATCATTGCCGGTATTTTAGGACATGTCGACACCTCTGTGAACCTGCTTACTCGAGGGGGACCACTTAAAATTTCTTACCATCTCACAGATGATGCTGCCGAATCCGTTTACTTGGAAGGCAACTCAAAGCTGGTAGCAGAAGGACATTTGTTGCCCGATGCATGGACATGACATCCATGCGAAACAGTCTATCATGGGAAGATACTTGAAGTAATCCATCCAATCCACTTTCGTTGCAGGGAACACAATGATGAAATAGCCTCACGTCATAAGACAGCTCGCCCATTGGTATCGATCGCCAATGAAGTGAGCTGTTTTTATACGACGAATAAGACACAAGTTGACATATTTAAAGGTCTAGAATAGTGGTAAATCAACGAAAGGAGTAACCACTCATGACACGAAAAATCATATTAGATTTAGCTGTTACGTTAGATGGGTTTATTGAAGGGAAAAATGGAGAAGTTGATTGGTGCATAATGGACGCTGAAATGGGGTTTGTTCAATTCTTACATCAAATCGACACGATTCTTTATGGAAGAAAAAGTTATGATTTATGGGGGCAGTATACGCCGGAAATTGAACATTCTGATTCGGAAAAAGAGATTTGGGGATTGGTCCATAGTAAAGAAAAATATGTGTTTTCCAAGACGAAAAAAGGGACTGACAATAAAGCAACATTCATTAACGATCATATTCTTGAAGAAGTAAATCTACTAAAGAACAAGCCTGGCAAAGACATCTGGCTATATGGTGGAGCCAGTCTTATTACAACCTTTATCAATTTAGGGCTTGTCGATGAATTTCGATTATCTGTTCACCCTGTTATTTTGGGAGAAGGAAAACCGTTGTTTATAGATATAAAACAGAGGTTGAATTTGAGTTTGGTAAATACAAAAACGTTCTCCTCTGGCGTTGTGCAACTCATCTATCATTTGAATAGGAACTCATATACTGGATAGAAATTCCAATCAAAACAGCGGTGAGTTTAAGACTGCATTTTCAGGTCTTGAGTCGCCGCTGTTTTATTTTTCAGAGTCAGTCCAAAACCAATTTTTATGAGGCTGGAGATTACATTATCCATTTCATTGCTTTACAGTTATATAACCAAATGGTAATATAATAACCAATAAAAGTAAATTTGAATACTCGGAGGGATTGTATGGACGGAAAGATTATACAGATGGATGGACGCCGTGTCGTTAGCTTCGAGCGTTATTTGAATCATCCGGTAGAAAAAGTATGGAGAGCGATCACAAGCCCAGAGCAAATTGCCAAATGGTTAACTGTGCATGCTGAGTTGGATTTGAATGTGGACGGCAAACTTGCATTTCGGTGGGAGAATGGAGATCTCGTACATGGCAATTTCACCAAAGTTGATCCCCCGTACGAGTTGGAGTACACATGGCTAGAGCAAACATCGGGACACTCCATAGTGCGATGGAGTCTAAAGGAAGAGGGGGAAGGGTGCCTTCTACATCTCACACACACATTTAACGGACCCGCTATTGTTACCGATTTTTTGGCGGGCTGGCATGTGCATCTTGATGTACTGGATATCGTCCTTCATGAACAGTTTCGTCAGTTTCCTTGGGAACGCGTAAAGGAAATACGCGAGAAATATGCTTTTAATTCTAACTAAAGTTGAAAGAGCTGCGCTGTTGGTTGGGGTGAAGCATTGACTTTACTGGAATATTACTTGGAGCATGGGCTTACTTATGGCGTTGTCCCACGGCATGATTTGGAGATACCGATGACAGAGCAGTACGCAAAACGAACGGACAACTTCACGAAATTACAACAATAAAAGCAGGGATTACAATGAAAACCATGAATATATTTGAAGTTTTGGCTGAGCCGCACAGACGGACTATGCTTGATTTACTACGTATTCGCGAGCGTTCGGTTGGGGAGCTTGTAGACAAGTGCCAATTAAGTCAACCGGGTGTTTCCAAACATCTGAGAATCATGCGGGAAGCTGGTTTGGTTACGATGCGATCGGTTGCGCAAAAAAGCATCTATTCGATACGGCCGGAACCTCTCCAAGAAGTCGATCAATGGCTGGAGTCATATCGTCACTTCTGGTCGAGCAAGCTAGATGAGCTTGAGACATTTCTTGACCACGCAGAAGAATAAATAAGCGTAGACAGTTTGAAACCTTGAATAGCCCACTCCTCCTGTTACGGAGAGCATAGTGGGCTATTTGTGCAGTCCGTCCGTTTGATCTGGAAGCCTGAAGACAACTGACTGTATAACATGTTGCTAGGTCTGGTCTGTATACCGCGGACAACCGAGTTCAACCGTTCAATATGGCGTACGGATTGAAGAATAGACGGGGATCGTGGTAGAATTTGTCACGAGATTGCCTCTTACTTGAATAAGTTTGACTAACTGTACTGGAGTTGAGATAAAACCATGAAAACGGAAATCATGAATAGATTCATCTCTTACGCGCAAGTTGATACACAATCCGATGAGAACAGCGAAACGTGCCCCTCAACACCAGGGCAGCTCGTACTTGCCCAAATGCTCGTAGACGAGCTGAAAGCGATAGGTATGCAGGAAGTTACAATGGATGCAAACGGTTATGTCATGGCAACCCTACCGTCCAATACAGACCAAGAAATTCCAACAATCGGGTTTCTTGCTCATATGGATACGGCCACCGATTTTACCGGCGCTGGCGTGAAGCCGCAAGTCATTGAAAATTATAACGGACAAGACATTGTCTTGAATGAAGCGCTGAATATTGTCCTTTCACCGCGCGAGTTTCCAGAGCTGGCTGGCTACAAAGGCCACACCTTAATCACGACAGACGGTACCACATTACTTGGCGCTGATGATAAAGCCGGTATTGCCGAAATCATGACCGCTATGTCTTATCTGATTCGCCATCCAGAACTGAAGCACGGGAAAATAAGAGTGGCTTTTACCCCGGATGAAGAAATCGGCAGAGGCCCAGAAAAGTTTGATGTGTCCGCCTTCGATGCAGTATATGCCTATACGATGGATGGTGGGCCTCTTGGCGGGATCGAGTACGAGAGCTTTAATGCTGCATCAGCCATCATTACTTGCAGAGGGAAGAACGTTCACCCTGGCTCGGCCAAAGGTAAAATGGTCAACGCTTCAAAAATTGCCATGGAGCTGCATGGAAAGCTGCCGGTTAATGAAACTCCTGAGGAGACAGAAGGCTACGAAGGCTTTTATCATCTGTCTTCCATTCATGGAGACGTCGAGCAAACGCAGCTTCGTTATTTGATCCGGGATCACGATCGTAATCGGTTCCAGGAGAGAAAGTCCGAATTGGCTCGTATCGTAGAAGAATTACAGAAAAAATACGGAGAACAGCGAATTGAGCTCGAAATCAAAGACGAATACTTCAACATGCGGGAAAAAATTGAGCCTGTAATGGAAGTAGTGGACATCGCTACACAAGCACTCGAAAACCTCGGAATCGTACCGATGATTCAACCGATTCGCGGTGGCACGGATGGCTCACAGCTATCATACATGGGGTTGCCAACACCGAATATTTTCACAGGCGGGGAAAACTACCACGGGCGGTTCGAGTATGTCTCCGTTGATAACATGCTGCACGCTGTGAACACCATTATCGAAATCGTTAAGCTGTATGAGCAAAGATCCAGATGACGGGGTATCCTTATGAAAACTTGGTTTACTATCAAAGGGCGGATGTCGAGTAGAGACGATTCGCCCTTTGTCATGAGTTATTTCAATTTCTTCACCATGTAACTCCATTTTTTCTCTTTGAATAATATATGTGAGAGGAAGCTGCTTTCTCGCAATTGCGTATGGAACGATAATCGCTGATAAAGCTGCTCTGCCCGGGGGTTTTTGCCTGCGACATACAAGCTTAACTTGTCTAGACTTGGCTGTGTTTGTGCGAAATTCTGCGCCCACTGCAATAGCAGGTTTCCAATTCCTTTGCCTTGATGATCCGGATGGACAACAACGTCTGTAATATAACATTCTCCAGCCTCTGGTTTATGGTCTAAGAAAGATAATCCGATGAACATTTTCAGGAGATTCCATTTTCCAAAACGATGGAAGTTCTTCCATGCAGGAAATGTTGGCACGCTAGTAGATTCGGTCTTCCACTTGATAGATATCGTCCCGATAACTTCTCCCTCTTGTAGCGCAACCATTCGTTGACTCGCTGGATCTGAAGGAACATGATCAAATAACTTTTCGAAAAAGAGGGCAAGATCGCCATCATTGAGCTTCGTAAGGGTTTGGAATTTCCCACGAAACCCGTGAACAAGAAGCTGACCAATCTGTTGATTATACATAGAATGCATAGGTTCTATCGTAATTGGTGAAACAGTCACGAGCGGCTTCCCCTTTCGGAATGGGTAGTCGGTTCGATCAAAGCTTGTAGTTCATAGTGCAGTTGGCCTTGACTAAATAGGGATAAGTAGGATCTTTCAATGAGGATCAAGGGTCCCTGTATAACATGAGACTGGGCTGCGGCATAGGCGTAAAACTGTTCAATCACTTGTTCAAGCTCATCCTCTTCATGGACTAGCCTTTGGGTAGACAGATAGTTGCCGCTGGGTATTGAAAAATCGCCAGGCGCTTCTGTTTCCGTGTATAACGTAAGGGTACTGGAACCATCGTCGATAAAATGAATGTCCGATTCGAACAAGTTCGGGACAGACTTGGCCTGTTCAGCCAACAGTTTGGCGTTTAGCGTCATTTGGGAACTCATTTCTATCCACCGGGACAAATAAGTGGTTTCGCGCCACTTTATTTGGTAGGGATTCGTGAGAGATTGAAAATTCTTTTGTTCATGCAAAACCTTTGTTATGAATTGCTGAAGCTCTTGAAGGCGAAGGATCTCTGCATGTATTTCTCTCAAAGAACGATTGAGTAGCTGCCCGTATTGATCAGCAGAATAGGAAGTCATGCATTCTTTAATCGACTGGACAGGCACTCCCAATTTGCGAAGCAACAGAATATGGGCTAGCTGGTAAACTTGATCCATGCTATACATTCGATACTGATTGTTATCTAAGTAAGCAGGTAGAAGAACCCCTTTCTCTTCAAAATAACGAATCTGATGAACAGACACATTCATAAGCATAGCTAATTCGCTAATGGTGATTTCACTCTTCATAAACGTTACTCCCTTGGGATGAGGTAGAATATCTTAACCATACACCTTAGGTCAGACCTAAGGTCAAGAGGTACGTTCAAAGAAAGGCTCTTTTGTTAATGCTCTCGATACCATGTGATATTGACACATCCTTGTCTTTGGAGATATTGTAGATATAATAAATCTATAATGGATTTTAATGACAGGAGGATGGTGAACATGGGGAATATTTGGAATGAGCGCTTTCATTCGGAAGAATATTATTATGGGGAAGAACCTAACGTTTTTATTCAACAACAAGCTTTTCGGTTAGAACAAGGTCAAAAAGTGATCGCGTTTGCAGAGGGTGAAGGCCGAAATGCAGTTTTTTTAGCAAAAAGAAATCTTGAAGTGACAGCCATTGACTATGCGGAGAGCGGCTTGCAAAAAACGAAAAAACTGGCTCGGAAGCATTCCGTTGACGTACAAACCCAAAAAATTGACCTTTTGGAAGAGGATGTGCCAAGCGAAGAATATGATGCCGCGATTATGGTATATGGACATTTTCATAAAAATGCTCAGACGATGGTTCTGAATAAAATGAAAAAGGCAATAAAGCCAAAAGGAATTCTCATGCTTGAGGTATTCTCGGAGGAACAATTAAAGTATGGTACGGGTGGCCCCCAGGAACTTGACATGCTTTATGATCCAAAAGAAATTCTTGCTTGGTGCAAAGGTCATGAGGTGATCCATTTCTTCTATGGTGAACAAGAGCGTGTGGCAGGAAAGGCGCACACCGGATTAGCCCATGTCATTCAACTTGTCGTAAGAAAATGATGGGTATCTGCCCCAATTGACAGCCTTCACAATCAGAGGCAGTTCAGGACTTTATTTTCTCGTCCGTACTGCCTCTGCTGAAGTGAAAAATGTACGGTTAATAATTCATCCATTAATCTTTCTATTATCTTCGATTCATCCTTATAAATGATAAACATGAAATACATCAAGCCTGTTAACGAAAACAACAGAAAATGGCGGGAAGCCTCTTCTTCCATAAAAATCGTTGCTTCAAGGGAAAGGGTATTCGGTTTAACCAGCGAAGAAGAGACGCCCTTTTTTGATACCGAGAGTAGCGCGTTCTCCGTTTTGCTCTACGACAAATGTTTTGCCAGCCTCATTTCCGGAGTTGGATGCCTTCATAACTTTCGTGATGATAGTTTGACCATTCAGGCGGCAGCAAAGATAAATTATCACCCCCTTTAAAGAGTGGATATATCTAGAATGAACTCTCTTGAAAGTCCATTCAAGGTACCATCTATTTACACGATCTGCCTTAATCATTTCATTACTTGACCTTAGGTCTGACCTAAGGTGTACAGTTGGAGATATTCACTTTGAAAACTTTTCAAGAGGAGAAGGATAGATGAAAAAGAAAATAATGATTTCCATGATGATCATCGTCCTGCTATTTGGCGGAGCAGGACTATACATATTGGAGCAAAACAGCTTTGATATGGTTGAGCAAGCTGTAGAAATCCAGACATCGGAAGGCAAATTGACCGGTACGTTCGTACTGCCTAAAAACTACACGAACAAATTGGGCTTAGTCTTGTTTATACATGGTGATGGACCTATTGATGCCACGCATGATGATGGCTATAAGCCGCTATGGGAGCGGTTAGCCTCACTTGGTTACGCCTCCTTGTCCCTAAATAAGAGAGGAATGAACGGTTCCGAGGGCAATTGGTTACACCAGAGTATAGATGACCGCGTGGAAGAAGCGCGTCAGGCTATTGCTTGGGCAAAAGAGCAGCCGATGATTGACGAGAAACAGATTGGGGTTTGGGGAGCAAGCCAGGCAGGATGGGTCATTCCAAAGCTCGCCAAGAAGGAACCGCTTGCATTCAGCCTTCTGCTATCCCCCGCCATTAATTGGGTAAGTCAAGGGCAATATCATACACGCAAAAATATGGTGATAGACGAGTATTCAGAAGCGGAAATTCAAGACAAAGAGGCGTATGACCAGCAAGTACTCACGTTATTGGAAAAACAAGCTTCCTATGAGGAGTATGTGAAAATTGCTCGCGAAAATAATTTGATGGCAAAAGACAGATGGACATTTGTGAGCAAAAATTTCTTGTCAGATGCCACTAATGACCTTCCGAATTTCAATTCGCCTGTACTTCTGATACTGGGGGAAGAAGATATACATGTCGATGTGAAGGAAACGGAGAGGGTATATCGTGACATCGTAAAACATGAGCTGCTAACCGTAGCGGTCTTTCCTGACGCTGATCACTCTATGTTAAGCAAGCAAACGGCAAATTCAAATATGCGGGCAGTACTTATTAGTCTCTTCGCTCCCAGACAGATTACGATACCGGGTTATATGGATGCGATCGAGCAATTTCTAAAGAAACTTCGGAAGCATACATAAGTCTAACGTATGAGGGAGTGAACATAATGACAAATCCAGTAAGAAGTGTGCCTGTATTTTCACAAACGATCACTGACTTTTGGCGGGAGCAATTTTTGAACGGTGACGTCCTCTATAGCGATGGAACTTTTACTGTTGCCATAAACCCTGTACTTGACGAAGATAGTCGGGTTATGGTGCTGGAAACCTCCGACGGACGCGTGATGGCGGTCTTGACACCTGCGCTGGCCGATAAGATAGGCCTCTCTTCACAACAATCCTTGTCTGAGTCGATCTTTCGCCAGAAATTGAATGAAGCGGGCGTTACGCTACATGGTGCAGACTATCTTTTTTATTTTTCAAAAGCCGAGAAGAACGTATTGCTGCAAGAAAACCTCGAAGGTGACTTGCGCCGGTTAACCGTGCAAGATGAGTCGGTTTTCTCCGCGTTTGCTTCCTCCGCATCGGAACAAGACTTGGATGACGCTTATGTAGAATTGGATCACTGGGCAGTGTTCGGCTCTTTTGAGCAAAATCGTTTAGTCAGCGTTGCCAGTATGTATCCATGGGAGGAGGAGACTGAAATTGCGGATCTTGGCGTATTGACGCTGACGTCCTTTAGAGGAAAAGGCCATGCCCGCAAAGTAGTGCGTTCCATCTGCAAATATGCCTATGGTCAGGGATACGAACCGCAGTACCGATGCCAACTCGATAACCATACGTCTACAGCCTTGGCGAAAGCAGCGGGTTTCACGCTGTTTGGAAAATGGGAGGTGATTTCTCCCGACTGCATGGAATGAGAGTCCCGCGTTGTGTCTCCTATTGATTGAATCATTCAATCAAGTAAGCCAGTTACGCACAATAAGCCCACATATTCCGTTACGGGGAGATAGTGGGCTTTTTGTGATGGATCGAGGTTCCGAATGGTGACAAGATCATAATCTACACGGTCCATGCATACGTTAGAATCAGCTATTCGGAAATGAAAGAGTTCATATATTTTATCGCTCTTCTTACGATTCCCCTGTTATTTTGACTGCCCCGCGATACGATGCCAATCGCAACTTTCCATAAATCCTTACGATGAAAAGAGCAAAAAGATGTTGATTTCTCTTGTTAACTACTATATAAATTAATTAGAAGTATTATTATCTAATACTTAATTTAAATGACGGGAGAGGGACAAATGGACTCTATGGCAACTGCTAACACTGGAAAGTGCCCGTTTTCGCACGGTAGCACTACGAATCACAACCCTAGTGCTACATCGAACAAACACTGGTGGCCCAACCAGTTGAACTTGAACATCCTGCATCAGCATGACAGGAAATCTAACCCTATGGGCGAGGACTTCGATTATGCAGAAGAGTTCAAAAAGTTGGACTACCATGCTCTCAAACAGGATCTTTATGATCTAATGACAAACAGCCAAGATTGGTGGCCTGCCGACTACGGACATTACGGGCCGTTATTTATCCGTATGGCTTGGCATTCCGCTGGTACATATCGTACAGGAGACGGACGAGGCGGGGCTGGAACGGGCACACAGCGTTTTGCACCACTTAACAGTTGGCCAGACAATGCCAACCTTGATAAAGCTCGTCGACTGCTATGGCCGATCAAGCAAAAATATGGCAACAAGATCTCTTGGGCGGACTTGTACATCCTAGCAGGCAATGCTGCTATTGAATCCATGGGCGGAAAGACAATCGGTTTTGGAGGCGGACGCGCGGACGTTTGGCATCCAGAAGAAGATATTTACTGGGGTGCTGAAAAGGAATGGCTAGGCGATAAGCGTTACAGCGGTGATCGTGAGCTCGAGAATCCGCTTGCTGCTGTTCAAATGGGTCTGATTTATGTGAACCCAGAAGGTCCGAACGGGAATCCAGATCCGCTTGCAAGTGCTCGCGACATCCGCGAAACCTTCAAACGCATGGGAATGAACGATGAAGAAACCGTTGCACTGGTGGCAGGTGGTCATACATTTGGGAAGGCTCACGGCGCAGGAGATGCTGCTCTTGTAGGCCCAGAGCCGGAAGCTGCTCCTTTGGAAGCAATGGGATTAGGGTGGCAGAGTACACACGGTTCCGGTATAGGTCGCGACGCCATCACTAGCGGTATTGAAGGTGCCTGGACCGCGAATCCGACACAATGGGATAATGGTTTTTTTGAACTACTGTTCGGATATGAATGGGAGTTGACCAAGAGTCCTGCCGGTGCACACCAATGGGTTGCTGTTAATCCTGCTGATGAGCATCTTGCACCAGATGCAGAAGATGCATCCGTGCGTGTTCCAACGATGATGACCACTGCGGATATGGCCTTGCGTATGGATCCAGCATACGAAAAAATTTCTCGTCGTTACTATGAGAATCCAGAGGAGTTTGCAGATGCATTTGCAACTGCATGGTTCAAACTTACACACCGCGACATGGGGCCTCGTTCAAGATATTTAGGCCCAGAGGTTCCAGCAGAAGATTTTATTTGGCAAGATCCTATACCCGCTGCTGATTATGAACTAACAGATGCCGATGTTGCAGAACTGAAAACACGAATCTTGGACTCGGGTCTTACCGTCAGCGAGCTGGTAACAACAGCTTGGGCTTCCGCTTGTACCTTCCGTGGTTCGGATATGCGTGGTGGCGCCAATGGTGCTCGCATCCGTCTTGCTCCGCAGAAGGAGTGGGAAGTAAATGAGCCCAAAAAACTTGAAAAAGTACTTACGATCCTGGGAGTCATTCAAGAGGACTTTGGTAAAAAAGTCAGCATGGCCGATTTGATTGTACTTGGCGGTAGTGCCGCAGTAGAAAAAGCTGCACAAGACGCTGGCTTTGATGTATCGGTTCCATTTGCTCCTGGACGTGGCGATGCAACACAAGAGCAAACCGATGCAGAAAGCTTTGACGTGCTCGAGCCAATCGCAGATGGTTTCCGGAACTATCAGAAGAAGCAGTATCGTGTAAGTCCTGCAGAGCTTCTGATAGACAAGGCACAGCTATTAAACCTTACTGCTCCAGAAATGACTGCACTCGTTGGCGGGATGCGTGTGATCGGTACAAACCACGGCGGCACACAACACGGCGTATTCACAGATCGTGTAGGCATACTCACAAACGACTTCTTTGTTAACTTGCTAGACATGGGCGTACAGTGGAAGCCTCTAGACGGCGGCGTATTTGAAGGACGTGATCGTAAAACAGGTGAAGTGTTGCGTACAGCAACTGCTGTTGACCTCGTGTTCGGTTCAAACTCTGTACTGCGTGCCATTGCAGAAGTTTATGCCCAAGACGATAACAAAGAAAAGTTTGTGCGTGACTTCATTGCTGCATGGGTGAAGGTAATGAATGCCGATCGTTTTGATCTTAAAGAAGCATAATTTGAAAATATAAAGCAAAGAACAGTATTTGTTGTTGGATACTGTTCTTTGCTTTTCTTTTCTATAGTAATATTAGTAATTGAATGGGTTACGATGTTCCCATCTCATTCAGTGGTAGGAATGCAAAACCCGCTTTTGAAAACCACCTGAAGCAAGCCTCCAGGTGGTTTTCAATCTTTCCTATAACAACGAAAGAAATGGTTTCATAGAATTTACAACTTGGAGACAACTGAAAGATACTTTTTACATATTACCGCTATATTCTATACCTGTAACAAGGGTTTCGTGCACAAACCAAAAACTAAAAATTTCAGGAGGCATTACTATGAACAAAAAAAATATTCTCGTTTTTTCAATGGCACTAACAATTGTAGGCGGTGCTACAGCAGCTGTATTTGCAAGCGAAAACGCGGTTCATTCTACTAAAAACAAGGTCGTAACAGTGGCAAGCAAAGTAGGAAATGGCACAAATCAAACCACTGTAGTCAAAGTAGCAAATGGAAAGATTAGTGATGAAGAAGCGGTAAAAATGGCAACCAAAGCGCTAAAAGACTATATGGGGCTTGACGCGAAATCTTTTGGTGAGGCGCGTGTTAATCGAACGAACGCGCAAGAAGACTTTAAGTTCTTTATGGATTTATATTCAAAAGAAGATGCAGCTGTATTAAAAGAAAACGCCAAAAAAGATACGGCAAATGTTATCGTTGTACAGTTTGTTCGTGCTGAAGACTTAAACCAGCCAATGCCCGCTTCTAATCGCATTGTCATAAATGAAGAAACAGGTGAAATTGTTTCTTTAACGGCCTTCACGAATGAAGATCGAAGCTCAGAGACAACAATCGATGATGCGAAAGTTAAATCTGCGGTTATCAACTTTTTTGATAAACAACAGAAAAATGTTAAGGAAAATACGATGAAAGTTAGTAAGAGTGCTAGTTCCGGAACCATACGTGTTCTTTGCGATCTGGAAGATGGAAGGGATGTAGATATGACAATTAGTCTGAAGAATTATTCAGTATCCAGCTATGAGATTAATTATGACAGACTAATCACTCTACCTTCCGTAGAAAAAGACTACCGTGAGAATTTCAGAGAACTGAAAGCAAATTAAAAATTGTAGGACCGATTAGATGGAGGAAGTGCCCGAAATGCTACTTACTCCATCTAATCGTTACAAAAGGAATGAGGTAAAAACAGAATGATAAAAATTTTAGTTGTTGAAGATGATATCGCAGTAGCAAATTTAATTAAATTGAATTTAAATACGGCAAATTATGAGAGTTCAATCGTTTTTAACGGAGAGGAAGCCCTAAATGTAATTGAAAAAGATCGTTTTGATCTGATACTACTGGATGTTATGCTTCCAAAAGTTGATGGATTTACTTTATTTGAAAAAATTAAACCTTTAGGGATACCTGTCATTTTTTTAACTGCGAAAAGTTCTGTCACAGATAAAGTGTATGGATTAAAAGCGGGGGTAGATGACTATATTACGAAACCCTTTGAAGGAATTGAATTGCTGGCCAGGATTGAAAATGTGTTAAGGCATTACAATAAAAAAAGCAACATCATAAATTTTAAAGACACAGAAGTATACTTGCAAGAAATGAAGGTGAAAAAGAACGGTGAAATAATTGAGCTTACCTTGAAAGAGTTCGAATTATTGGTGTTTCTAGTACAAAATAAAAACATCGTATTAACGAGAGAAAAAATCATAGAAAAAATTTGGGGATATGACTACGTTGGCGAGACTCGGACGATCGACAACCATATCCAAAAGCTAAGAAAAAAGCTGGGATGGAAAGATGAAATTAAAACAGTATTTAAGTTGGGATATAGGCTGGAGGAATAAATGAAATTTTGGCAGAGGATATTTTTATGTACATTAATCATCTTTGAAATCTTTTTTGTACCAGCATCCATATACCTTATTAATAGCAGCTTTGAGCTCAATCTCAATATGGAGATCCGTTCCGGAATAAGTGAACAGGATCGATTTGCTAATTCTTTAGAATCAAATCTATATCTGCTTAAAGTTCAAAAATCTTCAACCCCAGATGCAGAAGGAGTTGGCAAACCAAACATAGATTCCATGATTCGTACATACTTGGAAAACCTCGGGGAACAGGAGGTGTATCTAGATGTAATAGATGAAAACAATAAGGTTATTTTCAGTCATTTTAAAAACAACAAGATAACTCTTACTCATCGAGAAGAATTAAACATACCGTCAGATAAAGTAAATTACATCATACGGGATCTAGGGGAAAAGACGTACTTATTTATCGCTAAGAATATTTATTTGGAAAATAATCACTATAAGCTTTCTTACGTGAAAGATATTTCGAGTGTTTATGAAAATAGAAAAGACTTATTAAGCCTTTTAATCAAGTTAAATGCTCTTGTTTCAGCAATTTTGGTCATCGTTACCATCATCATGAGCATGTTTATCGTAAAACCGATTAATAAACTGATCCAGTCAACAAGAATAATTGCAGCCGGGAATTTCAGCGAAAGAGTAAAGGTAAAATCGAATGATGAAATCGGGTTGTTAGCGGAAAATTTCAATTTGATGGCCGTTGATGTAGAAGATAAAGTAAACCAGCTTAAAAGATCTTCAGAAGACAAGCAAAGGTTTATCGATAACCTGGTACATGAACTTCGGACTCCTTTAACTTCGATCATAGGCTATGCGGATTATTTACGCACGAATAAATATGATGAAGAGACTCATATCAACTCATTAAGCTTTATCTATGAAGAAGGAAAGCGGCTAGAGAAACTGACATTTAAGCTTATGGAGCTCATTGTTTTGCGAAAAGAAGATTTTGAGTTAAAAAAGGGAGCACTTGACGAACTTTTTGTAGAAATCAAACATTCCTTTATTCCAAAGCTGAACATAAAGAATATGGATCTGGAAATATCGACGGAGCATCTTAGTGTTTTAATGGATAAGGATTTGATGAAAATTTTACTTGCAAACCTGGTAGACAATGCAATTAAAGCATCGAAGAACAACGATAAAATACTTCTACGTTCATACAGAAATACGGAGTCAAAAATTATTCTTGAAGTGAAAGATACAGGGATCGGTATTCCTGATGAAGACATAACAAAAGTCTTTGAGCCCTTCTTTATGTCCGACAAATCGAGATCGAGAGCGAATGGAGGAGGCCTCGGGCTCGGACTTTCATTATGTAAGGAGATTGCTAACATTCATGACGCTGAAATGAGAATAGAAAGTAAGCTCGGTGAAGGTACCATTATACAATTGGTTTTTCATTGTTAACAACCGGGAGCGAGAGGATAAGGCGGATATGAAATGTCAAGGAATTTCCGGGATAAACCATGTCCAAGTTTTATACTGATGAGTACTGCTGTTGACCTCGTGTTCGGTTCAACTCTGGTCTGCGTGCCATTGCATCGTTTCGCTATTCAATAACAAAAAAATAATCAGAAAATGTTAAGTAAAAGCAAAAAGCAGTATGTACAACAAATACTGCTTTTTGCTTTATTAGGTTTCTCTTGGTAATGAATATGCCATTTTCAATTATAGTGGAAGAAACAAGCTTCTGCGTTAGGGAGCTTGGTTCACCAAAGCCAAGCAGGCAGATTACTTTTTACTAGGAGAGCTAGCTCCATCTTAACTCCTTACTTGGCCATTTCAGATCGAATTTATAGGGGAAGCATTCTGTCTTTGGGCCAGAAAGTCTTCCTTTAATTTACTGATAAAGCCCAACTGCAGCTCACATTGATCATAGATATTTTGGAATATGTACAGGACATTTTGTGGCATTTCCATAAATTTTGCCTTTTCTTCCTGATCGGCTTTCAAGTCCTCATAGACTTTCTGAATGGCCAGTTGCTGCTTTTCCAAAGCGAGGATAATGTCATCTAGCTCAGCTTCATCCATGAAAGTTAACGCCGTGTATAAATCGGTGGGAAACAAAACAGATGAGTTTTGAAAGGCGTTGACCAGCAACCGTTTTAACTCTTGCTTGCCTTCTGCTGTAATCGAATAGATTGCCTTGGAACGATTCCCAGTCTGCTCCAGCGTTTCCAAAGCTACAAATCCTTCTTGATCCAGCTTCTTTAATGCATGGTAAATCGAAGCAGGCTGGACATAAGCCCACTTGTCTGTTTTGGCCGATATCATTTTCTGCTGTATTTCATAGCCGGACATCGGTCCAGATTTTAACAAAAGTCCTAGCACCATAGCTCTCGTCATGTTTGCACCTCACCATCTTCCTAAACATTTAATATTAAATGTTTAGTATCGTTATTAATTGAATTCTAACATTTTCCATTACGGTATGTAAAGATCATAACTCTCGATAGAAAATAGAGGGTTATATGTAATTTTTTTACTGTAAAATATTTACATGCGAATAATTGCGTAGTAGAATAATCTTTGTGTTCAATACTATACGTTTAGTATTCGTGGTTTTATATTAAAATTTGAATTCTGAAGTATAGAATGGACAAAACGAATTGAAAGCAAAGGAAAGGGGGATCGCCGAGGAGCAAAATTTGCAACAGAAATAGAGACGTTTTAACGATATGGGTAACGCTATGAACAAGAGGAGAGATCCCATGTTTCATAAGTTGAGGAAGGACATTGATTTTATCAAAGCTAAGGACCCAGCAGCCAGAAACACCTTGGAGATTATTCTTTGTTACCCCGGCTTCCACGCCCTTTTGCTTCACCGTATTGCTCATGGCATTTACAAAAAAGGGTTTTTCCTGGCAGGGCGTATGATTTCTGTAGTTAACCGATTTCTAACCGGAGTTGACATTCATCCGCGAGCCAAGATCGGAGAGGCCGTCTTTATTGATCATGGTATGGGCATTGTTATTGGGGAAACGACAGAGATCGGCAATCATGTGACTCTATATCAATGTGTCACCCTTGGGGGAACTGGCAAGGATACAGGAAAACGGCATCCCACGATAGGCAACAACGTCATCATCAGTGCAGGTGCAAAAGTATTGGGACCGATTAGGGTGGGAGATAACTCCAAAATTGGAGCTGGAGCGGTCATTCTGAAGGAAGTTCCTCCTAACTGCACAGTTGTAGGCATACCTGGTGAAGTAGTACGGTACAACGGGCCTTCTGTTCCACGAGAAAGCGAAGAGCCTACCCCTGTAGCGGCGGGCCTTATGTGAAGATAAATAGATTATGAAAGAAAAGGGGATAAAGGTCATGCAACAGCAAGTAACCAAAAAAATGATGAAACCCTTCCACGAAGATTGTGAATACTTTTGGTCGCCTTCGGTCAGGTGGGAACAGCAGGGTGATGAAATCCGCATTGAATTGCTATCTTATTCAGGTACTGTATTGGGATTGTTTCCGACGTTTTATTATTTGACACAAAAAGGAATCAAGATTCCCGATCTCATCTCTCGTTTTCCACAGGCAAATCCTGATCAAGTCGCAGATTTTGTCCGCGACCTGATTGCAAATCGCATTCTGGTTCATACACTTCTAACCCCTCAAGAGATCTATTTCCCCCAAGAACATCTTATCTCTCATTCGTACTCGTCAGAAACATTTCTTGATCCGGCTCAATACGAGGCATTTAGGCTGGAAAAATTGTCCCGATCTTTACCGCAAACAACCCAAACGAACGTCCCCTTGGCAGAGAGTGAGTTTCCCGAGGTCATTACAGCTCGTAGAACCTGGCGTCAATTTGAAGAAAAGAAAAAGGTTCCATTCGATGTCTTTTCCAGTCTGATTTCGGTATTTAAACAATATCGACGCGAGGACGAAATCCGTTACAACTATGCAACGGCTGGCGGCCTTTATCCAATTGATCTGTATGTCTATATCAAAGATCATCGTGTAGAAAACGTAAAAGCGGGACTTTATTACTACAACCCGATTGAAAATGTCCTGCAAATGGTCAGCAATACTTGTGTAATTACTGAGGATGCACATTATTCCATGAATAAGGAAATCTTTCAGTCATCTGCGTTTTCTATCTATCTCATTTATAACGCTGATGTGACAATGCCGAAATACGGTGGTTTGGGGTATTTCTATGCAGGGATTGACAGTGGCATCATGGTTCAATTGTTGACCCATGTCGCTGAAATGCACAAGGCTGGCATCTGCTCCATTGGCGATATGAATTTCAGAAGAATACAGAAATACTTCAAGTTGTCCCCCCAGCAAGTACTTATTCACTCCATTGAGGTGGGCTTGCAACCACAATGAGGAAGTCGTGGATGATTTTATGTGAGCAACAAGTGAAAGGGCATTCGGACAAGCTTGCCCCGTATTTTCATGCAAATTCGAGCAATTCCCTCAGAAATACGCCATTACAGTAACGACACTGCCACCCACGTAAGTGTTTCATTTGACCCCAGTGACATTGCCTTCTCTGCTTTTGATGATTACGGCGGCTCTACAGCATCACGGGATTTAGTCAATCGATAGATAGATGCAACATGTTGCCTATGTGAATGCATACGGACCCTACATAAGCGAGCATTTGCAGTACTACTGCGAGCACATGCTCTGTCTTTTTGTGCGCCAATTATGCCTATAGAGACTCCATCCCTCATGCACGGATTACATTCTTAACGAGCAGGGTCGTCAGGTGGCGATCGGACCCCTAGAGATTTCATACAAAGGGAACTGAAGCAGGATGAAATGGAACGAATCTACGATTTCCTGCTAGAAAGCATACAGTAAGCATTTTGAGTGAGGCGGGGGAAAAACATGACGACTTTTTCCAGAGAACATGTTCAAGATATCTATTCACTCTCACCGATGCAGGAAGGGATGCTCTTTCACGCATTGGCTGATCAAGATGATACCTCTTATCAAGTGCAGATCGTGCTGCCTGTTACAGGTGATCTGCATGTGACGGTACTAGCGAAAAGCTTTGAATTACTTGTCCAACGCCACGAGGTACTACGTACTACCTTTTTGCATGAACAGGTAAAACAGCCGATGCAGGTCGTCCTCAGGGAGCGACCGCTAATGATAAAAGTGCAAAAACGCCTTATCGAATCAGTTGATTTTCCCGTGGAGGAATGGGTAGAACAGCTAATCAGGGAGGACCGGGAGCGAGGGTTTGATCTTACAAAAGACTCTTTGATCCGCTTGCAGATCATCGAGAAGGGCGAAAAGGAATGGACCCTCTTGATCAGTTTTCATCACATTCTGATGGACGGGTGGTGCGCAGATATCATTTTGGGCGATCTGGTGCAGATCTATCATTCACTATTGAATAGAACGCTAGACCAATTGCCTCCCACTCAGCCGTACAGCCACTATATGAAATGGTTGTGGAAACAAGATCGGAGCAGTGCTCTCGAATATTGGCAGAATGAATTGCATGGGTATGAGGAAATCGCCCCCTTGCCAGTAGGGAGCAAGCTACGTGATGTCTCCTCTGTTGCTGGAGAGTATGATGTGTTCCTCGATCTAGCGGTAACACAGCGGCTTACGCATATCGCCCGACAAAATCAGGTGACACTAAGTTCCGTGTTCCAAGCAATCTGGGGAATCGTATTGCAAGCCTATAACGACCGCACGGATGTTGTTTTTGGTACGGTGGTAGCTGGACGTCCAGCCGAGCTTTCTGGGGTGGAAAAGATGGTTGGGCTCTTCATAAACACCTTACCTCTGCGGGTAAAAAGGGCACAGGAGCAGACATTTCAGGAGTTGTTGCAAAGCATTCACGAACAAACCAGGCTCGCCAAGAAGCATGAATATGTGCCTTTGTCCGAGATTCAGCGTGTAACATTAGGGGCTCCCCTTTTTGATCATTTGTTGGTTTTTGACAACAGCCCTGCGAATCAAGCGTGGAGAAGGCAATGGCAAGAAGACGGTGTACATGCAGGCGAGAAGCGTGTCATTGAGCATACCCATTACCCGCTTAGCATTACGGTCATGTCAAAATCCGATCAACTAATGCTGCGCCTGATCTACCGCCAAGAGCATTTTTCGAGCGAGGATATCCAACGCATGGCAGGTCATATCCAAACTGTCATCGAGTCTGTAAGCCTAGATGTCTCGATAGGTCTCGATGAGATCGAAATGCTTACCGCTGA
Source organism: Brevibacillus sp. Leaf182 (assembly GCF_001423865.2). NCBI lineage: Bacteria > Bacillati > Bacillota > Bacilli > Caryophanales > Paenibacillaceae > Brevibacillus > Brevibacillus sp. Leaf182. The sequence goes on along the minus strand of NZ_LMPN02000037.1, from coordinate 276,748 downwards.
GGAAAAACACCACTTTCTAGCAGAAAAAAACCAGACGAAAACGAACTACCCCAGACAGAAGACGATCGCTGATCTATTTGAGCAACAGGTGAAAGCAGTGCCGAAACAGACCGCACTTGTATATGGTCAAGAGACGATAGCTTATGAGGAGCTTAACCAGCGCGCAAACCGGATTGCTCATCAGCTTCAGCAAATAGGGGTCCAACCTGACGAACTGATCGGGCTTTTTACTGAGCGTTCTCCCACTATGATTGCCGGAATTTTCGGTATTCTCAAAGCGGGCGTTGCATACGTCCCACTCGATCCGAGAAATCCTGTTGAACGGCTTGGTATGATCTTGTCTGACGCCAAACCCAAAATCGTCCTGATCCAAAGAGAAATGTGGGAGAAATGGAGAGAGGTCGAAGAAGGGATAAAGCATGGCGAGGCTTTTCAGGTGCTGGTGCTGGAGGATATGCTCGCAGCGACGAATCCTGAGTGGAATCAGGATCCCTTACGCACTTGTCAACCTGATCATCTCGCCTACGTGATGTATACCTCTGGATCGACTGGGAAGCCCAAGGGTATTTTGACCCAGCACTTCAACGTAACCAGAGTAATAAAGACCACAAATTATCTGGAAATCACGTCGGACGACACAATCTTGCAATTGTCCAACTTCGCTTTTGATGGCTCCACCTTTGATATTTTCGGTGCGTTGCTAAATGGCGCCAAGCTGGTGCTACTTGATCATGAAACACTTCTCAATATGACCGGATTGCTTTCGCAAATAAAAGAGCAGCGAGTAACCATTTTTTTCGTAACGACAGCTTTGTTCAACACACTGGTAGATCACAATATGGAAAGCTTTTCCGGCGTGCGCAAAGTCCTTTTTGGCGGAGAACGAGTCTCTCTGCGACATGTCCAAAAAGCCCTCGCTTATATGGGAAAGGGAGCAATCCTGCATGTATATGGTCCAACAGAGAGTACAGTCTATGCTACCTATCATGCGGTGGACGAGGTAGACGAGGAGCTCGGAACTGTCCCGATCGGTGTGCCACTTGCCAATACACAGGTGTTTATCCTCAACAAGAAAAATCAAATGCAACCTTATGGCGCCATTGGAGAGCTATGTATTTCCGGGGATGGTCTGGCTCGCGGTTATCTGAACAATCCGGAGCTTACCGCCAAGAAATTTGTCCCACATCCGTTTTACCCTGGGGAACGGATGTACAAGACAGGGGATTTAGCTCGTTGGCTGCCTAATGGGACCATCGAATTTATTGGGCGGGTAGATCATCAGGTGAAGCGTAGAGGCTTTCGCATCGAGCTAGGTGAGATCGAGCATAGTCTTCTGGAGCTGGAAGGAGTGAAAGAGGCTGTAGTGATTAATTGGACGTCGACTACAGGATTGGATCAACTATGCGCCTATTTTGTAGCGAATTACGAGGTAAATGTCCAAGAACTACGTGTCCAGCTAGCGAAGTCCCTTCCATACTATATGCTACCAGCTTCTTTCCACCAAATGGCCTCTCTCCCGTTAAACACAAATGGCAAGGTAGACCGTCGTGCTTTGCCGGAGCCAGACTGGGAGGACTTACAAAGCCAAGCGTACATGGCGCCACGCAATGAAACAGAGCAACAGCTTGTTCAAGTCTGGCAAGAGGTGCTAGGAATCCCGCTGGTTGGTATTATGGACAATTATTTTCATTTAGGGGGAGATTCGATTAAGGCAATCCAGATATGTGCACGCCTTCGTGAACAGGACGTCATGATTCAGGTAAAAGATTTGTTCAATCAGCCTACTATTGCAGGTCTCTCTTCTTTTTTACTAGGAAATCAGGCTCATGCCCCAGAGAGTAGCGCAAATGCCGATGGCGTTGATGAGACGCCTGTTCTACTTGATGAACTGGGTCTATCCATAGATGAAATAAAGGAATTAGAAGAGGAATTAAAGGAAACCATTCAATAATCATGGGGGTAAACATATGTCTTCTCAACAATTACTGCAAAAAGTGTATCCATTAACACCGATGCAGGAAGGAATTCTCTACCACTCCTTACTCGATCCCAATGATCAGTCGTTCTTCGTTCAGCTTTCCTTTGGAATCAAAGGAGATCTTCAGAAATCTTTATTGGAGCAAAGCCTACAGCTTTTGATTATGCGTCATGATGTTTTCCGTACGGTTTTCAATACAGAGAAAGCAAAGCAACCGATCCAAATCGTGCTAGAAAAAAGAAAAAGCAAGATCAGCTATACGGACCTCTCCTTCTATTCAGGGCAGGAGCAGGCAGACTTACTTGCCTCTTTGAAAGAGCAGGACCGGGCCAAAGGCTTTGACCTGACGCGCGACTTACTGATCCGCCTATCTGTTTTCAAAAAGGGAAAAGCCGATTTTCACCTGCTGCTCAGTTTTCACCATATCATTGTGGATGGTTGGAGCCTCGGGCCAATTATCGAGGAGCTCTTTGCGATTTATCAGGCCATGGCGGAAAACACCGATCCCCGGTTGCCGGAGCCGAAACCGTTTTCCACCTATTTGCAATGGTTGCATCAGCAGAATCAGCAAAAGGCAGGTGCATACTGGAGCGATTACATTGAGGGAGTAGACGAGCCTACCTTGTTGCCATGGGCGAAGAAGGAAAAGTCTTCTGGATACCAACAACAAAAGGTACAGCTCACGATTTCCAAAGAAGAAACAGCACGCCTGAAACGGTTGGCGAAAGAGCATCATGTAACGCTCAATACGGTTGTTCAATCCATCTGGAGTATTATTCTGAAGCGCTATAACAACGCTGACGATGTATTGTTCGGCGCGGTTGTATCTGGTCGACAAGCTCCGATTTCAGGAATTGAGCAGATGATCGGCCTGTTTATCAATACGAATCCCGTGCGTGTTCAATTTGAAGCGGGGATACGCTTTACAGAGCTAATGAAACGGATGCAGACACAGATGCTGGCTTCGGAAGAGCATAGTTATTTTCCGCTTTCCAAGATTCAGGCTGCTTCTGAGTTGTCACAAGGCCTGATTCATCACATTATCGCTTTTGAAAATGTGCCGCTTGAAGTAGATTTGCTAGGCGGCCATGATTTTCAGGGGCTAAAACTGTATGATTTTGATCTGTTTGAACAGACCAACTATGATTTTAATCTGATTGTGATCCCGACTGAGGAATTAGCCATCACACTGAAATATAACGGCCTTGTCTACGAGCAGGAGCATATGGAAAAAGTGGCTGGCCATATCCGGGAAGTGGTAAAGACAATTCTTAGTGATCCCTCAGTAGAAATAGGCAAACTATGTATACTCACAGATGCAGAGCAAAATGAGCTATCACATCATTACAACCAGACAAAGATGTCATATCCCAAAGACAAGCTGCTGCATCAGGTGTTTACAGAATCAGCGAGGAGGCATCCAGAAAAAACGGCGCTTCTTTTCCGAGATCGGTCCATGACCTACCGGGAATTGCACGAACGTTCCAATAAGTTGGCTCGGGTATTGCGTCGAGAGGGGATCGGGCCCAATCAAATAGTCGGTTTGATGGTAGAACGATCATTTGAGATGATGATTGCCATTCTGGCTATTCATAAGGCAGGCGGCGCGTATGTCCCCATCGATCCTGCCAATCCAGCCGAGCGCATTCGCTTCTTGCTCAAAGACAGCGAAGCCAAATTGCTCCTGACCCAGTCTCCGTTCATACAAGAACTGGATGTGGAGCAAATCGTCATGGATCTGGATGATAAAGCTCTTTACCAAGGAGATTCTTCTGATCTGGAATGTATTAATGTTTCGGCCGATCTGGCTTATGTCATCTATACCTCTGGCTCGACAGGGATGCCTAAAGGCGTAATGATTGAACACCATGCTGTGATCAACAATATGTGCTGGATGCAACATCAGTATCCGATCACGGAAAATGACGTGATCATGCAGAAGACAGCGTATACCTTTGATGTGTCTGTCTTTGAGCTATGCTGGTGGTTCTTCCAGGGAGCAACGCTTTGCTTTCTCGAACCGGGCGGAGAAAAAGAGCCTGAGACGATTATTCAAACTGTCGAACAACAGGGTGTGACTGTCATTCATTTTGTCCCATCCATGCTTCAAGCTTTTTTGGATTATCTCGAATACGGCGACAATCATGTGAAGCGACTCTCTACCATTCAAAAAGTATTCGCAAGCGGAGAGGCGCTTTCCGCTCAGCATGTGAATCGTTTTAATCAGCTCTGGAGAGGTAATACTTCGCTCATCCTCTCAAATCTGTATGGACCAACCGAAGCTACTATCCATGTCTCTTATTATGATTGTCCGGCTGGGACAGAGGTGTCTACCGTTCTGATCGGGAAGCCAGTGGAGAATATCCAGTTGTATATTGTGGATCGGGATCATCAGCTTCAACCGTTGGGCGTACCGGGGGAACTGTGCATTGCAGGAGCAGGCTTGGCCAGAGGGTATGTGAATCGTCCTGAGCTGACGGAAGAGGTTTTTGTCCGAAATCCGTTTACCCCCGGAGCAAAAATGTACAAAACAGGCGACTTGTGTCGATTGCTGCCTGACGGCAATATCGAATACATGGGCCGGATGGATTTCCAGCTAAAAATCAGAGGGTTCCGTATTGAAATGGGTGAGATCGAAGCGCATTTGTTTAACTATCGCTCCATCAGGCAAGCATTGGTAACGATGAATGAAGATATGCGTGGAGGGAAGTATCTGTGTGCCTATCTGATCATGTCCGAACCCCTTGATGAAGAGGATTTGCGCGCGTATTTGCTGGCGCGGTTGCCTAGTTATATGGTTCCCTCCTATTACATGCAACTGGATAGCTACCCGTTAAATCAGAGTGGCAAAATCGACCGTAAATCACTGCCGCTGCCAAACATTCAGGAGCAGGGAAATACTGAATATTTGGCACCGCGTGACGAGGCCGAGATGAACCTGGTTAAGGTGTGGCAAGATGTTCTGGGAGTTACACAGCTTGGCATTGACGATCATTTCTTTGCGCTTGGCGGTGACTCGATCAAGGCCATTCAAGTCTCTTCTCGCCTGCAAAAACATGGACTGCAAGTCGGCATCAAAGATTTGTTTGACCATCCAACGGTAGCGCAATTGGCGAAAGTAATGAAGCGTTCTACCAAAAGCTGTGACCAGGGTGTGGTAACAGGGAATGTGGAGCTTACTCCGATTCAGCATTGGTTCTTTGACCAGGAGATTCCACATCGCGGACATTGGAATCAAGCCTTCATGCTTTACAGAGAATCAGGTTTTGAGAAAGAAGCACTAGAAAAAGCGTTGACCCATTTGTTTATTCATCATGATGCACTACGAATGGTTTACCAGATAAATGGGCCACAGATTATTCAAACCAATAGAGGAGAGAAAGACCCTCTCTATGAATTGGCGTTGTTCGATCTTCGCGAGCAGACCGAGATCGAGCAAACGATGCTGGAAAAAGCAAACGAAATCCAAAGAAGCATAGATATCACCAAAGGCCCACTCGTCAAGGCAGGACTCTTCCAGACAAGTACAGGAGACCACCTCTTAATTGTCATTCACCATCTTGTCATCGATGGAGTATCTTGGCGCATTTTGCTTGAGGATTTGGCTCAGGTATATAAACAAGCGTTGGAGCAAAAAGAGCTTCAGCTTCCCAAAAAGACGTCTTCTTATCAATCGTGGGCAAAAGGGCTAGCAGCCTATGCAAATCAGCAGCCGCTATTAAAAGAGAAAGATTATTGGCAAAAGTTCGAAGCATACAGCATCTCTCCGTTGCCCAAAGACCAGCAAACGAAGAGCAATCTTGTCAAGGATACACACATATTGGAACGGGAACTAAACAAAAAGGAAACGATGCACCTCTTGCGTGTAGCTGGCAAAGCAGTGCGTGTGGAAACAAATGAAATACTTTTGGCGGCTCTTGGTCTGACTCTAAAAAAATGGACAAAAGAAGATCGCTTCTTAATCGGTATGGAAGGGCATGGACGTGAAGAAATTTTGTCTGAGATAAGCGTCAGTAGAACCATCGGATGGTTTACGTCGATGTATCCGCTTGCTCTGGAAATAATCGATACGGATGATTGCGGTGAGCAAATCAGCAAGGTTCACGAAACGCTTCAAGGTGTTCCGAATCGCGGGATCGGCTATGGAATCCTGAAATATTTGACTGCTAACGAAAATAAGCGAGAGCTGACGTTTTCTAAAGCACCGGAAATCTGCTTCAACTATTTAGGGCAATTCGATCAGGAAATGGATGAGGTATATAGCGTATCTCCTGTGGGCACAGGGCAAATGCTCGACCCTTCTTCACAAAGAGCCCACGCCATTGATATCACTTGCATGGTCATGGGGGGCCAGTTCCGCCTTGCTATCCACTATAACCAGCAGGAATATCGGGAAGAGACAATAAGCAGGGTTGCTGATGATTTTATCTTCTATCTGCAGCAGCTCATAAGCTATTGTTCCAAGCTAGAGCCTGCAAGGGAAGTAACATTAAAGGATGACCATACAGTCAAAGCTTCCGCAGAAGTCTCTCCATACCCGGAAGCGAAGGCTGATTTCGAACATCTCTATCAGCCCTTCCCATTAACGGATATACAGATGGCGTACTTTTTGGGCCGAAATGCCGAGTTTGAATTAGGCGGAGTATCTACACATGTCTATACAGAAGTGGAAACAACGATTGATATAGGGCGATTCAATGCCAGCCTAAACAAAGTAATCAGTCGTCATCCCATGTTGCGAGCGATTATTTTGCCGACCGGCGAGCAACAAATTCTGGAGCATGTCCCAGCGTATCAGATTGAGGTTGTGGATTTGGGTGAGCTTGATGAAGCGGCACAGCAGGCTTGCATTCATGCCGAGCGCAATCGTATGTCCCACTACGTGTTTCCCACGGATCAATGGCCGCTGTTTGAATTTAAGGCATATCGACTCTCTGAGAATAAGCATCTTTTATGTATGGGCCGAGACCTGTTGATTGCCGATGCGGCCAGTATGGATATCATTGGTCGGGATTTGATGAGATATTATGAGAATCCCGATGCAGAGTTGCCTGATTCGTCGTTTACCTTCCGCGATTATATGATGGCGTACAAAGCATTGAAGCAATCGGAAGTTTATGAGACTGACAAGCAATTTTGGTTGCAGAAGGTGGAAAGCTTTCCACAGGCTCCGGCATTGCCACTCAGATGTAACCCGAATGACATTCAACTACCCACTTTTCAACGTAAAGAACGAATCTATAGCAAGAAGCAATGGGAGAAGCTGAAGCGTATATCACTTGAGCATGGGGTTACACCTTCCGCTTTATTTGCCACGATCTATGCAGAGATTCTGGCACTCTGGAGCAACCAATCAGACATTGCGATCAATCTGACTGTCTTTAACCGCTATCCATTCCATCCTGATGTGGAACAAATAGTTGGTGACTTTACATCCAATTTGCTTTTGGGGATTCATTTTGCATCTCAGCCAACGATTTGGGAGAAAGCACGTTATGTACAGCAGGTACTAATTGAAGCATTAGAGCATCGACATTTTGAAGGCGTTGAACTGATCCGCGAGTTGGTCAAATATCATGATTGGATGCATGGTAAAGCAGTCATGCCTTACGTATTCACCTCTGTATTGACGGGAGAGCAGCAGGCGGGTCGTCCTGGCTTGGAGCAATTGGGCGATCTCAAGACGGGGATTACTCAGACATCACAAGTTTATATTGATTTCCAGGCAACCTTGCTAGCGGATGAGCTGTGGATATTCTGGGATTATGTGGATGAGTTGTTTGAACCAGAGTTAATGGAGACGATGTTTGGTCATTTCTCTAGCATGGTAGATAGTTTGTTACAAGGGAATACGCCTGAACCACTCCAGATTGGCGAGAAAGATAGGATACAGATTGCTGCGTTTAATCATACGCAAGCAGAAATCCCATACACGACCCTGCATGCCTTGTTTGCCGAACAGGCACAGCGGGTACCGGATGCAGCGGCTGTAATCTGCCAAGAACAACACCTCACATATCGTGAGCTTGATGCGCGTTCCAATCAAGTAGCCCGTTATTTGCAGGCACAGGGAATGGGGAGACAGGATCGAGTAGCGGTCCTAGCAAGCCGTCAGGTTGGAACCATTGTGAATCTGTTGGGTGTCCTCAAGGCAGGAGCGGCATATGTTCCCGTTGATCCTGCGTATCCAGAAGAGCGCAGAAGCTATCTCCTGGAAAACAGCGATTGCAAGCTGTTGTTGCAGCCTGACCTGTACGAACAGGAAGGCTTGGCCAGCTATGCACCCGATGAGATGACGGATAACCACAATCCTGACGATGTGGCGTATGTCATCTATACGTCTGGCAGTACGGGCAGACCAAAAGGGGTGGTTATTACCCATGGAGCCTGCGCCAATACCATTCAGGACATCAACCGAAAATACGGGGTAAATGAGACGGATCGGATTATTGGCCTGTCCTCCATGTGCTTCGATCTATCCGTCTATGATATCTTCGGGGCACTGGGAGCAGGGGCGGCTCTGGTCATGATCCAAGATCAGCGTGACGTATTCGAGGTGCGTCAGGCGTTAGAAGAGCATCGGATTACTATCTGGAACTCCGTACCGGCGATCATGGAGATGCTGCTGGATAATATAGAGTCTTCCTTTTTGCAGGAACAAGTGAAGGTAGTACTGCTCAGCGGAGACTGGATCGCTCTGCATCTGCCGCAGAAGATCAAGCGCCACTTTACGAAAGCCCAGGTCATCAGCTTGGGAGGAGCAACCGAGGCTTCCATCTGGTCGATTTATTACCCGATCCCAGAAACCTTGCCAGCAGGTATGCGCTCCATTCCCTATGGGATGCCACTCGCCAATCAGCAGTTCTATGTGTTAAATCAGCAATTGCATCATTGTCCTATCGGCGTGCAAGGAGAACTCTACATCGGGGGCATTGGTCTTGCCAAGGAATATCTGCATGATGAGGAGAAGACAAGCGCAGCTTTCATCCCCCACCCTGAACTAGGCAGACTCTATCGGACTGGCGACTATGGGGTGTTCCACCCCGAAGGCTTCATCGAGTTTTTGGGACGCAAAGATCATCAGGTCAAAATTCGTGGCTATCGCATTGAGTTGGGAGAGATCGAGGGAAGACTCTTGGCCCATGATTTCGTCCGGCAAGCTGTCGTAGTCGACCAGACAGATCATCGTGGCAAGAAATATTTGTGTGCCTATTACAGCAGGGAAGAGGAAGAAGTGACAACAGAAGAGCTGCGCATCTATCTCTTGCGCGAACTGCCGGAATACATGGTGCCAACGTACTTCATCGAGCTGGATGTAATCCCACTGACACCCAATGGGAAAGTCGATCGTAAGGCGTTGCCACAGCCAGATACGAAACAAGAGCTGGATGCCAGATATGTGGCTCCTCGTACGAACATCGAGGAAAAGCTTGCGCAAATCTGGGTTGAAGTGTTAGGGCTTGAGCGTGTCGGCGTAGAAGATCACTTCTTTGAGTTGGGTGGTAACTCCGTCCTTATGGTCCAAATCCGCACGCGTATCAGCAAAGAGCTGGGGGTCGATGTCAATCTGCGCGACTTCTTGAGTCACCAGACGATTTCCAAACTGGCTCATTTGCTTAATAGTGGAGATGTGACCCGAGCGGTCGTTTATCCAGTTCTCACACCAGATCCCGCTAACATGCATGAGCCATTTCCGCTCACAGATGTGCAAATGGCTTATCTTATGGGAAGGGAAGACCATTTTGAAATGGGCGGAGTCGCAACCCATGGTTATGCGGAGCTGGAAACACAAGCAGACATGCATGTGCTGAATGAAGCATTGAATAAAGTCATTGCCTACCAGCCCATGATGCGTGCGATTATCTTGCCAACGGGCGAACAAAAAATTTTGCACCATGTACCAGCCTACCAGATGGAGATCCTCGATTTGACGCATCTAGATGCTGATGCGCAACAGCAGTGGATTTTGCAAGAACGCGAGCGTATGTCACACTATGTATTTGCGACCGACCAGTGGCCACTCTTTGAATATAAAGCGTTCAAGCTGTCAGCCGATACCCACTATTTGTTTATCAGCTACGATATGCTGATCGCTGATGGTGCGAGTATCCAACTGATGGGCAAGCTGCTGATGAAATTTTATCAACAGCCTGACTGGCAGGCACCAGTGTTGGATAGCACCTATCGCGACTACATTTTGGCTTTGGAAGCATTTAAAAAGACGAACACGTATGAAAGAGATAAAGCCTATTGGCTGGATCAGCTATCCACGTTCCCTCTGGCACCGATCCTGCCGATGAAGCAGGAACCAAGCAGCATTGATTCGCCACACTTCAAGCGATTTGAGCAAACTTTTGCCAGAGCAGACTGGGAGCAATTGAAACGTAAGGCGAATGAGCATAATGTAACACCGTCTGCCGTACTGTGTGCGGCTTATGCCCAAGTACTTTCTTTCTGGAGTAACCAATCTCATTTTGCGATCAATCTCACTGTCTTTAACCGGTTACCATTTCATGAGGATGTAAATAGCCTGATCGGTGATTTTACCTCCGTGATCTTGTTGGAGATCGACTTGCGAGCACATCTCACTTTCTGGGAGAAGGCGGTCGCGATTCAGGAACGTTTGCTCGAGGCATTGGAGCATCGCCATTACGATGGAATCGAGATGATCCGGGAGTTGTCGAAATATCACCAGTATGGGACACGCTCTGTTATGCCGATCGTCTTTACCAGTATTCTGCTTGGAAACAAGGAAACCGGGGAAGTAAGCTGGTATGAACTAGGGGAAATTCAGATGGGTGCAGGTCAAACCTCGCAGGTTTATCTCGACCATCAAGTGTTTGAAGACAATGGTTCCCTGCGCCTTGTGTGGGACTATGTCGATGAGCTGTTTGAGCCTGCGATCATCTCCACCATGTTTGCGCAATATACAGGCATTTTGGCGGCAGAGATCGAAGGACAGCAAGAATTTATTTTTGAACTAAGTCCCTCGGAGCAAGAGAGCATTCACAGCTATAACCAGACAGCAGAAGAAATCCCGTACACGACTCTGCATGCCTTGTTTGCCGAACAGGCACAGCGGGTACCGGATGCAGCGGCTGTAATCTGCCAAGAACAACACCTCACATATCGTGAACTTGATGAGCGTTCCAATCAAGTAGCCCGTTATTTGCAGGCACAGGGAATAGGGCGGCAGGATCGAGTAGCGGTCCTAGCAAGCCGTCAGGTTGGAACCATTGTGAATCTGTTGGGTGTCCTTAAATCAGGAGCGGCATATGTTCCCGTTGATCCTGCGTATCCAGAAGAGCGCAGAAGCTATCTCCTGGAAAACAGCGATTGCAAGCTGTTGTTGCAGCCTGACCTGTACGAACAGGAAGGCTTGGCCAGCTATGCACCCGATGAGATGACGGATAACCACAATCCTGACGATGTGGCGTATGTCATCTATACGTCTGGCAGTACGGGCAGACCAAAAGGGGTGGTTATTACCCATGGAGCCTGCGCCAATACCATTCAGGACATCAACCGAAAATACGAGGTGAATGAGACGGATCGGATTATTGGCCTATCCTCCATGTGCTTCGATTTATCCGTCTATGATATCTTCGGGGCCTTGGGAGCAGGGGCGGCTCTGGTCATGATCCAAGATCAGCGTGACGTATTCGAGGTGCGTCAGGCGCTAGAAGAACATCGGATTACTATCTGGAACTCCGTACCGGCGATCATGGAGATGCTGCTGGATAATATAGAGTCTTCCTTTTTGCAGGAACAAGTGAAGGTAGTACTGCTCAGCGGAGACTGGATCGCTCTGCATCTGCCGCAGAAGATCAAGCGCCACTTTTCGAAAGCCCAAGTCATTAGCTTGGGAGGAGCAACCGAGGCTTCAATCTGGTCGATTTATTACCCGATCCCGGAAAACTTGCCAGCAGGAATGCGCTCCATTCCCTATGGGATACCACTCGCCAATCAGCAGTTCTATGTGTTAAATCAGCAATTGCAGCATTGTCCTATCGGTGTGCAAGGGGAACTCTACATCGGGGGCATTGGTCTTGCCAAGGAATATCTGCATGATGAGGAGAAGACAAGCGCAGCCTTCATCCTCCATCCTGAACGGGGCAGACTCTATCGGACTGGCGACTATGGGGTGTTCCATCCCGAAGGCTTCATCGAGTTTTTGGGACGCAAAGATCATCAGGTCAAAATCCGTGGCTATCGCATTGAATTGGGAGAGATTGAGGGAAGACTCTTGGCCCATGATTTCGTCCGGCAAGCTGTCGTAGTCGACCAGACAGATCATCGCGGCAAGAAATATTTATGTGCCTATTACAGCAGGGAAGAGGAAGAAGTGACAGCAGAGGAGCTGCGCATCTATCTCTTGCGCGAGCTGCCAGAATACATGGTGCCAACGTACTTCATCGAGCTGGATGAAATCCCACTGACACCCAATGGGAAGGTCGATCGTAAGGCGTTGCCACAGCCAGATACGAAACAAGAGATAGAATCAAGGTATGTCGCACCAAGCAACGCTTATGAAGAAAAGCTGTCCCAGATTTGGGCCGAGGTATTAGGGCTTGAGCGTGTCGGCGTAGAGGATCACTTCTTTGAGTTGGGTGGCAACTCCGTCCTTATGGTCCAAATCCGCACGCGTATCAGCAAAGAGCTGGGGATCGATGTCAATCTGCGCGACTTTTTGAGTCACCAGACGATTTCCAAACTGGCTCATTTGATTAATAGTGGAGACGTGACCCGAGCAGTCGTTTATCCAGTTCTCACACCAGATCCCGCTAACATGCATGAGCCATTTCCGCTCACAGATGTGCAAATGGCTTATCTCATGGGAAGGGAAGATCATTTTGAAATGGGCGGAGTTGCAACCCATGGTTATGCGGAGCTGGAAACACAAGCAGATATGCATACGCTAAATGAAGCATTGAATAAAGTCATTGCCTACCAGCCCATGATGCGTGCGATTATCTTGCCTACGGGCGAACAAAAAATTTTACAGCATGTACCAGCTTACCAGATAGAGATCCTCGATTTGACGCATCTAGATGCTGATGCGCAACAGCAGTGGATTTTGCAAGAACGCGAGCGCACGTCACACTATGTATTTGCGACCGACCAGTGGCCACTCTTTGAATATAAAGCGTTCAAGCTGTCAGCCGATACCCACTATTTGTTTATCAGCTACGATATGCTGATCGCTGATGGTGCGAGTACCCAACTAATGGGCAAGCTGCTGATGAAATTTTATCAACAGCCTGATTGGCAGGCACCAGTGTTGGATAGCACCTATCGCGACTACATTTTGGCTTTGGAAGCATTTAAAAAGACGAACACGTATGAAAGAGATAAAGCCTATTGGCTGGATCAGCTATCCACGTTCCCTCTGGCACCGATCTTGCCGATGAAGCAGGAACCAAGCAGCATTGATTCGCCACACTTCAAGCGATTTGAGCAAACTTTTGCCAGAGCAGACTGGGAGCAATTGAAACGCAAGGCGAATGAGCATAATGTAACACCGTCTGCTGTTCTGTGTGCGGCTTATGCGCAAGTTCTCGGGTATTGGAGTAACCAATCTCATTTTGCGATCAATCTCACGGTCTTTAACCGGTTACCATTTCATGAGGATGTAAATAGCCTGATCGGTGACTTTACCTCCGTGATCCTGTTGGAGATCGATTTGCGGGCACATCTCACTTTCTGGGAGAAGGCGGTCGCGATTCAGGAACGTTTGCTCGAGGCATTGGAGCATCGCCATTACGATGGAATCGAGATGATCCGGGAGTTGTCGAAATATCACCAATATGGGACACGCTCCGTTATGCCGATCGTCTTTACCAGTATTCTGCTTGGAAACAAGGAATCCGGGGAAGCAAGTTGGAATGAACTAGGGGAATTCCAGATGGGCGCAGGCCAAACCTCGCAGGTTTATCTCGACCATCAAGTGTTTGAAGACAATGGTTCCCTGCGCCTTGTGTGGGACTATGTCGATGAGCTGTTTGAGCCTGTGATCATCTCCACCATGTTTGCGCAATATACAGGCATTTTGGCGGCAGAGATCGAAGGACAGCAAGAATTTATTTTTGAACTAAGTCCCTCGGAGCAAGAGAGCATTCACAGCTATAACCAGACAGCAGAAGAAATCTCGTACACGACTCTGCATGCCTTGTTTGCCGAACAGGCACAGCGGGTACCGGATGCAGTGGCTGTAATCTGCCAAGAACAACACCTCACATATCATGAGCTTGATGAGCGTTCCAATCAAGTAGCCCGTTATTTGCAGGCACAAGGAGTAGGGCGACAGGATCGAGTAGCAGTCCTAGCGAGCCGTCAGGTTGGAACCATTGTGAATCTGTTGGGTGTCCTCAAGGCAGGAGCGGCATATGTTCCTGTTGATCCTGCGTATCCAGAAGAGCGCAGAAGCTATCTCCTGGAAAACAGTGATTGCAAGCTGTTGTTGCAGCCTGACCTGTACGAACAGGAAGGCTTGGTCAGCTATGCACCTGATGAGATGACGAGTAACCACAATCCTGACGATGTGGCGTATGTCATCTATACGTCTGGCAGTACGGGCAGCCCAAAAGGGGTGGTTATTACCCATGGAGCCTGCGCCAATACCATTCAGGACATCAACCGAAAATACGGGGTAAATGAGACGGATCGGATTATTGGCCTATCCTCCATGTGCTTCGATTTATCCGTCTATGATATCTTCGGGGCACTGGGGGCAGGGGCAGCTCTGGTCATGATCCAAGATCAGCGTGACGTATGGGAGGTGCGTCAGGCGCTAGAAGAACATCGGATTACTATTTGGAATTCGGTGCCTGCGATCATGGAGATGCTGATGGATAACGTCGACTCCTCCTTTTTGCAGGAACAAGTGAAGGTAGTACTGCTCAGCGGAGACTGGATCGCTCTGCATCTGCCGCAGAAGATCAAGCGCCACTTTACGAAAGCTCAGGTCATCAGCTTGGGAGGAGCAACCGAGGCTTCAATCTGGTCGATTTATTACCCGATCCCGGAAGCCTTGCCAGCAGGTATGCGCTCCATTCCCTATGGGATGCCGCTCGCCAATCAGCAGTTCTATGTGTTAAATCAGCAATTGCAGCATTGTCCTATCGGCGTGCAAGGAGAACTCTACATCGGGGGCATTGGTCTTGCCAAGGAATATCTGCATGATGAAGAGAAGACAAGCGCAGCCTTCATCCTCCATCCTGAACGGGGCAGACTCTATCGGACGGGCGACTATGGGGTGTTCCATCCCGAAGGCTTCATCGAGTTTTTGGGACGCAAAGATCATCAGGTCAAAATTCGTGGCTATCGCATTGAGTTGGGAGAGATTGAGGGAAGACTCTTGGCCCATGATTTCGTCCGGCAAGCTGTCGTAGTCGACCAGACAGATCATCGTGGCAAGAAATATTTGTGCGCCTATTACAGCAGGGAAGAGGAAGAAGTGACAGCAGAGGAGCTGCGCATCTATCTCTTGCGCGAACTGCCGGAATACATGGTGCCAACGTACTTCATCGAGCTGGATGTAATCCCACTGACACCCAATGGGAAAGTCGATCGCAAGGCGTTGCCACAGCCAGATACGAAACAAGAGATAGAATCAAGGTATGTCGCACCAAGCAATGCTTATGAAGAAAAGCTGTCCCAGATTTGGGCCGAGGTATTAGGGCTTGAGCGTGTCGGCGTAGAGGATCACTTCTTTGAGCTGGGTGGTAACTCCGTCCTTATGGTCCAAATCCGCACGCGTATCAGCAAAGAGATGGGGTTAGAGATCAATCTGCGCGACTTCTTGAGTCACCAGACGATTTCCAAGTTGACTCAGCTACTGACGGAGTCCGCTTCGACGAGCACCATTAATTATCCCGAGATAACGGCCGATACTGCAGGCTTGTATGAACCATTCCCGCTCACAGATGTACAGATGGCCTACCTCATGGGGAGACACGATCATTTTGAAATGGGAGGAGTCTCGACCCACGTCTATCTGGAGTTGGAAACCAAATTGGATATGCAGAGATTCACACAAGCTTTACAGAAAGTCATTGCTCGCCATCCAATGCTGCGCGCCGTTATTTTACCGAGTGGCGAACAACAGATCCTGCGTGATGTGCCAGCATATCAGATCTCAATTACGGATTTGACACATCTGGACAAGGACGCACAACAACACTGGATTGAGACAGAGCGGGAACGAATGTCTCATTATATCTTCCCGACTGACCAGTGGCCGCTTTTTGAATATAAGGCATATAAGCTCTCGGCCGATACCCATTATCTGTTTATCGGGTATGACATGCTAATCACAGATGGAGCTAGCTTCCAATTCATTCATAGAGAATTGCTTGAACTGTACCACCATCCAGAACGACAACTGCCGGACATCGGGATTACATTCCGAGATTATATGCTCGCCTATCAGGCGTTCAAAGAGTCTCCTACCTATCAGGACGATAAGCAGTATTGGCTTAACAAACTAGAAGATTTTCCAAGCGCTCCGGCCCTTCCGCTGAGAACAAGTCCTGAGCTGATCGTAAGCCCACGTTTCAAACGGGTAACGATGCAAGTGCAAAAAGAAAAATACGAACAATTGAAGCGCAAAGCGCGAGAGCATTCAATCACACCAACTACTGTACTGTGCACAGCATTCGCCAAGGTGTTGGCATTTTGGAGCAACCAGTCCCAGCTTGCTTTGAACTGCACCATTTTCAATCGATATCCGTTCCATGAAGATGTGATGCACTTAATTGGAGATTTTACCTCTGTCATGCTGCTGGATTTGTCACTTTCTCGGGGAGCCTCCTTCTGGGAGCAGGCCAAGGCTGTGCAGGATGTGTTGATGGAAGCGCTGGAGAGAAGACACTACGATGGTATCCAATTCATTCGCGATCTCGCCAGGTATCATGGACTGGAAGGGAACCGGGCTGTCATGCCGATAGTCTTTACCAGCATGCTGCTTGATACAGGTTATTCCGGACAACCCGAACAAGAGCAGATGGGAGAGCTAAAAATGGCCGTATCCCAAACCTCTCAGGTCTTCATTGATTATCAGGTGCTAGAGGCAGATGGGGGCCTAACCATTGCGTGGGATTACGTGGAGGAGCTTTTTGAGGACAGCATGATCTCCGCCATGTTTGCAGAGTACTTTGTCCTGCTTGATCGGGTCTTGGAAGGGGAAGACTTCTATGCGCTTAGTGGAAAGGCGGAAGATCAGCGATTCATTGCTGCCTATAATGACACGGATGAAGCGATTCCCTACACGACGCTCCACGCCCTGTTTGTTGAGCAAGCGATGCGCGTACCCGAAGCAATAGCAGTTATTTTCCAAGATGAAGCCATCACCTACAGGGAACTGAATGAGCGTTCCAATCAGGTAGCCCATTATTTACATGAGCAAGGGATTTCGCGAAATGATCGGGTTGCTTTACTGGCTAAACGCAAAATCGAGACAATTGTTAATCTGCTGGGGATTGTAAAAGCAGGGGCCGCCTATGTGCCAATTGATCCGGAGTATCCGGAAGAGCGGGTAAACTACATTCTCGATCACAGCCAATGCAGGGGGATGCTTCTCCCTGAGTTGTACGAGAAAGAAGGAATAGCAGCATATTGCACAAAAGAACTAGAAGAAAATCACAATCCGGACGATGTGGCCTATGTGATCTATACCTCGGGAAGTACGGGCAGGCCAAAAGGGGTGGTCATTACCCACGGTGCCGCAGCCAATACGATCCAAGACATCAATCGCAAGTTTACCGTCAATGAGAATGATCGAATCATCGGACTCTCCTCCATGTGCTTCGACCTGTCCGTCTACGATATTTTTGGAGCCCTAGCAGCCGGAGCGACGCTAGTTATGGTAGCAGATCAACGCGATTTGGCTGAGGTGCGCCGTACGGTAGAGGAGAAGAGTATTACCATCTGGAACTCGGTACCTGCGATCATGGATTTGCTGATGGAAGAGATTCTTGGCAGTAATGATGAGGAACAGGAGTTGAAAAACCAGCACACCAGCCCGACTCCGCACAGAAAAAACAGTTCATTGCGGCTCGCCCTGTTAAGCGGTGACTGGATTTCTGTGAAACTGCCAGAAAAAATCAACAAGCATTTCCTCGATGCTGATGTAATCAGTCTGGGTGGAGCTACAGAAGCGTCAATCTGGTCCATCTATTATCCAGTAGACGCACTGGCGGAAACCAACACCTCTATCCCTTATGGCATGCCGCTTGCAAACCAAAAGTTTTACGTACTGAACGAGCAGCTCGGCTATTGTCCGCTCGGGGTACAGGGCGAACTTTATATTGGAGGCATCGGTCTGGCGAAGGAATACTTGCAAGATAAGGTGAAGACTGAGGAAGCTTTTATACTGCATCCGCAGTTAGGCAGACTCTATCGGACAGGGGATTATGGGATTTTGCATGCAGAAGGTTTCATTGAGTTTCTAGGAAGAAAAGATGCACAGGTGAAGATTCGCGGCTATCGGGTAGAGCTTGGGGAAATTGAGAACCAGTTATTGCAGCTTCCTCCGGTAAAGGAAGCCGTTGTACTGGACCAAGTAGACAGCAAAGGGAAGAAATATCTTTGCGGCTACATCGTTTCCGAGCAATCAATCGATGCCGTGCAGATCAAGACAAAGCTTGGTGAGGTTCTGCCCAGCTACATGGTGCCCCTGCATTTTATGCAAGTAGATGTAATGCCGCTTTCACAAAATGGAAAGATAAACCGCAAAGCAATGCCAAGACCAGACGTAGACTCCTGGATTACAACTGTCTACGTCGAACCAGAGAGTGAGCTGGAAAAACAGCTTGCCACGATCTGGAGCGATTTACTGGGAATCGAACAAATTGGCGTAAACGACCATCTCTTTACGCTAGGTGCCGATTCCATGAGTATTATTAAATTCGCTGCCCGACTATCGCGAGAGCTTTTCTTCCAGATGCCGATTCATCAAGTCTTCCAAACTCCTACCATCCGTGAGATTGCTCATTTCATTGCGAATCAGAATACATCCGAGCCGGATTATTCCACAGAACGGATGCTGCTTTCTACCTCAGCTCACGGGGAGAAGATCATCTTCTGCTTCCCGCCTGTGGTGGCACTGGGCGTAGTCTATCATCGACTGGCGGAAATATTGGATAACTATTCGTTCTATAGCTTTAATTTCATCGAATCAGAGAATCGGATGGAAGCCTATCTTAGTCTGATCAAACAAATACAACCTCAAGGACCATATACATTCCTTGGTATTTCAGCGGGGGGTAATCTGGCTTTTGAAATCACAAAGCTTCTGGAGAAACAAGGAGAACGCGTGGCGGATTTGATATTGCTAGACTCGTTCTATATTCAGGAGATAAATGATGAGCGACTCACGCCAGAAGAAAGCCACAAATATGCACAGGAAACGGTTGAATACATGCTCCAAGCCTACCCGCAGTTGCAAGGGGAAGGTGAGTATTTCAAGGAACAGGTTGGGAAGAAAATCGAAAGCTACTACTCGTATCTCGACAATCTTAAAAATGAGGGACAGGTGGCTGCCAATCTGTATATGATCAAGTCACCGTCCACTCAAAGCACGCATGAGTATGTGCGGGGCGATATCAATCTGTGGGGTTCATCTACAACAGGCACATATGCAGCGTTTGACGGATATGGTGATCATGAAAAAATGCTGGATACAGGTTTTGTTGAGCAAAACGCTACGCTGATCAACAATATTTTGAAGTAAGGGATTCAAAATGGGGTAGCGCGAGTGTAGGCTTGCGCTACCCCGATATTCATACGTACAACACCAAAAGAATGGGAATTAGGAAACAGTCGGGAAGCATTGCCTCATGACAAAGGATGTTGATATGAACAGTTCTTTGATATGGAAGGGAATAAATTATGATGCCGATAAATGCTTACGGACTCGACTGAATGACATAGTTATCTTAGAAGGGAGCGACACGGAAGCTTTTGAAGAATATTGAGCGAGTATGGATAACTGGCAACCTCGTGTATTTGGATAGTCCGGTTGATTTCTCATTCCTTTAGAAAATACTCGAATTTAATATCTTGGAGAAGCCAGGCTGTTCAACTTTTTGGCGGAAATAGCTCAACATCATAAAACAGATCACTTGATAGGCATAGATACTATTCAGTGATCTGTTTTAGACTCAAAAATAAAGTGTTTCTGTAGTTCTTTATTACAAAACATAAAAACTACATGTAAATGGCATATGTACTTAAATGTCAAATTAGAGAGGCAGTCAGAAGGTCCTGACTGCCTCTTTTTACTTAGGCTATCGATTTCGTTAGCGCAATATTTCGAAAAGTAATCACAACCTCAGTGAGTTTACCACGCATTTCCTGATATAAAATAATATGGGATGCAAATTAGGAGGTGTCTATATGGCAGAGTTTTTTATTCACCCAGATCGTTCAACTCTGCACGGTTCTTTTTCAAAAGAGTTCACTCCAATAGTATCAATCAATTCGGGCGACACTGTTCGCTTTGAGACTATTGACGCCGGGTGGAATGCTGGTCCATTTCAATTCGACGGTGTAAGAGAGAAATTCTGCGAAAGAGATCATCCACAAGACAGCGGCCATGCCTTGATCGGACCTATCTATATTAATGGAGCAAGAGAAGGAAAAACCTTGGCTATTCGTATAAACGATATTAAGACCGGCAATTGGGGCTGGAGTACCGGAGGTGGATTTCCGAATACGATTAACAAAAGATTGGATCTTCACGAGGGACCAGAGTATGCTTTGATGTGGGAGTTAGATGCTTCTAACAATCTAGGGATTAGTAACAAAGGACATAAAATACGGCTCAAGCCCTTTATGGGTATTATGGGCATGCCTCCAAATGAGGAAGGGATACACTCCACTTACCCTCCAAGGTTCTGTGGAGGGAATATTGATTGTAAAGAACTTGTACCTGGCAGTATTTTATACCTACCGATAGCAGTAGAAGGTGGCCTTTTTTCTGTTGGTGACGGTCATGCTGTTCAAGGTGATGGAGAGGTATCTAGCCCAGCTCTCGAATGCCCAATGCAGTTAGTCGATCTAACCTTCACAGTCATTGATCAATGTTTATCGTTTCCAAGAGCAGAAACTCCCCTTAAGAGAATTACCTTTGGATTCCATGAAGATGTACATGAAGCAGCGATGATTGCCTTAGAGGGAATGCTTGATTGGATGCAGGAATTGTATAATTTTGAGCGAAAAGAAGCGTTAAATTTGTCAAGTCTTCTTGTTGATTTGCGTATAACGCAGCTAGTCAATGGTGTAAACGGGGTACATGCCTTATTATCCAAAGAGGCCATACTATAGAAAATAAGATAAAAGATTCTTAATTAAGCAAAACTGCCAGGTAGTTCAATAACTGGTGTCTAGAATTCTACTTTGATTTTATTCAGACTTGTACTCCAGTATTGCTGAGTATCCGTTATACTACTGAGTCTAACGTGAAAGCCAATAATTTTGGACTTCTATAAAGTGTTAGACTGTGAAAAATAGATTTAGACTAAACACAGGGAAGATTGATAGTGTATGCACAAAGCCGAATGGAAGTACTACCGGACGATACCTATGCGCATACGTAACGAGCGATTGGTGTGTCGATGGAGAGACAGGGGCGTCTACATCGTAGCCGTCTTTGTTGTCATGGCTTTGGGCTTAGGGTCCAGAGCATACGCCGATGTGTTGCCTGTCTTTGTAGCTGAGCATTTTGGCGATGCATTATGGGCGTGTATGATCTACTATGGTTTTCGCACTTGTTATGCTCATAAAAAGATTTCTTTTTCTTTGTGGTGCAGCCTCGCGTTCTGCTTTGGGATCGAGGCTAGCCAATTGTATCAGGCCGATTGGATCAATCACCTCCGGGAGACAACTCTTGGGGCGTTGGTATTAGGAAAAGGCTTTTTGACGGCGGACCTTGTACGGTACACTGCGGGAGCTTTCGTCGCTGCCCTGCTCGACCTCACTTGGTCTTGGTGTAAGCGCTCTTGATTTTTGGCACATATTTAAAATAAAAAATCTAACGTAAACGTCTAGGAGGGATCAGGTTGCAGCAGCTCTTTACCAATATGATTAAACAGGACGTAAAGCCGTTCCTTTCCAATCACGGCTTCGCAAAGAAGAGTTTGAATTTCACTAAGAGAACAGAAAACAGCCTCATCTACATGTTCAACTTCCAAAAATCTGCTGGCAATGCAGCGGATCATGTCATGTTTTATGTGAACTGTGGAATTTATTCAGCGGAGTTGGCACAAATACAATCGAGAGAGATTTTAACAGCACCTCAAGAAGCGGAGTGTCACTTCAGAGCAAGAATTGGGGAAATCGTTGAGTCTGTTCCAGATCGATTTTCAATCACTCGTGATACGAATATGGATGATGTAAGAAAAACGCTACTAAGTGGTTTAGAAGAGGTTATTCATTTCTATGATACGATGACCAGCGCCAGATCTATTGTTGATTATTACACCACTGGTCCATTTTTACATCTGAGCGAAGAGAGCTTTCATTTGCTCTTACAGTCCAATGATGTAGTAGCGGCTAAACATTATTGGAAGGCTTTGCAGGAAAAGTACGGAACAGAAAAGCGATGGACCATATTCGAGAATAAATACAAGGACATCTTCAATAAATACGGAGTGGAATTTGATAAGCGATAAATCAGCACAAAAAGGTCTACCAGAAACCAATTTCTGGTAAAATAGGCGAACGAATAGGCGGAAAATTCATAACGTAAAGTGTAGCAAAGCCAATGGAGGAGGGAATTTATGTACGGGTGGTATCCACAAGAGGGTTATTATCCAATTTCGGCGGGAGAAGGCAGACCTTACAACGATTATGAATTACTGCGACACATTGCCAGATTAGAGCGACGTCTGGCGGAAGTACAAGAAGCATTGTCAGCATGTACGAAAAAGAATGAAGCATTAAAAAAGGATTTAGAAGTTGTTAGACAGCAAAGTCCAATGCAAACGCAAAATGATCAAACCTATCAACAGGCATCAGTAGATAAAGTAAATGTCAAATGTATTGCAGCGACAGGGACATCGGTAACCTTTGAAATATCAGGAAGAAGATTAACGTTTGATAGCGATTATTATGGGAAATATGTAGGCGAGTATACTCCTGGAAAAGTGTACGTAGCCATGGCGGATTATGGAGCGGGGCAAATCTATCTAACCATTAAGGATGATAATGAAATTTGGCATACATTTAGATATTCACGTATCCAATCGTAATTGATAAGTTGTGCTCATGTGTCGAGTGATACAAACAAGCATACTGACTGCGCGTGGTAAGAAAATACTTATGTCACTCGACATTATACATACTTCGGAAAGTACCTGTAAGCAAATATTTAGCCCAAACCAAGTCATTTAGAATAGGGGACGGCTGCATATGTTCGATTTCATTGACGAATTACGTTCTTTGTGTAAATTATTGGAGGAATTTTTCATTTATGGTAGAATCAATATATAGATGGACGATCCAGTGGTGTCTTACGAGTCTGGCACAAGGTATTTCTCAACCTAATATTTAGATAAATTCCTAAGTATCTAAAGGTGCTGAATGAAAGTAGGATCGATTGATTATGTCAATGAATTACGCATTTAAGGCACTCTCTGACCCCACAAGAAGAAAGATTCTTGAGCTGTTGAGGGAGAAAGATATGACGGCTGGAGAAATAGCCGACCATTTTCAAATGACAAAGCCCAGCATCTCCCACCACCTTAGTTTGTTGAAACAGGCACAAATGGTTTACGACGAACGAAAAGGGCAAAACATCTACTACTCACTAAATACGACCGTTTTTCAAGACTTATTAAAATGGGTTCTCCAATTCTATTAGAAAGTGAGGTCATCACATAAATAAATCCAATTTGTCTATTTTATTTTTTTCATCAGTGCTATCTTGGGCCAATTCCACTGGACTGGCGGAAGGGGCTGTTATCAAAATTCCAACCCCATCTGCTCCGGAAGTACTCGCAACGGCGATTAGCAAATTCAGCATGGGCTGGTACTTTTTTGTACGATCAGAATTCTAAAGAGGAGGCGTAGAAATGGAACATTTTTGGCTGATCTGGTTGGTTAGTGTACTCTGCGCTCTATGCACTATACCTATTCAATCCAACATGATTCGCCAACATGTAAAGCTACAAGCTACCATCTACCCTAATAAAAAAGTCCCGCCTATTTCCGTCATGGTTGCGATTATGATCATTCAGAGTTGTGTATTTCTGACTGTGGCTACTGCTATAGGCTTATGGCTCATGCCTTCTACTGGTCTTCGACTCTGGATTCTCGATCACTGGGTGTCTGGAGCAGGGCTGCCGTTTTCCGTCAGGTCGTTCTGGGTGGTTTCTATTGGTTCAGGTATCGCCGTAGGCCTCTTGGTAAAATGGGTGGATCGTTTTTTCTTTCAACAACACATGACCACCATAATGGGTAAAGAACCGATTTCATCGCGATTCTTCGGCTTTCTCTCGTCTTTTTACGGAGGGGTTTGCGAAGAAGTACTCATGCGTCTAGGGGTTATGACTGTTATCGTATTTTTGGCACAGAAGATTGGATGGATGGGAATTTCCTATTGGCTGGGCATCTGTATCGCTGCCATTGTTTTCGCTGCATCCCATCTCCCAACCAATTACATGACGTACGGAAAAGGCAACGTGGTCACTGTATGGACGTTGTTGCTAAACGGTATCTTGGGCATCTTGTTTGGCTTGCTATATTGGCGGTACGGTTTGGAAGCTGCGATTATTAGTCATTTTAGCGCTGACATCGTGCTACATGTGGTCTTCAAAAATAAAAGCAGAAAGTAGGAGAAGCAAATGATCGTCGTAACAACAGAAAACATTCCAGGATATCGTGTCGTTGAAGTAAAAGGAACGACTTTCGGCTTGATCGTTCGAGCACGCGGAATTGGGGGAGACATCATGGCAGGTCTTCGCTCAGTAATTGGCGGAGAAATCAAGGAATACACGGTGCTCTTGGAGGACGCGCGCAAACAGGCGCTTGACCGCATGATTAAAAACGCAACTGCCATGGGAGCTAACGCTGTAGTAATGTGTCGTTACGACTCTGGAAATATGGGAAATATGGGGGAAGTTGTCGCATACGGTACAGCAGTTGTCGTTGAAAAGGTGTAATGAATGATTTATGTCCTTTATTACATTGTGTTTCAGATCTTACTTTTCATCACCTTGCTAATTATTTCCAAAATCAAGGACAAGCGACTGCACGCAGACCACGGAGAAATCGTTCCGCCTGGATTTGTGTCGACGAATGAAGTGATGATCGACCCGGTAACTCAGGAAAAGCGTCGTGTATACTTCAATCCGAAGACCGGGGATCGCTATTACAAAATTGAAAAATAAGATTGATAGTAAAAACGAGCCAAATCTTGTTAGATGACAGGATTTGGCTTTTGTTCTGCGTCCGGCATGGGCGATAGCTCGCACGGTCTGGAAACTTGCCTGATTAGAAAATGGGGTCCTCTACGACCTGCCATATTGTGACGACCCCAAAGTCATGATAACATTCTAAAAAATATCTTCAGAGAGATAGAGGACGAGAGGTCATTAGCATGACGAAAACGATACTGATTGTGGAAGACCAGCAGGTTTTGCGAGAGATTATGAAAGAATACTTGATGGACGAAGGATACGAAGTGTTGGAAGCGGGGGACGGGACTCAGGCGCTGACGTTATTTCAGGAGCATGAAGTGCATTTGATCATTCTGGACGTTATGCTGCCGGAATTGGACGGGTGGTCAGTATGCAGACGTATTCGCAAAGTTTCCAACGTCCCGATTCTGATGTTAACAGCTCGTTCGGATGAGGATGATACGTTGCTTGGATTCGAGCTCGGGGCGGACGATTATGTGGTGAAACCGTGCAGTCCTCCCATCCTGCTGGCACGCTCCAAACGCTTGTTGGAAAATCGGCAAATGCACGAACCAGCGGATATGTTGTCCGGCGGCGGGATCACGATTCACTTGCCGTCCCGAACCGTTTCGATTGAGGGAAAAAACTATAGCTTGACGCACACGGAATTCGAAATTTTGGCCTACTTGATGAAAAACAAAGGCATCATTCTTACCAGAGAACAGCTTATTACAAAAATCTGGGGTTACGACTTTGTCGGCGAGGATCGTACGCTCAGCAGCCATATTCGCAATTTGCGTTCCAAGCTGGGAGAGCATGCGAAGCATGTCGTCACTGTTGTTCGTTCCGGTTATAAATTCGAGGACCGGCCATGAGAAAAAGCATTGTACGCAAGCTGTTTCTGCTCACGACGGGTTTATGCCTGTTTGTGATCGGGAGCATTTTTATCGGACAAACCGTATTTTTCGAGCAGTTTTATGTGCATCAAAAGGTAGAGAAGGTGAAGGAAGCCCTTCAATTCTATCGGCAAAACGAGTTGACTCATGCAGGAGCTTCCCAGGATGAAGTCAGGAAGGAACAGGAGTTTTATCAAAAGACGAGTGCCTGGTTTGCTCGATTGGATGAAAGAGGCCATTTGAAATACACGGACGATTTCCAGATGGAGGTCCGTCTGGAGAACTCAGACGAAAACACAGCTCTTTCTGGCAAGTCGATTGTCGTTCCATTGTACACGGTCATGGATGTGGAGGATGTAAGCACTGATACCCCCTTCTTGGATACCTTTGTGAAAGTGGGTCAACAGATTGCCATGGAAGGGATCATGATCGATAATCAATTTTATCCGCAACGGATCGGGAGGAGTGTCTCCAATCTCAGAGAGGAAGATCAGCTAGAGAATCAGCAGCTCGTCAAAAAAGAGTATGAGGTCGTCCCGCGATTCAAGAATCCCACCGAATACCATGAGCGTTATCCCAGCGTTTTGGTGAGCGGAACCATCACACAGGTCCAGACACCGCAAGGCGCGGATGTATCCCGCTATACGAACCGGTTATTTCTTGAACGGGTGAAAGCTTTTCAAGCGGATCTGCTATACGGAGATGATGTGGTGCAAACAAGTACCATAACGGAATACAAAGTGAACGATATGGAATACAAAATATTCGTAGAGCGCGTGACTGATCAAATAGGGAATCCCGCCTATCTGTTCGCCATGACATCGCTACAGCCCGTAAACGAAGCAACGGGGGTTATGCGAAGTTATTATGGTTACATCATTGCGGGTACCTTGCTGCTCGTTCTGCTCGCCTCCTTCTATTACTCCCGTAGAATAGCAGCTCCTTTGCTCCGCATGGACGACATGACGCAAAAAATGGCCAAGCTGGACTTCTCTGAAAAAATTCCGATCAAGACAGAGGATGAGATCGGCAGTCTGTCACGGAATATTAATCGGCTTTCGGATATGCTGCATGCCCATATTGTCCGTCTGGAGCAGGATATTGAGAAAGAAAAGCGACTAGAGCAAACGCGCAAGGAATTTATTGCTGGCGTGTCGCATGAGCTGAAAACTCCGCTCAGCATCATGGAAAGCTGCCTATACATTTTGAAGGATAAGGCGGACAGCCCGAAGCGAGACTACTATTTTGCTGCGATGGAAGATGAAGTAAAAAAGATGAACCTGCTGGTTGCGGATATGCTGGAATTGGCAAAATATGAATCTGGTACCTATAGAATGCAGATGGATTCGTTCCGGATTGATGTGCTACTGGAGCAAATCTGCGTAAAGTTGGCACCTGACCTTGCCAGCAAGCAGTTGCAGTTACACCACCGTTTAGCCCCAGTCGAAGTCATCGCCAATCAGCATCGAATCGAGCAGGTGATCGTGAATTTCCTGACAAACGCCATACGTTACACGCCTGAACAAGAGGATATTGTCATCTCGACGATTGAAGAAGGGGATACCGTCAAGATTTGTATCGAAAACAAAGGCGTCCATATTCCGGCCGAGCAGTTGGAGAAGATATGGGATCGTTTCTACCGCGGCGAGCATTCCCGCAACCGTTCGACCGGAGGAACCGGATTGGGCCTGGCAATCTCCAAGCAGATACTAGAACTGCATGGAACGTTTTATGGGGCAATGAATACGGACGAAGGAGTCTTGTTCTATTTTGAATTGAAGAAAAAGAAAGTGTAGAACCCCGGTTCTGCACTTTTTTTATTGCATTTCTACCCAATCTGCACACGATCTGCATCTGATCTTGATCTTTGACGATTACTCTTTACCTTGTTCAAGAAGAAAGGGGAAAGATGAACGTGCAAAGGAAAATGATGAGTATTACACTGTTCGCAATGGTCGCCTTATCCGTTGCGGCATGCGGCACCAATGGACAACCACCCGCTTCCGAGATTACCAGGCAAGCCGGAGAGATCTCCAATCCGGAGCAAACCTCATATGCATCACAGTATCAAACAAGCGTTTTTCTCGGAGATTCGATTACGGAGGGGTTGTCTTACCATGATGTGCTGGAAGAGGAGAACGTGCTCGCAGGTGCAGGGAAAACGGCTGAATTCGCACTGGAAGATGTGGACGAATTAGTCAAGCGAAAACCCGAGCATATTTTTATCCAGTTGGGTTCCGACGACATTTTATGGCCGACCGACCATCCCAAGGAATATTCGTTATCACATTACACCCAATTGATCGATCGCATCAAAGAAAGGCTTCCAGAGGCGTCGATCACGATATTATCCGTTACCCCGGTGACGGCAGAGGCAGAAAAAGCGGAGCCCCGCTATCAAAATATCGGCGACTACAATAAGGGATTGAAGGAGCTCGCAAGTAAGGTACAAGTCGGATACATCGATGTGTCTTCAATTGTGGCCGATCATCCTGAAATGTACGATGCGGACGGCATTCATTTCCAAGCCAAGTTTTATCCGATTCTGCTCGATTACATAAAAGATGAGCTGGGTCGCAAGAAGAGCGCAAAATAACGGCGCGGGAGGAAACGAACGTTGGTATTCAGCAGTCTGATTTTCCTGTTTCAATTTTTGCCCGCCGTACTGCTCGTTTATTATGTGTCGCCCAATAAGCTGAGAAATGCTGTTCTGTTCGCAGCGAGCCTCATCTTTTATGCATGGGGCGAACCGGTATATATCATCATCATGATTTTTACAACGGTATTTGATTATATCAATGGGCTCGTGATCGACAAGTACAGTCACCGAAAGCCGATTGCCAGAGCAGTGTTGTTCGGCTCCATCTGTGGCAGTCTGGCGATTCTCGGTTTCTTCAAATATTCCGGGTTTGTTGTTTCGAATGTGAATGATCTATTCGGTCTGCATATTCAGGTGGCTGATCTGCCACTACCCGTCGGTATTTCCTTTTATACGTTCCAAACGATGTCCTATGTAGTGGATGTATACCTAGGAAAAGTGCCGGCACAACGAAATATTGTCGCTTTCGGCACTTACGTCACGATGTTTCCCCAACTGGTCGCAGGTCCGATCGTCAAATATGGAGATATCGCGGAGCAACTGGTCTCTCGTAAAGTAACGCTGGAGCGGTTCGGGGAAGGAGCGGAATGGTTCATCCGGGGATTGGCCAAAAAAGTGCTACTAGCCAACAATATCGGGCTGCTATGGACCAACGTGAAGACGACGCCGATGGAGGACTTGACTGTCCTTTCCGCATGGCTCGGCATCCTGGCGTTTACGTTTCAAATTTATTTCGATTTCAGTGGGTATTCGGATATGGCACGCGGACTCGGCAAAATGTTCGGTTTCGAATTCCCAGAAAACTTCAAGCATCCGTATATTTCACGAAGCGTTACGGAATTTTGGCGCAGATGGCATATTTCCCTCGGTTCCTGGTTTCGGGAGTATGTCTATATTCCGCTCGGCGGCAACCGAATGGGCTTGGGCAAGCAGTTCCGTAACCTCTTGATCGTATGGTTCTTAACCGGTCTGTGGCATGGGGCGAGCTGGAACTTTATCGTATGGGGCTTATATTTCGGCTGTTTCGTTGTGTTTGAGAAGCTGTTTTTGCTGAAATGGCTGAAGCATTGGCCGAGCTGGGCAGGACATTTCTACACGCTGCTGATTGTCGTTGTCGGGTGGGTCTTTTTTGAATTCGAACATTTGCCGTACGCATGGATGTTCATGGGTGCGATGTTTGGTTTCGGGGCGCAAGAATGGGTGGATCGCCAGGCGCTCTACGACCTGACGACGTATGGGGGATTGCTCGTTCTGTTGGCCTTGTGCGCGACACCGCTGCCAGAGAAAGTATTGGAGCAAATGAAAGCGCGATGGAATTCGGTAGGCATGATAGCTACTCTGGCATTTTCTATCATTAGCTTGGTTTTGTCGTCAGCTTATTTGGTCTTTGAGGATTACAATCCATTCTTATATTTTCGGTTTTGAGGGGAGGTAGCTGTCTTGACTAGATATGACAAACGGACGCGAGCCGTGACGGGCTTGTTATTCTTGCTGTTTATCCTCATGATGGCCGTTTTGAACATACTGACCCCTGATCAGGCATTCTCGGAATCAGAAAACAGGGTGCTCGAGAGGAGGCCCCCTTTTTCACTGCGATCACTGCTGGCGGGGAAGTTCACTTCTGATTACGAGACCTATATCACCGATCAATTTGCTTTCCGGGACGTTTGGATCGGGCTAAAAACGGATGCGGATCGAGTTATGGGCAAAAAGGACAGCAACGGTGTTTATCTGGGAAAGGATGGGTACCTGATTCAACATTTCTCATCGCCGCTGGACACCGAGGTGAATGACAGAGTTGAGGCCATCCATTCGATTCACCAGACAACGCCTGACCTTCGCAAGTATATCATGCTGGTACCGACCCCCGGCGCGTTGTTTCGGGATAAACTTCCCGCCTACGCACCAATGGGCGACGAGCATGCTGCGCTCAATCGAGTTCGGCAATCGCTTCAACCTGCTATTCGCTTCGTCGATGTCTATCCTGCGCTGTATGCCGTACGCGAAGAAGCGATTTTTTATAAAACGGATCATCATTGGACTAGCAAAGGCGCTTATCATGCTTACCGAGCGTTGTGCAAGCAGATGGGGATTGTTCCCAAAGACGAAGCAGCGTTCAACATCCGGCAGGTAACGGATGTATTCTATGGATCGCTCTATTCGAAGAGCGGCTTCCGTCATCTGCAGCCTGATCGTATCGATCTTTATCTGCCGAAAAAGGAAAGCAAAAAGAAGGTGGAGTACGTGGACGAAGGTCGTACCGCAGATTCCATGTACCAGATGGACAATTTGGATAAAAAGGATAAGTATGCAGTATTCCTAAACGGCAACCATGCATGGGTCCGAATCTCAACCGACCATCCGGAAGGGAAGAAGCTGCTGATCGTGAAAGATTCGTACGCCAATAGCCTGATTCCCTTTTTGGCCGAACACTTCGCAGAGATTGATGTCGTTGACCTTCGATATTATGAGGGTTCCGTAACAAAGCTCATACAAGATCGGCAGTTTCAGGAGATGTTATTCCTTTACAACGTCAAAACGTTTTTTGAAGACACCTCTATTCTAAACATCATGGAGTGAATGCAATGAAGCGATTTTTGTCTGTACTGCTTATGTTTGCTATCGGAATGGGAATGTTGGCCGGATGCTCCGGTGAAGGCGGAACTTCCGAAGAACTTTCGGCTGCAAAAGTGGGAGAAAGAATTCAACAAACGGTAAGTTTTCAGGATATGAAGCAAAGGGATCTGGAAAAACTGCAAAAGTTGTATCAGATCGAGGCAGAAAAGGTAGAGAATTTCATCCTGTATACGGCTTCATCCAATGTGAAAGCGGATGAACTTGCTGTTATCAAAGTTAAAGATGCGAGCGACACCGAAAATGTAAAAGAGAAAATACAACAACGGATCGAGGCACAAACAATCAAATTTAAAGACTATCGCCCAGAGGAGTATTTTCTCATCGAAAAGCATGTTTTGAAGACGAAAGGGCAGTTTGTTTTATTCGCGGTGTCAAAAGAGGTGGATCAAATAGAATCTGTGTTTGACGAAGCTCTGAAGTAAAAACACGAAGAGATTGTATTCAAAAAGGAAAAGCAACTCTTAACTATAATATAAAAGGACCTATCTTGATTCTTACAAGGTGGGTCCTTTTTCTGCCGAATGGAAGCCCTTGATAATCCAGTTGCAGCTTTTTTTAGCAGTGATGTGACACAAATAAAAAGACACTCCTTGTATAATTAAGAGTGTCCATGAATTCCAATGATCGCTCTATTTAGAGGATGGTCACATTACTGGGGGGTGGCTAGGGCAACAATAACCGCAGCCATCTTCCCAGCAACACGGGAAACAACGTCTAGCACGTGATTGATATTGCCCAGATGATTCATATGGTTGATATTGCACCAATTGACCTTTTACTTTCTTGAATTTCTTAGAAGTAGATTTCTTCTTTTTCATCAGATACTTCCTCCTTTATGACGATCTAAAATAGCTTATTAACAAAATTTACCTTTTGATTGGACGAGAGCTTGCAAGTGTCAAAAATGGACGTAAAAAAACTGCAGGCGCAGTAGGCTAGGATGTTCTTAAGTTTGCACCCATGGTTTTAACCTGGCAAGCCTATTCTTCTTCTGCATTTTTATGTTTTAATGAGAAAAGAAATGGCAGTCGAGTAGCTCTGGAAGAGGGATAACATGAAGCGTCTAACGATCGGCTTGTTTGCCCATGTGGATGCGGGCAAAACTACTTTCGCCGAACAGTTGCTATACCATACGAATAGTATCCGGTCGCGGGGCCGGGTGGATCATCAAGATTCCTTTTTGGACAGCCACGATATCGAGAGGAAAAGAGGCATTACCGTGTTCGCCGATCAGGCGGTCATGAACGATAAGGGCGACGTTTATTATTTGATCGATACACCTGGACACGTCGATTTTTCTTCCGAGATGGAGCGGGCGATCGGGGTAATGGATTACGCTATCGTGATTGTCAGTGCGGTAGAAGGTGTTCAGGGTCATACCGAGACAGTCTGGCAGTTGTTGCGCAAACATCGGATACCGACATTTTTCTTCATCAATAAAACAGATCGGATAGGCGCGGATGCCAACAGGACGGAAGAGGAGATACGCAGTCAGTTGACAAGGGATGTCTGTTCCGTCAAGGACAACTTCGCCAACAGTATCGTCGGTGAGGAGCTGCGGGAGATGATGACGGAGCGGAACGAGTCACTGCTTGAAGCGTTCATAGAGGAAAGAGTCGATCAAGCTTTTTGGCTGGGTGCCTTGCAGGAGATGATACGAGATGGGAGTCTTTTCCCCTGTGCCAGCGGCTCGGCATTGCAGGATGATGGAGTGGTAGAGTTCCTGAATCAACTGTCCTTGTTGACGACTGCGACTTATGACGAGACGGCTCCGTTCGGGGGGCGCATTTATAAGATTCGACACACAGCAAACGGGTTGAGGCTTACGTTCGTCAAAGCGCTGAGCGGCAAGCTGAAGGTACGGGAGCTGCTTAGCTATGAGAGCGGTGGACTTCGATACGAAGAGAAGATTACACAAATCTTAATGGTTAATGGTAGGAAATCACACTCAGTTGAACAAGTAGCTGCCGGCGATTTGTTCGCGGTCGTCGGCTTGTCCGAGGCCGAAGCTGGACAAGGAGTGGGGCTCTGCTCAGACAAGTTTGCTTATGAGACTGAGCCGACACTACAGTCGAAAGTACAGTTTGACAGTTCGCTTCACGTGCAGCAGGTGCTCGGTGCGTTTCGCATTTTGAATGCGGAGGATCCGTCTCTGAATGTGGTTTGGGAAGAGAGTTTGCAAGAGATTCACATTCGCGTCATGGGCCTGATCCAGTTAGAAGTGCTGGAGCAGGTTGTGAAGGAACGCTTTGGTTTCGTTGTCTCTTTCGGCCAACCGGAAATCTTGTATAAAGAAACGATACAGTCTGCTGTGACAGGATATGGACACTTCGAGCCGCTCAGGCATTATGCGGAAGTGCACCTCCTGCTTGAACCGGGAGAGCGAGGAAGCGGAATCCACTTCACTAGCCTATGTCATCCAGATGAACTGAGTTTTAACTACCAGAATCTGGTTCGGTCTCATCTCTACGAACGGGAGCATCATGGGCTATTGACAGGCATGCCGGTCACCGACATGAAAATTACGCTCTTAAGAGGCCGTGCGCATAACGAACATACGCATGGGGGCGACTTTCGTGAGGCCACCTTCCGTGCGCTGCGGCAGGGGCTGGAGAAAGCGGAGAACATACTGTTAGAACCCTATTATGACTTCAAAATAAAGGTGGGAATAAACGAGATGGGGAGGGTACTTTCGGATATTCAACGCGCCTCAGGTTCGTTCGAGCCACCGCAGATGTCAGATACGCATACGGTCATTACGGGAAGAGTACCCGTAGCAACATTCATGAATTACAGTACCGAATTCGCTTCTTTCACGCATGGTCGAGGCAGCATTCGCTGTGTATTTGGCGGATACGATCGCTGCCATAACGCGGAGGAAGTGATTGAAAGGAAAAGCTATGAAAAGGATGCAGATCCGGTTTATACATCCTCCTCGATCTTTTGCGCCAAGGGGGCTGGCTACTCGGTGCCGTGGGACGAGGCAGAAGCCAAGATGCATCTACTCTAAGCAGAACCGAACAGTGCTGTATCAAGATTTAACAAAGGTTATTTTCAATGTAGAGGGGCGAGCCGGATTGGCTTCGCCCTATTTACAGTGGATACGAGAATAGATCTCACGTAATCCCTCTATATCCACAACGCGAATGGCACTACGCTCAGATAAGTCAATCAAGCCTTGGTGTCGCCATTTCTGCAAAGTCTTGTTCACCGTAATGCGTGACGTATCAATATAGCGTGCAAAAGACTTCTGGTCGATAGGGATATGATCATTTCCGTACACAGCTATCAGTTTGAGTAAATAATTAGCCATCGCAGGCTCAATCGGACTGTCAGTGAACGCGATGATTTCAGCCAGGAGACGGAGCTTATAGATTTGTGAATTGGTGAAAATCACTGCTGACTGTGGGTGGTCTTGGCATACGCGCGATAAGTCCTCGTCGGAGAAAAAGTAAATAACGCAAGGAGAAGTAGTTATGGCTGATGTCAGGTATGAGCCGTTATAGGCCCCGTGTTCCCCGAACAACCCACCCGTGGGGATGTAATCGATAGACCGCTCATGCCCGTTTTCAGATAAGAGAGTGATCTTAACGCTCCCTTTATCTAGATAATAAAATCCCGTTCCCACATCGCCTTGATGGTAGATCGGTGTATGTTTTCCCATTTCGATCTTCTTGCCATACATGAGATACGGGGTCCACTGATAGCGGAGACAGGCCATTGTGACCACCTTTCACATTGATAGGCTTATACTGTGCGAGCAGAGTGTGCCGTAAGCTGTGGAGGCTTCAGCATATCCGGGCGTTTGACGACAAAGGATCGGTTTTTGATTTCAATGATGCCATGTTCCTTCCATGCCTTCAGGATCTTGTAGACAGTGATACGGGTAAGACCAGCACATTCAGCAAGCTCTTGTTGAGTGAGGGGAACCTCGTGGTTTTTAAAGTCTTCGCAAATGTTCAGCAGGAGACGAGCGATTTGCTCTTCTGAAGTCAGTGCCTTCATGTTGATGGCGGTTAGAAGAATCCGCATTTTTTGATTGATTGTTTGGGTGAAAAGAGACAAGAGTTCAGGGCGTGCCTTCAGCATTTCGAGGAATTGCAAACAGGAGAAATGGTAGACGACTGCATTCTTTACAGCAATAGCCGTGGTGAAATGTGGTTGTTGATCCATCGCTTGAAGTCCCATGATTTGACCAGGGACTACGATGTTCACCAGGCGATCTTTCCCCTTGAAGGTAGAGGTCACAATCTTGACCAAACCCTTATGAAGATAATAAAAACCTTCTCCCATCATCCCTTGCTTATAGATAGCTGTTTTTCCTTTCACAAATTGACGGGTGCCGTATTCTAAAAGGGTTTCCCATTTCAAATCAGTTTCAAAAGGGGATACCATCATCACCGCTCCTTTCCTCATCCATGAACTTGCCTCTTCCAATCCTCCACCCAAGATTGAGTCTTAATTTTCTGAATTTATCTCTCTAGATTATATGAAATGAAAAAGCTCCTTACCCATATTTCAACGTGAAAATGACGTGCATTCGAAAGAAAAACAGAATGGATGTTAAGTGGGCTACATTTTCCGGAAAAGACTGACATTATAATGCGGTTTAAGAACAAAAACGGCTCAACCACCAAAAATCTACAGGGAGGAATGGTAGTGGGAATCCGCACAGGTGACCAATACATTCAGGGCTTGAGATCACGGCAACCAGAGATTTGGCTGCAAGGCAGAAAGGTAACAAACGTCTGTGAGGAAGCTGTTTTTCGACAGCCGATTCATGAAATAGCCAAACTGTATGACATGCAGCATGACGAGAAGTATCAGGAGAAGATTACCCATATTTGTCAGGAGACCGGCGAGCGTGTGAACAACGCCTTTCTCGTTGCAAAGACCCCTGAGGAATTGCAGGCGAAACGAGACTTGTACGAAGCTTATGCGGAAGCCACTTTTGGCTTGATGGGAAGAACGCCGGATTTTCTCAATGTAGTCTTGACGTCGCTATACAGCAATGCGTCTTTCTTGGAAAGGTACAATCCGCAATGGGCGGAAAACGCGAAAAATTATTACAAGTATGTTCGCGATCAAGACCTGTTCTTAACGCATGCGATTATCAATCCGCAAAATGACCGCAGTAAGTCCTCGCACGAACAAAACGATGTGTACACCCATTTGGGGGCAGTAAAGGAGACGCCGGAAGGGCTGATTGTCAAAGGAGCGAAAATGCTCGCAACACTGGCGCCGATCACGGATGAAGTCATCATTTATTCGTTCCCTGGGTTCAAGCCAGGAGATGAGCGTTACGCCTTGGCATTTGCCATTCCGATAAACACGCCGGGCTTGCGCATCATTTGCAGAGAGCCCATGCAGGATGGAATTCGTTCCGTTTATGACCATCCTTTGGCATCGCGCTTCGAAGAAATGGATGCTCTTCTTGTCTTTCATGACGTACTCGTGCCATGGGAGCGTTTATTCCTGTTCAACAATGTAGAAGCAGCCAACCTGCTTTATCCAAAAACAGGCATCGGACAGCAGCCGGCACACCAGTCAGGGGTGAGAGGACTGTTGAAGCTCCAATTTGCCACGGAGGTTGCCATGCGACTGGCAGACTCCATCGGGGTAGACGTCTATCCGAATGTCCAAAACATTCTCGGGGAGCTAGCGCAATCGTTGGAATCCGTCAGAGCGCTCCTGAGGACTGCTGAGCTGGAATACGAGACATTGCCGTCGGGCGAGCTCATGCCGGGTTACGTACAGCTCGAGACCATTCGCGGACTGCTTCCGAAGCTGTACCCGCGGGCGATCGAAGTCATTCAAATTATTGGAGCAGGCGGATTGCTCATGTCCCCGACTGACTGTGATATGGAGCATCCCGAGTTGGCGGAGGATATGGAAAAGTTTTATGCCGGAAGGGAGGGTATCTCCGGTACAGAGCGGGTACGTCTGTTTAAGCTCGCTTGGGACCTTTGTGGGGAAGCCTTCGGACAGCGTTTACTACAATACGAACGATACTATACTGGTGATCCGGTACGTAAATTAGCGATTTTTTACAACAATTATAAAAAGTCTCATGCATGTACGATGGTGGATGACGCGCTCAGCATTTTCGCTGCCAAATCGTCATCGCAGACGGAGCAGATTCTTTAAACAAGTAAAAACAAGGAGGGAATCGAGCATGCGTACATTGGCACCTATCCATTTGTGGAAATTTATCGAGGATCACATCGATCAGCTCAAGCCACCGGTGAATAACAAGGTGATTTGGAAAGATGCAGAACTAATGGTCATGGTAGTGGGAGGGCCGAATAAGCGGCGGGATTTTCACGTTGATCCATCCGAGGAAGTCTTTTACCAGCTCAAGGGTGATTGCTTCGTAGAAATCATCAATCAGGATGGGAAGCGTGAGATCATTACAGTCAGAGAAGGTGAAATGTTCCTGCTTCCTGCGAATGTCCCGCATTCCCCACACCGGATCGCGGATACGATCGGACTCGTGATTGAGCGCAACAGAAATGAGGGAGAACTGGAGGACTTTGCCTGGTTCTGCGAAAACTGCGACCACGAAATGCATCGGGTACGGATTCAACTGACCAACATAGAGGTGCAGGTAAAAGAGGCGATTGAAGGATTCAACAGCAATCTGGAGCTGCGGACATGCCAAAAATGCGGTCACGTCATGCCTCCGGAAGCGAGTGAGTGGAAATGCGAGTAGACTTCCATACCCACATTATTCCAGAGGATCTTCCCAACCTGGCAGAACGATTTCATGGCGAGCGTTGGCCAGTTCTGCACCGCACTTGCACATGCGGGGCAACTATCATGGTCGGGGGAAAAGTTTTTCGCGAAGTGACTGATCAGGTGTGGGATCCCCAAAAACGGATTCATGACATGCAGCAAGAAGGCGTGGATATGCAGGTGTTGTCACCCATTCCGGTCACGTTTTCCTACTGGGCCCCGGCAGCCGAAGCGGAAGTGATGGCGCGGATTCAAAACGATTTTATCGCAGAGATGGTCAACCAGCATCCGAATCATTTCATCGGATTGGGTACAGTTCCATTGCAAGACACCGAGACAGCCATTCGGGAAATGGATCGCTGCATGCACGAGCTCGGCCTGAGAGGAATCGAAATCGGTACCAATGTTAATGGCAACAATCTGGACGACCCGGGACTGATTCCTTTTTTTGATAGGTGTCAGGCATGGGATGTGCCACTCTTCGTCCATCCATGGGAGACGCTGGGCAAAGAACGGATGCCGCGGCACAACCTGATGTACACCGTCGGAATGCCAAGCGAGACAGCGCTTGCCGCAGCAAGTCTTATCTTGGGCGGCGTGATCGAGAAGTTTCCGCGCCTGAAAATCTGCTTTGCCCATGGCGGCGGCTCTTTTCCTTATATTTTACCCAGGCTGGACCAAGGCTGGAAGGTATGGCCGCATTTGCGTCTGACCGATCAACCACCTAGTGTGTACGCAAAACAATTCTACTTTGATTCCTTGACATACGACCCGCTGAACATCCGATACATGATGAAGCGCTTTGGTGAAGATAAAATCATAATGGGATCGGATTATCCCTTCCTGCTTCGTGAAACACCTCCCGGAGAAGTCATCGATCATACCTTGGAGCTGACGGACGGACAGAAGCGGGCGTTGCTGGGTGAAAACGCGCTTCGCTTCCTGAACATAAAGGAGATGAGCAGACCGTGAAACATCAGACTGAAACGCCGGAACAACGTCTACAGGCTATGGGTCTATCCCTGCCCGAACCGAGACAGGCGGCTGGTAATTATGTCGGTTGTGTCCAAACGGGCAATCTTCTCTTTCTGGCAGGCCAAGGGACAAACGAATATCGAGGGAAGCTGGGACAGGATGTCACGATAGAGGAAGGCTACCTAGCTGCCAGGCAGTGCATGCTCAATCTACTGGCTGTTGCCAAACATGAGCTAGGGGAATTGGAGAGAGTCAAACGAGTGGTCAAAATACTCGGATTCGTTAACAGCGATCCAGCTTTTATAGATCAGCCTAAAGTCATGAATGGGGCATCCGATTTGTTGGTGGAGCTATTCGGCGAGAAAGGCAGGCATGGGCGGTCCGCAGTAGGGATGGCCCAGCTCCCGCTTAATAACGCCGTAGAAGTAGAGATGATCTTGGAAATCGAGAATTAGGAGGATTCCCATGAGTCAGACTGCCAAGGAAAACCAGGTACGAAAAGACGCCAAGCTATTCATAGACGGAGATTACGTGGACGCTGTTTCCGGTGAAACGTTCGATACGTTCAACCCAGCGACAAATCTCAAGCTGGCTTCTGTTGCCAATGCAAGTGAGCCGGATGTAAAAAGGGCGATCGACGTGGCGCAGCGTACGTTTGAGTCAGGCGTTTGGAGTGAGGTGTCTGTAGATGAACGCGCCAAGATTCTCTGCAAAATGGCTGACCTGGTGATGGAGCGTGTGGACGAACTCGCTTTGGTGGAAACGCTCGATGTCGGCAAGCCGATCAAAGAAAGCCGGGGCTTCGATATTCCGAGGGCGGCAGCCAATTTGCGCTTTTTTGCCGAAATGGCTAAGTACATGGTCCATGAGCATTATGAAATGCGCCATTTTATGTCCTACGCCAAATATGCTCCCGCAGGTGTGACCAGTTTGATCATTCCATGGAATTTGCCCTTCATGCAGATGACCTGGAAAGCATCAGCGGCTTTAGCGGCGGGAAATACCGTCGTTGTAAAGCCAGCCTCGTACACCCCTCTCTCGGCGGTGATGCTCGGAGAGATTGCCAATGAAGCAGGTCTGCCTTCTGGCGTGCTCAACATCCTCACTGGTCCAGGTGGGACTGTCGGGACGGCGATGACGACGCATCCCCATGTGCGCCGGATATCTTTTGTGGGAGAATCTAACACCGGCAAGACCGTCATGCAGAATGCCGCTTCGCATCTGATTCCAGTCTCGCTCGAATTAGGAGGCAAATCAGCGAATATCGTGTTTGAAGATGCCGATCTTGATGAAGCGGTAAAAGGGTCGGTCGAGGCGATATTCCGCAACCAGGGCGAGATTTGTCTGGCAGGATCGCGTTTGTTGGTGCAGGAAAGCGTATATGATCAGTTTCTGGACAAATTTGTGGCGGCTGTTCAAAGGATCAAGGTGGGAAATCCGCTGGAACCAGAGACGGATATGGGGGCGTTGGTGTCCCGCAGTCACTTGGAGACGGTGGAGCACTACATCCAGATCGGACTGGAAGAAGGAGCCAAGCTCGGTTTCGGCGGAAAACGGATCAGCGGGCTGGGTGACGGTAATTTCCTAGAGCCAACTGTTCTCTATGATGTAGACAACAAAATGAGGGTAGCCCAGGAAGAGATTTTCGGTCCAGTCATCGTAATCATCCCTTTTCGTTCAGAAGAGGACGCTATTCGAATCGCCAATGATTCGGCTTACGGCTTGGCAGGAGTGGTTTGGACTAACGACCTTCGGCGGGCGCATCGTGTGGCTGATCGAGTGAAGTCAGGTCTTTTATGGATCAATTGCTGGTATGTGCGTGACTTGCGAACTCCGTTTGGCGGTGCCAAGGATAGCGGGATTGGCCGCGAAGGAGGGCGTCACAGCTTCGAATTCTACTCCGAGATCAAGACAGTCACCATGAAATTATAGCGAGAAGGACTGCAAATCAGGGAGGGAGCCGTGTGGACATGGAAAAGATCACGCGATTTGCCGATCATTTAGCGGCGGCGAGTCGTGAAGGGCTGGGAGTAGCGCCACTCACTTTACTGGAACCGCAAATCAGCGAGATAGAGGCATACCACGTTCAATTGAAGACGATTGAGCGAAAAGTGAAAGAAGGCGCGAGGATTACAGGGAAGAAAATCGGCCTGACCTCTCGTGCCATGCAGACACTGCTTGGCGTGGAACAGCCAGACTATGGACATCTATTGGACGACATGGTGGTTGAAAACAACGGAGAACTGCCTTTCGAGCATGTCCTTCAGCCAAAAGTTGAAGCAGAAATTGCCTTCCTGCTGAAGCGCGATCTGGAAGGGCCACATGTAACCATCTTTGACGTCTTGATGGCAACGGAATATGTAGTGCCAGCTTTGGAAATCGTGGACAGCCGTATAGCCAACTGGCAAATCAAACTAGAAGACACAATTGCGGACAATGCATCCTCGGGCTTCTATGTGCTGGGTGGACATCCTGTGAAACCGCAAGATCTGGATCTTCCTCTGGTAGGAATGGCGTTTTATAAAAATCAGGAGATGGTCAATACCGGTGTTGGTGCCGCCGCATTGGGCAATCCCGCATTTTGTGTGGCGTGGTTAGCGAACAAGCTGTACGAATTAGGAATGACACTCAAAGCAGGAGAAATCATCTTGTCCGGTGCGTTATCGGCAGCAGTTGAAGCTAAGGCTGGCGATGTATTTCACACACGGATTGCTGGACTTGGTTCAGTAGGAGTCAGGTTTGGTAAGTAAAAAATAGGAAAGGAGTGCATGTATGAAGAAAGTAAAAGTAGCAATACTGGGCTCGGGTAACATCGGAACAGACCTGATGACCAAGCTTGGAAGGTCGCCAGTTCTTGAACTGACGTCCATGATTGGAATCGATCCTGAATCGGATGGCCTGCGGAGAGCAAAGGCAGCCGGATACTACGTATTTGACGGCGGATTAGAACACTTTTTGGAAAGCGCTACGGAACTTGGAGATATCGTCTTTGACGCTACTTCAGCCCGTGCACATATTCGGCATGCCAAGGCGCTCAGGGAGGCAGGAAAGTTCGCCATCGATCTGACGCCTGCTGCTGTGGGGCCCTATGTTGTACCATCTGTGAATCTCGGTGCGCATTTGAATGAAAAGAACATCAATCTGATCACATGCGGCGGCCAGGCTACGATTCCGATCGTTCATGCGATAGGGAGTGTGAGTCCGGTCAGCTACGCAGAGATCGTGGCCACTATTTCCAGTAAAAGCGCGGGTCCCGGCACACGTTCCAACATCGACGAATTTACGGAGACGACCGCACATGGTATCGAAGCGATTGGCGGAGCGAAGAAAGGCAAGGCGATCATCATCCTGAATCCGGCGGAGCCACCGATCCTGATGAGAGATACGATCTATGCAGTAGTGGAGGAAGGTGCGGACCGACAGGCAATCGTGAAGGCTATCCACCAGACTGTTGCCTATATTCAAGCATACGTTCCTGGTTACCGACTGCGCTCAGAACCAATCTTTGATGAAAACAAAATCACCATTTTTTTGGAGGTAGAAGGCGCGGGCGACTACCTCCCTACTTATTCTGGCAATCTGGATATCATGACGGCGACAGCGGTGAAGGTAGCAGAGGATTATGCCAAGTATACTGTCGGCACCGCAACCGGTATATAGCCACGATTGAAAGGTGGAACCGCTTATGAGTCGTGATATTGTGATCACCGAGGTAGCGCTTCGAGATGGGAGCCATGCGATCAATCACCAGTTTACTGTAGAGCAAGTAGTCGAAGTGGCGCGCGCATTGGATGAAGCAAACGTGCCGTATATTGAGGTC
This sequence comes from Brevibacillus sp. Leaf182, assembly GCF_001423865.2. Taxonomy (NCBI): domain Bacteria; kingdom Bacillati; phylum Bacillota; class Bacilli; order Caryophanales; family Paenibacillaceae; genus Brevibacillus; species Brevibacillus sp. Leaf182. Next base: position 233,709 of record NZ_LMPN02000037.1, on the reverse strand, counting down.
TCCCATGGAGATGGATTGGCCGGATCGTCCCTACAGTATGGGCTATCCAGGACCCCTGAACTGGAGCTGATCGAGGCTGCCGTTTCCGTTTGTAAACAAGCGAAAGTGGGCGTGCTCTTGCTGCCGGGAATCGGCACGATCAAAGATTTGAAAACGGCTGCAGGGCTTGGGGTAGGGATGGCACGAATCGCCACACATGCGACCGAAGCGGATGTTTCCGCTCAGCATATTTATCAGGCTAAAGAGCTTGGCTTGACAACAGTTGGCTTTTTGATGATGTCGCATATGGCTGCTCCGGAAAAACTGGCGGAGCAAGCTGGACTCATGCAAAGCTATGGAGCCGATGTCGTGTATATCGTCGATTCTGCTGGTGCTCTGCTACCTGATCAAGCAGGGGAACGAGTCCGGGCATTGAAGCAATGTCTACATATTCCCGTTGGCTTCCATGCACACAATAATTTGTCTTTAGCCATGGCCAATACGCTCGTCGCCATTCAAGAGGGCGCCACCTGGATTGACGGCAGTGTGCGGTGCTTGGGTGCAGGTGCGGGCAATACACAAACCGAGGTTCTCCTTGCTGTATTGGATCGAATGGGCATTCAGACGGGCGTCGATCTGTACAAAATGATGGATTTGGCAGAGGAAATCGTGTCGCCGATTCTTCAAGTCCCACAGGGAATTACCAGAGACGCTCTGGTTCTCGGATACGCGGGTGTCTATTCCAGCTTCCGGCTTCATGCCGAGCGTGCAGCCAGAAAATTCGGCATCGACTCCCGGGATATTTTAATCGAGCTGGGAAAACGAAAGGCCGTGGGGGGACAAGAAGACATGATCGTGGATGTCGCAGCGGAAATCGCCCAACTGAACAGCTCTACCAATCTACCAATATCAGATAGGGGGTGATCAGCGTGCAATCGGAACTATTGTACAAAAGGCTGGCTCAGAAGCTGGTGGATGCGGAGTTGAACAGGGAGGGGATCGTAAAACTGACGGCTGAATACCCCGAGCTGACAGTGGAGGATGGATATCGTATTCAAAATGAGCTGGTCTCCCTCAAGCTTGAGCAGGGACATCGCATCTTTGCCTCTAAAATGGGTTTGACCAGTCAGGCAAAGATGAAACAGATGAATGTGCACGAACCGATTCGGGGCTACATTTTTGACTATATGAATATCGAGGATGGCATTCTTCCGATCAATGAATTGATTCATCCCAAGGTGGAAGCGGAAATCGCCTTTGTATTGAGTGAGGATTTGGAAGGGCCCGGCATCACTGAGGCTCATGTCCTGGCATCCACTGGCTTTGTGGTTCCCGCACTGGAGATTATCGATAGCAGGTATGCGCAGTTCCAGTTTGCCTTGCCGGATGTTATTGCTGACAATACTTCGTCTTCCCGTGTGTTTATCGGATCGACGTGGAGAAAGCCTGATGAACTTGAACTCGATTTGGTAGGTGTGACTCTTTCGATCAATGGCGAGCTCAAAGACTTGGGGGCTGGTGCAGCAGTTCTCGGTCATCCAGCCCACTCAGTCGCAATGCTGGCGAACATGCTTGCTCGCGAAGGACGCAAGCTGCACAAGGGAGATTTGATTTTGTCCGGGGGCATGACCAGTTCCCATCAGCTACACGAAGGGGATGTCGTAAGCGCCAAATGGGGTAGCCTCGGAAGCATTGAGTTTGTAGTGAAAACGGAATAGGGAGTACGGCGAAAAGCCGAGAAGATTGCAGGGAGTTATCCCGTATTCGCTCGGCTTCTTTTTTCGTCTGGATAGCTAAATAATTTGTATACAAGCGAGTGCTTCACTAAAGAGAAGGTATCAAGACCGCAATTGTTACCGGACCTTATTCAATGTTCCCAAATTGGTCTACATGACAGCATTCAGCAGGTAGTGTCTAAGTTACTGGATGACCTGTTGTCATGTGGAAACCGGTATGTTAAAATCGTGCTGATACTTAACGATTGGAGTTGAAGAGGATAATGTAAGCATTCTTGCCACTTTTTTAATGAATAAAGCAGAATTTGTTTTATTCTTTATTGGCAAGATCGTTACCTTATTCTTTTCACTCAGAAAATATATCCTTGTTATACCCTTCATGGGTTGGATGTGCCGTATTTTTTGAGCTACAGGAAAGGTAACTTTCTTGTAGCTCTTTTTTATTCTGACAAAAGAAGTTGGAGGATGAAAGCGATGGAGATTGAGGTTGTAGATGATTATGTGAACTGGTTCCAGTTGTGTGAAGCGGTTCACAAAAAAACAAATCGGTTGCCGGAGATTTACCAATTTATCGACAGATGCACGTAGTAATCTGTCTGCAAACGTATGAGTTGAGTAATCACGTGTCATAGCGCCAATTGACGGTTGCTTTTTACGGTTTCTCCGGCAGTAAGGAGAAGACATGAAACTAACCTCGAAATATGAAACGATTCGGCGAATATTGTCCGAATTCAAGCAGCCCGAGTATCGCTATGCTCAGATTATGGACGCAATTTTCAAGCAAAACATCGACGAATACGGCCAGATGACCATGCTACCCAAATTTTTGCGCGACGAGTTGAACCGGATACTTGGCCCGAACGTTTGCAGTATCGTTCCGGTAAAGGAACTCACGTCGAAACAGGTCAGTAAGGTGCTTTTTGCTATTCCGGGCGACGAACGCGTGGAGGCCGTACGACTTACTTATGAGCGGGGGTGGAAATCGTATTGTATTTCCACACAGTGCGGCTGCGGATTCGGGTGCAAGTTTTGTGCTACCGGTACCATTGGTCTGAAACGAAATCTGACCGCCGACGAAATCACCGACCAATTGCTGTACTTTCGCTTGAACGGCCACACTTTGGACAGCATCTCATTCATGGGCATGGGGGAGGCGCTTGCCAACCCGCATATTTTTGATGCAATGACGATATTGACCGATCCGTATCTCTTTGGTTTAGGACATCGACGAATCACGATTTCCACTATCGGCCTGTTGCCGGGAATCGACAAGCTGACTCGGGAGTTTCCCCAGGTCAATTTAACCTTCTCGCTGCATTCGCCGTTCGACGATCAGCGAAGCGAGCTGATGCCGATCAACGACCGATTCCCAGTCCGCGACGTACTGATGGCATTGGATCGTCACATCCGGCAAACAGGAAGAAAGGTATATATTGCGTATATTCTACTTCGTGGAGTAAACGACTCGACGGCGCATGCCGAAGCAGTAGCCGAGTTGCTAAGGGGAAGGGGATCTTGGGAACATCTCTACCACGTTAACCTGATTCCATTCAATTCGACCGAAGTTACGCCAGACAGCTATCGGCAATCTGATCCTACTCGGATTAGAGCGTTTGCTCGGATTTTGAAGTCAAAGGGTATAAGCATCACGGTCCGAACTCAATTCGGATCGGACATTAACGCGGCATGCGGCCAGCTATACCGTTCTGAATAAAGGGACTTGTTTTATTTCAAAGAATACTATGATCAATGGCTACCAGCCACACGAATTATAATTAAGGAGAGGATCGGATGGAAAAGTTGATCGAGGAGTACAGCCGAGACTATGAGCTGTTGCGAGAAGCCATTGAAGGATTGTCTGAGGAAGAGCTGCGTTTCCAGCCTGCACCGACCAAATGGAGCATCCACCAGATTCTTATTCATGTAACAGATTCCGAGATCTTGGCGACACATCGCCTGAGAAAAGTCTTGGCGGAGGAAGAACCGCTTCTGCTATCTTTTGATCAGGAAGCCTGGTCGGATAACCTGGGATACGAACGGTTGGACCGCGAGCGGCATATGCTCCTGTTCCAAATGCTGCGGGTCAGCATGCAGCCGCTTCTGGAAAATCTGACACCCGAGCAGCTTGTTCGGGTCGGGCAATATCCCGACGGAGCAAGGTACACGTTCAAAGAATTGCTTGGATTACGCGTCCAGCATGTCCGTGACCACCTCGCCCAGATTGAGCGGGTAAAGCAGGCATTATCGAAGGATAGTTAACGATTAAAAAGCTGTCGTACCTGTTAAATAATGATTGTACAATATCTAGAGAATCTTACATGCTAATAATGCTTGGAGGTTATGAAAATGACGGAGCAATATGTATTCCGTTAAGTCCGTGGTCCCCCTTTCTATCTCTATTCTCACCTTATAAAAATATAGGAGGATGAATATGGATATTTTCATTAGAGAACTGAGGGCTGGGGACGATGATTGTGGTAGAAGCATAGATGGGAGCTTTACCGTAGACTCTACCCTTGTCTTGCAACTAATGGGACAGCGAATCGGATATACGGTGAAGGAGATACCTCTTAGGAATAAAAGCTACGATGATGAACCGCTTGTAGAAGATACTGTTGAGGATTATTCGAACTATATCGGCAATCCCCATCAAATCATTTATTTAGCGCTCGTAAATAATCAAGTTGTGGGTCAGATTGTTTTGAAAAGAAATTGGAACAAATATGCCTATGTGGAAGATATCAAAGTTGATAAGCGATATAGAGGCTACGGTGTCGGTAAAAAACTAATCGAACAGGCTAAACGCTGGACGAAGGACGGCGGTATGACGGGAATCATGCTGGAGACACAAAGTAATAATGTCCGCGCATGTAAATTCTACGAAAGTTGTGGCTTTGTCATCGGAGGTTTCGATTCCTACGTCTACAGAGGTCTAGTTAAAGATAGTGATGAGGTGGCGATTTATTGGTATCTCATGCTTGAAGAATAAAGTGATTATTTTCTTCGAACACGAGCACTAAGTCCTATCTCCTTATACGCGTAGCCCACCGGACGGTAACTGTAAATAGAGTACTATTCGATTTACAGATCACGATTTTGGAGGGACTTGTAGATGAGAAGAGAAGACAAGCATACTGAGAAGAGCTATACAGCATTCATCTGCATATTGAACGTTGAGGTAACGCAGCACCAGTTTAACTTGCTGGCCAAAGTATTGTCTTAGATTCTATTCAAAATTTAATCAAATGCAAAAGGAGCTTGTCGTGCCGCGATAGCTCCTTTTGCATTTTTCGCCGATTCCCCCGTTAAGCTAAAACTGTATCATACCTGTCTTTTTTCATGCGAAAGTTAAGCCTAATTGAGCAACATCATACAAGAAACTCCCTAATTTTTTTTCCTATAATAAATGCAACTTGAACGAAATGAGGGATAGTAGTGACTCTATCAATCGAAAAGCAATTTTCCGATTCCTTGAAATCTATTGCCCGTAATTTAAAGATGAAAGAGTACATTCAACAATCTTCGGAGCTGAATCCAATATTTCAGCGTGCAGCTAAGCGATTTGTAACAGGTGATTTAAGAGAAGATGGGGTTTCAGTTGGTAATCAACTAATACAGAAGGGATACCGTATTTCTCTGGAATTCATCGGAGAAAACACAATAAACAAAGAGGAATGCTTACAGGCAAAAGATGAATTTATAGCATTGATGAAAGAATGTGGGGATCGTAGACTAAGTGCTCGGATTTCTTTTGATTTATCTCATATTGGTTTATCGATTGAGCCTGGGCTTGCCTATCAAAACTTGATGGAAATGGCGAAAGAAGCGCAATTCCATGGCCTTTCTCTAATGATTAGTATGGAGGAATCAGCTAAAACAGATCAGATCCTTGCCATATATAAAAAAGTCGCTGTGGATTATTCCAACGTAGGGATTACGCTGCAAGCACAATTGCATCGAACATTTGAAGATATTAATGAATTAATTCATTATCCTGGGGCAATTAGGATTGTGAAAGGAGCGTATCAAGAGCCGTCAGATATTTGTACTCCTCGTTCTGAAAAGCTGGATCAACGTTATCTTGAATTGGTGGAGATATGTGTGAAAGCCGGTCACCAAGTATCCATTGCTTCTCATGATAATGCTATATATGAACAAGTCATCGAGCGTGGTTTTTTGCGAAATCCGTATGTGGAGGCGGAAATGCTTTATGGCATACGCCCCGAATTTTGCAAAAAACTTAAAGATGAAGGACTGCCTGTTCGGGTTTATCTTACCTATGGTGTAGAGTGGTACTTATACCTTTGTCATAGAATAGCTGAATACCCGCCAAACCTTTATACTGCCATTACGGATATGATTTGTGGAAAGGGAGATTCTTCCCAACTTTATTGAAACGATACTTTTCTGTAAGCAATCTCACCCACACTTTGCAAATATGGGTGGAGAATTTCAAATTTGTCTCCCGTTTGAATGAAGAGAACGAGTAGAAATGTTTTATGAACTTGAAGAAGATAAGGAGGGGGACCGAATGGCTAAAGAGGTTCGAACGGTCTGTTTTGATAAAAAATTAAAAATAGAGGCATACTGCTTTAAAGGAGTTATGCAGAAATTCCCAAATCATTTTCATGATTATTACGTTTTGGGTTTTATCGAAAAGGGGAAGCGTTTTTTATTATGCAAAAATCAGGAATATATCATAAACGCCGGCGATGTGATCATGTTTAACCCACGTGATGCTCATACTTGTGAACAAGTAGACGGGAAAACGCTGGACTATCGAAGTCTTAACATTCCTGAGAGTATTATGCGACAAGCCGTTCGGGAAATCACGGGAAGGGAATATCTTCCGCGCTTTACACAAACAGTTCTTTATCGCAGCGAACTCGCAACATCCCTGCGGGAGCTTCATCTGATGATTTCCGAGGGAGACATTGACTTCAAGAAGGAGGAGCTGTTTCTATTTCTCATCGAGCAGCTCATACAAGAATATTCCGATGCTGTACCCGAACATTGCATACAAGAGCCTGCCTCTGAAATGAGAATGATCTGTGATTACTTGGAATCCAATTACGCAAATACAATTACGCTTGACCAGTTGAGTGATTTAACGAAAGTAAGCAAATATCATCTGCTGCGTTCTTTTACCAAACAAAAAGGTATCTCCCCATATAGTTATCTGGAAACAATTCGGATCGGAAATGCCAAAAAATTGTTAGAACAAGGGATTCCACCGATGGAGGTCGCTTTTCAAACTGGTTTTAGCGACCAAAGTCACTTTTCTAATTTTTTCAAAAAACTGATCGGTTTAACACCTAAGCAATACATGAAGATATTTGAACCCATAACAGAATCGCATTTGCCGGATGGCTAGGAAAACCTACTCCATTAAGAAACTTATTTAGCTCGATAATGTTTATTATCGGGTTCTTATTATTTTTCTTTGGTTCCGTCATTCTATAAAAAAGAGTGGGGAGTGGATAATGAGCTGAGTTAGAATTGGCATTGTGCCAGTCCTCGCAATAACTTCAGTTATGCTTTAGACCGTCAGGGTTTGGGAAAGTGATAAGCCAACCTTCTATAGGAGAAGAATGAAATCATGCAGAAACTGCCAATGACATTGGAATTTATATAGAAATGTGGAAAAAGCTTGAAAAAAGTTGCCTGACCCATTAAAATGTCGTTAAAAGAAACACGGACACTTACTCGCAAAATGAGAACATAGGATGAAATGAGAGATTTATTAGCGCAGATAAGCCCTATTTCAATCTAAAAATCATAGCAACCTGAGTGAATCTATTGAAGCTTAGGCACATTAGAGGAATGAAGGGGTCATACGGGAAAGTGAGCGCGAGTGTATTGTCTGGATAATACACGAAGTGGCGAAGCTTTGCCGTTTTTTTGCTGAATCGAAAACCAAAAAGGTTTTCACGAGATGGAGGAATTGCTATACATGGATTCATTATGTTTTTACCAGTTAACCCATCCCCAGAAGAGAATTTGGTTGATCGAGCAGATTTACCCCCAAACACCCTTGCATAATATTGGTGGAACCGTAAAGATAAAAGGGCCTGTTCAATTTTCACTACTTGAAAAGGCTATACACCTCTTCATTCGAAGGCATGAAGGATTGCGTTTAAGATTTGTTAACCAAATGGGGGAGATCCAGCAATTTGTGAGTCATATTGAGGATATCCCATTAGATTTTGAAGATTTCACTGCGTACAATGAGCCGCATAAGGAATTTGATAATTGGGTGGAAACGGAAGCGAGAAAGCCATTCGTCATCGAAAACGAAAGGCTTTTTTATTTTGCCATGTTTCGAATTTCAGACAGTGAGAATGGGTATTTGGCCAAGTTTCACCATATAATCGCAGATGGATGGTCGATCAATATTATGACCGATCATATTCAAGAAATCTATAGCAAACTTTTGCGTGAAGAGGAAGTAGGGGAGCATCTAGCTCCTACTTACTTGACGTACATCGACCACGAGAGAGATTACCTTTCGTCGGACCGGTACCGGAAAAACAAAGTATTTTGGAATGAGAAGTTTCGAGTCCTACCTGATTCGTTTTTGGAAAAAAGCTCTGACGCCTTAGCGGGAAACCGTATCACATATGAATGGAACCCTAATCTTTCTGCTCAAATCAAAGCGTGGGCCAAAGCCAATAAGTGGTCGTTGAATACGGTTTTGGTAGGCTTGTATTTGCTGTATGTTCACAAGATGACTGGTCAAGACGATCTCGTGATAGGCACACCTGTACTCAATCGATCTGGTAAACAGCAAAAGAGCATGTTTGGCATGTTTACCAGTACGATGCCGTTTCGTTTTACGATTAAGGCTGGCTGGTCAGTTACGGAAATGATGGATGAGGTCAACAGCGAACTGCAGGATTGCTTTTTTCATCAACGCTATCCGTATGACCTGTTGATCCAGGACATGGAGCTGAAGAAAAAGGGCTACAACCAATTGTTTGATGTATGTGTCAATTATTACAACACGACACTCGATACCGAATGGGAAGGACATCCGGTCGAGAATGTTGAGTTCTACAGCGGGTCCCAGATTTATTCCATGCAAATGGTGATAAAGGAATGGTCGGATTCAGGCAGCATCAGCATTAGCTTTGACTACAAAATGAACGATTACACCGAAGAGCAAATCTATGATCTGTTCGATCGTCTGACTTCGCTGATCAAAAAAATCGTGTCCAATCCCAATGAAGAAATCAGGCAGCTCACGGTTTTCTACGAGGATGAGTATAAAAAACTAGTAGAAGACTATAACGATACCGCTGCACCTTATCCGAGTGACAAAACCATTTACCAGCTGTTTGAAGAACAAGTGGAAAAATCACCAGACAAGATCGCGATTCAATATGGCAAAGAGTGGCTGACTTATCGGCAACTGAACGAGAAGGCCAATCAGCTAGCCAGATATTTGAGGGAACAAGGGGTCCGTCCAGAAACAATTGTGGGCATGCTGACCACACATTCTATGGAAACCATGATTGGGATTATCGGCATTGGAAAAGCCGGCGGAGCCTTCATGCCAATTGATCCAGATAATCCAACTGAGCGGATACGGTATATTTTGCAAAACTCCAGCACAAAAATCTTGCTGACGAATGTGGCTATCATGGACGAGTTTGGTTTCGATGGACAGATTATCAGCCTAACGGACGTCAACTACGATCATTATCCATCATCCAATATGCTAGTAGAGAGTAAGCCTACAGAGTTGGCATACATGATCTATACATCTGGTTCTACCGGAAGGCCGAAGGGAACGATGGTCGAGCATCGCGGTCTTGTCAACTATATATATTGGGCGAAGAAAATGTACGTCAAACACGAGGACGAGATGTTCGCGCTCTACTCCTCTTTGGCATTCGACCTGACAATTACCTCTGTTTTTACTCCGTTGATCTGTGGAGGAACAGTTCTGGTTTATAGCCAAACAGAAGACGAGTATGTGCTGTTCCGCATTTTAAAAGAAAACAAAGCGTCGATCATCAAGCTCACGCCTTCTCATTTATCCTTGGTGTTGGATCGGGACAACAGGAATAGCTCCGTGAAAAGATTTATAGTTGGCGGCGAAAATCTGAAGGTTAGCCTTGCCAATAGCGTATATGACAGCTTTGGAGGCAATATAGAGATCTTGAATGAATATGGGCCAACCGAGACGGTGGTTGGGTGTATGATTCACTCCTATGATGTTGAGAGAGACACGAGAGTATCGGTACCAATTGGCAAACCTGCCGATAATGTCCGAATTTACGTATTGGACAAAAACATGGACCCTGTTCCGACATACGCTGTGGGTGAAATCTATATTTCAGGAGATGGAGTGGCTAGAGGGTACCATCACAATCCTGAACTTACCAAGGAGAAATTCTTGGACGATCCATTCGTAATCGGCAAGCGGATGTATAAGACAGGAGATCTCGGAAGATTCTTACCGGATGGCAAGCTGGAGTACTTGGGGAGGGACGACCAGCAAATCAAGATCAGGGGACATCGGGTTGAGCTAGGAGAAATAGAAAACCAGTTGATCCAGCACCCGCAGGTAAAAGACGCTGTTGTCTTGGATCGGGAGGACAAGAAGAATGTCATCCTATGTGCCTATTACGTTGCAAAAGGAAATATCTCCACTGATGACTTGAAGCAGCATCTTGGACAACAATTGCCAAATTATCTTATTCCACAGCATTTTATAGAAGTAGAAGAAATCCCGCTAACAGCAAATGGAAAGGTCGACACGCGTTTATTGGCAGAAATGGAACTGCCATTGGCGGAAAATACGGAATATACGACTTATTCAACCGAAAAAGAAAAGCAGTTCATCCAGACAGTAGAAGAAGTCCTAGGGGTTGAAAAGATAGGAAGGAAGCACAACTTCTATCATTTGGGCGGGGACTCTATCAAGGCCATTCAGATAGCGTCGAAACTGAATGTCAAAGGCTACCGGATAAAAGTAAAAGAGATGCTGTCAACCCCCATTTTGGAAGAAATGGCGTTGCTCGTTGACGAGGTTCCGCTGGTTGTTATTGATCAGGGATTAGCCCAGGGAAGTATAGTACCTGCGCCAATCGTATCGTGGTTTTTTTCCCAGAAACTCCCCAAGCCGCATCATTATCATCAGTGTGTCTTGGTGGAAATCAATCAAGGTATTACGGTTGAGATGCTAGAAAGAACACTCTTCAAGCTGATCGAACATCATGACGGCTTGCGAATAAACGCCAAGGCGAACCATGGCGAGTTGTTTTACAATAATCACCACCTCCTTGGTCTGCCAAGGATCAAAGAGCTCGATTTCACAGGCTTATCTCATTCCGAGCAGTCAGACAAGCTGATGGAAGTAGCCTACGAACTCGCTGATAACGCTGATATATTCCAGGATCTTTTGTTAAAAGCATGTGTAATCGATGTTGGAAGCTCGCGGAATATGCTGCTTGTGGCCCATCACTTCGTGGTAGACGGGGTATCCTGGCGAATCATTGTAGAAGATTTGAACACGTTACTAAAACAAATCAGTCTTGGACAAGATCCGTTACTCCCTCCAAAGACGCATTCCTATCAAAAATGGACGGAGTTCCTTGAGAGCTATTGGAGAGAAGAGGAAGAAAAGGAATCTGGGTATTGGCAAGCTATACTGCAAAAGTTCACTCCTTTCCCTGTTGACCATGATCTGGGTGTAGATAGTATAGCGAGCAGTTGTACGCTCTCAGCCGAGATCGGTAAGCAGGAAACGCTTTCCCTCTTGTCGGAAGCCAATGTTACCTACAATACAGAGCCGATCGATTTGTTGCTTACGTCTTTGCTGGTGACCATCAAAGAATGTACGGGAAGTACGGATATCCTGATTGAGACGGAAGGGCATGGGCGGGAGCAGATAGAGGACAAGTTGGACATTACCAGGACGGTCGGATGGTTTACCAGTCTGTATCCATTGGGCATCTCCTTAACCGATGGTAGTCTGTCCCAACAAATCAAGCACGTCAAAGAGGAACGGAGAAAGGTACCAAATAACGGAATCGGTTACGGAATATCACGCTACCTTGCGAAGTCCATCCCTTATCAGGCACCTAAGACGATTAGGTTTAATTATCTGGGGGAGTTTACGCAAGAGTTTGAGGGTGGATATGTAAAATTGTTGGGAGGTTCTGTCCAGCAAAGCACAAGTCAAGACAATCTGCTGACTTGTTTAATCGATGTGAATTGCTTTATTTTGGATAGCCGTTTGCAAATACGGCTGACCTTTAGCCGGAATAAATATAAGGATAGCAGCATGCAACAATTTTTGGCTCATTTTAAAAAGCAGCTTGATGAGATCATCCTGTACTGCAGCCAGAAAGAGTCGAAAGAGTTTACTCCTTCCGATTTTGAAACGGTAGAAATTTCGCAGGAAGAGTTAGACAATCTCTTCATTTGAGGGTGGAAAATTTGTGATGAGAGGTTAATTTTATGAGAAAAGGGATCTCGGCATGGCTTGTTTTGCTTCTGCTCACCATGATTTTTCCCCTGCAGCTACAGGCAGAAACGGCAGTAGAAGGTAGTTTGAGTAAAGAAGAAATCGCATCAATCGAATCGTGGATTGACCAAAAAATGCAGGATGGCAAGATCCCGGGAGCCTCCGTTGTCATAGTAAAAGGGGAACAAACCGTCTACAACCGAGGATTTGGTTATGCGGATATGGCAGCAAAGAGCCCGGTGACCACACAAACTTTATTCGAGCTTGGGTCCACCACCAAGGCGTTTACGGGTCTGGCGATATTGTCGCTGGAGGAACAAGGATTACTCAATCTGAAAGATCCTGTGCAAAAGTACCTCCCTTGGTTTCAGGTGAAGGATGCAGAAGGACATACGCCAGAAATCACATTGGAGCAACTGCTCCATCATACAAGCGGAATTCCTTTTCATACGATTGGTGAAATTCCAGTCGGCGAAGAGTCTGACGCGCTGGAGCGAACCGTCCGCAAAGTGGTAGGGCAGACATTGGACTTTTCCCCCGGAGACAGATTTCTTTATGCTTCTATGAACTACGATGTACTAGGTTTGGTCATTGAAAAAGTAACGGGTGCGCCTTTTGAACAGTATGTGAAAGACAACGTGTTGACGCCGATTGGACTTAAAAATTCGTATTTGTTCCGAAATGAAGCCGAACGGCATGAGATGGCAAAAGGCTATAAAATCGGTTTTTTGGGGGCGAGAGAATACCAGGCTCCTGTGTATCGCGGCAATACGCCAGCCGGATATATCATTTCCAATAGCGAGGACATGGCAATCTGGCTCAAAAGTCAGCTAGGCTCGATTACAAATAATAATGTGAGCAGCGGGTTGATTAATCGGTCCCATCAGCCGGATCGATCCGTTTTGCCGAATATAGATAGTTCCTCGTATGCGGCGGGTTGGTTCGTCTACCAAAAAGGCAGCGGCGAACTCTCTCATGGCGGAAGCAATCCGAATTACTCTTCCTCAGTAGTAATACGTCCGGGAGAGAAACTCGGAGTAGCTGTATTAACGAATATCAACTCTGCCCATACGCAGGCAATGGGTCAAGGAATCATGGAAATCCTGCGACAAAAGAAACCACCGGAAAATGTATCCGATCTCTACAGCAGTGTAGATAATGTGTCGGTTGCGATCCTGTGCATTGCGATACCGTTGATCCTGCTTACTGCATGGTTTGCCATTGTTGCGCTTGGCGAAATCGCCCGAAAAAAGAGGATGCGATCCGGGGGATTCGGGAAAAATGCGTATCGATTTGTGCTGTTGCTTCTATGTCTGGGGCTGTCTGGGTATTGCTTTTATCAAATTCCTTCGGTTTTATTTGACGGGGTCTCATGGGACTTCGTCGACGTTTGGGCACCTTCAAGTTTTGTTATCGCCATTCAAAGCTTATTTGTCGGGATTGTTTTGTTTGCGTTCTATTACTTCATAACGGTGGTCTTCCCAAAATCGCATGATCGTACCTTTTTTCCCATTATCGTCCTTAGTACGGTGAGTGGATTGGGCAATGCCTTGATCATTTTTATCATTAACGAGGCGCTTAACCATACCGACCGGTTTCAGGGCGGATTGCTATCCTTTTTTGTGATGGGAATCGTCATCTATGTTTTTGGACAAAGATTGGTACGGGCTAAACTGATTACGATTACAAATGAGATGGTTTTCCAAAAGAGAACGGAGTTGATTGATAAAATACTGAAATCTCCGTATCAAAATATTGAAACCATTGAAAAAGAACGAATTTATTCCGTGTTGAACAACGATACAGAAACGATCAGCGGTGTGTCCAACATCCTGATTTTCGGGGTCACCAGTTTGGTTACGTTGCTGTGCTGTTTCATCTATTTAGGGATGGTCAATATTTACGGATTGCTGATTTCCATTTTCGTTATTATGGTCGCTGCCGGCCTTTATTTTATGGCAGGAAGGTATGCCAATCGCGTCTGGGAAGAAACCAGGGATATTCAAAACACGTTTTTCAAGTTCATTAATCACATGATTGGCGGTTTCAAGGAGCTTAGCATCCACAAAGGTAAAAAAGGACAATTTCAGGAGGAGCTGCAGGAAAGCTGTGACACGTACCGGACTAAACGGATTCAGGGAGATTTGAGCTTCGCCAATGTATTTGTTATGGGCGAACTTCTGTTTACCTTTGTGATCGGGGTCGTCGCGTTTGTTTTTCCTGTCGTCTTTGATGATATTGCAAACAGTTCCTTAAGAGCGTATATCTTTGTGTTTTTGTATATGACAAGTCCTGTTCACGGCGTTTTGGACGCGATCCCTAATTTTATTCGGGTCAGGATTAGCTGGAACCGATTAAACGAATTGTCGAGGCAGTTGGAAACAGGTGAGACATCACAATCAGAGCGAGTCAAAGAGGTATCGCCCGCAAGCGAGATCATTCACTTAGAGGCCAAAGATGTTGAATATCATTATAAAAACCAAGCGGGAGAACAGTTTACAGTCGGGCCCGTTAATCTGAGCTTCCATTCCGGGCAAGTCACCTTCATTACAGGAGGAAACGGGAGCGGAAAATCGACTCTGGGTAAACTGTTAGTGGGATTGTACAAACCTGACCAAGGGGAAATTTTAATGAATGGTCAGCAACTTGAAGAGTTAAGTCAAAATTTTGCGGCCATCTTCAGCGATTTTCATCTCTTTGAAAAGATGTATGGCATCGACGTGAAAATGAAAGAACAAGAAATTCAAGAATATTTGCTGAAATTAGGCATGGACCATAAGTTGCAAATCCAACATGGAGGATTCAGTACCGTCAATTTGTCCACAGGACAAAGAAAAAGATTGGCCTTGCTTATCAGTTGTATGGAGGATCGACCTATCTATTTCTTTGACGAATGGGCTGCCGATCAGGACCCTGAGTTCAGAGAATATTTCTACTATAACCTCATCCCTGAGATGAAACAAAAAGGAAAATGCATCATTGCCATTACGCATGACGACAGGTATTTCCATGTAGCCGATCAACTTTTAAAAATGGAAGTTGGTCAAGTTACCCACGAACAGTTGAAACAACATGCGTAACAGAACAGAGGATCTCCTAATCTAACAAGGGAGAGGAGAGATAGAAAAAAGCCATAGGATTGAATGATTTCGTTAAGCACTCCACTACAAAAAAAGGATGATTGTTGAAGATGAAAACATTCGAATCGATTGGGATTATCGGAGCAGGGATTATGGGATCGGATTTGACCTTGGATCTGGCGAGTCATGGATACCGTGTCATTTTGAAGGACCTGCATCCCGACATTTTGGAAAAAGCAAAACAGAAGATGAGAGAAGATTTTAAGCTTGTAAAGCTGATGAAAAAAGAGATTCCAGTAAAAGACATTGAGCAAGTGCTTTCCAATGTTGTGTTTACTACATCTTACGACGATTTTTATACCGTTCCCTTCGTGATTGAAAACATCACGGAAAATTGGGAGGCAAAAAAGCAAGTCTACCTAGAATTGAAAGAACATTGCCCTCAAGACACGATATATGGAGTCAACACAAGCTGCATCTCCATCACCAAGGTTGGCTCACTGCTTCCCAAGCCGGAAAATGTTATCGGGATGCACTTCATGAATCCTGTGCCACTTAAGCAGATGGTAGAGATCATCAAAGGCTACTATACCTCCGAACAAACCATCCAAACGATCAAAAACTTTCTGGAGTCGATCGACAAAAAGCCTGTGCTGGTCAATGATTCCCCGGGTTTTGTGACGAACCGCGTGCTGATGCTGATGATCAATGAATGTATTTGGGCGATTCACGATCAAGTGGCGACGCCTCAGGACCTCGACAAAATATTCCGATTAGGATTTAGCCATAAAATGGGACCGTTAGCGACTGCTGATTTGATCGGATTGGACACTATTTTACACTCGATTGAAGTTTTGTATGAGAGCTTTAACGACCCTAAATATCGTCCATGCCCGCTGTTAGTCAAAATGGTAGATGCTGGACTACTCGGAAAGAAAAGCGGAAAAGGGTTCTTTGATTACACGGCTGCACTGGCACAAACTACCAGGTAGTTTTAAGCGGATCAAATCAAAATTCGAGTAAAGGAACATGCAGATGGATATTAAAAATGGGGTTAAATGTGTAGTCTGGGATTTAGACAATACGATTTGGAATGGCGTTTTATCGGAAGGGGACGATGTAGCCTTAAACCCTCGGATCAAAGAAATATTGGAACAACTTGATCAGAGGGGCATTTTGCAATCGATTGCGAGTAAAAACAATTACGATGACGCGATGCGCAAGTTGAAAGAGTTTGAGATTGACCGCTATTTTCTTTACCCGCAAATTCATTGGGAGCCCAAATCAAAATCCGTAGGGATTATTCAGCAGTCGATTAATATTGGGATGGACACCCTTTTGTTTATCGATGATCAGCCCTTTGAACTGGATGAAGTGAAAAGCGTACATGAATCTATCAATTGTGTCCACGTCGACCGATATACAGAGTTGTTGTCCCACCCTTCGTTGACTCCAGCTTTCATTACAGAAGATTCGAAAAAAAGGCGGGAAATGTATCTACAAGACATTCAGCGCAAGCAGGAGGAGGAATCCTTCACAGGGACAAACGAAGAATTTTTAAAAACGTTAGACATGAAGTTTATCATCAGCGAGGCGCAGGAAGATTGCTTGAAACGCGCAGAAGAGCTAACGGTTCGCACCAATCAATTGAACTCGACGGGACGGATTTACAGCTACGATGAACTCAATTATTTCCGAAATTCACCCGACCACAAATTATATGTCTGCGAGCTCACAGATAAATACGGGTCATACGGGAAAATAGGAATCGCATTGGTTGAAATAACCGAAACTCATTGGCATATCAAATTGCTTATTATGTCGTGCAGAGTGATTTCCAGAGGTGTTGGTACCGTATTGTTAACCCATATCATGCAGCAGGCGCAGCTAGCCAACAAGAGACTGCTAGCTGACTTTAAAAATACGGAGAGAAACAAGATGATGTATGTATCCTATCGTTTTTCCAATTTCAAGGAAGTCTCCAAAGAAGAAGATGGCTTTGTCATTTTGGAAAACGATTTGACCCAGATACAAAAGTTTCCCCCTTACATCAATGTTCTCGTTCAGTAATCACAATGAAAACCCCAAAAAAAGGAGCGTTTACTTATGCAACTTCATGAACAAATTCGTGAGTTTATTCTGGCTAATCTGGTCGTATTCGATGATGATGTTGATTTCACGAATGACGACAATATTTTTGAGCTAGGCTTCGTCAATTCATTGTTTGCCATGAAACTCGTCACTTTCATTGAGAGTGAGTTTCGCTTGACCATCGAAAGCGACGAAATGGAAATTTCGAATTTCAATACCATTAACAATATCGTGAACTTTATCCAGTCAAAATCGGTTTATAAATGAGTGAAGAAAATGATTTATACGACGAAAAATACAAGTGCAGATTTTGATTGGACCGAGTACTTTACCAGGTTACACAACGGGGAGATGCCAAGTCTCGATACGCATATCTATTTTCAAAACATCCGTGATTTGTTAAGTGAAAATGCTCACTTATTAGGACTGGTGCTTGGTGACGTGCTGCGAAAGCTTTTAAGAGGCGTTCATATCAAGACTGAGCCAAGAATGCTTGAGCTTGGTGCGGGTACCGGATTTTTGACGCGTCTTTTGCTTACCATGTACCAAGGAAGCGGGGTTTTGGTAGATAATTGCCAAACCTCCTTCGACGCCTATAACAAGATAGCGGATAAACACGCCGATCATATTACTTATGTACTCCAAGATCTGTTTACGTTAGAGCTGGCAGAAACGTTTGATGTTGTGTGCAGTTTTGGCTTGATTGAACATTTTAAAGAGAAGAACGAAATCTTGTCCGTACATAAACAATTTTGTAAAGAAGATGGACATATGATTTTGGTCGTTCCCATGGATAGCTTTTTGACTCGGGCCTATTACGAGGTTCACCCTGAAATCAACTTGGGATACAGAGAGCTATTGACCAAGAAGACTGCACTGGAGCAGCTCAGAGCCAGCGGTTTGGAGCCGATTCGCGCAGAAGTCAGTCAGGGCTATGTCTACGATTTTTTGGCGATTTTATGTAAATGATAGAAGGTTTTCTTTTTCGAAAGGATGCGGAAGTAGACTCAGTCATAATCACATTTTATATGATGGGGATTGAATGAAAATGAAGATAACAAGCCCGCATAGCATTCTTGAAGAAGTAAGACAATTTGCAGACGAAGAAATTAGGCCATATGCTACTGATTTTGAAAAGCAACAAGCACTCCCAAGGGAACTAATCAAAAAAATGGGGAACAAACGATATTTGGCTGCAAGCTTTTCTGAGCAATATGGGGGCTTGCAGCTGCACCCGCTTGAATATGGGAGCATGGTTGAAGAGATTGGCAAAGGCGCTTTGTCTGCTGCAATGCTCCTGACGGTTACAACCGGATTGGTAGGCGAAACACTCATTCGCTGGGGGACCGAGTACCAAAAAGAACAGTACGTTCTTCCCATTGCGAGGGGGGAGAAGATCGGTGCTTTTGCGTTGACTGAGCCGGGCGTGGGAAGCGGCGCGAAGGATGTGCAAACCTCTTACGAAAAAGTAGGCGACAAATATCGGATAACGGGGCGCAAGAAATGGATATCGTTCGGAGAGATTGCCGACTTTTTTATTGTCATAGCGTCGGACTCATCGGGGAATGGCATCAGTGCCTTTATCGTCGACCGTGAACAAGAGGGAGTTCGCGTTCAAAAGATACAGGGGCTGCTCTCTTGTGCAGCTTCACAGCTTGCGGATATTGAATTGACGAACGTAGAAGTGGGCGGCGAGAGGCTGATCGGCAAGGAAGGAATGGGCTTCACGGGTGTTGCCAACTTCGCTCTGGATCAAGGAAGATTTAATGTCGCCTGGATGGGCGTCGGGTTGGCACAGGAGGCGTTGGAAGTAATGGTTACGTACGCGAGAAAAAGAACCCAATCCGGAGAGAAAATCTTTAACTTTCAACTAATCAAAGGCATCATTGGAGACGCGACTACGAACGTTCATGCTGCCCGTTCGCTATGCAAGGAGGCTGCTCGGATGCGTGCGGATAATCACCCGGATGCGATCGTACAAACGACAATGGCGAAATACTTTTCGTCAGTGGTGGCCAACAAGGTTGCCTCCGATGCAGTTCAAGTCCTCGGCGCTAATGGTTGCTGCAACCTCTATCCGGTAGAACGGCTTTTTCGAGAGGCGAAAGTACTGGAGATCATTGAAGGGTCTTCTCAAATTCAGCAGCAAATCATTGCGATGCATGCCGCAAATAGACATTATCAGCCTAAGAGGGTTACGGGACTATGAAAAAATTAGATGCCAACCAAGTCAGCGACATCATTTCTCTTAGTCCGATGCAAGAAGGAATGCTGTTTCATTACTTAAAAGAACCAGACAGCTCGCTATATTTTGAACAAATCAGCTTGCATATTTCCTCGGCTGTAAATATTTCTGCTTTTCAACAGGCTTGGCGGCACGTCGTCTCAGTAAATGAGATGCTACGTGCCGTTTTTCGATGGGAAGGGGTAAAAGAGCCTCTTCTCATCATCGTAAAAGAGGTGCAAGACTTTCTGCGAGTCATTGATGTATCGGAACAGACGCGAGAGGACCGTAACGCATTTGTGGCAAAAATACTGGACGAGGATCGAGAAAACAAGTTTGATTTGAGGGAAGGCGCGTTTCGAATCAGCCTGTACAAATTGGGTGACGAAGACTTTCAACTGATCATGAGTCATCACCATATTCTGTTTGACGGGTGGAGTACGGGCATCCTTTTGTCTGAATTTATCGAGGCGTACCAACAACTGCTGGATCAGCGTCAGCTTTCCGTTCCCTCGAAAAGGAAAGGTAAAGACTATATCAAATGGATCCAGAAGAAAGACAAAACTGAGCAGGAAAGCTTCTGGACCACATATCTGCAAGACGTAAATCCGGTCTGGCTTCAGGAGATCATTCCTGCGAATCGCGCTAGCAGACAGGATGATGAAGGGAAAAAACAGGTCCGTCTGGAACTACCCCAGTCCCTACACGATGAAATCAAGCGCCAAGGAAAGCACTCAATCAGTTGTTATCTGTATGGGGCTTGGGCGTTGCTGCACTATTTTTATACAGACAGCAAAGACGTAGTTTTTGGAACGACCATCTCAGGGAGGGAAGAGTCTCTCGAGGGAATCGGTGAGATGGTGGGTTTATTTATCAATACGTTGCCACTTAGAATGGCGATCGATCCAGATGAATCTCTCCAAGCATTTTTGGAAAAGGTGTTTGCCTCCATGAATGCTCGAAAACACTTTGGTTCTACCCCGTTGCGGGATATAAAAAAATACAGTGCGTTGCCTTTTGAAAAAGAGTTGTTTGATGCAATTCTTGTCGTTGAAAATTATCCGCTTCAACATCATTCGAATAATCGGAATATTGTTATTGATTCCTTTTCATATAGAGAAGAAACCAATTATCCGCTCACGATCTTTATCACGCTGTGGAATTCGATTCAGTTTGTAGTCGACTATGACAATCGCATCTATAGCGAGACATTCGTAGAGGAACTATGTGCGCGCTATCAGACGATACTTACATGGCTTGTAGAACAGCCGCTTGCAAGCATTCGCGCTGTTGACTTTCTCTTTCCCGAAGAAAAACAGAAGCTGCTGTATGAGTGGAATGATACAAAAGTGTGGGTGCCATCCGAGAAAAGCATCCCACAGTTATTTGAAGAGCAGGTATGTAAAACACCGGATCGTATTGCACTTATATACCAAGACCAAAGCTTCACGTATCGGCAAATCAATGAGCAAGCGAATCAGTTAGCAATTTTATTACGGAATGTGGACATTCACTCCAACCAGTGCGTGGGTCTGTTCATGGACAGGCGGCCGGAACTGTTAATCGCCATGCTCGGAATATTAAAAGCCGGGGGCGCCTATGTGCCAATTGATCCGATGCTGCCACTCGAACGTTGCTCGACGATGCTTGACGATGGGCATGTAAAAGTAGTGATTTCCGAGCAGAAATACGGCGATATATTAGCTGCTCTTCAAGCGAAGTGTCCGGCTTTCCAAACCGTTGTGTGCATGGATCATACAGAGAGCGAAGGGTATTATGGCTTGCAAGACATGCAGCAACGCGCGCGGGAAGTGACAATTGCTCCGCCTTCGTCGGATGATCTGGCTTATGTGATTTATACATCCGGATCGACAGGGGTTCCCAAGGGTGTGATGATCACACACGAAAACGTCGTGAATTTCATCTACGGAATGGAAAAAGAGATCGGTTTTGAGCCTGATCATGCCATACTCGCTCTCACTACTTATTCTTTTGATATTTTTGTCCTGGAATCATTGGCGCCGCTATGTCTTGGAATGAAAATCGTATTGGCGAACGATATGGCGCTAAAGGACCCAGATGAAATACTGCGATTGATCGAAGCCAATTCGGTTACGATTCTCCAAGCGACTCCATCTCGGATGAAAATGCTTGTGAATTCATCACGTGCTAACAGCTTGCAGCAATTGAAAAAGATATTGATCGGCGGAGAAGGACTGCCGGAACATTTATATCAATCTTTGCGCGAAATAACTAAGCAGCCGATTTACAATGTCTATGGCCCGACTGAAACGACTGTGTGGTCTACTGTCCACCTGCTCGATGAATCGATTGCCATCGGGAAACCTATTGCCAATACGGGAATCTATCTCTTGTCGAAAGAGAGGACATTGCGCCCGCTCGGGTACCCGGGTGAACTGTGCATCTCAGGAAAAGGAGTGGCGAAGGGATACTTAAACCAGCCTCTACTCACTCAGGAAAAATTTATACCTCATCCATTTCAACCAGGTGAAAAATTATATTGTACGGGTGATTATGCCTATTGGCTGCCAGATGGAACGTTGCAGTTTGTTGGACGAAAAGACGATCAGGTCAAAATCAGGGGACATCGCATAGAAATTGCCGAGGTTGAAAGCACCCTGAAAAAATTTCCGTCAGTAAAAGATGCCGTTGTCATAGAGATAAAAGAAAAGAATGATTCGGCTCTGGCTGCGTATATGGTCATCGATGGCGATTTCAACTGGGCAGATTGTAAAGATTTTCTAAAGGACAAGCTGTCTTATTACGCCATTCCGTCTTTTTACTACCGTATACAAGCAATCCCGTACACCAGCAATTTGAAAGTGGATCGAAAAGCTTTGGTACAGCTCCAAAAAAATCCATTGAATGTTTCGGAAAAAACAGTTGAACCAAGGAGCGAGCTGGAAACAAAGATAGCTCAGATATGGAAAAAAGTACTGAAAATCGAGCGAGTGGGCATACACGACCGATTCTTTGATGTCGGAGGCGACTCGATCAAAGTCATTTATTTGTGTAATGAATTGAAAGCCGAATTCAATACGGAAGTTTCGATACAGACTATTTTCACCTATCCGACGATTTATGATTTTGCAAAATACTTCCATGCGAAAACCAAGGTTCACAGCATTACAAAAGATAAAAAGCCTAAAATTGTCCCGCTTCAAGCCATAGACATTCAAGACACGGATGTCGCCATCATTGGGATGGCTGGCCGATTTCCAGGAGCGGCTGACAAAGAGCAGTTTTGGAGTAACTTGGTGAACGGAACGGAAACAATCAAGTTTTATACGGATGAAGAAATGCAGGCATTCGGCATCGATCGCGAGTTGTTGAACAACCCTCATTTTGTTAAAGCAAAGGGGAAACTGGAGGATATCGATTGTTTTGATGCAGATTTCTTTGGATATACGGTTACAGAGGCTAAGCAGATGGACCCACAAATTCGCTTGCTTCATGAGTGTGCTTGGCATGCCTTGGAAGATGCAGGATATGAACCTGAAGCCTACCCAGGCTCCATCGGTTTGTATGTCGGCTCCTCCTACAATATATACTGGGTACCCGAAAAGTTTTCACCGTCTCTTTATGCCTCCGATCAATATCAAATTTATCATGTTAACAGCAATTCATTTGCAACACTGATTGCGTATCGCATGAATTTGAGGGGTCCAGCTATCACGGTCCAAGCAGCTTGCTCCACTTCGCTGATTGCCGTCGATCGTGCCTACAAAGATTTGCTTTTTGGAGAGTGTGACATAGCAATAGCAGGAGCGGCTACAGTTTCTTTACTGGACGATATGGGGTATATCCACCAGGAGGGAATGATTTTATCAAGGGATGGACATTGCAGAGCCTTTGATAAAAAAGCATCAGGCACGGTGACCGGAAATGGCGTGGGGCTTGTCGTATTAAAACGATTGAAGGATGCACTTGCAGATGGGGATCATATCTATTCAGTTGTGAAGTCTTCTGCGGTAAATAATGATGGAAACCGTAAAGTGGGGTACTCCGCCCCGAGTGTTGAAGGACAAGCATCTGTCATCCAGAAAGCAATCCAACGCTCCGGACTCGGGTCTACACAGCTCCATTATATTGAAGCTCATGGGACTGGAACGATTTTGGGTGATCCCGTTGAAATCGAAGGACTCAAAATGGCCTTTGATACGGATAAGAAAAACTATTGCGGAATTGGCTCCGTCAAGACGAATATCGGACATTTGGAAGCAGCGGCAGGGATTGCGGGTTTAATGAAAACATCCTTGTCGCTGAAGAATCGGATGATTCCGCCTACAATCAATTTTGATGAGGTCAATCCGCAAATCGATTTTCAGAATTCTCCTTTTTACCCGCACACGCAACTTCGTGACTTGCGAACAGAAGATTTGTTCCCTCTTCGGGCTGGTGTGAGTTCCTTTGGACAGGGCGGGAGCAACGCCCATGTGATTCTGGAAGAAGCTCCGCCCGTTATAAAGACGCCGACCAAAAGACGATTCCAAATCATAACGTTATCCGCGGAAAACGATACGGCGTTGAAGAAGATAAAAGGGCAGATTCGAGAGAATTTCCAGCGCAACCACAACATTCATTTAGCCGATGCAGCTTACACGTTGAAGGTAGGACGGAAGCGTTTTTCGCACCGCTCTGTATTCCTTTGCTCGGAAGTGAGACAGGCTATTGAAATATTAACGGAGAAGGACACACGAAAGTCATTTGATTTCGTGGCTTCCGAACAAACGCCTTCCATTGTATTTATGTTTACGGGTCAAGGCGCTGAATACGTGAATATGGCCCTGGATCTTTACAGACACGAGACGATTTTTCGAGAGAAGCTGGATGAATGCTTCACGATTTTGCAAAACATCTCGGGTGTCCGGTATCAAGACTATCTGTATCCAGAAAAGACTGACAACCAAACGGGAACGGATATTCATAGACAGAGCATTTCCCAGCCTCTTCACTTTGCCGTTGAGTATTCTATGGCTTTGATGCTGATGGAGTGGCATATTACTCCTCTGAGCATGATCGGATATAGCATAGGGGAGTATGTGGCAGCGTGCCTAGCTGGAGTTTTCTCGCTGGAAGACGCCCTGTTTTTAACCTATCACAGAGGACGGCTGATGGAGGGACTTCCTGAAGGGACTATGCTAACGGTGCCGTTGCCGGAATTGGAATTGCTGGGCATGCTTCCAAATGAGCTGTCGATTGCAGCAGTGAACGATGAGTCTTGTGTTGTCTCCGGGAGCAAGGAGGATATTGCCAAATTCGAATCTTCGCTGAAGCAAAACAAGATCATAAGCATGCGGCTTGCTATTTCCCATGCCGGCCATTCCAAGATTCTGGATTCCATGATGGCAGACCTAAGTGAATACGTTCGCAGCATTTCGTACCATCCACCTGTTATTCCGTTTTTCTCCAGTTTAACAGGTAATGCAATCACACCTGAGGAAGCTGTCGATCCCGAATATTGGCTTCGTCATTTGCGCGAGCCTGTTCGTTTTGTGGAAGGGATTAAGAAGCTGGCGATGCATGAGCATACCTTATTTATCGAGATAGGGCCGGGACGAAATCTGTGCACGCTTGCGAAGAGGTTTTTGTATCCTGAGAGCAATCAACAGATTCTCGATACGATTCGAGTTGAGCAAATGAAAGTAGCGGATGATGAATTCTTTTTAAAGACAGTTGCACAATTATGGTTATATGGAATCGACATTGACTGGAAACGGTTTTACGGCGAAGAAAAGCGTAGGAGAGTTTCTCTGCCAGGATACCCGTTTGAAAAAAAGCGTTACTGGATAAACAATTTCCGTTTCGACACAAGCAGCCACGGCAAACGGGTGAGTGCCAACGAGAAGCCGTTGCTTGGACAAGACCCCGATTCGATTCAAGCCGTGCACAAGTTTACAACGAAGGAAGGAGCTATCGTTTCTCAGGTAGTATCCGAAATCATCGGAGGACCTCATGTTGGGGAAGACGATGATCTGTTTGAATCAGGATTTGATTCGCTTAAAGTCATTTCACTTGTCTCCAAAATGACAGATACGTTTCAAGTGCATTTGACGATGCAAGAGGTGTTCGAGCATCCTACGATCCGGGAACTGGTGCCGCTTATCATGCAAAAAACGCCGCAGACGGCAGTCGTCATTCCAAAAGCACAGGAAGCGCCGCATTACCCGGTATCATCCCAGCAAAAAAGACTGTATGCTCTACAGCAATTTGATGAGAGCAGTACGGCATACAACATCCCGGGTGTGTTCCTCCTGCATGGATTGGTCGATCGGGAACGATTGCAGGCTGCATGCGATGGATTGCTGCAACGGCATGAGGCTCTGCGGACGTGTTTTGAGCTGATCGGACAAGATCTGGTGCAAAAAATCGTTCCCGAAGCCTCGTTTGCGATTGAATATGTGGAGATGCCGGGGGCAAGTGTAGAGGAGACATTGAAGGGCTTCAGTCGCCCGTTCGCACTGGACCAAGCACCGTTGCTGCGAATTCGCTTGGTCTGCGTGGAAAAACAGCGCCATGTCATGCTGATTGATATGCATCACATCATTTCTGACGGACTGTCGAGTGAACGGCTGGTGAGTGATTTTCTGGCCTATTACGATGGGCAGACCTTGGGGGACCCAAAGATTCAATACAAAGACTTCGCTGTATGGCAGCAAAGCAGGGACACAGCATTTTGGCAAAAGGAAGCAGATTTTTGGTTACAGCAATATAAGGACGGCTACGAAACACTTAATTTGCCGACGGATTACCGCCGTCCTTCGATCAAAAATTTTGCCGGGTCGATTAGTCGGTTTGTATTGGCGGATGAGAAGGCTGCTGCACTCCGAGAGTTTTGCCGCACGCAACAACTGACGCCGTATATGCTGCTGTTTGGTTGCTTCTCTATCCTGCTGGCCAAATACAGTGGTCAAAATGAAATCCTGATCGGAACCCCGGTTGCTGGTCGTTTCGGTGTGGAGACGGAGGAGACTGTCGGGGCTTTTGTTAATACACTCGCACTGAGAAGCTACCCAGAGGGGGGCAAGCGCGTCGTTGATTACTTGCAAGAGCTGAAAGCGTACTGCCTGCAAGCATTTGAGCATCAAAGCTATCCTTTTGAGGAGCTTGTGCAACAAATTGAGAAGGAACGAGATCTCAGTCGCAATCCTCTATTTGACACGATGTTTACGTGGGAACAGCGGGATCGCAGCCAATTGATTATCCATGGAGTAGATGTGCAACGTTATGACTTCCACAGCGGCATCGCCAAGTTTGACCTGATGATGCAAACATGGGAAGAGCAAGAGGAGTTGGGATTTGCCATTGAGTACGCGACCGCGCTGTTTACCGCATCCACGGTTGAGCGCATGGGCAGACATTTCCAGCAGATCGTCGACGAAATTTTGCAGTCTCCTGACCAACAAATCAGGGAGATTGGTTTGATTTCTGTGGAAGAAGAGCACCTGCTTCGAGACGGGTTCAACCAAACGCAGGTGAATGAGGACTGGAGCCAAAGCGTCATTGCTCTTATCGAGGAACAGGCCAGTGTGCGGGGCAATGAAAGTGCAGTTGTGTGGGAAGGGCAGAGCCTGACATACCGCGAGTTAAACGAACGGGCGAATCAGGTCGCTCGATTCTTACGCGAACAAGGTTGCGAGAAAAATCAGATTGTGGGCATCATGGCAGAACGCTCTTTTGCCATGATTATTGGACTGCTCGCCATTGAAAAGGCGGGATGTGCTTATCTGCCCATCGATCCCACTACCCCAGCGGAGCGAATCCAGTATATGGTCGAAGACAGTGGAATCCGCATCGTCTTGAGCCATGGGGGACTTGTTGGCAAAGCAAACGCTGCGGGCGTAGTCGTCTATGATTTGGAAGATGCCGCGCGATACGCGGGTTATGAGTGTACCAATCCAGGCATACAGCTTCATCCCGATGATTTGGCCTATGTGCTCTATACATCGGGCTCGACAGGTGATCCGAAAGGTGTCCTTTTGACCCATGGCGGTATGGCAAACCGATTGCGCTGGATGGCTGATCAATACGGGATGGACGACAAAGAGGTCGTGCTGCAAAAGACCACCTATACGTTTGATGTTTCTGTGTGGGAGCTGTTTCTCCCGCTCATGATCGGCGGGGTATTATGCTTGGCGAAGCCGGGGGGAGAAAAAGATCCCGATTATCTCTACAACCTCATCTGCGAGCAGGAGGTTACGACGCTGCATTTTGTGCCTTCCATGCTGGCAGGGTTCCTTCATTCGCTGCCGGAAGCAGCTTCCTTTTCCCGATTGAAGCGCTGCATCTGCAGTGGTGAAGAGCTGAGCATCGAAGTAAAGGATCGCTTCTTCCGAAAAATGCCGGGAGTGGAATTGCACAATCTGTACGGCCCTACCGAGGCGTCCATTGACGTCAGCTATTATGAGGTCCAAGAAGAAGACCAGATCATCCCTATCGGCAAGCCAGTGGCGAATACCCGCTTGTACATCGTCACGGAAGAGGGCGGATTCGCACCGATTGGCGTTCCGGGAGAGCTGTGCATAGCAGGTGTCCAGGTGGCGAAAGGCTATCTCAACCGTCCAGAGCTGACAGCGGAAAAATTCAAGGAGCTGCCGATTCTTCCAGGAGAGCGGCTGTACTTCACGGGAGATTTAGCTCGTTGGCTAGAAGACGGGAACATTGCCTATTTGGGCAGAAAAGATACACAAATCAAGCTGCGGGGCTTCCGGATCGAATTGGGCGAAATTGAATCGGCTGTCCAAGCTTATACCGACCAAATCGAAACGGTTGCAGTACTTAGCCAGGGGACGCAGGCTGAGAGCAAGGTCCTGTGCGCGTTTTTTAGCGCCAAGGACAAGATTGATACAGGGAAGCTGAAGACATATTTGCAACGGCATTTGCCGGCGTACATGGTTCCCGTCCATTACCAACAGCTCGATGCACTGCCTTATACCTCCAGCGGAAAGATCGATAGAAAAGCGTTGCCGCATATAACAGTTAGCGACAACATAGAAATGCCTTCTCCTGAAATCTTTAGGAGAAAAGAAGGACAGCTTCTGGTTTCCATTTTTAAAGAGACGCTAAACATTGAGAACCTTTCCTCCACAGATCATTTTTTTGAATTGGGAGGCAATTCGTTAGCAGCAATTGTATTAAAATCAAAGATTTCCGCAGCCTTCCAAGTGCAGTTGACGATGCAGGAGGTGTTCGAGCATCCTACGATCCGGGAACTGGTGCCGCTTATTCTGCAAAAAACGCCGCAGACGGCAGTCGTGATTCCAAAAGCATCGGAAGCGCCGTACTACCCGGTATCATCCCAACAAAAAAGGCTGTATGCCCTACATCAATTTGATGAGAACAGTATGGCATACAACATCCCCGGTGTGTTCGTACTGAACGGGAAGCTAGATCGGGAACGAGTGCAGGCTGCGTGCGAATTATTGCTGCAACGGCATGAAGCACTGCGGACGTATTTTGAGCTGATCGGACAAGATCTAGTGCAAAAAATCGTACCTGATGCATCTTTTGCCATTGAATATGCGGAGATGTTGGGAGCAAGTGTAGATGAAACGCTAGAAGGCTTTGTTCGTCCGTTTTCGCTAGACCAAGCACCATTGTTGCGAATTCGCCTGGTCTGCGTGGAAAAAGAACGCCATGTCATGCTGATCGATATGCATCACATCATTTCCGACGGACTGTCGATTGAACGGTTGGTGAGTGATTTTCTGGCCTATTACGATGGGCAGACCTTGGGGGAACCAAAGGTTCAGTACAAAGACTTCGCTGTATGGCAGCAAAGCAGGGACATGGCATTTTGGCAAAAGGAAGCAGATTTCTGGCTACAGCAATACAGAGACGGCTACGAAACACTTAATTTGCCGACCGATTACCGTCGTCCTTCGATCAAAAATTTTGCCGGGTCGATTAGTCGGTTTGTTTTGGCGGATGAGAAGGCTGCTGCACTCCGGGAGTTTTGCCGCACGCAGCAACTGACGCCGTTTATGTTGCTGTTTGGCTGCTTCTCCATCCTGCTGAGCAAATATAGTGGTCAAAAAGAAATCATGATCGGAACCCCGGTTGCTGGTCGTTTCGGTGTGGAGACCGAGGAGACTGTCGGGGCTTTCGTTAATACGCTCGCACTGAGAAGCTACCCAGAAGGCGATAAGCGCGTCGATGATTACCTAAAAGAGCTGAAAGCGTACTGTCTGCAAGCGTTTGAGCATCAAAGCTATCCTTTTGAGGAGCTTGTGCAACAAATCGAGAAGGAGCGAGATCTCAGTCGCAATCCTCTGTTTGACACGATGTTTACGTGGGAACAACGGGATCGCAGCCAATTGATCATCCGTGGTCTGGATGTCCAACGTTATGACTTCCACAGCGGCATCGCCAAGTTTGACCTGATGATGCAAACGTGGGAAGAGCAAGGGAAGATAGGATTTGCCATCGAGTACGCGACCGCGCTGTTTACCGCATCTACGGTTGAGCGCATGGGCAGACATTTCCAGCAGATCGTCGACGAAATTTTGCAGTCCCCTGACCAACAAATCAGGGAGATTGGTTTGATTTCTGTGGAAGAAGAGCACCTGCTTCGAGAAGGGTTCAACCAAACGCAGGTGAATGAGGACTGGAGCCAAAGCGTCATTGCTCTTATCGAGGAACAGGCCAGCGTGCGGGGCCATGAAAGTGCAGTTGTGTGGGAAGGGCAGAGCCTGACATACCGCGAGTTAAACGAACGGGCGAATCAGGTCGCTCGATTCTTGCTCGAACAAGGTTGCGAGAAAAATCAGATTGTGGGCATCATGGCAGAACGCTCTTTTGCCATGATCATTGGACTGCTCGCCATTGAAAAGGCGGGATGTGCTTATCTGCCCATCGATCCCACTACCCCAGCGGAGCGAATCCAGTATATGGTCGAAGACAGTGGAATCCGCATCGTCTTGAGCCATGGGGGACTTGTTGGCAAAGCAAACGCTGCGGGCGTAGTCGTCTATGATTTGGAAGATGCCGCGCGATACGCCAGTTATGAGTGTACCAATCCAGGCATACAGCTTCATCCCGATGATTTGGCCTATGTGCTCTATACATCTGGCTCCACAGGTAATCCGAAAGGTGTCCTTTTGACCCATGGCGGTATGGCAAACCGATTGCGCTGGATGGCCGATCAATACGGGATGGACGACAAAGAGGTCGTGCTGCAAAAGACCACCTATACATTTGATGTTTCCGTGTGGGAGCTGTTTCTCCCGCTCATGATCGGCGGGGTATTATGCTTGGCGAAGCCGGGGGGAGAAAAAGATCCTGATTATCTCTACAACCTCATCTGCGAGCAGGAGGTTACGACGCTGCATTTCGTGCCTTCCATGCTGGCAGGGTTCCTTCATTCGCTGCCGGAAGCAGCTTCTTTTTCCCGATTGAAGCGCTGCATCTGCAGTGGTGAAGAGCTGAGCATCGAAGTAAAGGATCGCTTCTTCCGAAAAATGCCGGGAGTGGAATTGCACAATCTGTACGGCCCTACCGAGGCGTCCATTGACGTCAGCTACTATGAGGTTCAAGAAGAAGACCAGCTCATCCCTATCGGCAAGCCAGTGGCGAATACCCGCTTGTACATCGTCACGGAAGAAGGAGGATTCGCACCGATTGGCGTTCCGGGAGAGTTGTGCATAGCAGGTGTCCAGGTGGCGAAAGGCTATCTCAACCGTCCAGAGCTGACAGCGGAAAAATTCAAGGAGCTGCCGATTCTTCCAGGAGAGCGGCTGTACTTCACGGGAGATTTAGCCCGTTGGCTAGAAGACGGGAGCATTGCCTATTTGGGCAGAAAAGATACACAAATCAAGCTGCGGGGCTTCCGGATCGAATTGGGCGAAATTGAATCGGCTATCCAAGCTTATACAGACCAAATCGAAACGGTTGCAGTACTTAGCCAGGGGACGCAGGCTGAGAGCAAGGTCCTGTGCGCGTTTTTTAGCGCCAAGGACAAGATTGATACAGGGAAGCTGAAGACACATTTGCAACGGCATTTGCCGGCGTACATGGTTCCCGTCCATTACCAACAGCTCGATGCGCTCCCTTATACCTCCAGCGGAAAAATTGACAGAAAATCGCTTTCACGTATCCAAGTGGGCTTGGAAAAAGAGAAAGTGGTTCTTCCCAAAACCGAGATGGAAAAACAATTGTCACTAATCTGGACAGAAGTACTGCAGATCGACAAGGTCAGCATACGTGATGACTTCTTCCAGATTGGAGGCAATTCCCTCAGTGTCATCCATTTGCATAAGCTGCTGATGGAAAAGATAGAGCGAGACATTTCGATAGCCAATCTGTACAGATATCGAACCATCGAATCTTTCCTTACTTATATAAGTCAGAAAACAAATGCAGACAGTCTGCAATCGATTCCAGAGCCAAGACGTAGAGAGTTGTTGCTTCAGGGCAATGCCAAAAGATCACAACGATTATCAAAAAGAAAAGGGATAAATAGTGATGAGTAAACAACTAAACGGACTCGAGATTGCCATTATTGGCATGGCGGGAAGATTCCCGGGAGCGCAGGACATCGAAGGCTTTTGGAGCAATCTGGTAAATGGTAAAGAAACGATCACGTTTTTTTCCCAGGAGGAACTGGCAGATAGTGAAATGGACCCGGAAATGCTTTCTCTTCCAGACTATGTTCGGGCAAAAGGCTACCTGGAGAACTGTGAACGTTTTGACGCTTCCTTTTTTAACTATTCTCCTCTTGAAGCTGAGGTAATGGACCCACAAGTTCGTATTTTTCATGAATGTGTCTGGGAAGCGCTTGAGGATGCAGGGTATTGTGCTGACACTTACTCGGGCTTGATCGGGATGTATGCGGGAGCTGCCAGTAATCTTTATTGGCAGTCCCTTTCTTTTTTATCCGACAGCTCCAAGTTGCTCGGACCATTTTCGGCTAACCAGTTAGCGAACAAAGATTTTATGTCCATGCAAATCTCGCATCGGCTGAATCTAAAAGGACCGAGTATTACCGTCAATACAGCCTGCTCCACATCGTTGGTGGCTGTCCATCTTGCCGCACAGGCATTGTTAAATGGTGAATGCGATATTGCCTTGGCAGGAGGTGTCAGCGTCTCTTTGCCATTGAAGTCGGGTTATCAGTATCAGGAGGGCATGATCTTGTCTCCGGATGGACATTGCAGGCCGTTTGACGAGGATGGCGAAGGATCAGTACCAGGCAATGGGGCGGGAGTCGTCGTTTTGAAACGATATGAGGAAGCAGTTGCCGATGGAGATCATATCTATGCGGTGATAAAGGGCTCCGCGATTAATAACGATGGAACCCGAAAAAGCGCCTATACTGCTCCGAGTGTCGAAGGGCAAGTTGAGGTGATCCAAACGGCGCAGCAACTGGCTGAGGTTGATTTTGAGAGCATTCAGTTTGTAGAGACACACGGCACAGGTACCATACTGGGGGACCCGATTGAGCTGGAAGCGTTACGTACGGCCTTTGGCAGCGGTGAAGGGGTATGCAGGATCGGTTCGGTAAAATCTAATATCGGCCATCTCGATGTTGCTGCAGGGGTAGCGGGCCTTATCAAAGCAACGCTAAGTTTGCAGCATAAATTGTTGCCTCCTACCCTGCACTTCAAAAAGCTGAATCCAAAAATCGATTTGTCCGATTCTCCCTTTGTGATTAATTCCAAGCTGATCGATTTATCCACGGTCAGCGACACACTGCGGGCAGGAGTGAGCTCGTTCGGGATAGGGGGCACCAATGCGCATGTCATTCTGGAAGAAGCACCCGCTTTAGTAAAGTCGTCAAAGGGCAGAGGATCTCAGCTCATCCTGATTTCAGCTAGAAGCGAAAGTGCTTTGGATCAGTCCAGCAAAAATCTGGCCGACTATATCCGCAAAAACCCCGATGTCTCATTGGCTGATTTGGCGTTTACCCTTCAAAACGGAAGAAAAGCCTTCGAGCACAGACGCTTTATCGTTGCCAACCATACCGATGAATTGGTTGACATTTTACAAACGATTGGAGACGAAAAAGGGAAGCGTTCACGGAAAATTTTTACCAGTGCTATCGATCAGACAGATAAGAAAATCGTCTTCATGTTTCCAGGGTTGGGCAATCAATATGTAGAGATGGGACTCGGATTATATCGTTTCGAGCCTTTATTTAAGAAAGAGCTGGATCATTGCTTTGAAATTTTGGACCGTTATCTGGATGTGTCCATAAAAGAATGGATGTTTCCGCAAACAGATTGGGAACAAGCCAGCCAAAAAATCAAGCAGATCGATATCAGCCAACTGGTTGTCTTTATTTTTGAATACGCGCTTGGAAAGTATCTAATGGAGCTTGGCGTCAAACCTGCTTATATGATCGGGTACAGCTTTGGGGAATTTGCCGCCGCCTGCCTGGCAGGTGTTTTTTCACTGGAAGACGCCATTCGCGTGATTATTAGAAGAGGGCAGCTCATAAAGCTGACGGAAGAGGGAGCCATGCTCAGTGTCCCGATGACAGAAGCAGAGCTGGTGCCATTGCTTCCCGCGAATCTCTCCTTATGTATCGTCAATGGACCATCGTGCGTAGTGGGGGGAACCAAGGAAACGGTAGAGCAGTTTGAGGAACAGCTAAAAGCGTTGCGGCAAATATGTATTCGGTTGGACACTTCCCATGCGCTTCACTCCGATTTAATGGAGCCGATCAAGCAAGCATTCGCAGAGGAGATGAAGCAGATTCCGTTACACCCGCCACTCATCTCTTTTATTTCCAACATGACCGGTGACTGGATTACTGCCGAGGAGGCAACAGACCCAGACTACTGGGCGAGACAACTGACTGATCCAATCCGATTTGCTCGTGGCTTGCAAGAAATTTTGCAAGAAGACGCGCTAACCTTTATTGAAGTGGGACCTGACCGGAACCTAAGTGCGCTTCTGCGTTATTTTATTCAACGAGATTCGTCACATACGATTCTCAATATAATTCGAAACCCACAGGAAAAAGTAGACGATTTGTATTACCTGTACATCCGTTTGGGTCAGATTTGGGGAGCAGGTCATGCCATTGATTGGATGAAGCTGTACCAATATGAGAAGCGAAATAGACTATCTTTGCCAACCTATCCTTTTGAGCGCGACTATCATTGGTTAGATGGTAATCCGTTTCACATGTTGAACGATAAGCAAATCGCCAGAAAATTGATAATGCAGAAAAAGCCGCACATCGAGGATTGGTTTTATGCCCCTCTTTGGCAGCAGAAGGTATTGCCTCCCAATGCCAAGCTGGCTGATCAGCAGACTTTTCTTGTGTTTGCCAATCGGGATTCGTTAAGCAGTGAGGTCATTTTGGAGCTGTCATCTACCGGTCAAATCCCAATCGTCATCTATGAGGGTGTTGAATTTGCAATCGACGAACGTGCTTATACGGTGAATCCGACTTCCTCTTCGGATTACGAAAAACTATTTGTCAGCCTGACAGAGAACAACATTCAAATCGATCATGTACTCCATTTGTGGAGTGCAGGGCATAAATCAAGCGCACCTTTGGATGTTTTAGCTTTTCACAAGACGCAGCAAACTGGTTTTTATAGCATCATGTATATCGTTCGTTGCATACAGCGTTATGACAGGCACAGAGTCATCCGAATGGCTGTTGTGACGAATGAAGCGATGGCCGTCACCGGGCAGGAAACGTTGTTCCCGGAGCATTCTCCGCTCATTGGGTTGGGCCATGTCATTCCGCAAGAATTGCAAAACATTCGTCATTTGACTGTCGATATTCAGTCCGCTGCGCTTGAAGCTGCGGAAGATGCAAAGCGGATGGCACAAATGGTGGTGGAAGAGTTTGCACACGAGGTTTCGGACAGATTGATTGCTTATCGCCATTTCCAGAGATGGGTTCCGAGCTATCAACCGATCAAGCTGACAGAAGCGAAGACTGATCCTTTTCGAAAAAACGGCGTGTATATCATTACTGGCGGAGCAGGCATGATCGGTTGGATCATAGGCAGTTATCTGGCCAAACAGTATCAGGCTACGATTGCAATTATCCAAAGGTCGTTCCCATTGAAACAGGAGTGGACAGAGTGGCTGAAGAACCATCCGGAAGATGACCCGCGGAGCATGAGAATTCGCGAAATGATGGAAGCAGAGCAACTGGGAGCCACCATAGAAGTTTATAGAGGGCAGGTCGATGACTACCCGCAGATGTCCCATATTATTGCTGAGATCGAAGCAACTCATGGAAGTATTCATGGCGTCTTCCATTGTGCAGCAAACATGGGGGATCAATTTTTGAATCCGATCGATCAGTTAAATGCGGACCTCTGCCAAACCATTTTTCAGCCCAAAATAGACGGATTGCTTGTACTCGACCAAGTCTTGGAACAAAAATCACTTGATTTCTGTCTGCTCATGTCTTCGACGGCTGCTGTGTTGGGCGGATATGGCTTTGCCGCGTACTCAGCAGCGAATGTCTTCATGGATTCCTATACGAATAAGAGAAATAAGCAACGCAGTGTGAAATGGAAAACCATTGATTGGGAGGCTTGGCGGAATCACGAAAAGGTCGAGATAGGGTACCAGTCATCAATCGGTGATCTGGCTATGACCCCGGAAGAGGGAATCGAAGCGCTTCGTCGGGTACTGTCAGTCGATCGCTATCACCATCTTGTCCACTCTCCCGGTGATTTGGAAATGCGGCTGGATCAATGGATTCGGTTTCAGGGGAGTCCTGAAGGAAATGCTGTAACGGTCAAAAGCGCACGGAAAAAACGGAAAAATACTTCTTCCATGGTTGATTATGAAAAGCCGTCCAATCAACTCGAGCAAAGAATAGCGGAAATTTGGGAGGAGTTTTTGGGAATCCAGGAGATCAGCACCCATGATAATTTTTTTGATTTGGGAGCCACCTCCTTAACCCTGATACGCATGAAATCTATATTGGACGAAGAATTCAATAGACAAATCCCGATTGTCGATCTTTTTGCCAATCCTACTATTTCTAGTTTGGCGAAAAGAATCCAGCAAGACGAAAACGATGCAAATGATGAATTCGAGGAAAAAAGGTTGAAAGAACGGGAAGTCGTTGGAAGAGACCTTTTAACCAAACAATTACATTTAAGGAAGAAGGAGTGAAGCGATCCATGGATAATTAAATGGCAAGACAGTTCCCCATAAACTAAAAAAGGTGATCAATTGTGAACGCAATCTTAGACCTAGACATTACCCCCCTTCATCATGAATCGAGAAATTGCAAAGAGGACACCATCGTTACAGTCGCTTCTTGGTGGAAGCGTGACTATGAACTTATGTTTTTAGAATCGTGGGGGTTTACATTCGACTTATCACAATGGAAAAATTCAGGGAAGCTATACCAGAGCATTACGTCAGGCATTGGAGACATGCTGACTTTGTTGAAGCAAGTTCATGGCATCGAAATCATTGTTATGGGGAATAAGTCCTTGCAGGATACAGTCGCTATTGTGGAAAGCGAGCTGAAAGAATCTAGGCCGGTTGCCTTTGATTTGGATTCCTATTATTGTCAGTGGAGTCATGGTTATCAGAAATACCATTCCATTCATACCGGTTTAATCGTAGGGGTGGACCCGGAGAATCATTGCTATACGCTAGTAGATTGCTTTTATGAAAAGAAAAATGTAACGATTCCGATCGAGCATTGTTTTAAGCATGAATACAGAGGGATTGCGTTATTCCGAAAACTTCCAAATCCTATCGAAGGCGTTGAATGGAAACAACTCATCATACAAGCATTGAGCCGGACACTCTTTCAGAATCAGGAAACGAATTCATTTGATATGATGAGAAGTTTTGCCGAAGTTTTGGAGCACTTGCCTACTGTCGAGGACGAGTTTAACGGATCAAAGGAGGTATGGATGTCTCCTTTGTTAACCGTATTGTACTCGATTAGTAACGGCAGAAAACATTTTTCAACCGCATTGCAATATGTGAAAACAAAGTACCAGGTAGATGACTTAGCTCCATTGATCAATGATCTAGCATATGCTGCGGCACAGTGGAGCACTATCTTATCGATGATTACCAAAGCATATTATCAATCGAGTGACAGCCAATTAATACAGCGAGCTGCTAGTAAAATACGAATGGTAGCAGAACTGGAAGAAACGATTGCCGTAAAGCTCCGATCCATTTGTGAAGAAAGACCACAGAATTATCAGGTAGATGAAAAAGCAGAGCATGGGAAAACGGCTACTGAGCACAGAAAGATGAAATACATGGATATCTCGGATTATTGCAATAATAAAGGGTTCAGTCAGTTGGTTTCCCCTGCTTGTAGAGCAGATTTGACTCTGATGGGCGAGTATTTTTTGATCGATCAACTGCCGGATCAGACGATATGGGACGTAGAAGGGATGAAATTTTCTCTTTCTGCGTTTGGCGAGAATATAAACGATAATATCTCTTGTGCTGGGCAAGACATGAAGGTTCCTGAAGGCTATTATTCGAGCATCATGCTCTTAGGATGTTCAGAGTGCGGAAGTTACGCGGAGAGAATTGAGATCTTGTATGAAGACAACGAAGTTAGCTACATTCCAATCCAATTTACCGATTGGTATTTGGAGCCGATATTCGGTGAAACAACAGCATGGGTAGGAAAAGGCGCGCAGCGTAAAGAGGGAGAGGTCAAAATTTTGGAGTTCCCCGTGAGGCTGTTGGTACAAAAATACGAACTGAATCAGCGAAAAAAAATATTGCGTATAAAGTTGCCCGATTGTCCAAATATACATATCTTTGCCATGACCATGATGGCAGAGGAATAAGCATGCCCGGAAAAGCTGCTGCTTAGATAGGAAACCAAGAGAAAAGGAGGGTAACCATGAATGAGGACACACGAACAGGGTTAGAGGTCGCCATCATTGGAATGTCGGGTGCTTTTCCGGGGGCCAAAGACCTTGAGCAGTTTTTTCAAAACGTCAAGAATGGCGTAGAGAGTATCTCTTTTTTTTCAAATAAAGAATTAGAAGAGGCCGGAGTTCTAGCAGAAGTGTACAAAAGGAAGGACTTCGTGAAAGCAAAAGGATATCTTGACGAGAGTGATTATTTCGATCATAACTTTTTCGGATATACGCCAAATGAAGCGCAATATATGGACCCACAGACCCGATTGTTGCATGAGCATACATGGAAAGCACTCGAGGATGCGGGTTATCCTCCAGGAGTGACAAATGACTCGATTGGTGTATATGTGGGGGGGCGTCCCCACTTTCGCTGGGAGGCGTTATCGATATCCGCAGGCTCTCACAACGGAGCCGAGGAGTTTGAAATCGCCCACTTGAATGACAAAGATTTAATGAGCACAAGAGTATCCTATAAACTGCATTTGACCGGACCCAGCTATACCTTGTTTACTGCGTGTTCCACGTCATTGGTTGCTGTTCATGTAGCTTGTCAAGGGGTGGTCAGTGGTGAATGCGACCTCGCAGTAGCAGGCGGAGTATCCATCACTACCCCCAGCAAATATGGATACATCTATCAGGATGGGATGATTTTGTCATCAGACGGTCATTGTCGGGCTTTTGATGCCAACTCCACGGGAACAGTAGTGGGCAATGGAATCGGATTGGTGATTTTAAAGCGCTTGGAAGATGCCTTGCGCGATAAGGACCATATTTATGCGGTCATTAAAGGGACTGCAATCAATAACGATGGCAATCGCAAAGTCGGATACACCGCTCCAAGCGTAGACGGACAAGTAGAAGTCGTTCGGGCTGCTCATCGTGTGGCCGCCGTGGATCCGACCACGATCAGTTACATCGAGGCACACGGAACCGGGACAGCGTTAGGTGATCCGATTGAAGTCAAAGCACTGACCAAAGCTTTTCAAACGGGCAGAAAAAATTACTGTGGGCTTGGCTCAGTCAAAACGAATATCGGTCACCTTGACAGCGCAGCCGGGATTGCCGGGTTGATCAAGACAGTATTGGCGATTGACAACAAGTGTTTGCTGCCTACCTTGCACTTTTCCAAGCCGAATCAAAATCTTGAGCTGGAAAATACCCCTTTTTATCTGGTAGACCAAGCAACCGAATGGGTTAATTCAACGGGACCTCTACGAGCGGGTGTCAGTTCTTTTGGAGTGGGTGGAACGAATGCCCATGTTGTGTTGGAAGAAGCACCATCCCCACGGAGCGTTCAGCAAGAAGCAGACCAGAGCAAGCTTTTGGTATTCTCCGCAAAGACAGAAGAAGAGCTGGATCACGCGATTGACGACTTTGTCAAATATGCAAAAGGAAATCCAGGTGCAGACCTTTCCGCTATCGCGTATACCTTGCAAATGGGACGGGCTCATTTTTCCTATCGCCGGCATGTGGCTTGCGCAACTATTCAAGATGCATGCGTTGCACTGCGCTCGAAAAGTATGCAAGCCATTGGCACGGAAACGAAGAAGGCAGTCCTGCAAACATATTTTGTATTTTCCGAAATAGATCCCAAAAGAGCAGCTACTCTTTATCAAGCGGGTTTACGTAACACGTATTGCCACGAAGATTTTGAAGCACTC
Organism: Brevibacillus sp. Leaf182; assembly: GCF_001423865.2. Taxonomy (NCBI): domain Bacteria; kingdom Bacillati; phylum Bacillota; class Bacilli; order Caryophanales; family Paenibacillaceae; genus Brevibacillus; species Brevibacillus sp. Leaf182. Next base: position 193,601 of record NZ_LMPN02000037.1, on the reverse strand, counting down.
TTGCTTCAAACATGCGAGATACTGGGAATCACAAAAACGACTCTGTTCGATGTGAATAGTCAGGTTCAACACGAGCAGATTCTGCCCTTTCTCTTCCAACTGGCATTATCCAAATGGTTGAGCCGAATCGGAGTACAACCAACAGTTGTTATGGGAGTGGGAGTCGGAGAGTATGTCGCAAGTTGTCTCGCCGATGTTTTTTCGCTAGAAGATGCATTGATGTTGGTAGAAAAAAGAGGACAGCTCCTGGAAGAACTGAGCGGGAATGAAGACGATCTGTTTTTGCTGGAGGCACTCCAGGCGGAGCTGTTTGAAGCATTTCACTTCACACACCTCTCTCAGCCTTCCATACCTGTGATGTCTTACGATACGGGGAAAACGATTTCCCACGAAGTGATCCTGCCAGACTACTGGGTGAACCGTTTAGGAGAGAGTGTTAACCGACAAGGCTCACTTGTAGCATGGCAGGAAACGGGCGCCAAAGCCCAAAAGCTTCTTTTTGGGACAGATGGGGCAGCAGTCGAAAACGAAAGCCAGTCTAATTCTCTTTCACTTTTGCAAGGAAATTCCGGGTTCGAGCAGCAGCTTCTCGAATCGATTGGTCAGTTGTGGTCAAATGGCTGCGCAATAAAATGGGAAGAGATGAACAAGCATCAAAGAAATTCTCGCATTTCTCTGCCGACCTATCCTTTTACGCGGAAAAAATATGGGGTAGAAGCCCAGCAACTCAGAAAACTGACAAATCTGTTGAAGGACCAAGACGATAGCGAGATTGTCAAGAAGAAACCCGAAGATTGGCTGTACATTCCATCATGGACACGTTCAGATTACAAGGAGACAGCAAAGGAGCTCCCTCCTTGTTTATTTGTTGTTTTCGCTACACAAGATCCCGAAGTAATCGATTGGATCGAACAAATTAAAAAATCAGGCCATACAGTCGTCAGTATCGAAATGGGAGAAGTATTTACACACCAAGGGGGAGAGACCTATACGGTAAACCCTGATAGTCAAGACGATCTGGTCAAACTCTTAAAGAAGCTGCCTATTCCAGAGGACAGGCCTCTGAAGATCGTTCATTTCTGGTGCTTCCAGCATGAGGATGACGCTCCCAATCGACAATGGGAAGCGCAAGAATGGAATCGGTTAGGCTACCACACGTTATTAAACCTAGCCCGAGCAATTGGACAGCTTCAGCTACAGCAAACGATTGCCATCGACATCGTGGCTAGCGAAGTTTTTGAAGTCATCGGAGATGAGACTGTCGTTCCAGCTAAAGCTACACTGTTAGGTCCAGTTCGCGTCATCCCCAAAGAATATGATCATATCGTTTGCAGATTGATCGATGCCGACCGCCGCAAAAATCAGCATGTAATCCGAATGTTACTGCAGCAGGTGGACAATCAAGAGAGCGGAAATGATCTGATTGCCATTCGACATGCGTACATCTGGGAGCCTGCGTACAAGCAAATTCATCTGCCGACATCTGTTACTACGACTTCTCAACGGCTCAAGCCGGGTGGAGTCTATGTTATTACCGGGGGCCTGGGAGCAATTGGACTACATGTAGCAAAATTTTTGGCCCAAAAATATCAAGCGACGCTGATTTTGATCAATCGCTCGCAATTTTTGCCTGAAACAGAGTGGGATAACTGGTATGAACTTCATGGAGAAGAGGACCCTGTAAGCAAAAAAATTTCAGTCCTGCGGGAGCTGAAGGCTTCGGCCAAGAAAGTCCACCTGTATCAAGCAGACATAACGGATGAAAGGCAAATCTCGCAGATTCTTAACCACATTCTGGAGAAAAACAAGGCGATCAACGGTATTATCCATATAGCTGGTGTTCCCGATGGAGCCGTCATTCAGAGAAGAACCAGAGAGATGTGCGAATCCGTGTTTGCGACAAAGGTTTATGGAACCGCGGTCTTGCAAAAAGTGATTGAACAGTTGACACTGCCTATCGACTTCCTTTTGCTCTTTTCTTCATTGAGCTCGGTACTCGCTCCGACAGCACAGGTCGCGTACAGTGCAGCTAATGCCTTTCTGGATGCTTTTTCCGGGGCGAATACTAAAAAGGGTTTCTTCACACAAACAATTAATTGGGATACGTGGGAAGATACCGGAATGGCGAGCCTTTCAGCATCATTTCGTCCAGACAGCTCTGTGCTTCCTGGAATTTCGTATAAGGAGATGGAGCACCCATTCTTCCAGTATTTCGTGAAAGAAAATACGGGGCGTACGACTTTCGTTTCTCATTTTCAGTCGAGCAAAGACTGGGTTTTGGATGAACATCGGGTAGGAGACAAAGCCGTGCTCCCAGGGACTTGTTATGTGGAAATGGCATGCGCCGCCTATGAAGCTTTGAACCCCAACTTAGAAACTTCCATGCACATCCAAGATGTGTATTTTTTGACGCCACTTGTATTGCAAGACGGCGCCGATATTTATGTCCGAACCGTATTGGTACGAGAAAATAACGGTTATCAGTTTACGATCGAAAGTGATTCGGGCACACAAAACGCTAACTGGATCACACATGCACGCGGTCATATTGGCGTAGGGCGCATCCATCCACGTGATTATCAACTCACGGCCATCAGCGATGCCTGCGATCAAAACAATTATGGCAAAAACGATTACAATAACCTGCGGGAAAGTAAATTGACGTACGGGCCACGCTGGAACAGCTATTGTTGGGGGAAATTCACTTCACAGCAAGGACTGTCTCTTATCGAGCTGCCACAAGAGTTTGTGGGGGATGTAGTTTCGTATCATTTCCATCCGGCTATCATCGACGTTGCTTTGGTTCATATGGATCATGCCAAAACGAGCGACGGCGAATACGTACCGTTTTCGTTCAAGAGCATCATTATCCACGGAAAAGTTCCGGAAAAAGTGTACAGTCATATTCGTTGCCAGTCAGCGACTCAGCCGACCAACAAAATCGTGGAGTTTGATCTGACGATTATGGATGAACAGGGGAGGGGTATCATTGAAATAGAGGGCTACCAGGTTGCAGCAGTCACCTCGGATCATCAGACAGACAGCCTGGGCCTGCCGATGGTTAAGGCAGTCCCTGACCGCTCGGAAGAAGAATCGCTATCAAATTCGGTCACGTCTCTGACTCCAGAAGAAGGACTCATGCTTTTTCATACTGCACTCGCTACTGGGTATCACCAACTCATCGTATCAACAGTAGATTTGCCGAAACGCCTCGAAGCATACAAACAGGAGAAAGTCACCGCATTTGATGAAAGCAGCAGCTTGTCTTCTGCGTTCGACAAGACTGTTGCCAACAAACTGAGCCTATCGCTAGAAGAAGTGGAACGGATCATCACAAGTATTTGGCAGGCTGTGTTGGGCCATGAACATATTTCCGGTGACGCTGACTTTTTTGAGCTTGGGGGAGACTCGCTAAAGGTATTGACGGTGGCCGAGCGACTGTACCAAGCAAGCAACATAAAAATCCCGATCACGGTATTTTTTCATTCAACCACAGTGGAGAAGCTGGCGCGATACATGATGGATACGTATCATATCGCACAGGAATATACGGGGATCAAGAAAACTGCTCCGCAAGCATACTATCCCTTGTCTTCTGCGCAAAAAAGGCTGTTTTTCCAGCAGCAGGTTCAACCAGATAACATCGCTTACAACATTCCGGAAATTACCTACATGGAAGGAGATTTCGATCTTGGCAAATTGCAATACGCCTTTGAGCAGGTCATTCAGAGGCACGCCATTTTACGGACAGGCTTTGACGTCATAGATGGCGAAATTGTACAGATCATTGCAGACAAGGTCGAATTGCAAGTGGAGTACGTAGTTATGGGGGAAGGGGAATTACAAAAAGCGGTTGAACAATTTATGCAGCCTTTTGACTTGCGGCACCCTCCTTTAATGCGTGTAAAAGTGATCCAGTACAAAACACAAAAATATATATGGCTATTTGATATCCACCATATTGTCGCGGATAATATCTCCGTTTCGATTTTGCAGAACGAGTTGATCCAGTTCTATAATGGTGAGTCCAAGGAGCTGCAAGGCGTCACGTTGAATTATGTCGATTTTGTTGCGTGGCAAAATGAAATGATTAGACGAGGGGAATATGACAGACAAACAGAGTACTGGCTCCAGCAATTATCTGGTAAAGCGCAGGAGGCATTGCTTCCAACCGATTTTCCACGACCGTCTGTGCTAAGCTATCGCGGCGATATTTATTCGTTCTATTTGGAAGAAGAGTTAACTGCGAAGCTGAAAGCGGGCATGAAGCGAAACACGACAACTTTGTTTATGAACATGCTGGCTATCTTCAACGTATTACTGCAGAAATATACAGGGCAAGAAGAGATGATTATTGGAGCGAGCCTCGCCGGAAGAAATCACGTTGATCTGGCACAAATGGTTGGTATGTTTGCCAATGTGCTGCCTTTCTATTCCCGGCTTGAGACAAGCGCCAGCTTTCAGGATTATCTGGTGGAAGTAAAAGAGAAAAGCCTGCAACTCTTTGAGAATCAGGATGTGCAGTTTGAAATTTTGGTGGAAAAATTGGGGCTGACTCATCAGTTAAGTACCCATCCATTGTTCACCGTCATGCTCGTGCTGCCAGATTTCAAGCCAGCCGAAATTACCATGAATCAAGTCCGACTCAAGCGTTATCCTTTCCGTAATCCTTCATCGAAATTCGATTTGACCCTTTGGGTGTACGATTATGATCATAGAATCGAATTGCGTATGGAATATTCAACAGATTTGTTTACCCGAAAAACGATAAAAACAATGACCGGCCATTTTCTGGACATTGCCAAGCAAGTGGTCGAAAATCCGGACATGTTGGTAAAAGACATCATACTGGATGCAGGTCTTGTGAAAGCAAGGGCAGAAGCACTGCTGCAAGATGGAAACGATTTCGTTTTTTAAGCAATCGAAAGCATAGGGGTGGTAGCGTATGGGAGGTAATTTCTATACGAACGTGTCATATTTAAATGACGTATATAAAAAAGAGTATGAGTATTGGCAGGAAAAGATGGCAGGCACGGTAGAGAAGAGCTGCTTTTTTGACGGCAAAAAAGACGCTCAAGGGCCAGAGTCTCGTATGGAATCGATAGACTATTCCCTCCCAGGTGATTATGCCAATCGACTGGTAAAAATAAGCAACCATTCCGATGCTAGATTGCATGTATTGCTGCTGGCGTATACAGCCATATTGCTAATGAAGCATACGGGACAAACAGATATTGTGTTGGGCACAAGCATCTACCGACAACAAGCGGAGGAGGAATTTATCAATACTATACTTCCGATTCGGATAACGGTCACCAATGAAATGAGTCTGATTGACGTGATCAGCCAAGTCAAACAAATCGTTTCAGAAGCGATCGAACATCAAAACTATCCAATCGAGTTAATCCTGAAAAACGGCAATCAAGATTTGGACTTTCTGGACGTCTCCGTTATTTTAGAAAACATTCAAGATCCGCAATATCTCGCCAGGGCGTCTTCCAATCTTGTCCTGGTGTTTGACAGGAAGCTGGAAGAACTCAGTGCTCGCATTCATTACAATGCCTCGCTCTACCATAAAGAGATGGTCGAGGTTCTGATGGAGCACTTATTAGTTTTGTTGGAAAATTCGATTAATAATCCGAGAGCACCTCTGAAAGAGCTCACCATCCTCACAAAGAGAGATTGGGAGATACTCACGCAGATCAATGAGACGGTTGCCCGTTTTCCGGAAAAGGCGACCATCCCGTCTCTTTTTGAGGAATGTGTCAGAACCTATCCGAACCATACAGCAGTTGTTTTTGAAAAAGAGCAGTTGTCTTATGAACAATTGAATCAAAAAGCGAATCAATTGGCCCATTATTTACGGGAGCGAGGAGTAACCACGGAATCGATCGTTGCTCTTCTCATGCCGCCTTCTATAGAAATGCTCATAGGCATCTTAGCCATAGGAAAAGCGGGGGGCGCGTACTTGCCGATCGACCCGGACCTTCCAGCACACAGAATGGAATATATGTTAAAAGACAGCCAGGCTGCACATATCCTCACACAAACATCACAGGAGCTCGTCAGCCATTTTAGCGGTGAAGTGATGTTTGTCGACGATAACAAGCTGCTTCTTTATCCCGATACCAATCTTGAGCCCGTTCATGATCCGAATCATCTGGCCTACATTATTTATACTTCCGGAACAACAGGTAACCCCAAAGGAGTCATGATTGAGCACAGAAATGTGGTTCGTTTGTTTTTCCATGAAAATAACAGGTTTGATTTTACCTGTCACGATACTTGGGTGCTGTTTCACTCGTTCGGCTTCGATTTTTCTGTTTGGGAGATTTTCGGGGCATTGCTTCATGGAGGCAAGTTGGTGGTGCTCCCCCATTTGCAAAAAAGAGATTACCGGCAATTGGTACAGCGATTAAGAGAAGAAAAGGTTACGATTTGGAACCAGACTCCCTCTTCCTTTTACCAGTTTATCGAGGAAGAGCTGAAAACGCCTGACAAAGGACTCTGCTTGCGGTATGTCATTTTTGGCGGGGAGGCTCTGCTGCCTGCGAAGCTTGCTGCCTGGCATGACAAATATCCCGAAACCAAACTGATCAATATGTACGGCATCACGGAAACAACCGTCCATACGACCTATAAAGAAGTGACCTCACAACAGATTCAAGAGAACAAAAAGCTGATCGGCGTCCCTTTTTCTACTGTCCAATTGTATGTATGTAACCGACAAGGCGAAACGGTGCCAATCGGAGTCGTCGGGGAAATGTGGATTGGCGGCGAAGGAGTCGCTCGTGGCTATTTAAACAAACCTGAATTGACAGATGAACGGTTTCAGCTTCGCCAGATTGGAGACCGGATGGAACGCCTCTATTGCTCCGGCGATCTGGGCAGGTATTTGCCCAATGGGGAAGTAGAATACATCGGGCGCCGTGACAAACAGGTAAAAATCCGCGGATTTCGGATTGAACTGGATGAAGTGCGTTCTCATCTTTTAACCATGGAGGCTATTCAAGAGGCAGTGGTGATGGCGCGGGAAATCGAAGAAGATATCAAAATTCTTTGTGCCTATGTGGTAATGAAAGAGAAGAAGGAAAACCGCTTCGATCCGGTGGAAATCAGACAATATCTGCAAACGCGGGTCGCCGATTATATGATTCCGTCCTTCATCCTTCAGCTCGAAAGCATACCGTTAACGATTAATGGAAAAGTGGATGATACCCAACTCCGCCAAATGGAATTCAAGCAGAGCGGAAAGCATGAATTCGTTCAACCGAACACGGATATGGAAAAAAAGATAGCCGAGGTGTGGAGCAAGGTTCTCAGAACCGATCCAATCGGCATTCATTCTACGATCTTTGATTTAGGTGGAACTTCTTTTGATGTGATTAAAATCAGCAAGGAATTGACTGATCAGTTAGGGCAAGAGATATCAGTCGTCACGCTGTTTACTTACCCCACTGTCAGCATGCTAGCAAAGGTATTGGAAGCTGAGGTCACAGTCCAGAAGTTGCAAGTCGACGCCCGACTCGATTCTATCGAAGAAGGGAAAAGAACGAGATTGCAAAAATTACGTCTGTTAAAAAAGTAGGGATGATATGGGACACCAATACAATGGTTTGGAAATTGCAGTAATCGGCCTGTCGGGTAGATTTCCAGGAGCGAACACGATTGCGGCGTACTGGGAAAACTTGAAAAATGGGGTTCATTCCATCCAAACATTTTCGGAAGCCGAGCTAATCGAGGCTGGTATAGATCCGAAAGCAATCAATAGTGAAGAATACGTCAAGGCAAAGGGGTATCTGGAGAGCGGGAATCGCTTCGATGCCCATTTTTTTGATTATACGCCACTGGAAGCGGAGCTCATGGACCCGCAAATGAAAGTCTTTCATGAGTGCATCTGGGAAGCACTGGAGGATGCCGGCTATGCTGCCGAGGTTGACCAAAAGCTGATTGGTCTATTCGCAGGAGCTTCCCCGAACCATATGTGGGAAGGACTTATGAGCCTGTCAGGAAAAAGTGAAGCTATCGGCCACTGGGCAGCCACCCAGCTCGTGGATAAAGACTATTTGAGCTTGCGGATCGCTCACAAATTAAATCTCAAAGGACCTGCCTTGACGATTTATACCGCTTGCTCGACTTCGCTAGTTGCTGTTCATATGGCGGCTCAATCACTCCTGAACGGAGAATGCGATATGGCTTTGGCTGGCGGGGTTACTGTCACTCTGCCTGGAAAAAGCGGGTATGTTTATCAGGAAGGGATGATCTTATCTCCAGACGGCAAATGCAAGGCGTTTGATGCGAACGGAAAGGGTATTGTTGGCGGAGATGGAGCAGGAGTTGTCGTATTAAAGAGATTGCAAGATGCCATAGACGATCGTGATCAGATATATGCAGTGATCAAAGGCTCCGCTATCAACAATGATGGTATGCAAAAAAGCGGGTTTACAGCGCCGAGCACCCTCGGACAAGCGGAAGTAATCCGAACCGCTCTCAAAGTTGCGGAAGTGACGCCAGAGAGCGTTGATTACATTGAATGCCATGGTACAGGGACACCGCTTGGCGATCCCATTGAGCTCGAAGCCCTGGAGCTCGCCTATCAACCTTCTCAGAAGCATTCGTGCGCACTTGGCTCGGTAAAGGCAAACATTGGACATTTGGATAGCGCAGCCGGAATCGCTTCCTTCATCAAAACAGTGCTGTCCATCAAGCATCGCATGCTTCCGCCTTCCCTGCATTTTCAAACCCCGAATCCTCATTTAAACGTGATTGAAAAGGGGTTTTACATCAACGATAAGCTGACAGAATGGAAGAAATCGCACGAGCCTATCCGGGCGGGGATCAGCGCTTTTGGAATCGGGGGGACAAATGCTCATGTGATTATCGAGGAAGCCCCAGCCTCGCCAGAATCAACTACTGGGCGAAAATGGCAACTGATTCTGCTCTCTGCAAAAACAGAACAAGCCCTGGAGCGATATAAGCAAAATGTTGAGGACTATATGCATGCAAATCCGGGTGTGCGTCTTGAAGATATTGCCTATTCGCTACAGGTGGGACGTAAGCATTTTCCGTTTCGAGATGTAGCACTTTGCAACCCGACAGTAGCGGAACCGGTCCGCTTTTCAGCGGGCAATTGTAAGGCGGGTCTAGCAAAGCAGAATCTTCCTGTCATTTTCGTGTACCCTGATTTTTCCGATGACAACTGGGGAGATAGTGAATTTGCAGAAATCATCCAATTGTATCAAGAAGAGCCTACGGTCAAACGAATCATAGAGCAAGCGCTGCTCCTCCTTAATCGGCAAGCATCAGGACGAGCGGATACGCTAACAACGGAGCACCTGCGTGAGGAAAAGTATGGCGACGTTGTGCGCTTTATTCTCTACTATGCCATTACGATGTTGTTCAGAGAATGGGGCATCAAGCCGGAGGGCACGTTTGGATACGGAAAGGGCAAACTGCTGGTCGATTGCTTGACCGGCGGTCTTTCCTTCGAAGAGGCTATCTTCGCACTGGTAGATAAACCGGCGCTTGACACCTTTGTCCACTCGGAGAACAATCGTGACATTTCCAATCCAGAAGCCATTTATATGTACTTTGGTTCAACCAAAGATGAGCAGACGAGCAGTAAGCAAATGGAAACCGATACGATACATATTTGGCTGGAGAAGATGAATTCGTATACCATCCTGAATGCCTTAGGGACCATGTGGCTGTATGGCAACGAAATAGATTGGAATGAATTTTATAAACACGAGCAGCGAAATCGCGTCTCCTTGCCCACCTATTCATTTGAACCCCAGGAATTCCCGGTAGAGAGAGACCTGTTCCAATTTGAGCAGTTCACCAGTCGTCATCTGAACAGCGAGAGCAATACGGCCAAAAGAAGGGAAGACATCCGCAAGTGGTTTTATGTACCTGCTTGGGAGAGCTCCCATCTGCCAAGCTATGCGGAGGGAACCTATTCTCATGGCGCGACCTGGCTTATTTTCAATGATAAGACAGGTTTGGGAGAAGCGTTGTCCAACGAGTTAAGAGAACATGACGTTCGGTATATCCTTGTCGATCAAGCGGAGCATTTCCAAAAAGTAGCGACGGACCATTACATGGTAAATCCGCAAAATCCGAAAGAATTAGACCGCTTGTTGGAAAATCTAGAGGTAGTACCGGAGTGCATCTGCTATCTTTGGGCGGTGACTCCTCCTATCGAGCCAGAGTTGGCAGTCGTTGACTCCAGTCAGCAGTTGTTTCTCTACAACCTCTTACAGATTGCCCAATACATAGGAAGCAAGGCCGGCAACAAAGATACTCGGTTACAAATCGTGACAAACGGGTTGTATTCCGTTACCCAAGAAGAACAGATATGCCCGATGAAGGCGGTATTGCTGGGGGCAAGTAAAATCATTCCTTACGAGTACCCTGGTAGCAAGGTTTGCACTGTCGATATCGAGCTTTCAGAAGGAAACAACTTGAAAAATAGTTACATGGCTTCAAAATTGATTCGGGAATTTCATTTTGATTTTCCGCACAAGCAAGTGGCTTATCGTGGCAAAAGCAGGTGGATTGAATCGGTTCGAGAGCCTGTCCTAGTGAAACAACCCGGAAAGCTGGCACTCCTGAAGGACAACCTTGTCTGCTTGATCACAGGCGGATTAGGAGGGATGGGCTTTGCCATGGCAGAGTATTTGGCCAGACAGTATAAGGCACGGCTGGTTTTATTGGGACGTTCCCCTTTTCCTCCTAGACAGGAATGGGAGCAATGGCTGAAGGAAAAACCTGATCATAGGCTATCAAACACCATTCGCACGATCCTGTCATTGGAACAGGCAGGGGCAATGATCAACGTATACAGCGTGGACATCTCTGATTACTCGTCCATGCAAAAAGTCATTCACGAAGCGGAAGCGCAGTTTGGGCCAATTACTGGTATCTTGCACACAGCGGGAGTCCCGGATTATGCAGGCGTCATTCAAAGAAGAACAAAAGAAATGACGGACCCAATCCTACGACCCAAGGTACAGGGAACCATCGTACTGGATACGCTTTTTATGGGGCGAACGCTCGATTTCTTTCTATTGTTCTCGTCGATCGGCAACTACATTTACGGACGCAAATTCGGCCAAGTGGGATATAACGCAGCAAATGAATTTTTGGATGCGTTCGTCGCTTATCGCTTGCAGAATCGACCTGGCTTTACGGCGTCCATCAACTGGAACGATTGGGCGCAAGTAGGGATGTCTGTCACGGCCATGGAAAAAAATCGCGGCATGAACAGACAAGTCAACGAGCAGCAGTTTGAGGAAGAAGCGATTACACCGCAAAACGGTGTAGAAGTGCTGCAATATATTCTGGAAAACCAATTCACTCGGGCCATCGTCTCTGTCCTTGATCTTCCTGCCTTGATGGAGGAAAGCAATCAGCTTCGCGAAGAATCCATCCTGGAAAAAGAAGCGGCAGTAGCTGCCCAAACAGAACTGATTCCCGCCAAAATCAGCAGTGCAATGCTGTCCGAAGCAGAGCTGGAGCAAAGCATAGCGGACATATGGCGTAGTGTATTGGGAACTACATCGATTGGCAGTGATGAAGACTTCTTTAGCCTGGGAGGGGATTCGCTTAAAGCCATTACGATTATTGCCCTTCTCTATAAAAAACTGGATGTAAAACTCCCTCTGCCGACTTTTTTCAACAAGCCTACAATTGGAGACATCGCTCGTTTTATTCGCGAGGCAGACCGAACGGATTTTTCACAGATTAAAAAGGCAGTGAAAAAACCGGGATATCCTTTGACTTCCGGGCAAAAAAGACTTTATTTTCTCAGTCAAATGGAAGTTGAGAATAAGCAGTACAACAATATTATTGCGTTGCGTGTGAAGGGGCCGCTGTCCTACGAAAAATTGGAAAAAAGCTTGAATGAGCTCATTCGTAGGCATGAAAGCTTGCGCACTTCGTTCCGACGAATCGATGGGGAACTGTTACAGGTTATCCATGAACCTTTCTTATTTACCCCTGATTACAGGGAAATCAATGAACCAATAAACGACGCACACATCGAAGCGTGGATACAATCCTTTGATTTAGAGGTTGCTCCTGCATGGAAGGTGGGGATTTTTAAAGAGAGCGAGCAAAGTCATCTTCTTGTCTTTAATATCCACCATATCATCACAGATGGCACATCCAATGCGATCCTGATCGAAGAGTTTACTGCTCTTTACCAAAATGATGTACAGTCGGCAGGATTGGCTGCCTTATCAATTCAGTACAAGGATTATGCTGAATGGCAAAAGGAAAAGACAACACTTGACAGCCATCAAGCTGACCAGAAGTATTGGACAGACATGTTTACTGGAGAAATTCCGCTGCTCGATTTACCGACAGATTTTTCTCGTCCAGCATACAAAACCTACCGCGGAAGCATGGAGATGTTTTCTATACCGCAAAATCAGGCAGAAGAAATAAAGAAAATCGCTGCCGCTCATGAAGTGACGCTTTATATGGTGTTGCTTGCTGCTTGGAAAGTTCTTTTGGCAAAGCTGAGCGATCAGGAAGATATAATCGTAGGAATTCCTACTTCGGGCAGGAACCACAGTGATATCCAAAATGTGGTGGGCATGTTTGTTCAGACGCTGCCAGTCAGAAGTTCTGTAAGCAAAGAAATGAGCTTTGCAGAACTGCTAAGTGAGCTCAAAGTGAATATGTCCCATGCGCTGGAGCATCAAGATTATCCATTCGAAGAGCTCGTCAGCCAGGTGGAGCTTTCTCGGGATTTTGGCCGAAATCCTCTGTTTGATGTGATGTTTACCTTTCAAAACGCCCGTCATCAGGCGAGCAGCGCGCATGTCCCGTTTGAGGGAGTGCAAATAGAGCCGTATTCATTTAAAGCAAACTCATCTCGGTTTGATTTGACATTGGATGGCGAGGAACGGGAGGGCGAGCTGTTTTTTACTGTAGAGTATTCTACTGATTTGTTTACAAAAGAAACTGTCTCCCGTTTTATTCGCTATTTCCAAAAGATCATGCAAGAGGTGCTCGCCCAGCCAAAGCAAAAAATTAGCCAAATTCATTTGGTAGATGCCCAAGAGCTGGAGCTATTGTTGGCTGGGTTTAATCAGACATCGGGTGAATATCCAGAGCATCTTGTGGTGCACCAGCTCTTTGAGACGATGGTTGAAAAGTATCCCGACAAGCCAGCAGTAACGTTCCAAAATCAAACGATGACGTACCGTGAGCTAAACGGAAGGGCCAATCAAGTGGCCTATACACTAAAATCGCATGGTGTCGGTCCAAATAAGTTGGTTGCCCTCATTACCACTCGTTCGTTCGATATGATGGTTGGACTCTTGGCTATTAGCAAAGCGGGTGGGGCGTATTTGCCTGTCGATCCGAGCCTGCCACATAACAGAATTGCTTACATGCTCGAAGACGGCCACGTGCAAGTTATTTTGACCAATACAACTGTGGAGACAACAGACGATCGCAAGGTTATTGACATGCGCGATCCACAAATTCATATGAACCCTCTTGATTCGCTGCCGATTGAGAATAACAGCAGGGATGTAGCGTATTGCATGTATACCTCGGGAACAACCGGCTTTCCCAAAGGGATTTTAATCGAGCATCGGGCGTTAATGAATTTCCTGTACGGAATCACGGATGTACTGACCTTGCGGGAAACTGAGAGGTTTTTATCGTTAACAACAGTTTCTTTCGATATTTTCTGGTTGGAAAGTATCCTGCCGCTATTAACCGGTCATCATGTAGTCATTGCCAATGAAGAAAGTCAGCGAGATATTCGTTCGTTAGCCAGCCTAGTCAGAAGCGAGGAAATTACGGTGATGCAAACCACACCGTCACGGTTAAAACTGTTGCTGGCTGAGCCGGATTTAGCGGAGCAGCTGAGTCGCTTGCGTTACTTGCTGATCGGGGGAGAAGCTTTGCCGCTTTCGGTGGCAAATCAAGCGCTGAGATTGTTGAGAAATGGACGCGTCTACAACCTTTATGGCCCTACAGAAACGACGATTTGGTCCACGATTGAGGAAGTGATGGAAGATCGTCCGATCACGATCGGCAGACCGCTCAAGAATACCCAAGTCTATATCCTCAACCAGGAGATGGTGCCGCAGCCAATCGGGGTTCCTGGCATGCTGTATATCGGTGGACATGGTTTAGCGCGGGGTTATCAGAACAAACCGGAGCTGTCCCATGAGAAATTTACGGAAAACCCGTTTCAGCCAGGCGAAAAAATTTATGGTACTGGTGACATGGCAAGATGGACGGCGAACGGCTTGATCGAATATTTGGGAAGAAAAGATTTTCAGGTGAAAATACGGGGCTATCGAATAGAAATGAGTGAAATTGAAAAGCTGCTTGATGCCCATCCTGCTATTGAAAAAGCAGTTGTCCATGTACAACAAGATGCTCATCACGAGCAAATGCTTATCGCCCATTTCACATCTGCTGATGCTGAATCTAGCTATGAACTCCGCGAGTATTTGCGTAAACTTGTCCCAGAATATATGATTCCTCAATCCTTCATGAGGATAGAGAAGATTCCACTTACGATCAACGGCAAGATTGACTGGAAGTCGCTGCCGTCGGTAACTGGGGTAGTGGAGGAGCAAAAGGACCTTGTCGGACCGAGTGACGAGGTGGAAGCGAAGCTATATGAAATTTGGCAGAAAGTGTTGCGAATCGAAAACTTTGGAGTTCGGGAAAGATTTTTTGAATTAGGCGGAAATTCCATCCAAATCATGCAGCTTGTGTATGAAATTAATAATGGTTTCTCTGGTTCCTTACAGTTTAAACACTTTATCGAACTACAAACCATAGAGGCGATTGCCCGTTTTATCCGAGAATCGATTCAGGAAGAGCGGGAATCAGAATTGCCGGTACTGAAACCTGACCCTAGTCAAATGCATGAACCGTTTCCTTTAACGAATGTCCAAATGGCCTATTATTTGGGTAGAAGCAGCAGGTTTGAGTTAGGCGGAATTTCTACACATGCGTATCAAGAGGTCGTAACGACGCTCGATATTCATCGACTCAATCATTGCTTGAATATTTTGATCCGCAGGCATCCCGCGCTTCGGACGATCTTTTTGGAAGACGCCCGTCAGCAGATTATGGCAGAAGTACCCGAATACCGCATTGACATACACGATCTGCAGGCTTGTGGAAATGTTGAAAAAACCGAGATGATCAAGAAAGAAAGAGAACGGATGTCCCACGCTATTTTCCGTCCGGATCAATGGCCTCTATTTGAAATCAAAGCGTTTCGCTTGTCTGAGCAAGAGAGTCTTTTATGCCTCAGTTTTGATTTACTCATCATGGATGCCTATAGTCTGGAGATCTTAGGAAAAGAAATACAAGAGCTTTATCAGGACGATGCAGCGAAGCTCGATGATTTGTCTATTTCCTTCCGGGATTATATGATCGGTTATCAACAATTAAAAAACAGCAAGTGGTACTCGCAAGACAAGGAGTACTGGATGGCCAAGCTGCCCGATTTCCCACTAGCTCCAGAAATTCCGTTACGGGTCCAACCCATGCATGTTAAAAATCCGTATTTTCAAAGAAAATCAAAACGATATGCGGAGAAGAGCTGGCAGCAGTTAAAGAAAGTGGCCCAGAAGCACAATTTGACCCCTTCGACTGTTTTGTGCACGGCGTATACCGAGGTCCTGGCGAATTGGAGCAATCAAGTGGCATTCAGCCTCAATTTGACGTTGTTTAATCGACTCCCGATGCACCCGGATGTGGACAAACTCATCGGAGATTTTACTTCCGTGATTGTAGTTGACGTGCATTTGAATCCGAACGATTCGTTCTGGGAGAAAGCAGGCAAAGTTCAGCAAACGCTGATGGAGGCGCTCGCTCATCGCCATTTTGATGGAATTGATCTGATGCGGGAAATCAGTAAGCAAAGAGAAATGAGCAACAAAGCCCTCATGCCGGTCGTTTTTACTAGTGCTTTATTTGAAAATGGAGAAAGCGGCCAGCAAGCTGATGGTCTTGTGGAGAATTCATCCGAAAGGGAGAACCAAACAAACGGAATTACACAAACATCTCAAGTCTATCTGGATAATCAGGTGGCGCTCATCAATGGAAACATGGTAATCAACTGGGACTATATCAGTGAATTGTTTGATCCTGTGGTGATCGATACCATGTTTGAACAGTATCTGGCCAGAATCGATGCCATTTTGAACGATGAAGCCGAAAAACAGTTGGCCTGGGTATCCGAGACCGACAAAGAAGCAATTTTCACATACAACGATACTGCCACTCCTATTCCGAGAAAAACGTTGCACGGGCTGTTTGAAGAAACGGTTGCACAAACTCCCTATGCGGTGGCGATAGAAGATGCACAGGAGAGCATCACTTACCTAGACCTTGACGAGCAAGCAAACAAAGTGGCTAATTACTTGCAGCAAATCGGCGTAGGCGCGGGAGACCTCATTGGCGTTATTGCCAAACGGGAAATAGTCACCTTTGCACATCTGTTAGGCGTCCTAAAAAGCGGTGCCGCCTATGTGCCTATTGACCCTGACTACCCGTTAGAGCGTGTAGATTACATTCAGAGACACAGTCAATGCAAACTCGTGTTGGAACCTGATTTTTACGTGAAGAACGAGATCGATCGCTATCCAAAGAACCATCAATCATTCGCCGAACAGCCGGAGCACCTGGCATACGTTATTTACACATCGGGAAGCACGGGGAATCCCAAAGGGGTCATGATCAGACACGAAGCTGCAGCCAATACCGTTCTGGATATCAATCAAAAGTTTGAGGTTGCGACCCACGATCGTATTCTAGGTGTGTCTTCCCTCTGCTTTGATTTGTCCGTCTATGATATTTTTGGAGCATTTGCAGCAGGAGCTACGCTCGTGCTGGTGAAAGATCAGAAGAACATCACGCAGCTTGCCGACACCCTAACAGACAAGAAAATAACGATATGGAATTCTGTCCCTGCCATTATGGATCGGGTGGTAGCGGAGAAAAAGGACCGTGGCAGCGAATATAGTGATGGACAGCTTCGTCTTGTGATGCTCAGCGGCGACTGGATTCCGCTTACATTGCCGACAACGATCAATGAAAGGTTCCCTTCCGCGAAAGTAGTCAGTCTAGGTGGAGCTACAGAGGCATCCATTTGGTCGATTTATTATCCAATCGACGAGGTAGATCCCCAGTGGAAGAGCATCTATTATGGAAAACCGTTAGCCAACCAGCAGTTCTATGTACTCAATTCGCGGATGCAGCTTTGCCCGATTGCAGTGCCGGGTGAACTTTACATTGGGGGGAAAGGGGTTGCGGACGGTTATCTTCATGATGCGGAAAAGACCAATCAATCCTTTATTCATCATCCAGAATTCGGATATGTCTATAAAACGGGGGATTATGGAGTATTGCACCGCAATGGGCTGATCGAATTTTTGGGAAGAAAGGATCAGCAGGTAAAAATTGGCGGTTATAGAATAGAATTAGGAGAAATCGAATCACGGTTGCTAAGTATAGAAGCGGTGAGAAATGCGGTTGTTTTGGTGGCGGGGGAGGCAGACAAACAGTTGTATGCGTATCTCGTGCCAGAAACAGCGCCGCAGGACCAAGAAACATTCATGAATGAGATCAGGACAAGCTTGGCTAAAGCCTTGCCGGATTACATGATACCGTATCACTTTATTATCGTGGAACAATTGCCGCTGACCGCTAATGGGAAAGTAGATATGCAAACTCTCCTGAAGCTGAAGCCAACCAGCACAAGCAACGGGACAGCATACGTAGCTCCTCGGAACCTAGCGGAAGAGAAGATTGTCAACGTGATTCAAGAGGTTTTGGAAACCGAACATGTAGGCGTGCTCGACAACTTTTTTGAGATGGGGATGAATTCCATCCAGATCGGAATGATTAACACCAAGCTGAAACAGGTATTTGAAAGGGAAATCCCAATTCTCACCATGTTTGAGTACGCGAATATTAACGCGCTTGCCTCTTATTTGACAGGAGACAGTCACGACCAACAGGATGAAGAGCAGGACGAAACCATGGTTGCCCGGAACCAAGGAAGAGAACGGATCAAACAAAGAAACGCCAAAAGAAGGAGGACGCCTGAAAGTGAATAAAGCCGAACTGCTGCAATATTATACGAAATTTACTCCTTACACGGATCCCGGCGAATACGGCTATCTCTTTCATGAGTTGCCCCGAGGCTTGCCAGAACTTTGCCACCTCATCAAATGCCAATTGATTCATCCTTCAATGATAAAAAAAGTAAGACATTCGCTTACGCATTATACAAAAAACGAAGACGAGAAGTTTTATCAGGTAACAGAAATGCTTGAGGCTCTGGTAGAACGCAACGCAGATGGCATTACGTTTGACCGATTGCCTAGTGAGCGATTACTTATTTCTTGCCGATTCCATTCTTTGCTCCTGATTTCTATGCTTCGCTCCCAAGGGATCCCGGTGCGTTGCCGCGTCGGATTTGCAAGCTACCTTTCCGAGAATCACCGAAAATATATCGATCACTGGATTTGCGAAGTGTGGGATGATACCGAGAAACGATGGATCAGAGTAGACCCCGATTTGGAACTCATCGATATTCAGGGCGATGAGTTCCTGATGGCGGGTGATGCCTGGTTGATGGCTCGTGACAAAGAAATCAATCCACAGCTATTTGGGGTCAAGAAATCTTGGGGGATGCACTATATAAGAAATAATCTCTGCTATGACCTGAATGCCATTCTCGGCAACGAATTAAGATACTGGGATTATCCTCCGCTATGCCAAAAAGAGATGGACGAGCTGGACTGGGAAGAGTTGCAATTACTCGATGAGATCGCTCTTTATTTGCAAGACCCCGATGAAAATCACGATCAACTGCAAGCATTGTTTTTGGAGCATGATTTCCTTCATTTCAAGGGATAAGGCAATGGTTCGAAAAAACTCTAAGCGGTGATAGATGATGGATAAATTGAAGAAGTATATTTACGAGCTGGTTGCAGCCAAGAAACTATCGGCCAAAGAAGCGACGGAATACATCGTGAGCCTGCAAAAAGCGAACGAAACATTGAGCGATGAGGTCGCGATTATCGGCATTTCTGGACGATTTCCTAAGGCGAATACAGTGCAGGAGTTTTGGGAAAATATTCGCGCGGGAAGAGAATGCCTGGATGACTTTCCTGTCCATCGCTTGGAAGATGGACGGGCCCTATTTTCCGATCAGCGATTTGATCACAAGCGCTTTAAAAAAGGCGGCTATTTGGATGAAATCAGTTTCTTCGATGCAGACATGTTTCGCATATCACCGAAGGAAGCTATGTCCATGGAGCCTTATCAACGAATCATGCTGGAACTTGCCTATGAGACCTTACTCGATGCCGGTTATGAGACACGGGATATCATAGGATCAAAGACAGGCGTATTTATCGGGAAAGATCATGTCACTGGGATTGAATACCGCAATTATGTGAGCCCGGATATTTTTAGCTTGACTGGCTCGTGGCCGGGGATATTAGCAAGCAGAATCTCGTATGCCTACAACCTGAAAGGACCGAGCATTGTCTTTGATACGTCGTGTTCTTCCGGGTTAGTAGGCGTTCATTTTGCTTGCGAATCTCTGCGTAGAAATGAATGTGAGATGGCATTTGTGGGCGGCATCAGCGGCCTTTTCTATTTTCCTCCAATCAAGGAGGACGGATCACTGGATCAAGTTGAATCCGCCGAAGAAATGATTCGTGCGTTTGACAAAGATGCAAAGGGCACTGTATGGGGCGAGGGTGGCGGAGGGCTGCTTCTGAAGCCATTGTCCAAGGCGCTCGCAGACAACGACATGATTTACGCGATCATAAAAGGCAGCGGGATCAACAACAACGGACTCTCCAAAGGTATTACGGCTCCAAATGGGGAGGCGCAGGAAGAGCTTCTGAAAAGCGTGTGGAAGCAAGCGCAGATCGATCCCGAGACCATTCGGTACATGGAAGCCCACGGGACAGGTACCGTGTTAGGGGATTCCATCGAATTGCAATCCATTATGAATGCCTTTCAATCCTTTACGACCAAAAAACAGTTTTGTGGTGTGGGCTCAGTCAAAACGAACATTGGGCATTTGGTTGGGGCTTCAGGGATTGTCTCTCTGATCAAAGCGGTAATGATGCTGAAACATGGCGAAATCCCGCCTTCGCTTCATTTTCAAACACCCAGTCCTTACATTGACTTGGCAAACTCAGCTTTATTCGTCAATGATGTGCGAACAAAATTGGAGCAAAAGGATTATCCAACTCGGATCGGGATTAACTCGTTTGGATTTAGTGGAACCAATTGCCATATCCTGATCGAGGAACCACAAAGACTCGTACGTCAAAGCTACCACGGGCAAGACAGCTATATGCTGGTTTTATCGGCAAGTAGTGAGCAGAAACTGCTGGAGTCGGTCAAGCAGTACCAACAGTTTGTATTGGCAGACCGTAACATAAACTTGAGCGATCTGTGCTTTACAGCGAGCACTTCCCGTAATCATTACACCCACCGAGTATCGATTATTTTCCACAGCTACCAAGATCTTTTGGTGAAATTGAACGGGATGAAAGCAGTAAACCGTGTATCCGAATGGAGTGAAAATCCTGACATTGGCTACCAGAGGCATGAGGTAGTGCCGGACAATAAGCAGGCCGTAGAGGCGTGGGAAATCCGGGAAGGTGAGAAAAAGTTTTTAGACAGACAAGCAAACGAAGCAATCAAGGAACTGATCGAGAAGAATGTGGACGAAAAGCTGATCTGGGGACAGGTTGCACAACTTTACATGAAGGGTGCTAGCATTGACTGGACAAAGCTTTATCGAGGAGGTCATAAGCTACCTCTGCCTGGAAATATACTGGAGCGGCAAAAATTTTGGCCGGTTGAAGCAAAGCCAAAGAAAATGGAAGAAGACCTCTATTATAAGTCTGTCTGGATGGAAGAAACCCTTCCTACCTCTGACCTCCATCAGGAAACGGATGACAATACGATTTTGCTGATTGTCGATGAGGCGGATACCGCCAAGTGGCACCCGCATTTATTAGAAAAACTGCAAGCAAAGCGATTGATCATGGTAGAGATAGGAACACACTCTTTGCAAGTGACCCATGATCACTTCAAAGTCGCGCGTACGTATGAGGATATAGCTGGATTCTGCTCGCAGCTCGATATTTCGTCACTGGATCAGATTCTCTTTATGGCTCCGACTACCCATGATCTGTCTGAGTCGTGGAAGGAATTTCAATCGTCCATGAATCAAACAGCCGGGTCTTTGCTACTTTTTACCAAAGCGCTGCACATGACTGGAAAGCTGACAAAAGAAATAGATGTTGCTTTAATCACGCAGAATGCACAAGCGGTGCAGATGGCCGTTGCGATCTGCAATCCTTTTCACCATATGCTCGTCGGACTGGGGAAATCCATTCGCCAGGAGAACTTCTGCCTGAATATACGCAATATTGATTGCAGCTCTGACAATTTGGAGTTGGATCTACTATTAGCCGAAATTCAGCGAAGAAGCACACGTTACTCGGTGGCGTTGCGACAAGGCCGCCGTTATATCGAGGTTATTGAAAAAGCAGATATCTCAGGCACACAAGAAGATGAAACAACAATCGGAGCAGGCGATGTCTTCTTAATCACCGGTGGGTTGGGCCAACTAGGAACAGAAGTTTGCAAGTATCTGAGCCAAAAAAATAAAGTAAAGCTGATTGTCCTAGGAAGGACAATGCTTCCGGACAAAGAGGCATGGCCAACCATTATTCGAGAACAGTCGGACAAAGATTTGGTGAATAAAATGAATGCGATACTTGCCGTTGAGGCGTTGGGGTCCGTGCTTGACTATCAATGTGTGGACATATGCGACGAATCAGAAATGAAACGTTTGGTTCAGAACATTCAGGAGACACATGGGCAGCTTAATGGAATTATTCATTGTGCGGGGGTTGGAGTTGGCGACATAGAAGATTTTGGTATGAGCGAGCAAGAATTTGAACGAAGACATGCCGTGAAAACGTATGGAAGTTGGCTGTTATACACGCTCACGAAAGAGATGAACAAAGGCTTTACCATGTTCTTTTCATCTGCTGTTTCTGTCACGGGGGGACGGGGCTCCCTTAGTTATGCCACAGGGAATGCCTTTTTGGACGGATTGGCGGAAACTATCAAGCGACAGGGGAAAAAAGTCATCTCTATCAACTGGGCTACGTGGGAAACGACTGCTTCCAAGCTCTCCATGCAAGAAGAGAGACACGTTTTCCGTTTTTTGTCTACCCATCAGGCCTTGCAAGCACTCGATCATATTCTCCACAGGCAAATGTTCCGGACAATCGTCGGCAAACTTAATCATGCCAATGAGCTGTTGGAGCTCGAACACGTATGGCCATTCCTTTTGGCAGATGAAGTGAAGCAAGAATTGTTCAAGGAGACTGCAAAACCGGGACGCGTTATCACTGCCACATCTGTGACACTCAAGGAGAAGGATGGATATACAGCGACCCAAAAAGAGTTGGCGCAATTATGGGCGGAGGTTCTTGGGCTAAACGCAATCAGCTTGTTCGACACTTTCCATCAATTGGGCGGTGATTCGATCCACGCTGCACAACTGTATAAACAGTGGAACGAGAAATACCCAGGCACGCTTCATGTAGCAGATATCTACATGTACCCAACCATTTATGAAATGGCCAATTACTTGGAAAGCAAAAAGACACCGCAGCCTGCTGAGCTAACGATTGAATCCATCCTGGAAGGGTACAAGCAGAGTAGGTACTCGAAGGATGAGACAAAGAGGTTATTGGCAGAATGGAATACGTTATCAACGGGGCAGTCTATACAGTCCGAACAAAATGACGAATACGCGATTATCGGATACGCATGTAAATTTCCGCAGGCAGAAAATGCAGAGCAATTTTGGACAAATTTAACTTCGGGTATCAATGCTGTACGACCATTTCCTGCCTCCAGAAGAAAAGATACGGATCAGTATCTAACCGAAGACCAAGCATACTGCCAAGGCGGTTATCTGGAGAATATCGATAGCTTTGATTCAAGCTTTTTCCATATTGCTCCCAAAGAGGCAGAATTGATGGACCCTGAACAACGCCTCCTTTTGGAGAATGTGTATGAAGCCATTGAGAACAGCGGTCTTGGCGGGAAAAATCTTTTTGGAACCGAAACGGGTGTTTACATCGGCAAGGATACGACCGGACGCAATGAATACAACAACATGATCGACATTCAGCATCCATTGAAAGTAACTTCTGGATCGACTGGCATTCTCGCAAGTCGGATCGCCTACTTCCTGAATTTAAATGGTCCCTGCCTGGTTGTGGATACAGCATGCTCCTCCAGTCTGGCTGCCATGTGCTTGGCCACGCAAGCGTTGAAGCAGGGACAAATTGATGTGGCTATTGTTGCGGGGGTTTCATTGGCGTATCTTCCTACACAGCACAATCCCCTGATTGATTCTGCAGACGAAACAATTCGTCCTTTTGATGCCGGAGCAAACGGAACAATGTGGGGAGAAGGAGTAGGTACCATCGTGCTGAAGCGCTTGGACCAGGCTGTAGAGGATAAGCACGTGATACATGCTGTTGTCAAAGGCTCCGCCATGAATAATAACGGAGCATCAAACGGAATCACTGCACCAAATGCGGACGCGCAGGAAAAAGCATTGGTAGAGGCATGGAGGACAGCCAATATCGATCCCGAAACGATTTCGTATATCGAAGCGCATGCCACTGGAACCAAATTGGGTGACCCGATTGAAATGAAGGGTATTTCCAATGCCTTCCGTAGATTTACGAATAAAAAGCAATTTTGCGGTGTGGGCACGGTAAAAGCCAACATCGGTCACTTGGTGGGGGCCTCGGGGATGGCTTCCGTCATAAAGATGATTCTGGCATTTAAATATAAGCAATTGCCCCCGGTAGCACACTTTAAGCATCCGAATCCGTTTATCGAATTTGCGGATTCTCCTATTTTTGTTAATGACAAGCTACAGGAGTGGAACGTATCAGGCACACCGCGCAGATGCGGAATCAGTTCCTTTGGGTTCAGTGGGACGAATTGCCATATTCTGTTGGAAGAACCCCCTCCCTCTGCTGTGGAGAACGTAGGCGATCAAGGCTGGAACCTTCTGACTTTGTCGGCGAAAACGAAATCAGCTTTACGTGCACTGATCAGCCGCTACACCAAATATCTCAACACAACGAAGGCCGTCGATTCTCAAAATCTATGCTATACAGCCAACACAACTCGTGGACACTATGAGCACCGGGTGGCCATCCTCTTTAAGCACCAGGCCGAACTCCGGGAAAAATGCAGATCCTTGGATGGAAAAGGGCTTGAAAATACGAACGGAGCAGAGGAAGGAATCTATTACAAGGTGAGCCAAGTCATCCTAGACCAAAATGACCAGTGTGAAAACGGGTTGCTAGAGGAAGAAAAATTAAAACGGAACGCGATTGCGGAAAGAACCATTCAGCAGTATATAGCAAATGACTCTGCTTTCACACTTCAAAGCCTGCAAAACATCGCCGTGATGTACACAGATGGGGCAGATATCAACTGGCATAACCTTTATCCGAGAGAGCAGCATCAAATCATCGAATTGCCAGCTTATTCGTATGATTCGGTGCGTCATTGGATTGGGACACAGAAACAAGAAAGCTCTAAGCAAAAGGACACCTATTATCACTTGCGGTGGATACGCGACGACAAAGAGCCATTGAAGCAAGTAGGCAAAAGCAACGGAACCTGGCTGTTTTTGGGAGGAACTGGGCAATGGAGTCAGTCAATGCTCCAAGAGATAAGAGAGCATAAAATCGATCTTATCGAGGTTAGTTCTGGTCCAGCCTTTCAAAAATTCAGTGATCATCACTACCAGATCGGCTCGAAAGAAGATTATCCAGTCTTGCTGAAGGAGCTGATGAACCGAAACATCCGAAACATTATCCACTGCATGAGCGTGGTAGATGAGGAGATTGAGTGTGCAGAAGACTTACATGCACTAGAGAACAAGGGGGTTTACAGCTTCTATCATCTTGTGTGTGAAATGCTGAACCAGTCGTACAATCAGCAAATCAATCTTTATGTCATTGGCGACCATACTTTCTCGCTGACCAAGCATGAATCGATCCTGAAGCCCCATCACGCTGTACTGTTTGGAATGGCGAAAGTAATACCGCAGGAGTATTCACAGTTGAAATGCCGATGCATCGATAGCGATAGCGATACTTCCCCAGCGACTATCTGGAAAGAAATTTGTGCAGACAAAGAAGACTTCCAGGTGGCGTATCGGCATAATGTCCGGTACATCGAACATTTGGAAGAACAGATGCTGGGCAATTCAGAGCTCCAGGACGTAGCGATCAAGGAAAACGGCGTCTATCTGGTTACGGGTGGACTCGGCGATATTGGACTGAAGGTTGCTCAATATCTCAGTACGAAAAAATCGGTTTACTTATGCTTGCTCGGAAGAAATGTATTGCCTCCGCGAGAGCAATGGACTGACATTGTCCGAGATCAGTCCGATTCCAAAGTGGCTAGCCAAATAGATATCATCCGCAGAATAGAGAAAAATGGGTCCAGTGTAGATGTATATGCGGTTGATATTGCCAATGAGAGCAAGTTGGCAGATGTTTTGGAAACCATCCGCCATCAGCACGGAGCTATCCATGGTCTATTCCACTGCGCCGGGGTGGCAGGCGAAGGTTTACTGATCAACAAAGAACATGCACAGATGAAGCAAGTGCTAGATCCAAAAGTCATCGGTACCTGGTTGCTGGACCGTTACACCGAGAGAGATCAGCTCGACTTTTTCGTTATGTTTTCATCTGTCACTAGTCTGTTGGGCGGGATTGGACAGGCTGATTATACGGCTGCCAATGCCTATTTGGACGTTTTTAGTGAGTACAGGCAAGCCAAAGGTCAAAGAAGCGTAACCATCAATTGGCCTGCATGGAACGATACTGGCATGGCGGCGAAATATCGTATCAAGAAAGAGGCTTCTCCGTTTCATGGCATCCATCCGGATCAAGCAATCGACATTTTGGATTCGATTTTAGCGCGAAAGGTCCCTCGCGTCATCGTCGGTGAAATGAACGAAGCGCATTTCCGCACGCACAGCTATCACTTGCCTTTTACCATCTCACCAGCAATCAGGAGAATGGTCACACAGCCTGTTGCATTCGAGACAATTGAAGACCAGCAGATTGTACCCATTCTGAAAGGTAGAAATAATCACAGATACAGCGATATCGAGACCCAACTAGCCTCTATTTGGCAAAAAGTATTGGGAATACCGGAAGCGAATGTGTACCAGTCTTTTCAAGAGGCAGGAGGAAACTCCATTCTGGCGACAAGTCTCGTAAAAGAAATCGATCAGTTGTACCCTGGCCGCATCAACATTGCAACGTTGTTTGCCTATCCTTCCATTGCGAAGATGGCTGAATATCTCGAGAACAAACCGAGTCAATACGAACCGTCTCAGAAAAATGGCGAGGTCCAGAGCGAGAACATCCTCTTGCAGGACAAGCTGGCGGACTTTATCAAGGGTGATATTTCAATGGAGAATATATTGGACTACTTAGACAAGAAAGAGTGGGGAGAAGAAGATGAGTAGCCGAAAAGAGATGAATGACAGCATTTTGCAGCTACTGAAATCTGGACATCTCAATCAGGATATGGCACTTTCCATTCTGGAAAAGCTGAATCGCAATCCAGAGCGAAAGTATCAGCAGGATATTGCTGTGATTGGAATGGCCTGCCGCTTCCCCGGAGCAAACAACCCCCAGCAGTTTTGGGACAATCTAGTCCAAGGGGTTAACAGCATAGGGTATTTTCCAGAAGAACGATTGCAGGATTTGTCTGGCTTTATTCCAGAATTGGAAGAGTTGCTAGCGAGCTCCAATCATCAAGCTGGCTACCTCGATCAAATTTCCCGATTCGATCACCCTTTCTTCCATATCGCACATAAAGAAGCGATGGCAATGGAACCGTATCAGCGACTTTTTCTGGAGACCGCCTATCATGCAATCGAGGACGCAGGATACGGGGGAGCCAAACTCAAACATTCCAACACGGGAGTATTTGTGGGACTGGAGACCGCCTATCAATCCCATTATCGTTCCCTGTTGCAAAACGAGGATATTTCTTCCCTCGTCGGTTCCTTGGTAGGACTTTTGTCCAATCGAATCTCTTATTTTCTAGACTTACGCGGGCCTGCTTTCGTTCTCAATACGGCATGCTCATCGGGCCTTGTGGCCTTACACCAGGCATGCACGGCATTGGCGAATAAGGAATGCGAAATGGCGCTGGTCGGTGGCGTGAATATGATGGTGATTCCACAGGTTACCGGGAAGCTGAATGATTTGGAGACTTCTGATGGTAGAGTGAAGGCGTTTGACAAAAATGCGGACGGAACGATTTGGAGTGAGGGAATGACGGCTCTGATGCTCAAACCGTTAGGGAGGGCAAGGGAGGATCGTGACCCGATCTATGCGGTGATCAAGGGAAGCGGCGTCAATGCAGATGGCGCTTCCAACGGATTAACGGCCCCCAATCCAGAAGCCGAGACCCAATTGTTTATCCGTACGTGGGAAAAAGCAAAAATTGATCCGTTGTCCATCTCCTATGTTGAAGCGCATGGTACAGGTACTTTATTGGGGGATTCCATTGAATTGCAGGCGATCAACGATGCTTTTCGAAAATATACGTCGGAAACGCATGTTTGCGGGATTGGGTCTGTCAAGACAAACATTGGACATACCGTTGCGGCCTCAGGGTTAGCATCGCTGATAAAGGTCGTGCTTGCTCTCAAACATAAGAAAATCCCTGCTACCCTGCATTATCAGTCTCCGAATCCTTTTGTCGATCCCGAAAACTCGGCAGTCGAGATCGTTACCGAGCTGAGAGAATGGAAGCGGGAAGATAGCTTGCTGCGAGCAGGTGTCAACTCTTTTGGTTTCAGTGGTACCAATTGCCACGTCATTCTAGAAGAGGCTCCCGAACTAGACCGGCCAGAGTCGGAGATTTTGCCGCCTTTTCATCTCTTAACGATTTCAGCCAATAGCCTGAACTCTCTCGATGCGTTGATGAAAGCCTACAATTCCTATTTGCAAGCAGATGAGTCCATTGATCTCGAAGACCTTTGCTACACAGCGAACACTGGCAGAGGCCAATATGAGAACAGAGTCGCGCTGGTGTTCAGTTCAAGAGACGAACTGATGCAGCAATTGCTACAAGTAGATTTATCGGGACAAGACTTGGCGAAGGGAAAAGGAATCTATATCCACGTAGGCACTGAAGTCAACCGTGACGTCAGCTCTCGTACAAACCTTTCTGCTATTGGAGACTTAACAGAGATTGGAAGAGAGAATTTCCAGACAAGAGCATCGCTTGAAAGGCTAGCAGAGCAATACGTTCACGGAATGTCGATCCCTTGGGAGACCCTGTACCGTGAGCAGCGGCAAAAGCTGAACTTGCCTGTTTATCCATTTGATCCAATCAAAGTCTGGCCGGTAGTGGACAAGAAAGCGAGTGTCGGCTTACCGTTAGAATCAGGCAAAGCGGATACGAACGAAGCGTTATCGGCAGGAGATCATGCCCTCTATCACAGCATTCAGTGGGTGCCACTGGCCCCATTGTCCTCACAAGCGGAAAAGAAGGAAAATGTGCTAGTCATTACGGATTCTACCGATTGGGGTAACGATTTAGCCGAGATCATCGCTTCGCGGAGTATGCATATGGTGCATGCCCGATTGACGACAGCCTACAGCAGGGTGAACGCTTCGCAGTATGGTCTTACCGTTTCCGAAGCGGATTTTGACCAGCTTATCCGTGATACAGGCCAGCTAGCACTGAGCAAAGTCATCTTTGCCGCCGGGAATGCATCCGTCTCCGAAAGTGCTGGGGACAGCCTGCATGCGTTGTTTTATCTGACAAAGGCACTGGTGAAAAATCAATTTAACCCCCTTGAGATTGTACTGGTAGGAAAAAACGCCCAGCGGGTCCTCCCCGTCGATCAAGTAGTTCATCCGAACTTTGCAGCCCTATTCGGATTGGGAAAAGTCATTCGGGAAGAGTATAGCGGGCTTCAATGCAAGTGTATCGACTTTGATGAGGGAACACTTGTCAGTGATGTCGTGTCAGAAGCACTAGGAAAAGCCGAGCATTATCAAATCGCGCTTCGTTCGGGAGACAGATACCATCCCCAACTCACACCGTTGGACTTGCCGGCAGTTGATGAGGGTGGCATTCGCTTCAAGGATCAAGGGGTGTATGTCATTACAGGTGGCACCGGGGGAATTGGTCTGGAGCTTGCAAAGAATATTGCTCTGCAATACAAAGTAAAGTTGATCCTACTCAGCCGTACAAAATTACCCCAGCGGGCATCGTGGGACGAGTTCAGCCAGCAAGATCAAGTAGGAAGTCTACTTCACCATCTGAAAAGCTTGGAGAGCAATGGTTCTGAGGTATATACATACAGCGCTGATGTAGCTAACCTGGACGAAATTGCCCCGGTCATCCGCGACATTTATCGTATCCATGGCAAAATTGACGGCATCATCCATGCAGCAGGCTTACCGGGAAGCGGCATGCTGATTGAAAAGGATGGAACATCTTTTTCTGCTGGGGTCTCGGCCAAAATCAGCGGTACTCAAAATCTCTATATGCTAACCCTCGAGAATCCGCCCGATTTTCTCGTTTTGTTCTCTTCGATCGCATCTGTGGTCGGAGGAATTTACTTAGGGGATTATGTGGCGGCTAATTCCTACTTGGATGCTTTTTCAGGGATATCGAGCTCGCCTACACGGATCATGACCATCAATTGGACAACCTGGATGAATACTGGTATGGCGAAAAATGCAGGTACCAACCTCGATGTTGCTTTTCGCTCCCTCACATCTCGTCGAGCGATCAAGGCATTCGAGCAGGTCATCCAAAAAAATCTGTCCAACGTCGTGGTTGGGGAAATCAACACGGACAATGACATGTTCTGGAACAATTCGTTGCCGATAGCATTAGCGCCTTCGATTCGAGAGAGAATCAAGTCGCCAGAAGTTGAAATAAAAGTACAGCTGACGGGAAGAATGAATGACGCTTATACCGATATCGAAAATCAGATTGCGCATATTTGGGGAAACATCTTCCGGCTGCCAACCATTGATATTCACGATCAGTTCTATGATTTAGGTGGCACCTCTATCATGGGCATCAAGATCGCCAACCGGATCAATGAAGAGTGCCAAGTAACCTTGACGGTTCAGGATGTGTTTACGTATTTGACCATTCCGGCATTGGCCGAGTTTGTGCAACAAAAGCAACAGGAAAAGAGCGGTGGGGGAACTCAGCTTAGAAGGGAGGCCTCCATAGAAAAAAGCGTCATGCCGCTGTCGCATGCCCAAAGGCGAATATGGTTTTTGCAAAAGATGAATCCCGATCTCGTTGCCTACAACTTACCCTTTATCCGTACCTACGACATGGCGATTGACGTTGCGCTTTTAGAGCGGGCTGTCTCGTACCTGGCTGCAAGGCATCTGTTATTGCGCACAAAATTTACACTCCAAGACGGAATTCCGGTTCAGGTAGCGCTACCTGAGTATCACCCTACTATCCAGGTTATTGACTTATCGGAACAATCGGATCAAGAGCTTTTACTGGAAAAAAACATCTATACCCAAAAAATGAAGCCGTTCGATTTAGAATCTCCTCCTTACCGCATCTATCTCTACCAGCTTGGCAAGGAGAGGTTTTGCCTCTACGTCAATTTCCACCATATTTTAACAGACGGCTGGAGCATAGATATTTTTTACCGGGAACTATTCGGCATTTACCAATCGTTCTTGCATCAGCAACCCCCAAGACTGGCCGAAGCGAAGCACGATTACTTTGATTGGATCATGGAACAAAAAGAATGGGAGAACAGCAAGGAGTTTGTCGAGCACGAAAATTACTGGCTAAACGAGCTGGCCAAGCCATTGCCGACTTTGCATTTGCCCACTGACAAAAAACGACCGTCCGTCCAAACATACAACGGCAGCTATCATAAATTCGAGATTAGCGGGGAGCTTTATGAAAAGCTCAAAAAACACGTCGAGAATCAGCAGATTACGTATAACAATTTCTTGCTAAGCGCCTACTTCCTGTTGTTGCACAAGCTGTCTCAGGATCAGGACATTATAGTCGGTGTGCCTACTGCTGGAAGAAATCAAAAGAAATGGGAAGAGGTAGTAGGGATTTTTATCAACACCTTGTGTATTCGTGTTCCGTTTCATGAGATCTCCAGTTTTTCTCAGTTACAAAATACCGTGAAGCAAAAAATTTGGTCAGCGATCGACAAAGCACAATACCCATTTGATTTGCTGGTTGAAAAGGTAAATCCGGAGCGGGATTTATCCAGAAATCCCATCTACAATGTGCTGTTCCAATTCTTTGATAAATTGCATTTGGAAAATGACGGGATCAGTCAATTTGAGTTGAGCTGCCTCGCAAAAGAAACCGATCAACGTATCGAGATTTCGTTTGAGTACAATTCGGACTTGTATTCTGAAAGCACGATCCGGCAGTTTGCACACTTTTTCCTACATATTCTCGCACAAGTAGTGGAACGGCCTGAAATATCAATTAAAGAGATTACTTTGCTGACAGATCCCGAGCAAGTCGAGCTGCTACACCATTTCCACGGTGGTCAAGTAGACTGGCAAGATCAACTGCCGATTCACAAGCAATTTGAGGTCCAGGCGCAAAAAACACCGAATGCCATCGCATTAGTATTCGAAGACCGGCAAATGACGTATAAAACGTTAAACGAAAAGGCCAACCAGCTCGCTTGGCTGCTGATGAACAAGGGTGTCGGTACCAATGTGCCAGTTGGTATTTTCGTGGACAGAGGCTTCCAAACAGTGGTTGGCATCTTGGCGATTTTGAAAGCCGGAGGCGCTTATGTGCCACTCGACCCGAGTTATCCTGAAGAGAGAATCAGTTATATTCTCGCAAACAGTGGAGCCAAGTTGTTGTTGTCAGAAAACAGCTTGATGGAGAAGGTAGGTCGGATCGAACTGGACCAACAGATTGATATCATCAATCTGAGCACGACCATAGAGCGAAGTGCTGTGAACCAGACTTATCTTGTAGATTGGGAGCAGGAACTGTCCATCCTAAATCCACCGACTGAAAGCCATGAATTTGATTGGATGTATATCATGTACACCTCTGGCTCAACCGGCAAGCCAAAAGGCGTACTGGTTACCCATTCCAACGTTCATAATTTTCTGGCCTGGAGCATCGAGCAATTCCAATTGAGAACAGATGATGTCTTCATGCTGGTCACTTCCATCAGTTTTGATATATCCGTCTTTGAAATATTCGGGGCATTACTGAGTGGGGGTCGACTTTGCATCGTTTCCCAAGACAGTATGAAGGATATGGACCGATTACTTGCGTATATGGAGGCCAACCAGGTTTCAATCTGGCATTCTGTTCCGAGCTTAATGGTGCAGCTTTCCACTTTTCTGACATACAACAAAGAGCAGTACGATCATCTTTCCGTTTTTCATCAACTCAGATACTTGATGCTGGGTGGAGAAGCGTGGAGCTCTACATTGGCTAAACAGGTACAGGAACTTTTTCCGCGTGCTGAAATCCACAACATGTATGGACCGACAGAGACGACGATCTGGATTTCCAGTTACAAGGTGGAGCCAGGAACGGACTCTCCATATGGTGCCGTACTTATTGGCAAACCGATCGCCAATAATCAAATCTTCATCTTGGATCCATATGACAATCTTTGCCCACCTGGTGTGATCGGCGAAATCTACATAGCTGGTCTAAATGTGACAAAGGGCTACTTCCGGGATGAAGAAAAAACAAGACAAGCATTTATCCCGCAAGCCAACGGCCAACTTTGCTACAAGACTGGCGATCTGGGTAGATACTTGCCAGATGGCAACATCGAATTTATTGGCAGAAGAGATCAGTTAGTAAAAGTAAGGGGTTATCGAATTGAGCTCGGTGAGATCGAGCTTGCACTCAAGGACATAGCGGCTCTCCAACAAATCGCCGTGACGACCGTAAAAGACGGCGAAACGAGCAAAATGGTTTGCTACTATACGGCGGAGAAGCCTTTACCGATGGGGCAATTAAAGGAATACGCGAGAAAGAAACTGCCTGAATACATGATTCCCGCACAATTTTTCCATGTGGATCATTTTTTATTAACCCCGAACGGCAAGATGGACTGGAAATCAATGGCGCTGTATTGCCAAAATACAGATGTCAGCCCAGCTCCTTCGGAAGTTCGAGATGAAGTCGATAAAAAGCTGGTGGAGATATGGAGACAACTGCTTGGTTCCCCAAAAATCGGGATTCATGAAAACTTCTTTGATATTGGCGGAAATTCTTTACTAATCGTTCAATTACAAGAGATGATCAAAGCGGAACTGTCACATGAGATGTCGATTGTGGACCTTTTCCAATATACGACGATTGAAAAGCTGGCGAATCACATCAACGAAAATACTGTAAACAGATCAAGCGTTGAAACTGGACAAAAAAGAGCAGAACTACGGAAAAGACTAAGAACCATGCGAAGCTAACGATCATCTTTTGTGAAAGGAAAATCGGAATGGAAAATGATCATGTTCTGAGTTCGAAAATTGCCATCATCGGAATGGCCGGAAAATTTCCACGAGCGGAAAATATTCAGCAATACTGGAACAACTTGATCGACGGCGTGGAAGGGATTCAATTTTTCACAAAAGAGGAATTGCTGGAGTCGGGAGTAGACGCGGCTCTGATCGATAGGCCAGATTATGTACGAGCTAGTGGCCGATTACAAGATATTGAATGGTTTGACGCAACCTTTTTCCAATATACGCCGAGAGAAACCGAAATTATTGATCCTCAGCAACGCTTGTTCCTGGAATACGCATGGAATGCTATGGAAGATGCTGGGCATAGCCTATCACAATTCGATGGAGCGGTTGGCGTTTTCGCTGGGATCGGGGCCAATAAATATTTGACCCATGTAGTGAGTCGTACCGACTTGCTCCGCATTTTAGACCATCGACAAATCGAAGTGGCAAATGATAAGGATTTCTTGACTACACGGGTCTCTTACAAATTGAATTTGACGGGACCCAGTCTTTCCATTCAGACGGCTTGCTCTTCTTCGTTGGTAAGTGTGCACTTGGCCTGCCAAAGCTTGCTGAACGGGGAGTGCGATATGGCTTTGGCAGGAGGCGTATCCATTCAGTTTCTGAGCAAGCATGGCTACCTGTACAAGCAGGGAGGCATCGAGTCTCCGGATGGACACTGCCGCTGTTTCGATGAAAAAGCAGAAGGAACGGTATTCGGTGATGGCGTTGGTGTGATTGTGCTCAAAAGGCTGGAAGAAGCGATTCAAGACAAGGATCATATCTACGCAGTCATTAGCGGATCAGCGATTAACAATGACGGGGCAGGTAAAGTGGGATTTACCGCTCCTGGATTTGAAGGGCAAATTCAAGTGATTTCCGAAGCGATGGAAGTTGCGGGCGTGACGCCCCACGATATCGGTTATGTGGAAGCGCATGGCACGGGGACGAAGTTGGGGGATCGGGTAGAGATTGCTGCACTCAAGGAAGTTTTCAAAGATCGAGACCTGGACGATCCATGCTATATAGGGTCTGTCAAAGCGAATATTGGACATTTGAACACGGCTTCCGGCATCGCAGGCTTAATCAAGGCAGTTCTCGCTATCAAACACGAGACGATCCCGCCATTGCTTCATCTTCAAAATCCTAATCCGCAGCTCGAATTGGAAAGAAGTCCATTTCAGTTGAATAAGAGCCCGGTGAAATGGAACGCAGTTATCAGGAAAAGAGTGGCAGGTGTCAGTTCTTTTGGGATCGGAGGGACAAATGCTCATGTGATTGTCGAAGAAGCTCCTGAGACTCGGTCCCAAGAAGAGAAGAAAGAGTGGAATTTACTTACGATTTCGGGGAAAACGAGTCAAGCCAGACAGCGAAACTACGAGAATATTTTGGCTTATCTCAAAGAAAATCCGGAAGCGGACGTATCTCAAGTAGCTTATACACTTCAAGCAGGCAGAGAGCACTTCGAGTTTCGCGGGATTGTGCTTTGCAATCATCACGTGCAGAGGCCCAATACGATTGAGCTTCCGCTAGTTCTAACGAAGAAGGAAGAAGAACAGGAAGAAAAATCGGTTGTCTTCGTATTTTCCGCTCAAGGGACCGAGTATGTAAATATGGCTCGTGACTTGTATCAACTGATCCCATTCTTTCGGGAAACGATGGATCGAGGCTTTCGACTGGTCGAGCGACTGTTTCATCTGGATATAAAAAAGAAGATGTACCCGGATCATCATGATCGGGATCAAGCGGAAATGATTCTGCATGATCCACTCCATGGAACAATTGCGCTATTCCTTCTTGAATACGCATTAGCGCAATTATGGCGGCATTGGGGAGTGGCACCAAAAGCAATGGCAGGGGATTGGCTAGGAGAATACGTCAGTGCGTGTCTCGCAAACGTCTTTGCTTGGGAAGAAGCTTTGAAGCTGCTATTTTTCCGAGGGGATATTCACGAAGGCATGGTCCTACGCAAACCGACCATCCCGTTTCTGTCGAATAGAAGCAACACGTGGATAACCGAGGAACAAGCGACATCTCTCGAATATTGGCGAGAGCTGATCAACTTCCCTGATCAATTGTCCGCAGGTTTGCCCACGTTAGCCAAAGTGAGAAAGCCTGTCTTTCTAGAAATTGGTCCAGGGAAAAAACGCTGTGAATGGCTGGCGGAGCATGAACACTTCCAATCAGAGCCGTTACTGCATTCCTTTCTTGCTGAAAAAGATAGCGAAAGCGCCTATAAAACGATGCTTAACTCATTAGGGCGGCTGTGGCTGTATAAAACAAACGTCAACTGGAAAAATTTACATACGTCACAGCACCCAAGACGGCTCTCTTTGCCAACCTACTCCTTTGAGAAACAATACTATTGGATTGACAGCGCCTTCGATTCCCATGTGGATACGCTTCATCAGGAAAAGCACCGTCCCCCATCCACGCTCTTGATAAAACAAGGGGACCAATTCGACCAGCATGACGATGCCAGTTATACGCTGAATACTTTCCAAATGCAACAACTGGAAAACCTATTGGCTAGCTTTTCTCCTGACCCTTCACTCGTGAAATTGGCACCACCCGCAACTGATTATCGAAAAGAGCAGCAGCCGCGCGAACAAAAGTATGAAGACATTACCTCTGTGTTGTGCAAAATTTTGGAGGAGCTACTAGGGAAAAGTCCGATAGGCATCCAAGATGACTTTTTTGATCTGGGTGGTGATTCGGTGACAGCCATCCAATTTGCTTCCCGTGTCAAAGAACTTCAAATTGAGATTTCCTCTGAATTGCTCTTTGATTATCCGACCATGGAGGAATTGGCGAAACAGATTCGCATGGAACACGATAACCCTTCGTCCCCGCAAGTGATGCCGACAGAAGTCCCGGGCATTCAGTATTACTATGTGGACAAAGCTGATCAGGAAATTTTGATGAACGTAGTAGAGGCGACAGAAGTTGAAAGCGTCTATCCGCTTTCCTTCATGCAACTATTGGTCTTAAACCACAATATTATTCATGCACGACAAGGCACCGTCAATTTGCTGTCCTTTCCGATCGCAGAAGAGCTTCGTCTTGATCTTTTCGAGATGGCATGGCAAAAAGTAATCAACCGTCATTCTTTGTTGCGAACAGGTTTTATATGGAGAAGGATTTCGCATCCAGTTCAATTTGTCAAAAGGCATGTAGACGTATCGATAGACGTGCTGGATTGGACGGAGCTTTCCGAGGAGGACCAAAAGCTTGCTTTGACGGAATTCATTGCGATGGAACGACAAAAGAGCTTTAGCGTGGATGCGGTCCCGCAAATGCGTTTTCATCTCATCCAATACGGCAAGGCCGCCTATCAATTTGTATGGTCCTACCAAAATTCGCTTTTTGATGGATGGAGCATGAATATCATTCTGCAAGAAGTATGGGGAAACTATCATCTAGGCGAATCTCTTATCAGCCAACCAGATAGGCCCGCGACTCCGTTCCTGGAATATGTCAAATGGCAAAAAACAAAAGATGATCATGAAGCCAAACAATTTTGGACAGAGGAGCTACAACAGTTCCGTTATCAGGATCAACTTGTGCAAGCTCCCACGAGCAGTCAGAGTACCTTTGTCAGTGCTGTGAAAAGTGTTGATCTTGCACAGGACGAGGTCTATACTGTAAGAGAATTTACCAGAAAAAACCAAATAACGATAAATACGGTAGTCCTAGGAGCTTGGGGTTTGGCGCAAGCGCGGCTGTTGGAAAAGCATGATGTGATGATCGGAATGATTACATCGGGAAGAGTACCGGAAATCGATCAAATGGACAAAATGGTCGGATTGTTTACAAATAGCTTGCCAGTCCGGTTGATCTACGACGAGGCAGACCACATCAGAGAGTGGTTTGTGGCATTGCAAAAAAAGCTGGTGAAAATCAGACGTTACGAGCACATTACTTTGCAGCAAATCACCTATTGGTCGCAGATTCCGCTTGATTTTTTACAGACGGTGATCAATACACGAAGCTTGGTTTATACCCAATCTCCTTTTCAGACGAACCAGGCTTCCGAACTTGGGGAGCAAAAGCATTTGCAGGGTGACAGTGTCGGTCAGCTTCATCTTCCGCTGCGTATTTTTGTTAACCCGGGAGAGGAACGCTTAACGATACGAGCGGAATACGACAGTAACCAATTTGCCCACGATGTTATCACGCAACTCCTGCAGGAGGTAAAGCGTCTGGTAGTTACCATCCCAAAAGCTGATGCGATGCAAGATTTGTGGATACCGTCAAAAAATCAATTTTATTAGGGCACATGCCTGGCGGGAGACTGATCAACGATATGAAGATTGCCATTGTAAATGGACCGAATATGAATCTGATCGGGATGCGGGAAACCCAATTTTATGGGGCAGTCACGTGGAAGCAAATCGAAGACAGGCTACGTGAGTTGGCTGCCGAATTGCAAGTCGATGTCCTCTTTTTTCAATCCAACCATGAAGGTGAAATTACAGACTTTATTCAGCAGCACCTACACGACCTTGATGGCGTGGTCTTGAATCCAGCGGGCTATTCTAAAACCGGATACTCCATACTGGATGCTTTGACCTCCATCGGTATTCCCTATATCGAGGTGCATATGTCCAACATTTTTGAAAGAGGCGGTTGGCATGCGGAATCGATTTTTTTCGAAAACGCCATCGGACATGTGATCGGCTTGAAAGCCAACGTTTATGAGTTGGGCTTGCGAGGCATCAGTCAGTACGTACAGGAAAAACAAACATAGGACAGCAGGAAGGAATGGGGAACTGGTGCAAATTGAAGTCTACAACGCTAAGCTTCACAACTTAAAAAACATTACAACAACGATTCCCAAACATCAGTTCATCGTAGTCACAGGAGTTAGCGGCTCGGGAAAATCAAGTTTTATTTTCGACACCTTGCATCATGAAGGGCAGCGAATTTATTTGGAGGCGCTGGGTATTGCGCATGATGTCCTGCACTATGATTCGTTTGACATGATTCAAGGGCTAAGTCCGACGATTGCCGTGCAACAGAGGACCGTGAGCAATCTGAATCCGCGATCGGTTGTAGGCTCAGTCACGCGTATTCTTAACTTGCTGGCTATCATTTATGCCCAAGAGGGACAACGAGCAGGCGAAGTCGCCGATCCGCAAAAACCAAGTGAATATGTACCAGGCATCTTTATGTTTAACTCCCCCCATGGTTCCTGCCCAACATGCGGGGGGAGAGGATACGTTTCGGAGGTAAACATCGAAAAAATTTTGCCGCCTGCCAATGAAACGATTGAACGCTGGCATCAGTTCGCCTACCAATTTCCCCAACCAAAAAAAGAGGAAAAGGAGTACGTTTCCAAAAGGCTGGAAAATTTCACGAAACACTTTGGGTTAAGCCCGGATACTCTTTTTATAGAATTATCGCGTGAAGCCAAGGAAACGTTCTTGCATTATCGACCAAAGCGGACGCAAAGCAAGGGTCACCTGATCTTTTATGGGGTCAGTGTAGTCATTGAGGAAAAGTTGAAAAAGATCAACACGCAGCAAATAGCAGACCTCCAGACAACACGACCGTGCACCCGGTGCGCGGGGTTTCGGTTAGGAAAGCAAGCACTCTCGATCACCATCGATAACAAGCATATCGGCCAGCTTTGCCAAATGAATGTTGGGGAGTTGACGACATTTTTCCAGCATTATCTGGCAGCGAGGCCACATACCCCCTTTATTACCCATTTGATCAATGAGATCCTCCGTAAACTGAATTGTCTCGAGACAGTAGGCTTGTCCTATTTGAACCTGTACCGAGAAATCCCGACACTGAGCGGAGGGGAGACCCAGAGACTGCACATTATGTCTCATTTATCAGCAAAGGTCGATTCAATCATCTATATTTTTGATGAGCCGACCGCTGGCTTGCACGAAAAGGAAAAAGAAAAGATTATCGAAAGCTTTCATCGATTAAAGCAACAGGGAAATACGGTTATTGTCGTTGAGCATGACGAAAGCGTGATCAAGCATGCCGACTACATTATCGACTTTGGTCCTTTGGCCGGACAACTAGGCGGATCGATTGTTTATCAAGGAAACTACTCCGACTTTCTTGATTCGACTAATTCGATAACGGCTCAGTATTTGCGCGAGAAAAAGCATCCTCGTAAAGAATATACTAGCCGTGTGGATACGCCCGCCTCTACATTGTCGATCAAGAATGCGCGCACGAATAATCTGAAAAACATCGACGTCTCTATTCCGTTGCATGCCATCGTAGGTGTCAGTGGCTTATCAGGTAGTGGCAAAAGCTCCTTGGTAATTGATACGCTCATTCCCAAACTTCAGGCCTCCTTGAAAGCAAAAGCGACCAAACAAAAGACAGTAATGGAAGATGAAGCGGAGCACGAAACCGATTTCGTCCATACGCATGCTGATGCCAAATTGGAAGGCGCCGAAAATATTGATGGATGCATTGTGGTCACACAAAAGCTGGCACGACGTCATGAGAATTCTTGTGTAGCAACGTTCTTAGGCGTGTGGGA
Source organism: Brevibacillus sp. Leaf182 (assembly GCF_001423865.2). Taxonomy (NCBI): domain Bacteria; kingdom Bacillati; phylum Bacillota; class Bacilli; order Caryophanales; family Paenibacillaceae; genus Brevibacillus; species Brevibacillus sp. Leaf182. Next base: position 153,440 of record NZ_LMPN02000037.1, on the reverse strand, counting down.
TCATATTCGTCATATTTTTTCCACACAAGAGGAGGCAATCGCCCTTCAGTTCACGCGCAGCTCTTTTTCATTTAACTCGACAGGCTCATGCACAGTTTGCAATGGTCACGGCTACATAAAAAGATGGCTGGGTCAACTTGTGTTTAGCGACCAATGTCCAGCTTGCCAAGGGAAAAGATTCAAGCCTGAAGTGATGAAGGTACGGTACAAAGAACGCACGATTTCCGACATATTAGAGATGTCTATCTCTGAAGCGCACGAATTTTTCCGCGATCACGTTAAAATTAGCAAGATGCTAGGCACGATTGAAGAGCTGGGTATGGGATATATCCTCATTGGGCAGAGCCTCACTACGTTAAGCGGGGGAGAAGCACAGCGATTAAAATTGGCCAGAGAGTTGGGAAAAGGCAGCAAGGGAAGCTACCTGTACATTTTGGATGAACCGACTGTTGGACTCAGCTATTATGACACCGAAAAGTTACTGGTACTTCTGGGCAAATTGGTAGAGAACGGGCATTCAGTCTTGCTCATTGAGCACGATCCTTACGTGCTTGCTTATTGCGACTATCTGATAGAGCTTGGCCCCGGTGCAGGAAACAAAGGGGGAGAGGTGATCGCGAAAGGATCGCCTGAGGAGATCAAACAGCTAACTTGCTCCATGATCGGTCCTTTTTTGGAATAGAAGGAAGAGTTTATTCGTGTAGGTTTGATTTGATCCTAATTCGATACGAAAAGAGGAGATGCTTGTGGAGAGTGTAATGCTGCCAGTTGTGCAACCGCCCATTTTCGGCTATCAATTTTTTGCCTTTCCTCTGTGTATTGTATTAAAGGACGAAAGAAGCCTGCCTTGGTTATACAGCAATTTCATCCAGGTCTGCTTCGACAAGCGCCCGAACCCACCTGTCCCGTTTACTTTTTACATCCATGACTACAAGTTGAATCCTTGGCTTCACGTTGAACATTTTGAGAGAGGTACGATGAGCATCGTCCAAAGGAATATCGTAGATTTTGTTCGCGATTGTCTTTTGGACGGCTACTATGTTTATCTCAATGTGGATGAGTATTACATCCCAGAGCGTAAAGTCTATCAAAAAAGTAATCTCTCTCACGATGTACTCATACATGGGGTCGATCTTCAGGAGAATACCTTTCAGTTGCTTGGCTTTACGGATAAGGAGACGTTTGCTTCGACGAGTGTGTCCTTCCGAAACTTTGAACTGGCTTACGACAGCATAGACCAGATTGATCACCAGGCGGTTTGCAATCGCATTTATTTGTATAAATACAAGGAATCGGGAGAGTATGATTTTGATTTGACATTGGTTCAGGAAACGCTAGAAGAGTATCTGTATTCAAAAAATACCTCAACACGATTTCGCATGGTTTCCAAGCCTTGGAACCATTGTGCCTACGGCTTGGAAACATATCAGTGCCTGCAAGACTATTGCCAGCACCTGCTCGAGGGAAAGACTCATTTTGATGTTCGTCACGTTCACACCTTGTGGGAGCACAAAAGATTGATGGTATCCCGCATCAAATATATGCAGGAAAACACTAGCTACCTGAATTCGTCTCATCAGATTTATGAGGGTTATTCAGAAATAGAGCGTAAAGCGCGAAATACGCGCAATCTTATGCTGAAATTTTATATGCAGCAGGAAGAAGAAACCCTTCATAAAATCATGAGATACCTTGATGAAATAGCCGCTCAGGAAGCAATGGTGATGGAAAAGCTTTTGACGTTGTTGCGCAGACACGAACCGAAGTTGCTTTAAACCTTCGTGTTTCTTCAATCTTTATATAAAGGAGGATACTTGTATGATAACCAAAAACGAAATCGAAGAAAAATTGGTGAGCATCTACATGAAACAGATGCAAGAGCTTCAAATTAGTCCGGATAACTTGCAACAAAGCGGGATTGATTTCTCGTCCCAGGAAATCCGCTTACAAGATGTCGGAATTAACTCGCTTGGATTTATTCGACTGGTGGTTGCGGTTGAAAATGAATTTGGATTTCAGTTTGAAGATGACATGCTGAATGTCGAACTTTTTCAAACCATCCAAGAATTGATTATGTATATAGAGGGGAAAGTAAAGCAGGAGTCTATTTAATTTGGAAGGTGGGAATGTATATGAAGTTTTATGCAGATTTACCGATGTGGCTTCATTATAATGACAAGAATCAACTCCACCTCATTCACGAATCCGCAAAATTATTAGAGGAAAATGGGTTTGCAGGGTCCCTGCTTTTTTATCAGCATACTACGCTTGATCCATGGATCGTTGCCACTGGCACCTTACAAGCTACAAACAATCATCTGCCGATCATCGCATTGCAGCCAAATACAATTCCTCCGTTCACCGCTGCCAAAATGATACATTCACTAGTCCACTTGTACGGGCGCAAAGTAGCGCTAAATTTAATACCTGGTCAATCGCCATCCGAGCTTAGCCAAGTCAATGATACTGTACCGGCCGAGGAACGCTTCGATCGCTTAGTGGAATACATAGAAATATTGCGGTCATTACTTCAGTCAAATGACCCTTTAACATACAGAGGCAAATACTATACGTACAATGAGTTGCAAGTCTTTGCGCAAGTGGATGAGGATTTGAGACCGATTATTTTTATGCCAGGGGCCTCCTCCTTATTTCAAAAAGCTGCCCTACAGTCGGTTGATGTAGCGATTCAATTAGCAAGTCCCATCTCTCAGCTTGTCAAAAGCTTTGACATTCTTTATGACTCGCATGTGGAATTATGTTGTCGACTTGGCATTATCGCACGCCCAACGTCTCAGGAAGCCATCGAAGTGGCAAAAGAGGAAGTCCCCATGCGATTTATGCAGATTGTGAAGAAGCAGGGAAGAGCGGCAGGATTTTATACAGAAGAAGAAGAGCGTATTTATTTTCCTACCGAACAAGGCAAGGCTTTTCGCGGGCCATTATTGGTTGGCTCCTACGATGAGGTAGCAAGTTATTTTCGGAGGTACAAGGACCTCGGGATTAAACATATCATTTTTAGTTGCATTCGTTCGGTTGAAGATTTGCAGCACGTGAAAGAGGTATTAAATCGAGCAGAGATGGTCGGGATGACCTAGCCTACAAAACGGCAATAGAAACGGGAACATGGTAAAGGAGCCAGAAAGACATGGCGATTTATATTTGGTGCTCTTCAATTGATAGAGAGATAGGCGGTATAAAGCAAGGCTATCAACATGTGAACGTTTTAAATAAAAACGGGATTCCCTCGTATATATACCATGAAGAAGAGGGATTTCGTTGCTCATGGTTTAGGAACGATACGCCTATCTGCTATCACAAAGAAGATATAAGTGAAAATGACATCGTGGTATTCCCCGAGTTCAGCGTTCCATTCGTACCACAAAAATTTCAAGTCAGAAATAAAGTGATTTTTAATCAAGGTTGTTACCACACGTTCAATAATCTTCCGCTTCCAGCCGTTTTATTAAGAAATAAACTATCATCCTATTATCACAAAGAAGAAGTAAAAGCCGTATTGGTTGTTTCTGAAAATGATAGAAGCTACTTAAAACATTGTTTTCCTGACAAAAACATCTATCGAATCAAACACGGCATTGATTCAACCATGTTTTATTTTGATAAAGCTGCGAAAAAGAAACAAATTGCTTTTATGTGCACTAAAAACCCTCACGACATTCGTCAGATTATCTATATGCTGAAAATCAGAGATGCTTTAAAAGGGTGGGAACTTACCCCTATTTACGAAAAGCCTCATAAAGAAGTAGCGAGAATCCTCAGAGAAGCATCCATTTTCTTAAGCTTCGGAACGCAAGAAGGATTTTACTTGCCCGCGGCTGAAGCGATGGCGTGTGGTTGTATCGTGATTGGGTACAATGGCTTGGCTGGTAGAGAGTATTTTCAACCAGATTTTAGTTACACCATATCGAATGGGGATGTTTTACAGTTCGCACTTGTAGTCGAACGGGCTATCGAGCAGTTTAATAAATCCAACGATATTTTTATGGAAAAGTCAATCAAAGCTAGCAACTATATTCAAAAGAACTACTCACTCGATAAAGAAGAAAAGAGTATAGTAGAAGCTTGGAATCAGATTCTTTCATTAATTAATGTACGTGATTCGTATGCACATTCGTACTCACATCCTTCATCCCCATTTCAATGAAGTTGTATTGTGTGAGAAATAGAAACAGTCCGTCAATTGCATTGACAAGGGTGAAAGCGTGGGGTAGTATATTTGTAAGCTTTCCAGATAAAAGAAATTTTGTTATTTTGAGATAGATAAGATGCACGGAGATTTTAGAAAGATAATTTTATTCGGAAAAAGTCATCTTTCTAAAATTTGTTTGTCATGAAACCTTTCCTGCCAGAAGGAAATGAATGCATGGGAAGGATTTTTTATCCTCTTTTATAACAACCTGATGCATTTTATTGAAGCTTAGGCACATTAGAATAAGTCAGGGGTCATACGACATGGAGTAGTGTATACGCCTTCGATACACGAGATGGCGAAGCTATGCCCTTCAAGACGTTTTATTACTACGAGTGGTTTGAATAAAGGGGAAAACGCTGTGGAAAACAATAACAGCTCTGATTACATGAAGTTATTTTGCTTGCCCTATGCAGGTGGTTCGGCCACTGTTTTTAGTAAGTGGAGACGAGAGCTGGACCCAAGAATTGAGCTGCTTCCGGTAGAGTTGGCGGGGAGAGGAAGGCGTTTTAAAGAACCGTGTTACCCATCCTTGGCCGACGGTGTAAAAGACGTTTCCTCCTACATAATGGAGCAGATTGGAGACAGCGAGTATTCGTTGTTTGGGCACAGTATGGGGTCTCTTTATATCTGTGAGCTTATGAAACAAATCCGAAAAAATGGCTGGAGAAAGCCGCGGCATCTATTTTTATCTGGCATGCATCCTCCACATATTCGGGACAAAAAAAAGATCCATCATTTGCCGGATGAAGAATTCATCCAGGAAATCATACAGCTTGGCGGTACCCCCAAAGAAGTAGCAGAGAACAAAGAGCTTATGGAAATTTTCACTCCTGTCCTGAGGGGTGATTATAAAAATGTAGAAGAGTATTTTTTGGTGGCAGATCAAGAAACGTGGGATATCGATATGACTGTCCTGACGGGAGATGATGATAACCTCGTAACATTGGATGATATTAACCAGTGGAGAAAATATACGAGCCAATCATGTACGATCGTAACTCTCCAGGGTGGACACTTCTTTATCAATGAGGAAGAAGAAAAGGTTATCGATATTATTAATAAAACGCTAACTGCATAAGACGTGCGCTGTAAGTAGCTAACCCTTGCCAATAATTGGTCGAGAGTTAGCTTTTTTCTGCTGTATACAAATTTGAAAAGGGAAATGGGAGTTTATCATGGGGTATAAATATGACGATCAGACGTATACAGGCTTAGAGATTGCTGTCATTGGCATGGATTGTAAATTTCCAAAAGCCGAGGATGTCCACCAATTTTGGGACAATCTCAAGAATGGAGTCGAAGGGGTATCTTTCTTTTCGGATGAGGAAATGATTCAATCCGGAATCGATCCAGCTCTATGCAACGATCCGAATTATGTGAAAGCAAAAGGGTATCTGGAAGGGATAGACTATTTTGATTCTACCTTCTTTGATTATACTCCCCGTGAAGCAACCGTACTGGACCCGCAAATTAGAGTTTTTCACGAAGTGGTAATGAACGCCTTGGAAAATGCGGGCTATAATCCTGAAACGTACAAGGGACAAATCGGTTTGTACGCAGGAAGTACCGAAAATGTGAATTGGCTGCTGAGACAGTTGCTGGTTGATGAGAACCCCACTTTCAATTTAAGCTTTCGCGAGTATTTATGTACGTCCATTTCCTACAAATTAAAGTTGAAGGGTCCAAGCGTCTCCGTACTAAGCGCATGCTCAACGTCATTGGTTGCGGTTCATCTCGCCAGCCAGGCATTATTAAACGGCGAATGCAGCATAGCGATTGCGGGCGGCGTACACATTTCCCTTCCGTCCAAAAAAGGCTATTACTATTCCGATGATCTCATTTACTCGCCCGATGGTCATTGTCGCGCGTTTGATGTCTCTTCGACAGGAACGCTCGTTAGTGACGGAGCAGGAGTCGTCGTCTTGAAAACATTGCAGGACGCGATAAAAGACCAGGACCATATTTATGCCATTATAAAAGGATCGGCGATCAATAACGACGGGCATCGGAAAGCGGGTTTTTCCGCGCCTAGTATTCAGGGACAAAAAGAAGTCATCGAGGCAGCTCTCCATATGGCGGAGGTAGATGCGGAATCAATCACGATGCTGGAAGCCCACGGGACAGGGACCAAAATCGGTGATGCCATCGAAGTGGAAGCTCTCAAAAGGGCGTATCAAACGAATAAAAGAGCATACTGCGCCATCGGTTCGGTTAAATCAAGTATTGGGCATCTGAATGAAGCGGCTGGTATTGCAGGCTTGATCAAAACGATTCTTTCGTTGGCAAACAGGCAAATTCCGCCGTCTCTTCACGTTTTGAACCCGAATCCCAAAATAGAGTTTGAGAATACTCCTTTTTTTGTTAATCACTCTTTGAAGGATTGGCATACGACAGATCAGCCACGACGAGCAGCAGTCAGCTCCTTTGGAATTGGCGGAACAAATGCACATGTAATCCTTGAGGAAGCGCCAATGCTTGAAAAGCAAGCGGCTACGGATGAACCTCAATTGTTTGTCTTTTCTGCCAAAACAGAAACCGCTTTGCAGCAGCAGATCAACCGCTTCAAAAATCACTTGAAACAACAGCCTGATATTGACCTGCGCGATGCGGCTTATACGCTTCAGGTAGGGAGAATGGCTTTGTCAAATCGTTTTTATTTGATAGCCGAAAGCTTCCAGGAGCTTTTCCATCAGTTAGATAGGAAAAATCTTTGGGTCAGAACACCGGAAAAAGGGGAAAAATCTATCCTCTACCTCATTCCGGAAATTTCCGGAGATCTACAAAGCGTTCAATTGGCCCTCTCGTTATACCAAAAGCATCGGCTGTTTCGAGAGGAAGTCACGCAATGCCTCAGCAAAATAGGTTCGAACAGTAAGGTCGATTTACGCCAATTGTTCGATCCAGGTGAAAAAGGGAGTCTGCAACTTCAAGCGATTCATTTTCTTTTTGCTTATGCTTTTGCAAAAGTAATGTTTACTTACCATGAGCAACCCTTTGGCATACTTGGCTTCAAGAGTGGAAATTTGGTAGCCGCCACTCTAGCCGAAGCCGTGGCGATCGAGCATTCGTTTGCGGCATTCATGGATAATGAGATCACAGCGATTACGGAAAACCAGATTCGCCAGCCTCGGATTCCCATGTTTTCTCCTGTAAATGGCGAAAAGCTTTCCAGAGAACAATTGAAGGACCGAGCTTTTTGGAGTACAGTACTGAATGCTTCGCTTTCCATACCAAAAGGGGTTTCCACTCTCTGCCAAACTCCGAAGATGGTGGTGGCTTTCCTAGGAAATAAGGAAAATGGAATTGGTGATCACACAGATTTGTCCATCCACGAGTGGATTTCTTTATGTACGAGCAGCATGGAAGACAGGCCCTCGGAAGCCTTTGTTTTGAAATGGATCGGGGAATTATGGAGTTCAGGAGTAAGCATCCATTGGGAAGCTTTACATAAAAAGGGTGCTAAAGGACGCATCCCTTTACCTACTTATCCTTTTGAGCGGAATCGCTACTTTTTGGATGATGACCCGGTACAGATCGGGAAAACCTTCCTGCAACAGGTCAAGGAACAATCATTGGTCCAAAAGGGCGTATCCGATTGGTATTACGTGCCGACGTGGAAAAGAGGTGCTCTTTCCAGTTTGCCTACTGGGAAAACGAAACAGCGAGCAGCTATCATTTTCCATGATGTAGAGCTGAATGCGACGATTTTGGAAGCGTGCAAACGGCATTATAAAGAGCCGTTTTTTGTAGCACGCGGGTGTCCTCCTGTCTCTGAGGCGGATAACGGTTATCTGTTAAGGGAAACGAGTAAAAGAGGCTTCAGCGATATTTTACAAGCATACTATCAGAAAACCAAAAACGAACCGGATGCGATCCTCTACTTTTCCCTTTTCCAGGATGATTTCATTGAAGAGGATCAGATGCAGGCCGAACGTATACTGGAAGAAACTTATTATGGCTTTCTGCATCTCGTCCAGGCACTAGATGAAATCAAAGGATCTACGGCGATTCAACTCTCTGTCGTTGCGAATCGTCTTTTTGACGTGCTTGGCGATGAAGAGATTAACCCTTGGAAAGCAACATTGCTGGGTTTAGTCCGTGGCATTCCATTGGAATTTCCTGATAGGAACTGCCATTTGATTGATATTTCTGGCCAGGAGCAGCTAGTCGCCTCTGGAATGGTCGAGACGCTTTTGTGCGAAATGGAAGGAAGTCAAGAGGACCTGTTTGCTTTGCGAGGAAAATCAAAATGGCTTCCTCTCTATGAGCGTACATCTTTGGAAACCCATTCAACCCTGAAGCTTATAGACGGGGGCACTTACCTGATTTCTGGGGGTACAGGTGGAATTGGATTGGAGTTGGCCGCTTATATCGCCAGTCACTGTAAGGCCAGTATTATTCTGCTTGGGCGATCATTCTTTCCTGCGAAGGATGAGTGGGGGAAATGGCTCCGAGACCACGGAAAGCAAGACCCCATCTCAGCCAAGATCAAACGGATTCAGGAGATCGAACAAAGCGGCGCACAAATTTACGTCTACCAGACGGATGTTTCTGATTTCTCTGCTCTTGCCTCGACTCTGTATCGTGCTCAGGAGGAAGTTGGCCCCGTTCAAGGTGTGATTCATGCGGCAGGACTTCCGGGCAGCGGCCTTATCCAGCAGATAAGCAAGGAGACGATGCACCAGGTCATCATGTCTAAGACAATGGGATGCATCAACTTAAATCGACTTCTGCGGGAAAACAATTTGGACTTTTTCGTGCTGTGCTCGTCTATCAGTACGATTTCCCCGATTATCGGGCAGTCTGATTATAATGCCGCCAATGCCTTTTTAGATGCGTATGCCGAGTATTGTAACCGGGAAGGGAAGCAGGCAATCACCAATGTGAAATGGGATGTTTGGAAAAATGTAGGGATGGCGGTACAGTCTGGGTTGTCAACCGCTCCTAGAAAAGAGCTTGATCATCCGCTCTTTGAATACCGTTTTCAGGCGGGTGACAAAGAACTGTTCTATTCAAAACTAAGCCTGCATCGTCATTGGGTCTTGCAGGATCATCGTACCAATGAACATGGAGTGCTATCAGGAACGACATTGCTTGAAATGGTTCGGGAAGCCGCTGATAACAGTATGCTGAAAAAGCCTTATCTCCTCCGACAAGTGCATTTCCACACGCCGATAACCGTGCGCGAGGAAGAGGAAAAAGAAGTCTTGCTCCTTTTCACTAAAAACAAGGAAAGCTATGACTTTATCATATACAGTCGTTTTCAGCATGACGAGCATACGTGGATTCCTCATGTTACCGGCACAATTGAAGCTACCCAGCACTCTGCAAGCACGATGGATCTGGAAGCTTTGAAGGAAAGCTGCGGAGACAAGCATGTACTGTTTACCGAAGAGGATCATCAAAAGCACGGAGGATATCTGAATTTCGGGAAGAGATGGCGCAATATTCGCGAAGTCATGGCGGGGTCAGATGAAGGGGTAGCCATCATTGAGTTGCCTGAAACGTATCAAGCCGATCTGGACGATTATCATCTGCATCCCGGTATGCTGGATACAGCGACAAGCTTTTTGCTCGGCTTTCTCAATAAACAGAAGATGTTTATTCCCTTGTCCTACGAATCAATTGCCGTCTATGGCAAAATGCCGCGCTGCATATACAGCTACAGCAAATATTTGGACAGCCGTTTTCCGCAGGAGGACTTGGCAAGTTTCGATATTCAGATCATGGATGAGTTCGGAAATATGATCATTGATATCCGCAACTATACCGTAATCGCGATATCCGAATCTGTTGCAGACCGGATAAGTGACGGAAAGAAGCAAAGCATACAGATTAATCTAGATAAATGGATGAACGCTGATGCTCACGGGGACGATTCCAGCCCGCTCGGAATCTTGCCGGAAGAGGGGCGTGAAATATTTGGAAAAATACTGACGTCTGGTGTTTCCAACCTGATCATTTCTACGATCGACATTGAAACCCGTTTACGCAAAAGCCATCACAGCACGGCTAATGGATGGAACGGATATGAACAGTCAGCAAGCAAAAAGATTCAGGCAAAACGGCCACCATTGTCTGTAGAGTATGTTCCTCCCCAAACGGATATCGAAAAAGCGCTGTGTGCCATTTATGAAAACTATTTAGGAATGGCTCCTATTGGTATCGCAGATGACTTTTTTGAGCTGGGTGGAGATTCTCTCAAGGCGATACATGTTAGCACGAACATCAGAAAACAGTTTGATAGCAATATCACGTTGACGGATTTATTCCAGTATAAAACGATCAAAAACGTAGCTGAATTCATCAAAACTAATAACCAAGTCGGACAATATCAAATAGCACCCGTCGAGGTTCAACCACACTACAAGACATCGCTTGCACAAAGACGCATCTTTTTCTTACAGGGCCTGATGCCAGATACGGTGGGGTACAATGAATCGACTGCCGTTTTGCTGGAAGGGCCGATTCATCTCAGAAAAATTGAAGAGATATTTGCCAAAATGATTGAGCGGCACGAAAGCTTACGCACTTCGTTTCAGGTACTGGAAGGTGAGATTGTCCAAATTGTACACCCCCGTATTGACTTCGAAGTGATTTGCTTGGAGTCCGATGAGCTTTCGGTTGAGCAAGATCTCGAGAAGTTTATTCAACCGTTCGATCTGGCGAGGGCGCCTCTTTTCCGAGTGGGATTAATCAAAATTGGAGAACAAAAGAGTATTCTGGCAGTGGACATCCATCATATTATTTCGGATGGAACATCCATTAGCTTATTGGTGAAAGATTTTTCTGAATTGTATAGGAACGTTTCGCTTCCTCCATTGAACGTCCAGTATAAGGATTACGCGGAGTGGCAGCACGACTTTTCACGGTCAACCGCTTATCGGGCACAAGAGGCCTATTGGTTGAATAAGTTGGGGGGAGCATTGCCTGTCCTGCAGTTGCCGACGGACTTCCCTCGCCCAGCATCCCTTAGCTTCCATGGTGATCGGATTAGTCTGGAGCTTGATCAACAATTGAGTGAGGGAATCAAGAAGTTTTCTCAGGAGAATCAGGTCACCTGGTTTATGACGATGTTGGCTGCCTATTATGCATGGCTGGCGAGACTCAGTGGGGATTCGGATATCCTGGTAGGAATTCCGCAAGCAGGCCGAAACCATGATGAGCTGAAAGAGATCGTAGGCATGTTTGTCAACTCCCTTGTTCTGCGTAATAAGCCAGAGAGGGAGAAAAGCTTCCTTGAATTGCTTCACGAAGTAAAAGCGAGTTTATTGGAAGCGCTGGAAAATCAGGATTTTCAAATCGAACAGATATTGGATCAACTAGATTTTAAGCGTGACCCAAGCCGTACATTCTTATATGATACGATCTTCAATTACCAGAGTATGAAGAATCAGACGGAAAGGGAAGGAACGTATTACGAGGACATAAAGTTATCGGCCTACCCGGTCACGGTAAAAACAACAAAAGCGGATCTGAATATTCATTTATACGAAACTGCCGCAGGGATTTATCTGGAATGTTACTACAGGACGGACTTGTTCAAGCAGGAGACAGTCCAATACATGTTTACCGAGTACCGCAAATTGCTTGAGTGCATCATCCAAAAACCCAACCTGCAGATTGGCGAATTGCCAATATTGAAACAGAGCGAGGGCTTGCACAGGGAGAATGGTGTTGTGCCGCTTTGCAAGTACCAGCCCTTTTCTTTCAAGGAGTCTACTGCCGCTCTTGTAAAACGGTTTGAAGAGCAGGTTGCCACCTATCCGAATCATGTCGCTGTCAAACATAACTTCGATACTTTGGAATATGGACAGCTGAATGCAAAAGTAAATCAGATTGCCCGAAAAATTTTAGAGCACTGCTCTCCAGAAAGCGTACAAACACCAGTTGCCCTTTTATTTGGGAACACACTCGAAATGGTAGTTGCCTTGATGGGTGCGTTGAAGGCAGGGGTTCCGTTCGTGCCGCTGGATCGAAGTGCTCCAATTGAGCGGTTGGCTTATATGATCGACGATGCGCAATCGAGCATTCTTTTGACCGATTCGGAAAACATAATCTTGGCTGGTGAAGTGGTAAGGAAGATTAACCAGGAAATCCAAACGATCAATTTGACGGACGGAACCAGTAACATTTCAGAAGAGAATTTGGATTTAAGCATAAAAGGTGAAGAAATTGCATTTATCCTCTATACTTCCGGCTCGACAGGAAGACCGAAGGGGGTCATGCAGAACTATCAAAACGTCTACTACTATCTCTCGCAGTTCACCCAGGTATTGAAAGTCCATCAGCGTGATCATATCGCATTGTTGACATCGTACAGTCATGCGATCGGCATCTTGGATATATTGGGAAGCTTGTTAAATGGGGCTACTTTGCATCTCTATGACATTAAGCTGGACGGTAGTATGACGCGATTCGCCAATTGGTTAAATCAGGAACGAATCACATTGTTCCACTCCGTTCCATCCGTGTTCCGCTTTTTTATGAAGAACCTGGATGACGGCATACGGCTTCCTCATATTCGCATGGTTTTATTAGGAGGAGAGGTCGTGTCCGGCACGGATTTTGAGTTGTACAAACAAAAACACGCGGATGACTGCTTGTTTGTCAATTTCCTGGGTTGTTCGGAATTGATGGTCATTTCGTTTTTCATCATGAACAAGGATACGGCAGTCCATCCTGCAAAAATTCCAGCCGGGTATGTCGTCGATGGCATAAATTTGCGCATTCTTAACGAAAACAACCAGGAAGTGAGTATTTACGAAGCCGGGCAACTCTACTATCAAAGCGAGTACCTCTCTCCTGGGTACTGGAACCGCCCAGAAGAAACAGAGAAGGCTTTTGCATACGATTTGCAAACAGGTAAAGGTCGATTGTACCGAAGCGGAGACTACGGCAGATTATTGCCAGATGGTTGCTTGGAATACAACGGCAGAAACGATTCCCAGTTGAAAATCAGAGGCTACAGGGTTGATTTGAATGAAGTAGAAAGTGTCATCGACGGATTGGATTGTATGGTAAAGAGTGTTGTTAAATCAACCGAGGATGCGAACAACGAACCGGTCATCGTTTCTTACTACGTATTGAAGGAACACGTATCAGAGAAAGAGATCATCGGCATGGTGAAGGAATTATTACCGAGCTACCTTGTTCCGCAATATTGGATGGAAATGAAATCGTTTGCCATGGTCGGACCGAATAAAATCGACCGCAGTGCTTTGCCAGCCTTGAATGTCAACATGCCAAAGAGCTCGCGTACGGCTCCACCGCAAAATCGCATGGAAGAACTGCTCCTAAAAATATGGCAAGAAACATTAGGAAAAGAGCAGATCGGAGTAGACGATGGATTTTTTGAGGTTGGTGGTCACTCGTTGATGTTGATGCAAGTTCAAAACAATCTGGAGAACGAACTGCAAACAACGATTGAGATGGCTGATTTGTTCAAATATCCAACCATACGTTCGTTGGCTTTGTTTTTACAAGACAAGCAGCAGAACAAAAATGATTATTTGCAGCAAAGCATGCAGCGGGGCGAGCTTAGAAAAAGCCTGCGCCAGCAACGGGGAAAACGGTAAAAGGCCATCGGGGAGACAGGAAATCGGGGCGCCTCGCGCTCCGGGTGACTCCTCCTGCTTTGGACATTTGAAGGGTAAAGGAGAAGGGTATGCAAAAAAGTGTCGTGTTTGACTTCGATGGAGTGATTATTGATTCGCTAGAAGTACAGCGTAAGGCATTCTTTGATAGCTTTCAGCTCGTTTCCAATGGTCCGCTTCCCTCTTTTGAGGAGTTTCTGGGGCACAGTGGGGATTCCATTCCCAACATTTTCAGTAAAATGAACCTGCCACTTAGCATGGTTGAACATTATCGGAGAATAGCCAGCTCCAATATCCACCTGATTGAGATTGTAGAGGGGATGGAGGAGATTTTGCGCTTCATCCAAAACGAAGGATGGAAATGCGGATTATGTACGGGAAAAGATCGCAAGCGAACCATCCACATCCTGAAAGAATTCGAGCTGATTGATTATTTTGACACAGTAGTCTGTTCGGATGATGTAACCCATCCGAAGCCGCATCCGGAAAGCCTTCTGCTCGCCATCGAACAACTGCACTCCAATGTTGATCACTCTGTATTTGTTGGAGACGGAAAAAACGATCTCATCTGTGCCAGAGAGGCGGAGGTCAAAAGCATTGCGGTCGCATGGGGCCATAATTCAGTAGAAGTGCTCCAGCAAGAATCGCCTAGCTATTTTGCCTATAGCGTCGATGAACTCAGACATGCGTTGCAAACCCTTTTTCATCATCCAAGAGTTTCATTATGAAAAGCGGGAGTGATGTGAGTGATGGATGAAGATGTAATCCATTCAAAAATTGCCATCATTGGCATGGCCTGCCGTGTTCCCGATGCCGACACCCCTTTGGCTTTTTGGCGAAATATCGTCAACGGTGTGGAATCCATCAAGACGTTTACAAATGAGGAGTTAAGGGATGCAGGTATTCCGGTCAATCTCCTCAACGACCCTCAATATGTAAAGAGAGGAGCTATCCTCAAAGATACAGAGTATTTCGATGCAGGCTTTTTCCGTTATTCCGAAAAGGATGCAGAGATTACCGACCCGCAGCACCGTGTCTTTCTCGAATGTGCCTGGGAGGCGCTAGAAGATGCTAGTTGTGTGCAGGACATAGAGCAGCAAGTGGTAGGAGTTTACGCCAGCTCTTGTATCAGCAGCTATTTTTTGCGTCTTTATTCAGATCCGGAACTTGTGCAAAGACTGGGGCACGTGCAAATCGGCATTGGCAATGAAAAAGATTTTTTGGCATCGAAGGTTTCGTTTAAATTGGGTTTGCGTGGGCCTTCCGTCAATGTGCAAACGGCATGCTCCTCCTCCTTGGTCGCAGTCCATTTAGCTAGTCAAAGTCTATTGAATGGCGAGTGTGACATTGCATTAGCAGGGGGCGTGACGATCCGAAGTGAGCAAACAGGAGGGTATGTCTTCCAAAAAGAAGGCATGGTCTCCCCAGATGGTCATTGTCGTGTCTTTGATACAGATTCCGCAGGTACTGTTTTTGGAAATGGGATCGGGATTGTTGTTTTGAAGCGCTTGGCGGATGCCATTCGTGATCGCGACAACATACAGGCTGTCATCTGCGGTACTGCCGTCAATAATGACGGAGATGAAAAGATTGGGTATACGGCGCCGAGTCCAATCGGACAAGCGCAAGTCATTCATGAGGCGCTGACGGTTGCCAACGTCTCTCCACGAGAAATCAGTTACATTGAAACGCATGGAACCGGGACTGAACTGGGTGACGCAGTTGAAATAAAGGCGCTTAAAGAAGTATTTCAAGCAGAAGCAACCCAGCCCCAATTTTGCGCCATCGGGTCTGTCAAACCCAATATCGGCCACCTGGATACCGCAGCAGGCATCATTGGCTTGATCAAAACGACTCTTGCCTTGAAGCATCAAGTGATTCCTCCTTGCATTAACCATGAGCAGCCGAATCCCAAGCTGTCATTCGAGCAAAGCCCGTTTTATGTGAACACAAAGCCTCGTTTATGGAAAGAAGTGAGCCATTCCCCAAAGGGAGGCGTTAGTTCTTTTGGAATAGGAGGGACTAATGCCCACGTAATTTTGGAAGAGGCTCCTTCCTTTCCTTCAGATGCTTCTTTTAGACAGCAGCATCTCTTATTGTTTTCAGCTAAAACGGAGAAGGCATTAGAGAATACTTGCAAGAAAATGGCGCAATTTTTCCGTGAGCATCCCCGACTTCCCCTTGCGGATGTGTCCTATTCATTGCAAACTGGGCGTGTTCATTTTCCTTATCGAAAAATGGTGGTTTGCTCTTCAGTCGCAGAAGCTGTTCACTTGCTTGAAACAGGAAGGGGCGACGTATCCAAAAGGGAAAAAGAAGAGCTGCGTACTGGGCTTCTGTTTTCGCCGCAAAGTCAAGCGATTCTCAAAATTGGGTACGAGCTGTACCGGACTGAAAAGGGCTTTGCCCGTATCATTGACGGCTATCTCCATGCCTGGACAACATCAGGAACAGTTGATGTACCTAGCATCGAGAGCATCTTGAAGGGTAGTAGGCTTGATCATCATGAGGACAAGCTGGACTCTATGTATGTGGAAATGAGTCAGTTCATTTACCAAAGTGCATTGGCTGACTTTATGGTTTCTCTCGGAATCAAACCCCATGTGGCGATTGCAGAGGGGACAGGCATATTCTCCGCTGTCTATCATGCGAAGTTATTATCTATGAATGATCTGGTTAGAATCATTGTTCTAAAACACAAGTGGCTTCATTCTGCAAAGGAACAACAAAGCCGGATGGAAGAAGAACTCGCTTTTGTATTACGGACGATGAGAGTAGGGAGGAATGATCTGGAGGTTATATTCAGCGGCTCTCCCATCACGAGCGAGCTGATTCGTGACACAGATTTTTGGTTGCACAACATGCAAAAACTCTCTGTTACATCCTCAACGGAGAACTACCTCATGGAGAGGGACATTCACCTTCTAATTGAGATGGGGATGAAGCATCGGGATTGGTCTGAATGCGAACCTCTACCTGTCATCCAACTGTTGCGTTCGCAAGAAATGACGGAATCGACAGAATGGTATTTTTATAACAGTCTAGGGGAGATATGGAAGCAAGGGGGCTCAATTCATTGGAAAGAACTGTATTCTGGCGAGAACAGAAACCGCCTGTCCCTCCCCACCTATGCCTTTGACAGAGACAAGTATTGGTTTGAGAAGAAAGATCGAGCGACACAACAACATGCCATTCGTAAAAATGAGCTGGAGAATTGGTTGTATCGTCCCGTATGGAAACAGCACAACGGATTGGGCCGTACACGTATGGACGACCAGTCTGATTCCTATTTAATCTTTACTGATACTAGCGGAATAGGAGAAGGAGTTAAACAAGCCCTGTTAGCAAAAGGAAAACGGGTGTGTACCGTAAAAGCTGGCCGTACATTTTCCAAGCTGGCCCCACATGAGTACGAGATTCATCCGGAAGAGACCGAGCAGTATCTCACGTTGTTACGAGAAGTTTTTCAACCGGGACAGGTCTGGAAAGTCGTTCACATGTGGAGTCTTTTAGATGAGCCCTCGTTCTTTGAAAAGGATGTCTCCCAGCATGTACAGACGCCCACTTTTTACAGCTTATTGCACATGGGCAAATCTTTTGGGATGCTTGATCCCCAGCAGCCGATTCAGTTATTTGTTATCGCATCTGCGTCTCAGTCCATTATTGGGAACGAAGCTTTGTCGCCGTATTATGCTACTGCCTTCGGAGCTGTCCAGGTTATTCCACAAGAATTTGGAAATGTCCATTCCGCATATTTGGAAATTTCGGCGGAAGAGTTCCAGAAGCAGAAACAGATCGGCATGAAATTGCTCGTTGAGGAGTTGGTCAAACAAGATCCGGAAAAAATGATGGCCATCCGCTACCGTCACAAATGGGTGCGAACGTACGAACCCATTCTCTTTGATCTGCCCGTTGCTTCCGATCGTAAAGCTAGAGGGGTTCATCTGGTTTTAGGAGGTTTGGGCGGGATTGGCTTGACAGCAGCAAGCGCGCTGGCTCATCAGGGCCCAGCTACAATTATTTTGACTGGACGCTCACAGTTCCCTCGGGAAGATCACTGGCAGGAGTATCTGGCCAACTCTCCTGACAGCGATCCTACCCATCAGAAAATTCGCGAAATCATGCAACTGAAAGCACTGGGCGCACAGGTTCATCTGTATCAGGTAGATGTAAGCGATGAAGCACAAATGAAGGCCCTATTGGAAGAGATCGACGAGAGGTTTGAGCGGATTGACGGTGTTATCTTCTCGGCGGGCAGAGTCGTAAGCGATTTCTTCCAGCACTCGATTGCCCATATCAATCGGAACATGTGTGAAGCAGAGTTTTCTGTGAAAATAAGAGGTATCCTCATTCTTGAAAAGCTCATTAGAGATAGAGAGATTGCGTATTGCATGGTGAACTCTTCCCTTTCTTCGATTCTCGGTGGGATTGGACTGGTTGCCTATACGGCGGCCAACCAATTCATGGATAGTTTTGTCCAAAAGATAAATCAAGAGCAGAGTCAAACCAGATGGATGTCCGTCGGCTGGGATGCTTGGAACTTCTCGGTTTCTGATTCAGGCAACCGTACAGCTGCGAGTGAACGTATGGAACAACTGATCACTCCCGCAGAAGGTAGACAAATTTTTGCTTATTTGTACTCTCTCATCCATCAAGAAGAGCATGTTATTGTTTCCACAACAGACCTGGAGCCAAGGCTCGCCCTTTGGGTCAACCGGCCCCGATACAAAGGGGAAGGGCTTAAGAGCCAAGGGCGGAAAGAGTTGTCCATGGAGATGTTGCTGCAAGAAACGATTCAAGATTACATTGGGAATACGAAAATGGGCTTGGACGACAATTTCTTTGATGCAGGAATCACTTCGATGGATATTGTAGGGATCAATGATATCCTTCAGAAGAATATGGATAAGCCCGTTCTGATTTCTTCATGGTTTGAATATCCGACCATTCGCAAGCTGGCAGGGTATTTGAAAGGGCAAGACAAGGGAATGGAAGCAAACGATCACGGCTTTGATCGCTCCGAGATAGTCCATAAAGGGATCGATAAATTAAAAATGCTGCGAAAAAAGGGGAAGGAGGTTCGAAATGGCTGAGACTCGAAACTTCAACGGCTTGGAAATCGCCGTGATCGGCTTATCCTGCCGCTTTCCGGGAGCAAACAATCGCCAGCAATTCTGGAATAACATCAAGGATGGATTGGACTCTGTTACGTTTTTTACCGATGAGGAGCTCAAAGCAGAAGGAGTACCGCCTGAACTCATTCAGAATAAAAACTATGTAAAAGCCGGCGCGATCATCAATCAGTTTGAATATTTCGACGAGCGTTTTTTTGGATATAGCCCAAAAGATGCCCTGGTCATGGACCCGCAGGTTCGGCTGTTTCACGAGGTTGCCTGGGAAGCCATGGAAGACGCCGGATATATTCCTGACAGTTATTCCGGATTAATCGGCGTTTTTGCAGGGGCATCGAGCAATTATAACTGGAATGCTAGAGTTTATTCCTATGAAGGAGAGCATCGCGATCTCTTCTCCGAAATCCAATTGAGCAACAAAGATTTTCTAGCCTCACGAATTTCCTACAAATTCAATTTAAAAGGACCCAGCTTGACACTAACGACCGCTTGCTCCACGTCGTTAACTGCCATTCATACTGCCTGCCGCAGTTTACTTAGTGGTGAATGTGACATGGCGCTCGCTGGGGGCATTTCCATTTTGATTCCGAATAAAAGCGGATATCTGTATGAAGAAGGGCTCTTTCTATCGAAAGACGGACGAATTCGTGCCTTTGACGAAAAAGCATCAGGCATCTTGTTTGGAAACGGGATCGGGGTGGTCGTATTAAAGCCGCTAGAAAATGCACTGGCGGATAAAGACCATATTTGGGCCATTATCAAGGGAAGCGCCATCAACAACGATGGAAACCGTAAAGCGGGATATATGGCGCCAAGTGTTGAGGGACAGAGAGAAGTCATTCAAAGCGCATTGCAACTCTCCGATGTAGAGCCGGAGAGCATCTCGTACATTGAAACCCATGGGACTGGGACACAACTGGGTGATTCCATCGAGTTTACAGCGCTAAAACAAGTTTTTCATGATCGGCAAACCAAATGTGTCTTGGGCTCGGTCAAAAACAATATTGGCCATCTGGATGCAGCATCGGGTGTGGCGGGCTTCATGAAGACCGTACTCGCTCTGAAACACCGCCAGATCCCTCCCATGATCCATTTTTCTAAGAGCAATCCGATTTTGGAAATGGAGAAAAGTCCGTTCACAATCAACACAAAGTTGAGTGAGTGGAGCGATGGGCCATTTCCGTTACGGGCAGGGATTAGCTCGTTTGGCGTTGGGGGGCAAAATGCGCATTTGGTTTTGGAGGAAGCCCCTGAGGTCGACGAGTCGGTGAAGGATGAGGAGCAGCCTCACCTTATTTTACTGTCCGCCCAAAACAGCGAATCGCTGGAAAAGATGGCCGAAAACCTGGCGAAGCATGTGGAGGAACATCCCCAGACCAGGTTGCGTGATATTGCTTATACATTGCAAATGGGGCGAAAATCCTTTGAATATCGCAAGCCAATTGTTTGCCAAAGCAGCGCGGAGCTGATCCGTGCCTTGAAAGATAAAAATCCCCGTCAATCACAGACTTACCGGGCAGATGGACAGTCTGAACAAATCGTGTTTATGTTCTCCGGTCAAGGATCCCAATACGTCAGCATGGGACGAGAACTCTATGCAAAAGAGGAGATTTTCCGGAAGCACCTCGATCATTGTTTCGCTATCCTACAACGATACTCGGAGGTCGATTATCGATCCATTCTGTTTCCAAAAGATAATGATCGGGATCAAGCCAGGGAAGCGATAGCGAGTTTGGATCATGGACAAGTCATTCTGTTTGCTTTCGAATACGCATTAGCCCGGTTATTGATGGAATGGGGAATACAACCAGATGTTGTGATCGGGTACAGTCTGGGCGAATATATCGCGGCGACGATTGCGGGGCTGTTTACCCTAGAACAGGCGATTCAACTGGTTGTCAAACGTGGGGAGTTATTTCAGCTACTGCCGGATGGATTGATGCTCAGTATTCCGCTTTCGGTAGAGGAAGTGACTCCTTTCTTGTCTGAATCGCTGGAAATTGCCATTGATAACCAAGTGTCTTGCGTAGTTGGCGGACCCAAACATTTGGTATTGAACCTAGAAGAGAAGCTGAAACAAAACAAATGGATCTGCACACCTCTTCCTTTTCCGAAAGTGATTCATACGTCACGGGTCGAATCGATATTGGATGATTACCAGACGGCCTTTCAACCAGTTGCGTATCAGCCGATGCAGATTCCGTTTATCTCCAGTGTAACAGGAGACTGGGCAGGGCAAGAAGATCTGGGCACCAGCGAATATTGGATCAATCAGCTAAAAGATACGGTGCGGTTTACGAAGGCAATCCAGCTACTAGCGGATCAACGCGCTATTTTTATCGAAATCGGGCCCGGGCATGATTTGAGTGCTTTGGCAAAACGTACGTTGGGCTCAGATCCCTCTCAAAAAATACTAAACCTCATCCCGTTTGCAAACAGCAATGTCTCGGAGCACCACCATTTATACAAGCGGCTCGGCAAGCTGTGGCAATACGGGGTGACCATAGATTGGAACCAATTGAATCCACAGGGAACACGAATCCCATTGCCTACTTATCCATTTATGCGAAAGAAATTCTGGTTGGAAGACACGGCACTTCAAGCCAATGCTACAAATCAATCGAAACAGTTGGTAAGGAAAAACATCGAGGATTGGTATTACGTTCCGTCATGGAAGCGGCACACACCTATCCTTTCTTCCAAAAACAATGTTCACAAAGAAAAGCGGCGATTGATTTTTGCCGAACAGTCCCTGATCAGTGAGCTTCTGACGCAAAAAATAAAACAGTTGAGCAAACAATGTATCGTTGTTTATAAAAGCGAGCATCGACAGAAAATAAATGACAACGAATTTGCGATCAATCCGAGCAAAGACGAGGATTATGGCTGGCTCTTTCAAGAATTGAAAGCGAGTTCGTTCACGCCAGATGAGACCATTCATATGTGGAGCTTGCTGCTTGAACAGGAAGAGGGCTTCACGTTATCCGATTTAGATACATCTCTCGATAACGGGTATTATAGTTTGCTAGCCATTGCCAAGGAATTCGGCTTGCATTTCTATGAGCAATCGATGGAGTTGAAAGTCATATCAAATGGGGTCTGTGAGGTTACTGGCTTTGACCGGAATGAACCGCAAAAGTCTATCATACTGGGACCAATCAAAGTAATTCCGCTTGAATACCCGGCGATTCGATGCAGCTTCTTTGATATGGACATCACACCGAGGTCCATGGATATGGACAAAGCTCTCGATTCTTTCCTCCTGCCATTTCTCTCGCAAGATTGGAACGGTGTGGTTGCCTATCAAAACAAGTATTTTTGGCTGCCAGCATATGATGCCATCTCCACTCATGCCCAGGACGGCATAGAGCTGAAGCAAGGCGGCAAGTATTTAATAACAGGCGGTTTGGGCGGGATTGGCCTCGCCGTTGCCAAATTTTTGGCGCAAAAAGCGCAGGCGACCCTGATACTGGTGGGAAGATCTGCATTTCCTCCGAAGGAAACATGGCAGGAGTGGCTTTCGGAACACCAGCCCGATGATGGGGTGAGCCGAACAATTCGCCAGTTATTGGAGATCGAGCGAGTTGGTGGGAACATTCACATCATGAATGCTGATATCAGCGACAAGAGCCAAGTGCAAGAACTAATGAAAAAAGTTGATAGTCTACCTGGAGAACTGACAGGAGTGATCCATGCAGCAGGTGTGCCTGATGGGGAAATGATACAACGCTGCACACGAGAAAACGCTAAGAAGATGTTAGCAGCAAAGGTAGAAGGTACTTACTTTCTTTATGAGATTCTTCGCGAAAGGCCACTGGATTTTTATATCCTGTTTTCATCACTGAGTGCATACATTCCCGCAATCGGGCAGGCGGGTTACTGCGCAGCAAACTCTTTCCTGGACTCATTTGCAATTTATTGCCATGGAAATAAAAGTAATTTCCCTGTTCTATCAATCAATTGGGAGAGATGGAGAGGGACAGGGATGGCCCGGCAAATTGAAGAGAAGCATAGGCAATTGACTGGTGAGGAGCTAGAGAATGCCATAACAGAAGAAGAAGGCCTGCACATCTTTTCCCGGATAGGCACGATTCAGATTCCGCAGGTTGTCATTTCTGCCTATGACCTGAATGAGCTCACGACCCGGTATCATGATGCGAAAATTCACCTTATTTCAGAGGAAATCGCCTTTGATTACCCTCAGCCTTGTAACACGGAGACGTATGAACGGCCTGATTTGACAACTGAATATACCGCTCCGCAAAACGAGCGGGAACGAAAGATCACAGAGGTATGGGAAGCACAGTTTGGCGTGAGACCAATCGGGGTTCACGACAGCTTGTTTGAATTGGGTGGAGACTCCATTATGGCTCTCTCCATTCTGGGAAAAATCCAAAAGCTGTTCAACGAGCGCATTCCCATGGCGCATTTTCTTAACCATCCTACTGTTGGCGGCATTTCCGCCTATCTGCAACAAACCAATCCAAGTAGGGAGGGCGGGATACACCCTGTAGCGCGAAAGGACTACTATCCGCTGACATCGGTTCAAAAGCGAGTCTATTTCTTGCAAAAGATGCATCCTTTCACGACGGTATACAACAATCCCGGCGTGTATCAATTAGAGGGGGACATCGATCCGAAAAGTATTGAGCAAATCTTTCAAAAGCTCATCGAACGTCATGAAATTTTCCGGACCTCCTTTGGCTTCGTAGGGCAAGAGGTAGTTCAGACTGTTCATGAAACCATTCCATTCACCATCGAGGAGCTGGTCCTGACCGAGGAAGGAATGGATGCGGCAATCTCTGGGTTTATTCGGCCGTTTGAACCGGAAAAAGCTCCCCTTATTCGGATTGGCTATGAGCGAAATCAAAAGATGCTGCTCATAGATATGCATCATTTGATTTCAGACGAAATGTCCTATCAATTGTTGATCAGAGATTTCCTGTCTTTCTTTAAAGGTGAAGAATTGCCAGTTCTACCTGTGCAGTACAAGGATTACGCTGAATGGCAATCTTCGATGAAAGTCAGCCCTGCATTCGAAAGACAGAAACAGTATTGGCTGGATCAATTCGCGAATGGTGAGCATGAGAATAAGCTCCAATTGCCGACGGATTTCAAGCCGCCTCTCATTCAAAGTTTTGACGGGGACTTCATTCAGTTTCACATCGATGAACATACAACAGAACGCTTCAAGCGTATGGTGAAAAAGGAAGCCGTTACAGTAAATATGGGTCTGCTGGCTCTTTATGCTGCTCTCCTATCCAAACTGTGCCAGCAAGAAACAGTAATCGTCGGAACACCTGTGTCTGGAAGGAAACAGACGGAGCTAGAGAACCTCATCGGACCCTTTGTTGATACAGTTGCCCTAAAACTATGTGTCGATGCAGCTACCTCCTTTTCAAAATTGCTGCAAGTCGTCAAGCAAACCATCTCTTCTGCATTGGATCATCAGGATTATCCATTTGAAGAGCTGATTAACAGCTTGGACATTCAGCGAGATTTGAGTAGGAACCCTTTATTTGAAACCATGTTCAGTTTTCGAGATGTCTACGACAAGACAGATCAGATCGGTGGAGTGAAGGAAATCACTTCGCTTTACAAGCACAAAACAGCCATGTTCAGCATTCGCTTTACCGCTTGGGAGGAAGGTTCACAAATAGGTTGTGAGATTGAATATTCCACGAACCTGTTTGCAAGAAAAACGATGGAGCGTATGGCTCGTTATTTTGAAGATTTGATGAAACATGTTATAGACGAGCCATCAATAGCTTTGTCAGAAGTACAGATGGTACCCGAAAACGAAAAACAGCAAGTGCTCGTAGGTTTTAACCAAACTCGACGTCAAGTAGACCTTAGTCAAAACGTCGTGTCGTTGTTTGAGAGCCAAGTGGAAAAAAATCCAGAAAAAATAGCGATAACCATTGGTACATCATCTTTGAGTTACCGAGAATTGCAACATGCGGCAAATAGGTTAGCTCGTTATTTGCAAAAAAAGGGGGGAATGCAGGAAAAACCAGTGGGAATATACATCGAGCGCTCATTGGAGATGGCCATCGCTATGATGGCTGTGTTAGTAGCGGGAGGCTCGTATGTTCCGATCGATGCCAGCATTCCTCTCCAGCGTCTGCAACAAATCAAAGAGGAAGCTGGATTAGACGTGATCATTTCCACCAGCGATTTGTTGGCAGACACCAAGCTCTATTTCCAAAGCACGGTGCTTCTGGATCAGGAGTGGGACGAAGTTTTGCAAGAGTCGTCTACTCCATTGAACGTTACTGTCGAACCGTCACAGACGGCTTATATCATCTTTACATCCGGTTCCACAGGCAAGCCAAAAGGGGTCATGGTTCCGCATCGTGCATTGAGCAATTTTCTGCTATCCATGTCGAGAGAACCAGGCATGACAGCGGAGGATAAGCTTCTATCGGTGACAACCTTCTCCTTTGATATTTTTGGGCTGGAACTGTTCTTACCGCTCATTACCGGAGCGACGGTAATACTCGCAACCAAAACGGAAATGGGCGACGGCAACCAGTTAAGGTTATTGCTCGAAACACACGGAATCACAGTAATGCAGGCGACACCAGCCACGTGGAAAATGATGATCATGTCGGGATGGTCAATCAGTCCGCAATTGAAGGCTCTATGCGGCGGAGAAAGCCTGCCAACAGATTTGGCCCGGGAAATGCTCGAGAGGGTTGGATCTTTCTGGAATATGTATGGACCAACGGAAACCACAATATGGTCGACTGTTTCCGAGATTACAGATGCGGAACAGCAGACGATTGGCAAGCCCATTGACAATACGCAAATCTATATTTTAGACAGTTTTAATAAACCCGTTCCATTGGGAGTATACGGGGAAATGTATATAGGCGGCATGGGTGTGGCCTCCGGGTATGTGAACAATCCGACGCTAACGGCTGAGAGGTTTGTAGCCAATCCATTCGATAGCGACCTGCACCCTAAGATGTACAGAACGGGAGACATCGCTCGGTTTTTGGCGGATGGCACTATTCAATGTGCGGGCAGAGTCGACGATCAGGTGAAGATCCGAGGTTTTCGCGTTGAGCTGTCCGAGATAAAAGCAATTATTTCCTCGTATCCAGGGATTCAGGACAATGTCGTAGTGCTAGATACGATAGTGGAAAGTGCCGGGAAATCCGGCGGGGTTGATGACAGGTGCTTAACAAGCTACCTGGTACTAGGGACAGATAAGGCTGTCAGTTTTGGTGAGCTGAAAGGGTTCTTGCTGGAGCGTTTGCCAGCTTATATGGTCCCGCAGCAATTTTTCGTCATTGAGAAAATCCCGTTGAACAGCAACCAAAAAATAGACAGGAAAAAGCTGAAATCCCTGCAACAAATCCAACTCGTCAGTTCCAATCCATTTAAACAGCCGACTACCGAAGTGGAAGAACAGCTTACTTCCATTTGGAAAGAGCTATTGCACTTGGAGAGAATCAGCACCGCAGATTCCTACTTCGATTTAGGTGGGACATCACTTAGCGTTGTACTGATGCAGGAAAAAGTAAGAGAAGTTTTCGAGCTGCAAATCCATGTGGCGGATATTTTTACACATCCGACTATTGAAAAATTGGCTGCCTATATCGAGATGAGCATCTCAGCATCGCAAGGTGAGGAAATGCGTGGGGTGAAACTGCCCGTCAATTACTTCTTGTCAACAAATGATCGAGGTGAAAACCTTCCGTTGGCGTTGGAATTGGCCTCAACCACCGCACAGGGCTTATTCCAAATCTCCCGGTTCCATGAGATGCGGGTCGAGGAAGTCATGCTCTCTCTGCTTTTTTATTTGTTGAAACAAGTGTCAAATGAAGATTGCATTTCTATTCATCTGTTGAACAAGCAAGAGCAGGTCCAGACAGTGACAATTGATTTTTCCAACATGACCGATTTTGACTCACTTTTCCTGACGGTCAAGGAAAGCATCAAAAACGATAATCGTCTGAATGTACTTGCAGATCCTTACCACATGGGACGGAAACAGGATAAAACCTTGTATTTCCTGTATCCGTTGACCCCTTCTGTTCCTAGCAGAGCTTTGTCTTCATTTAATGCGATATGGAGATGGGAAGTGGACAACCAGGAAAGGATCAAGGTTTATCTGGACTACGACAGCTTGCTATTTAAAGCCACAGAATTGAAAAAATTGGTGCAAGGCTTTGCCCATTTGGCGAAGCAATTGGTTTCAAATGTTGTTAATACGTAACAGTGTTAGCCAAGTTGGGCACGTTCTCTTAAAAGCGTGCCCAGTATAACGTAACCATAAAGGGAGGAAACAGTTATGATTAAGATCGCCTTATTATTTCCAGGTCAAGGAAGTCAGTACAATATGATGGGGAAAGCTCTTTATGAAAGTTCTCCCGAGGTTAGGGAAATTTTTCATCGAACCAACGAAATTCTCGGATACGATTTGTTAGGCATTATCAACGAAGGGAATTTGGAAAAATTAACGCAGACTGAATATGCGCAGCCTGCGATTTTTGCATACAGCTATGCCATTTTCCAATCCATTTGCAAGGAGAAACAGTTTTTCCCTTCTTTTATGGCTGGTCACAGTCTTGGGGAATTTACGGCTCTTACGTGCGCGGAAGTATTCCGCTATGAGGATGCATTGCGATTGGTCATGGAAAGAGCAACGATCATGCAGCAAGCTACATCGGACGGGTTTGGCGGCATGGCTGCCATTAATGGCTTGCACCCACTTCTGGTCGAAGAGGAATGTGAGCGTGTATCGAACGGTGAGGATAAAATTGTTGTGGCCAATTACAATTCATCCAACCAGGTTGTGATTTCAGGCGCCAACTCTTTGGTGAAAGTCGCCACGGAAAATCTGGCAAAAATCGGTGCCATTACGATTCCTTTGAAGGTCTCTGCTCCTTTCCACACACCGTATCTGGAGCTTAGCAATCAAATGTTCCAGAGGGCTATCGCTCAAACGCAAATGGCTGGGCTAAAATGGCCAGTTATCTCTAATGTGGACGCAAAGCCATACTACCATCCAGCAGAAATCCGGGATAGGCTGAATGTACAAATGACCAGTGCAGTCAGATGGAAAGAGACCATCGATTATATGCTGAGACAAGGAGTGAACACCTTTATTGAGCTGGGGCCAAAAACAGCCTTGACTAATTTGATCAAACGCGACTTCTCGCATGTGCGTGCTTATTCCTATGAAGATAACTATGAGCAAATTATGTCTATTATCGATGAACAGGTGGCGGAAAAACGTCCATCCGTGGTTTCCCGTTCTTTAGGGATCGCTGTGTGCATGAGAAACGAAAACTGGGACGACGCAGAGTATCAAAAAGGCGTAATCGAACCGTACAGAAAAATACAGGCTTTGGGCAACAAACTAGAGGAAGAAGGAAGAGAAGAGTCCTTTGAGGATATAAAGCAAGCGATCGAGATGCTTCGTTCTGTGTTTGTGACGAAAAAAGTGCCGCTGGAAGAGCAAAAAGAGCGTTTCACTCAAATTTTTGACGAGACGAAGAAGAGACATCTGTTTGATGACTTTGCCCCTATCATGTTTGCCGAAAAGGAGGTTGTCAATGAAAAGTAAGCCTCTATTTGACGATATCCACCTCAACTTTGAAGAGGATATCGCAGGTACTTGGGGGGAATTGGGGAAGTCGGCAGATGCTCCGAAAAAAGACGTAGCGATCATTGGGATAGCGGGAAAGCTGGCTGATGCACGCAATGTCAGGGAGTTCTGGAGTAATCTTGTGCTTGGCAAGGATTCTATCCAACGAATCCCTTTGTCGCGTAAACAAGACTACGAAGAACTTCTGTCTTATTTTTTGCAGAAAGATGTTCGGAAAGAACAAAGTGAATATGCGGAAAGCGGATATTTGGATCAAATTGATCTGTTTGATTGTGAGTACTTTTCTATCTCGCGAAAAGAAGCCAAGCTGATGGACCCGAATCAGCGGCTTTTTTTGCAAAGTTGTGTGGAAGCGATGGAAGATGCGGGGTATGGAAAAACTCGATTGCGCGGAAGTCAGACGGGTGTTTTTTTAGGATACAGCAGTGATTTTGGGGGAGAATACAAGCATTTTCTTGCTGTAGACAACGCAGAAATAGCAGACTTGGCGATGACTGGGAATATCAAATCGATCATGGCTGCCAGATTGGCTTATTTGCTCGATCTGCATGGTCCCAGCATGCTGATCGATACGGCATGCTCCTCCTCACTGGTTGCCGTTCATCTTGCGTGCCAATCGATTCGCCGTGATGAGTGCGAGATGGCCTTTGCCGGAGGAGTAAAAATTCAGTTTCAACCCTTTGAAAAGGCCAATACGGGGATCGGCATCGTATCCCCAACCTTCAGAGCGCGTAGCTTTGATCGCGAGGCCGATGGTACCGGCTTGGGTGAAGGTGTGGGAGTAATCTTGCTGAAAGACGCGGAAAAGGCAATCCGAGATGGAGATCATATTTATGCCCTGATCAAGGGAAGTGCCATCAACCAGGATGGGCAATCCATTGGTATAACTGCGCCCAACTCTAAGGCCCAGGAAGACTTGATTATTAGGGCGTGGCAGGATGCAGGCATTCATCCAGAGACCATCTCACTGATCGAGGCTCACGGCACGGCAACCCGCTTGGGCGATCCGGTAGAGATAGAGGGCATCAAAAGAGCTTTTGACAGGTACACCACGAAAAAACAGTTTTGTGCGATTGGGTCGGTCAAAACCAACATCGGCCATTTGGATCATGCAGCCGGAATATCTGGCCTGTTGAAATGTATCCTCGCGTTGCAGCACGAGATTGTGCCGCCAACGTTGCACTTTCAAAGCCCAAACCAAGAAATCGATTTTGTGAATTCGCCTGTTTATGTGAACGACGAAGCTCGGTTGTGGAAAAAGGGGGAGCACCCCCGGAGATGCGGGATCAATTCTTTCGGGTTGAGCGGAACCAACTGCCATCTCATTCTGGAACAATATCACCAATCCGAAGAAGTGTCCTCACAAAAAAACAAAGAAGAACAATGGTACATGCTCGGGTTGTCAGCGAAAAACTCCACTGTACTAGATAAGCTAGTCAGCGATTATGATCAGTGGGTCAAGCAGGCAGGAGTCATCGATCTGGAGAGATTATGCTACACAGCGAATGTTGGTCGGGATCACTTTGCCCATAAACTGGCGATCGTGTTTCAAGACCAAACCGATTTACTGGAAAAGTTGCATTCTGTTCGCAAATCCGGCGTCGAAAAGATTGTCAATGAGCATGTGTTTTATCGGGGGCTTTCGAGCCAGGAAGTAAGAGATGTCAACCTGGGTGGTAAAGAGAATTCCATTTTCGGTGAGATGATCCATTGGGCATTGAAGTATATCGAAGGCGAGCCAATTCCTTGGAACGACTTTTACGCTGGTCAACGGCATCCGTTGATCAGCTTGCCTACGTATCCGTTTCAGGATATTCGCTGCTGGATCGAGCCGAAAGATTTGGAGAAAAAACTCGCACCTCTTGTCGACCAATGCCTTGTAAGCAGTAATGGCGTTGATATTTATGAAACGAAGTATTCGGTCGACACGCATTGGGTACTGGCGGAACATAAAATTGCTGAGCATTACGTTTTGCCTGGAACCGCTTACCTGGAAATGATGAGCCAGATTGTTCGAAAAACGATACCTCATCAGGACGTGTTGGCACTAGAAAACGTTATGTTTTTACAGCCACTTCAAGTTAAAGAAGGGGAAAAAAAGAGCGTCCACATTGTCCTGCAAAAACAAAAGTCATCGTATGACGTCATGGTCACTTCGATGTTGGAACATTCGGACGAGTGGGTCGTTCACTGCCGAGCAAAAGTGCTTGTTCAGTCTGAACAGCAGCATCAGCAAAAGCAACTGTCTCTTCCCGAATTGCTGAGGGGGGCAAACAAGCAGTCGGTATCCGGGTATAAACCGGAGGCTGATGCCCCTGTTCAAACAGGCCCGCATTGGGAGTGCATGAAAGAGATTTATATGGAAGCGGATAGAATTGTCGCCTTTTTTGAACT
This sequence comes from Brevibacillus sp. Leaf182, assembly GCF_001423865.2. Classification (NCBI taxonomy): domain Bacteria; kingdom Bacillati; phylum Bacillota; class Bacilli; order Caryophanales; family Paenibacillaceae; genus Brevibacillus; species Brevibacillus sp. Leaf182. The sequence goes on along the minus strand of NZ_LMPN02000037.1, from coordinate 122,483 downwards.
GCCTGTTCAATTTGCTCATGAGTTGCACACTTTTGTTCTCCATCCTTCTTTGTTGGATTGCGCGGTTAATATCCCGATCAGTCAAATTCGCGATGGATTGTTTTTGCCTTTTCGGTATAAAAAACTCATTTTTTCTGGGGCCATGCCGAGCAGATTTTACAGTTTGCTGCAAATGAAAGAGAAAGATGCGACGACCATGCAGGAAGCAATCTCCTTTGATATCATGCTCCTCAACGAAAAAGGAGAGGTTTTCGCTGAAATACAAGAATACACCTTGAAAAGAGTGAATATGGCAGAAGCAGCTTCCGCCGCGCTCTCTTCCAAAGGGCTGTTTCATCAAATTGTTTGGGAAGCCAGGCCATTGCGTGAAGAAAATAAAAATCAGGACACAACGCCGCACACGCTTGTTTTTAGTGGCCATGACCCTTTCTCTCAACAACTGATGGAGAAACTCAAAAGGAACGGAACCCCTACCATTCTCGTTACGGTTGGTGATCATTTTGCCAAGCTCGATGACTTCCATTATGAGGTTACTGTCAATCAACAAGATTTCGATGCGCTATGGAAGGAAATCGGTAACAAGGCTGTGCAGCGCATCATCCACTGCTTTTCTCTGTCAAAGATCAACGGTGACCAGATTGGAGACGAAGGTTTGTTCAGTCTCTTCTATCTGGCGAAGAGTTTGATTGCCTTAAACGTACGACACAAAATTGATCTGGTCCTGATTGGCGATCAGGCGTTTCCTGTTACAGATACGGAGCCTGCGCTAAATCCGATTCACAATGCTTTCTATCATCTCGGAAAAGTAGTCAGCAGTGAATGGTCTCACTTGCGCTGCCGTTCTATCGATCTGGATACAAATACAGATATCTCTGCGATTATTGCCGAACTGGAGCATCAGCCAGATAGTTACATTGCAGCGTACAGGCGCGGTCAGCGCTTCGTGCAAAAAATGAAGGAGCTGGATCACCAGTCATCCCTACCACAAGAGCTCAGCCTGACTCAATCGGGCTGTTATTTAATCACAGGTGGAACGGGTGGGTTAGGCTTGACCATTGCCTTGCACCTAGCAGGGAAGAAGCCGATCCATTTAGTGTTGATAAGCAGATCAGGCTTTCCGGCAGAAGGCGATTGGGAAGAGATTGTACAAAAAGGAGAGCAACAAGAAGTAATACGAAGGATCAAGATGCTGCAAAAAATTACAGAGTCAGGCAGTACATATACGATCTACAGAGCGGATGTTGCGTGCAAAGAACAGCTAGCGGCCTTGCTCGAAGAAGTCAGAGAAACATTCGGCAGCATCAACGGAGTGATTCATGCAGCTGGAGTAGCCGGGGATCAATTTTTATTCAATAGGGAAGAGGAACGTTTTCGTGAGGTGATTCAAGCCAAAATAGCGGGGAGTTTGAATTTGGCCCAATTAATCACCGAGCCGTTGAAATTTTTCGTCTGCTTTTCATCTGTCTCTACGCTGGAAGGTACGCCAGGACAAGGTGATTATGTGGCGGCAAACGGCTTTTTGGACAGCTTCGTCCACAGCCTACCTGTCTATCAAAACGGAATTACGCTAAATTGGGCGCCGTGGGAAGAGATCGGTATGGCCTATGATTATGGAACCTTCCAAAAAGAGCTGATCTTCCACCTGCTGTCATCGAATACTGCTGTTACTGCATTTGATGCTGCACTTGCCCTTGGCGAGAAACAAATAGTGATAGGTAGAATCAATAAAGAGGTGGCTATAAAGAATTTCCAAAGCAACTTCTTTTACGAGGGAAACAGACTGTTGATCGATTATGTGGAACAGGCGAAGGGGCCTCGAGAAAACCATATTGCGCAGACGTCCCCAAGCGTGTTTCATGGGAATCCAAGGCACGCTTCCCTGCACGAAATCAAAGAGTTGATTCGCCAGTTATGGATCACACTGTTGGAATCTGATTCCATTCAAATGGATGATAATTTTACGTCCCTTGGAGGGAATTCCATTTTTGCTGTATATCTGCTCCAGGAATTGGAAAAGTTCTTTCCAGATCAACTGGGCATCTCGGATATTTTTACTTATCCCACGATTAATAAGATGGCCGAATATCTGTATTCCAGAATAGGAAGTGAGCAACCACTATCATCCGGCAGTATGGATCAGGAGGATGAAGATCAAAATCTCGATCAAATCTTGCATCGCTTAGCCAACGGTGAGCTCGATGTGGAAGAGATCGATCGATTGCTGGGAGAAGAGGAATGAAAGAAACGAGAAAATACATTTATCAGCAGATAAAGGATCAGCAATTAAGCGTCGAGAAGTCCAAGGTCATTCTGAAAGAGATTAAAAATGCAGGCTTGAAAAAAAACAAGGATATCGCGATTATCGGGATGGCTGGCCGCTTCCCGGGTGCTAGCAATCTGGATGAATACTGGCACAATTTGATCGCCGAGGTCGACTGCATCACGGATTTTCCGAAGAGCAGGCAAACGGGTGTCGAAGGATTTATCAGCAAGATGTATCAGGGAGCTTCAGCAGACGTTGTCTATGAAAAGGGCGGGTATTTGGATCATATTGATCATTTTGACGCGGAATATTTCAAGATTTCCAATAAGGAATCCGTCATGATGGACCCCATGCAACGTCTTCTCTTGACTACCGTTATGGAAACCGTGGAGGATGCTGGGTACGGCGGAAATCGAATCGTTTCATCCAAAACCGGCGTTTTTATTGGAAGAGACCACACTGTAGGGAACATGTACACGCACTTGTTGGACCAAACGGACGAGCTGGCGCTTACTGGTTCCTATACCGGCATTTTGGCCAGCCGGATTTCCTATTTTCTCGATTTAAAGGGACCTAGCGTGGTCGTGGATTCCGCTTGTTCATCAGGATTGTTAGCCATTCACAATGCGTGTCAAGCAATCAGGAACAACGAATGCGATATGGCGATTGCAGGCGGCGTTTCCCTGATTTTCTTCCCGGTTAAAAACCCTGCGTTTGGCTTGGTGGAATCCAAACTACATCTAGTTAAGCCTTTTGACAAAAACGCAGATGGAACGCTATGGGGAGAAGGGTTTGGGGCATTATTACTGAAGCCACTGGATAAAGCCATCCAGGATCGGGATCATATTCATGCCGTGGTCAAAGGAAGTGCGGCCAATAACGATGGGAAATCGAATGGAATCACAGCACCCAATGCGATCGCTCAAGAAGAAGTGTTCACAAAAGCCTGGATGAATGCCGAGATTCCCCCCGAGACGATCCGATTTATTGAAGCACATGGTACAGGCACAGTTCTTGGCGATCCAATCGAAGTACAAGCACTAAGCAATGCTTTTAAAAAATATACGTCGAAGAAACAGTTTTGCGGAATCGGTTCGGTGAAATCAAATATCGGTCATCTTGCGGCCGCTTCAGGGATCGCTTCTGTCTTTAAAGTAATTATGTCCCTCAAACATAAGAAGATGGTCAGCACCCTTCATTTTGACGATCCGAATCCTTTCATCGACTTTATGGGCTCTCCGCTCTATATGGTGGACAAGCTCCAGGAATGGCAGCGGGATCAACAGGATATTCCACTCCGCGCAGGTGTGAGTTCATTTGGTTTTAGCGGCACGAATTGCCATCTCGTACTGGAGGAAGCGCCGGTTGAAAAAGCGGATGCCCCGTCAGTCCGTCCTTTTCAGATTTTTACCGCTTCGGCTAAAGATAAAGAGACCTTGTTCGAATTGATATCTCGCTATCGCCATTTTGTCAATCATCAGGAGAACTTGTCTTTGGAGGAGCTTTGTTTTACTTCGGTAATGGGTAGAGGGCATTATACATGCCGTCTTGCCCTAATCGTTCGCAGTTTGCAAGAATTAAAAGAAAAGCTGAATCAGGTCTTTTTGGAGCGTCTTCCCTACAGTCGAGAGGTCGAAGGAATCTATTACAACGAGTTCAAGGTCGTTCCAGAAAGCAAATTGGATAAAGCAAATGGTGAGATTACCGAATTGGGCTTGCATCAGTTGCTGGATAAAGCTCGGCAAGTGATTACCAGCGTTTCCTCTGATGATTTTCAGGGGATGTCTGACATCTGCCAGCTCTATGTGCGGGGAGCGGAAATAGATTGGCGGTATTTCTATCAGTCCGGGGAGTACCATCGATTGTCGTTACCTCCTTATCCTTTTAAAAAGACCGTTTTTTGGCCGCAGGTGGATGTGGGTCAGGGAGGAGAGACTCGAACGCTGATCCCGCAAAATAAGGAAGTCATTCCTGGCCCTAAAGTATTGGAATCCTATCGGCAGAGCATCTATGAAATGCCATTACGGATGGAAAATCAGTGGATTTTGCAAGAGCATCTCATGATGGGGTACCATATCGTGCCTGCGACCGCTTTCATAGAATGGGCGAGAAAAGCTGGATACAGTCATTATGGAAACGACGCTTTTGAGTTGCGGGATTTTCGGTTGATCAGTCCGTTGATAATCTCGGAGAAACAAGAGCATTTGGTCCATACGATTTTAGAAAGTCAAGATGATCAAATTCACTTGCGTATAGTGAACCGTAATTCTTCCCATCACGCGGGAGTCAATCACGAGTGGCAACTGAATGTGGAAGGAAAAATCATTCCTGTCGAAGCTGCAAAGGCTCCTTGGATGGATCTTCAGCGGATCAGGGAAGAAGGCGCTTGGGAGCAGGTAGAAGCGAAAATTGAAACCATACGTGGGCGTACCAAATTTGGTCCGCGATGGAACAATATTCATTCTCTGGCGAAATGCGAAGATCGTGTGCTGGTCCAGGTGAAATTGCCAGAAAATTACCTAGATGACTTTTCGGTGTACGGCTTTCATCCAGCTTTACTAGATACCGGGCTAAATGCTGTAACCATGTTTATCTTGGAAAATCTCTACCTCCCTTTTTCCTTTAAGCGCATGAGCATCTACGGAAAAATGCCTTCGTCGTTTTACAGCTACCTGCGCAAGAGGGAAGCTCAGGGGGATAACCGAGAGACGGTTTCCTACGATATCAGCCTGATCGACGAGCAAGGAAATGTATTTGCGGAAGTAGAGAACTATACGTTGAAACGTGTCTCTTCTGCCATGGTCGCCCAAGATTTGTTTTATCAGATTCGTTGGGTACAATCACCGTTTAAAGGAAACGGGAATATCACAACGGATGGCAGCGTGCTGTTGTTCGGCAACGAAAACAGGATAACTCGAGAGTTGATGCAACGCTGGGAAGCGAGTGGAGTCGAGCTGATTCAGGTCGCTCACGGCGCTGGCTATCGAAAAGAGCAAGAAACGAAGTATGTGGTAGGCCACGAGGAAACCGATTATGAGCAACTCTTTTCCGATTTGAAAGAGCGGAAGATAAGCCGGATTGTTCATGCCTATGCCCTCGACGAAAACAGTCCAGCCCCTAGCCTTTCCAGACTGAAAACGATTCAGGCACACAGTATCCAAAGCTTGTTTTATTTGGTGAAATCACTCGTTCAGGCAAAATACAAGCAAGAGCTGGAACTCGTCGTGCTGGGTCAAAACGGCTGGGAAGTGACAGGCAGTGAAGAAGAGATTGAGCCATGTCATACGGCACTGTTCCAATTAGGAAAAGTAGTGAATGCCGAGTATCCTCAAGTGAAGTGCCGCAGTATCGATCTCGACACGGGCACCGATTGCGAAAATATTTTGGCAGAAATATACACGGAAACAGACGCTTACCAGGTTGCCTATCGTGGAAATGAACGGTATGTGGAGGAATTCGGCCGATGTGCAGTTGAGGAGCCTGTTGAGCCATTGGAGCTGCAAGAAGACGGGTTGTATCTTATTACTGGCGGAACTGGCGGGATTGGACTGGAGATTGCCAAACATCTGGCATCCCGTAGCAAAATCCGCCTGGGCTTAATCAGTAGAAGCGGACTTCCCCCTCGTGAAGTCTGGGAGCAACTCAAGCAAAGCGACATGGATGCCAAGACGCGGCGAATCATTGAGAGTGTAGAAGAAATTGAGCAATCAGGCAGCAAAATCATGGTCTGCTCGTGCGATATAGCCGACGAGCAGCAGGTAGCAGCTACTTTGAAAAAGCTACGTGAGGGATTCGGCGAGGTCAAAGGAATCATTCATGCGGCAGGGGTAGCAGGCAGCGGTTTTCTGTTTACGAAAACATGGTCCGACTTTACGAAGGTGACCAAGCCGAAAATCGAGGGCAGCTATTTGCTGTACAACTTGCTGGAAGAGCGCCCTGACTTCTTCGTTCTGTTTTCCTCCGTGGCAACCGTGGAGGGCAGCCCGGGACAGAGCGATTACATTGCCGGGAATGGGTATCTGGACGGCTTTGCCTCTTACTTGCGCAAGCGAGGCATTCGTGCCACGACGATCAATTGGACCGCGTGGGAAGAAACAGGCATGGCGGCGGACTATGGCGTGGCAAATAGCAATGGACTGTTCAAGCCGTTGAAAACAAATGAAGCCACTGCCGCTTTTGAACAGGTACTGGCGATGAATCTTAGTCAGGTGGTAATCGCATCGGTCAACAGAGAATGGTTACGGGATAGACATGAAGGTCTATTTTTGAAACTAGAGGCTGGTCTGATAGAGAAGGTTGTTGGCTCCGGTGCTCCTTCTACTTCGCACAGTGTGAAGCGTACCTTTACGATCATTGGCCGAAAAGAGGAGACGTATGACGAAATCGAGCAAAAGGTCTCCGGAATCTGGGCTGAGACCATGCACTTATCAACTATCAACATCTATGATAGTTTTCTGGATGTGGGAGGGGATTCACTCATAGCAACCCAGTTGCTGAAAAAACTGGATAACGAGTTTCCGGGTGTTCTCGACTTGCCCGATTTATTTACCTATTCTTCGGTAGCGGTACTAGCTGATTATATCAAGCAGGAGCAAGGCAGGCAGCAAAGGAAGAAAGCCGAGGTGACAGAAAAAGTGGAAGAACGAAACGCAACCTCCATCGAATCGTTTGACCAACAGCTAGAATCCATCTTGGACAGCCTTTCATCCGGTGATCAATCTGTAGAAGATATGGTCGATCTTTTGTCGCAGCGGAGGAATCGGATAGATGAATAACATTGATCAAATCAATACACTTATCCTGGAAAGCGTAAAATCCAATCGCCTAGACAAAGAGCTTGCACGTAAGTTGCTGCATCAATTGAATACAGGTCAGACTGAGGCCGAAAAAAATACCAGTACGGATATCGCCATCATTGGCATTTCTTGCCGGTTTCCTTTTGCAGACAATCTAGAGCAGTATTGGGCCAACCTGCTAAACGGGATGAATTGTATAACTGATTTTCCACTCAAGCGACGCAGGGATACAGACCCCTTGCTACAGAACCGCTGGGGTGAGCCTGAATATGCGAAAGGCAGCTATCTGGAAGACATAGATCGATTTGACGCAGACTATTTTCGTGTCTCTCCGAAGGAAGCCGAGTTCATGGACCCGCATCAGCGCTTGATGCTGGAAGTCACAGCGGAAGCGATTGAAGATGCGGGATATATGGGTGATAAAATATACGGTTCCCATACGGGAGTATTTATCGGAAGAGATCACCATTCTTCCGGTCTTTATCAACAATTCATCGATTCTTCCAACGAATTGGCCATGACCGGCAATCTGCCCAGTTTTCTCTCTGGCAGGATTGCCTTTTTCTTTAATCTTACCGGACCGAATCAAGTCATTGATACCGCTTGCTCATCTGGTTTAGTGGCGGTCCATCATGCCTGCGAATCCTTGATTAAAAAAGAATGTCAATTGGCCATCGCCGGAGGCATCAGTTTGAATTTGGTGCCGATTGCCAACTCCTCTTTTAAAATCGTGGAAAACAATGACGGCATCGTAAGGCCATTTGATAGCCAAGCCAAAGGAACCACATGGGGGGAAGGACTGTCGGCCATCCTTCTGAAGCCTTTGCAGGACGCCTTGAAAGATGGGGACCGGATTTACTCGGTGATCAAAGCCAGTGGAGTGAACAGCGACGGGGCTTCCAACTACATCACCGCTCCCAACCCGCAGGCACAGGAGCAGCTCCTGATTGATGTGTGGAACAAAGCAGGGATTCATCCCGAAACCATTACCTACATCGAAACACACGGTACCGGTACCGTTATTGGCGATCCGATCGAAATTAAGGCGATGAGGCACGCTTTTCATCAATATACGAGCAAAAAACAGTTTTGTGGAATTGGTTCCGTAAAATCTAACATCGGTCATCTGGTAGGTGCTTCGGGGATGGCATCGCTGCTTAAAGTAGTTTTGTCGTTGAAGCATAAACAACTCGTTCCCACGATAAATTTTGAGGAGCCAAATCCCTATATCCCTTTCTCCGAATCTCCATTTTATATGGTCGACCAGCCTATCGCCTGGAAAACCGGTGATATGCCGCGTCGAGCTGGTATTAGCTCGTTTGGCTTCAGCGGCATGAATTGCCACGTGCTATTGGAGGAATGGAAACAAAATGATACGCAGAAGGACGAGCATGAGACACCCCACATTTTTACCGTGTCTGCCAAAAACCGTACAAATTTATTGGATTTATTGCAACGATACTGCCAATATTTGCAATCGAATCAGCAGGAAAATTTCCGCAATCTCGTCTATACGGCACAAGTTGGACGGGAGCATTTTTCTCATCGCTTAGCGATTATTGCACAGAGCACCAGCGAACTGTTGAACAAAATCGCTTCGGTTCTCTCGCTGGACTTGGACAATTTGCCTGAAGTGCTTGGATATTATGGACATTCTCCTATCGCTCAGAAAGCAAAAAATCATATGATTCAACCAGACGCATGGGAGAAAGAAAAACAACCAATCCATGAAAAAGCTAGCCAAATGATTCATAACTGGACAGAAATCGGGGCAATGGCTAATGCTGACTCTCTCCATGAATTGGCGAAATTGTATGTACAAGGTGCCCGAGTTCACTGGAGGAAGCTATACGGAGGTCAAACTCTCAAAACAGTCGAACTGCCTTTCTACCCATTCAGCAGGGTGAGGCATTGGCCGACCGATAAGAAGACAGAGACAGCTACTGAAAAAGGACAGTCATTAACGGGAGAGTGCGTCATCTCTACCACCGGTTTGCGCGTTTACGTAGCGAAGGCATCGATGCGAGAGCTTTGGATGTTGCAGGAGCATCGCATTTTCGATAACGGAGTATTGCCAGGAGTGGCCTATCTGGAGATGGCAAAGGCCGCAAGCGAGTACTTTTTCCCGAAAGCAACCGTGGTGATTAAGAATGTTACTTTGCAAAGTATGCTGACATGCTCTTTGGATGAAACAAGGATTGTCCATACAATCATCCATGAAGAGCATGATCACATCACCTTTACGATCGCCAGCATGAAAGAAAATGATCCTACAGAGAGTTGGATCACTCATGCACAAGGGGAAGTTCATCGGCAGGAAGATCGCAAAAAACAGACTCACTCGATTGAGCAGATCATCCGCAAGATGGATGAACAGGACGTAGAAAAATTCACCCCTCTCTATTCGGGATTCATTCAGTACGGTTCACAATGGAAATGTATCGATCAATTTTATGAAAACGCAGGATCTGCACTGCTTCATGTCCGATTGGCAGATGAGCGAGAGCGTGGCCAGTATTCGCTTCATCCGGCAATGCTGGATACGGCACTGAGCTTCTGGCATCTGTTGAAACAGTCCGAAGAAACCCACGTGTCTTATTACTTCCCGTTTTATTACCAAGCGTTCCATCTCTACCGGGACATGCCCACTTCTTTTTACAGTTATCTGCGAAAGAGGGAAGCGCGGGGAGATAACCGGGAGACGGTTTCCTACGATATCAGCCTGATCGACGAGCAAGGAAATGTATTTGCGGAAGTAGAGAACTATACGTTAAAACGTGTCTCTTCTGCCATGGTCGCCCAAGATTTGTTTTATCAGATTCGCTGGGTGCAATCACCGCTTAAAGGAAGCGAGAATATCACAACGGATGGCAGTGTGCTGTTGTTTGGTAACGAAAACAGGACAACTCGAGAGTTGATGCAACGTTGGGAAGCGAGTGGAGTTGAGCTGATTCAGGTCGCTAACGGCGATGGCTATCGAAAAGAGCGAGAAACGAAGTATGTGGTAGGCCACGATGAAACCGATTATCATCAACTCTTTTCCGATTTGAAAGAGCGAAAGATAAGCCGGATTGTTCATGCCTATGCCCTCGACGAAAACAGTCCAGCCCCCAGCCTTTCCAGACTGAAAACGATTCAGGCACACAGTATCCAGAGCTTGTTTTATTTGGTGAAATCACTCGTTCAGGCAAAATACAAGCAAGAGCTGGAGCTTGTCGTACTGGGCCGGAACGGCTGGGAAGTGACGGGAAGCGAAGAAGAGATTGAGCCGTGTCATACGGCACTGTTCCAACTGGGAAAAGTAGTGAATACGGAGTACCCTAATGTGAAGTGTCGCAGTATCGATCTCGATGTGGATACGGATTGTGAAAGTCTTTTGGCAGAAATATACACGGAAACAGCCACTTACCAGGTTGCCTATCGTGGAAATGAACGGTATGTGGAGGAATTCGGCCGTTGTGCAGTTGAGGAGCCTGTTCAGCCACTGGAGCTGCAAGAAAACGGGTTGTATCTCATTACCGGCGGAACTGGCGGGATTGGATTGGAAATTGCCAAACATCTGGCATCCCGAAGCAAAATCTGCCTGGGTTTAATCAGTAGAAGCGGACTTCCCCCTCGTGAAGTTTGGGAGGAGCTCAAGCAAAGTGACACGGATAAGAAAACACGGCGAATCATCGAGAGTGTGGAAGAGATTGAGCGATCAGGTAGCAAAATTATGGTCTGCTCGTGCGATATAGCCGACGAGCAGCAGGTAGCAGCTACTTTGAAACAGCTACGTGAGGAATTCGGCGAGGTCAAAGGAATCATTCATGCGGCAGGAGTAGCAGGCAGCGGTTTTCTGTTTACGAAAACATGGTCCGACTTTACGAAGGTCACCAAGCCGAAAATCGAAGGCAGCTATTTGCTGTACAACTTGCTGGAAGAGCGCCCTGACTTCTTCATTCTGTTTTCCTCCGTGGCGACCGTGGAGGGCAGCCCGGGACAGAGCGATTACATTGCCGCGAATGGGTATCTGGACGGCTTCGCCTCTTACCTACGCAAGCGAGGCATTCGTGCCACGACGATCAATTGGACCGCGTGGGAAGAAACTGGCATGGCGGCGGACTATGGCGTGACAGACGGCAACGGACTGTTCAAGCCGCTGAGAACGGCTCAGGCCATTCAGGCATTTACCTCCCTACCTGAGCATCCACGGGTAATCATCGCGGATATACGCTTTGAGCAGATAGATGAATCACTAGCCAAACGTTTCCCGTTGCGGTTGGCACCTGGCATGGTCCGGAAAGTTACCAATCGAGCAGCATCGTCTGCCGCTGGGGATGCTCTTTCTATCGACATTTCCATTGTCGGAAAAAATCAAGATGAACTCACAGACACCGAGAAAAAATTGGCACACGTCTGGGCTAACACATTTGGGTTATCAGAGATTGATCTGCAGAAAAGCTTCTACGAAGTCGGCGGAGACTCTATTATCGCTACGCAAATGGCGAATCTCTTAAATACGCATCTGAATAAGCCTATCTCTATCGCTGAAATTTTTGAATTTCCAACGATCCCTGAGCTTTCGGCTTATTTGGACCAATCTTTGCTACCATCACAAGCGACACCTGTGAAGCCATCCGCAACAACTGAGCAAAGCAATGGGCATGATCTCTCCAAAGCACAGTATCGGATTTGGTTTTTGCAAAACTATGATCGACAAACGACCGCCTATCATTTACCAGTCATCAAACACGTGAAGATGGCGGTTGACCTGGATGTGCTGCAGCAAGCCCTAGACGTCTTGACGAAGCGCCACGCCTCGTTGCGTACCGTCTTCAAAAATGTCGATGGTATTCCGAAACAATTCGTTTTACCTGATTGGAAAAATGTCATTCATTACAGAGATTATCAACAGGAACCTCTTCGAGAGGAGCTGTCAGCCAAACGACTGGATGAGCAGAATGCCACTCCGTTTGATTTTGAGCAACCATTGTTCAGGATGGAATTGCATCGTTTGTCTACTGTTGAACATCGTATTTGTGTAAATATGCATCACATCATTTCGGATGGCTGGAGTGTCGGTTTATTTTTCCAGGAATTGATGGAGCTGTATGAGCAAATTCGTTCGAAGCGTGCAATCCAGTTACCAGCGATTCCTTTACAGTATACAAACTGGGTGGAGCAGGAGAGAAGATGGCTCGATTCTGAGGAATTCCAGCACATGGAAAACTATTGGATGAACGAGCTCGCTAAGCCGCTTCCGGTACTCAACTTACCAACCGATTACGAACGCCCTTATTCTCTCGTCTACGACGGCAGTTATATCAAATTCATGGTATCGAAAGAGAAAACCGAACAATTACGTTTGCTTGCGAGAAATCGATCCACCACTTTGTATATGACAGTCTTGGCTGTCTATTTTCTTTTCCTGCACAAAATTAGCCAAGAAGACGACATCATTGTCGGGTTCCCAGTTTCCGGCAGAGAAAAACAGGAGTGGGAGAACGTCATCGGTTTATTTATGAACATGGTTTGCATTCGGGTCGATTTTGGTGGACTTTCCCGTTTTGACGAGGTTCTAGAGGCCATCAAACACAAATGTGTCAGAGCTTATGCTAATGGCCGATATCCGTTCAATACACTCGTCGAGAAGCTGAACCCGGATAGAGATCAGAGCAGAACGCCTGTTTTCTCCACGATATTCCAGCTATACGATAACGTCCCGCAAGATAATGACCGCATCAGCCTCTATGATCTGAGCTGCATTTGCAAAATGGAGCAGGAGCAAATGGAAGTAAGGATGGAATACAAGACGACGCTGTTTGCAGAGGGGACTATTAAGAAATATGTTGACTATTTTTCATTTTTAATTGATCAGGTCATTGGTAATCCGGAAGCCTTGCTTAGCCGCTATGAGTTATTGGATGCCGAGCACAAGGCAAACATGTTCGGAATGTTCAATCCGCCCTCTGTCGTCATGGATGCCCCGAACCAGGTACATCGGTTATTTGAGGCGCAAGTGAAGAAAAATCCCGATCAGATCGCAGTGGTTTTTGAGGCAAGGAGTCTTACCTACAAACAAATAGATGAGCAATCCAACCAATTGGCCGCATTCCTTACGCAAATCATCGGTCATGAGTCGCGGGAACCAATCGGCGTCTATTTGCCAAGAGGCATCGAGATGGTCATCGCGCTTTTGGGGATACTTAAGTCCGGTCGTCCGTATATACCGTTGGATGTTGATTTTCCGAACGAACGCATTGCTTATATGATCCGTCATAGCCAACTGAAAACGGTTTTGTCGGAAAAGGGCTTCATTCCAACACTGGAGGAAATCGCAGGGACTCATCTGGAGACGATTGTGGATGTATCGGGGGATGTCTTATTAGCAGAAACGACTGGTCATCTTCGGTACTATGGCAATTCACATATCCGCAAGCAATTGACGGATACTGTTGATGGACCGGAATCTGAGTTAATGTACGTTATTTATACCTCAGGCTCGACTGGAACGCCGAAAGGGGTCATGGTTACCCAGCAAAATGTCATCAATTATCTCTTATGGAGTCAGCAGCAATTCCGTTTGGGATCTTCGCACAATATGATGCTGGTGACTTCCATCAGTTTTGATATTTCAGTTTTTGAAATGTTTGGCTGTTTGGCGAGTGGAGCAACCTTGCATATTGTGTCACCAGAGCGCTTAAGGGACCCCGCTTTGTTATTTTCCTATCTAGCGGAAAATCGGATTAATGTCTGGCATTCTGTTCCTACTTTGATCAGTCAATTCATGCTTGGTCTTGCTCAACAGGATGGGCAACAATTGGCTTGCTTGCAACAGTTTGAAACTATTCTGATCGGCGGAGAAGCCTGGAGTCCTATGCTAGCCAAAGAGATTCGAAGCTATTTCCCCAATGCCAAACTGTACAACATGTATGGACCGACGGAAGCAACCATTTGGGCTACGTGTTACGAAGTGGAAAGTGATTTGAAGGGAAAATCGATTGTTCCGCTTGGTCAGCCAATTCTGAACAACCAAATTTATATTTTGGACAAAGATGGAAATTTATGCGGAACTGGCGTATCGGGTGAAATTTGCATAAGTGGTGCTGGTGTTACCCCTGGGTATTTCCGTGACAGGGAGAAGACCGCACAAGCATTTCGCTCCCATCCCTTTACGGATCAGATCGTCTATCATACCGGAGATCTGGGCAAATATGGGATGGATGGACAGATTGAATATATTTCACGCAACGATGGAATGGTCAAAGTAAGAGGATACCGGATTGAAACGGGGGAAATCGAACATAAAATCGAAGCAATGCCAGGGATCAAGTCCGTTGTCGTTGTAGCTGTCAAAGAAAGTGAATCCAATAAATTGATTTGCTATTATACATCGACCCGAGACATCGGGGCTCCGGAATTTCAAGAATTTTTGCGTCAGTCGCTTCCTTCTTATATGATCCCGGCGAGATTTGTACGCCTGGAGGCGATGCCCGTCACCTCCAATCAAAAAATCGATCGAAAAACGTTGCAGGCTATGACTCTTCCACATGATTCTGTGGAGCAAGGTGAACTGCATGTGCCTGGAAATGAAGTGGAAAGCTTTTTGCTCCAGATATGGCAAGAGTTGCTGGGCATCGAACAGATCGGGACAAAACAGAACTTTTTTGATCTCGGAGGAAATTCGCATCTGATCGTTCAATTGCAAGCCAAAATTGAAGAGAAGTATCCGCATCGAATCAAGGTCATCGATTTGTTCGAGTGCAAAACGATTAGTGCCATGGCGCAGCACATCCAAAAAGTCCAGTCAGATCAAGGACAGCCAAGAGTGAAGAGGGAAGGGCAATCAGAAGAAATCGGCGATATTTTACAGCTATTGGATGAATTTAGCGAAGGGGAAGCATCGGTAGAAGATATCCTGAAAAAATTAGGAGAGTAAGCTTATGGCAAAAAAAGAAGAGATGTACTCCTATATCCTGAAGCATGTCGGCTCTGGCCAGTTAGATAAAAACATTGCCGCCCACCTCATTCATTATTTGCGACAGGATCAGCAGAAGGAAGTAGAAAAAGATATTGCCATTGTGGGAATCGCGTCTCGGTTAGGCCATGCTGACAATGTTTCCGGGATGGAAAAGCTTCTCCACTTGGGCATAGACTCCATCCAGGATATTCCGGCAAACCGGAGAGAAAATGCCGCCCTTTTTCTCCCGATGCTTCAGGTTGAAAAAGAAAAAGCACGTTTTGACCGCGTGGGATATTTGTCAGAGATTGATCAATTTGATCCTGGTTTTTTCCAGATATCCCCACGAGAAGCCAGCTTAATGGACCCGAATCAACGCTTGTTTTTGCAATTGGCTTGGGAAGCAATCGAAGAAGCTGGCTACGGAGGCTTGAAGTTAGCAGGAAGCAAGACAGGTGTATTTATTGGCTATAGCACGGATTTTGGTGAAGTGTATAAGAGGGGGATTCAGCTCCTAGCACCGGAAGCTATGGGCATCGCTATTCCTGGCAATATCCAATCCATTATCGCCAGCCGGATTTCTTACCTGTTGGATTTGAAGGGGCCAGCCATCGCCATCGACACGGCGTGCTCTTCCTCTCTTGTCGCGATTCATTTTGCTTGCCGCCAACTCATCGAAGGGTCTTGTGACTTGGCGTTGGCAGGGGGAATCAAGCTGAATCTGTTCCCGCTGAAAAGCCACGAGCATGTAAAAATCGGAATTGAATCATCTGACGAGAGAACCAAAACATTCGATGAGAGCTCCAATGGAACCGGAAAAGGCGAGGGAATGGGTGTCGTTTTACTAAAGCCGCTGAAAAAAGCTTTAGAGGACCGGGACCATATACATGCCATCATCAAAGGCAGCGCAATCAACCAGGACGGCAATTCGATCGGCATCACCGCCCCCAATTCCCAAGCGCAGGAGGAAGTCATCTGCCAGGCATGGGAAGATGCTGGAATCGACCCTGAGAACATCACCTATATCGAAGCTCATGGAACGGGAACGAGGCTAGGCGATCCGATCGAAATAGAGGGAATTACACGTGCTTTTTCCCGCTATACAAAGAAAAAACAGTTTTGCGCCATCGGTTCCATTAAGACCAATATTGGTCATCTCGATCATGCGGCCGGGATTGCCGGTTTAGTAAAAGTCATCTATTCCATGAAAAGCCAAAAGCTGTTCCCTTCTCTCCATTTTAAAAAGCCGAATAAAAATATAGATTTTAGCTCGTCGGCTGTCTATGTGAACGACCAGCTACGAGAGTGGACGCCTTCTGGAGGACCCCGAACGGCTGGCATCAGTTCATTCGGATTAAGCGGGACCAATTGCCACATGGTATTGCAAGAGGCCCCGCCCGCACCTTTTAAGCAAAAAAACGGAGCGTCACTCTATTTGCTACCGTTATCTGCCAAGGAAGAACAGGTGCTAACGAGGCTAGTTGCGGAATATACCGCTTATTTATACCAAAACCATCAAGTTGATCTAGAGGACCTTTGCTACACGGCGAGCACGGGACGCGGTCATTACAGCCACCGATTGGCGATCATTTTTACAGATCACAACGATCTGATCCGTAAATTGGAGCATCTGAAAAGACACGGCCTTGCATCGGGGGAGCAGGTGTTGTACCAGGTTCATGAAGGGGAGAGTGGCAACGTTACAGCAGCGGTTCACGACGCTTCAGATAAAGATTTGTCTTCCTATCTGTCCTTGGGTGAGCTATACGTAGCGGGGGCCGCAATCCATTGGGAGCGTTTATTTGACGGGGCTTCGTGCAACCGATTAAGTTTGCCGGTTTATCCGTTTCAGAAAATTCGTTGCTGGATTAATCAGGAGGATTATGCGGATAACAAGCTACTAAGCTCACCGAAGTCCCAGCATCCACTACTCACAAGTTTGAGTGAAAATACTTCTGATCAAGTTACTTATGTAGTCGGATTGTCAGTCAAAGATGACTGGGTCCTGAATGAGCACATGGTCGGAAACGAATATGTCTTGCCTGGCACGGCGTACATCGAGATGCTGCTAGAGGTAGGAAGACAACAAGGCGAGTTCACTGTCATCAAGGACCTTGCTTTTTTGCAGCCTTTTTCACTTCAACAATCTGAGAGTCATGAACTGAAAATCACGATGAAAAAAGAAGGCGACGAAAATCACTTCTCTATCGCTAGCAAGGATCAAACAGATGGCTCCTGGCGCCAGCATGCGGAAGGAAAACTGTGCCGCTCGACGCGTGAGCAAAAGCGCTTAGACCTGTCTGCTCTGCAAAGGACGTTCCATGCGGCTCCCAGCACAACCGATGTGGAATCGAGCGGGGGCTATATTACGACAGGAGCACGCTGGAACAACATGAAGGAGCTGCAAACGGGCGAGACGGAATGTCTAGTTTCCATTCAACTCGCAGATTCCTATCGCGAAGAAACGGCTCATTTCCACTATCATCCGGCCATGCTGGACAATGCCGCCAATATTGCGATACGGAGCATCGATGCTCATTTGTATCTGCCTTTTTACTATCAGGAGATTCGGGTCTATGCCCCTATACCACCTGACATTTACAGCTATGTGAAAAGGCGAGCACAAGGGGAAGGAAACCAAACGGCAACATTTGACATCGACATATTGAATCCCGATGGCGAGGTGCTCGTTGAAATCGAAGGGTATACCATTAAGCAGGTAAATGCCCAGATGACTACAGCGAGCTATTACGAAAAGGATTGGATTTGCAAGGAAGCCCCAACCCCATCCGATGAAAAGCAGCAAGCCGCTTCTGGCGAGACAGTGGCAGTGTTTAGAGGAAAAGGAGAGCTTGCCGAGCGGCTTCGGAAGTGTCTGAGCAATGTTTATGAAGAAATCGTTGAAGTCGCCTACGGGGATGCAATTGGCCAAGTCAAGGATCGTGAGGACTATCACCGCTTGTGGTCGCAATGGCAGGCGAAAAAAATAAAAAAAGTCATCCATTTCATGAGCATGTCGGACACGGAGATTCAGGATATAGGGGGACTCAACGAAGCGGAAGAAAGGGGCTTTTACAGTCTGTATTACTTGCTTGACAGTCTCTTTGTTCATTCTTCTGGTGAAGAGCTGGAAATCATCCTCGTGTGCGATCATGGCAATCGTGTTACGGGGGACGAAACGACCCTCCGTCCCGAACATGGGTGCTTGCTGGGCCTTGGTAAAGTAGGGCGAGAAGAATTCCCTCATGTCCGTATCCGTTTTATCGATATCGATGCATATACCGATCCAAATTTGATCGTCGAAGAGTTTGCTGTAGCAGATGCGCCGTATCAAGTAGCCTACCGCAACAACAAGCGATATGTGGAACGATTAAAGGAAACGACGCTGGAAGTAACAAGCGAAGAACCCGTTATTAAATCTGACGGTGTGTATATGATTACTGGCGGGACCGGGGGATTAGGCCTGGAAATCGGCAAGCAGCTCAGCCGTCTAAATCAGGTAAACATCCACCTGATCAGCCGACAAGGATTGCCAGTCCGAGAGATGTGGGAGGACATCGTAACCCACGGAGGAGAGCAAAGACAAATTGAGCAGATTGCTGCCATCCGCGAAATGGAGAGTAACGGCGCGAGTGTTCAGATTCATGCAGCAGATATCAGTCAAGAGAGTCAGATGCGCCAAGTGATCGAAAAAATCCGCTCTGATTCTGGAGCTATCCACGGAGTGATCCATTGTGCGGGAGTGGCGGGAGAAGGACTGCTCGTTCGCAAGCCAGAAAGCCGCATCCGGGAAGTCATGGCGGCCAAAGTGAGAGGCACATGGATATTGGATCAGCTTACAGAAGATGACGACCTTGATTTCTTTGTGATGTTTTCCAGCATGAACACGGTGACAGGCGGCGCTGGACAGAGCGATTATGTGGCGGCAAACAGTTACTTGGACATGTATGCAGCCTCCATGCGTCTAAGAGGCAGAAAGTCTCTTACCATCAACTGGCCACTGTGGCGAGACGTTGGAATGGGGAAAGCGTACGAGGTGGACAATCGGCATAGCCCGTTCGAGAGCCTTGCGCCAAGACAGGGAGCAACGATTTTCACAGAGCTTTTGCATGCAGACCAAAATCAGGTGATTGTCGGTCAACTGAAACGCCGACTCACCAAGGAAGCCATTGGACACAGCTTGGGGCATGATTATGTGTTAAGCGACCAGTTAGCGAGCTTTTTACGAACGCAGTTGGAATCTCCGCAAGAGGAAAAAGCGGATCGTCCTGCTCAGAAAGAACATCTACACATCTTGGATAAAGATGAATCTGCCTTGTCCGCTACAGAAAGAGAAGTCGCCATGATTTGGGCACAAGTTCTCGGTGTCAAAGAAATTCGCCTTTCTGCCAAATTTAATAGTCTGGGAGGCAATTCTATCCTGGCTGTCTATCTATTCAGGCTCTTGGAAGAAAAATACGGACCGATCTTGAATATCTCAGATGTGTTCACCTATTCAACGATCTCGGAAATGGCGGATTACATAGAGAAAAAGCACCAGCAACTCAATGGCAGCACTGTCAGTGCAGCAACGACACTGGATTTGTTGCAGCGATTAGCCAGTCAAGAAATATCCGTGCACGAAGCACTTGATGCCTACAAAAATAAGGGAGGAGGTGTGTAATGACGGCAGTAGAAAAACTTATTTTTGAACTAGTCGCTACCAAAAAAATGAATCCGACAGATGCAGCAACGCTATTGGAGCAGTGTCAGAAGCTTACAGAGCCGATGATCGACAAAGAAATTGCCATTGTCGGCATGGCAGGCAAATTTCCGAAAGGAGAGGACCTGGCTCACTTTTGGGAGCAACTGAAGCATCAGCAAAATTGCATCGATGAGTTTCCCGATTCACGCGTTCGGGATTGTATCGATGAACGTCTATTGGGGCAAGCGGAAAAAAATCAATGGTTCTTTAAGGGCGGGTATCTGGATCGCATTGATCAGTTTGACCCTGCTTTTTTCCAAATCTCTCCTGTCGAAGCAAAATTCATGGACCCGATGCAAAGGTTGATGTTGGAAACTTCCTATCAAGCCCTGGAAGACGCAGGGTACTATTACAAAGACATCAGCGGAACGAATACTGGTGTATATATCGGTACGGATCATACCTGGGGACAATGGTATCGAGACAATGCGGCGGAAAAAGATCCTTTGTTGCTATCTGGCACGTGGTCAGCCATTCTGTCTAGTCGAATTTCCTATTGGTTTAATTTAAAGGGTCCAAGCCTTGTCATCGATACTTCATGCTCGTCCGGACTGGTTGCCGTCCATGAAGCGTGCCGAGCCATTCTATCGGGCGTTTGCGACATGGCGATCGCAGGTGGGATTCACATTAATTACAGCCCAATCAAAAATCCGATGCTTGGTCTAGTCGAGTCGGAAGATTATCTGATCCGCACATTTGACAAACAGGCGAATGGAACAGTTTGGGGAGAAGGGGTGGGTGCCGTCATCCTCAAGCCTCTTCAGCATGCAATTCGGGATCGAGACCAAATCTACGGCGTGATTAAGGGAAGCGCAGTAAACAATGATGGAACATCAGACGGGATCACGGCACCGAATGCTCGTGCGCAGGAAGAAGTCATTTGTCGAGCATGGCAGGAGGCGGGCATCGATGCCGAAGCGATTACCTACATCGAAGCGCATGGAACAGGAACCCAATTGGGAGATTCGATTGAGATTGATGGTCTTGTCAAAGCTTTTTCCCGCTATACAAAGAAAAAGCAGTTTTGTGCCATTGGAACGGTTAAGACGAACATCGGACATACGGTCGGCGCATCAGGGCTAGCATCCTTGCTAAAAGTGTTGCTGGCTATGCGCCACCGCAAAATTCCGGCGAGCATCAACTTTCTGGAGGCGAATCCTTTTATTGATTTCTTTGCTTCACCCGTCTATGTGAATGATCGTCTCCGGGATTGGACAACTTCGGGGGGACCGCGAATCGCGGGTATCAGTTCATTTGGCTTTAGCGGAACCAATTGTCACATGGTAGTAGGGGAGGCTCCAGAAGTTCAGCTATACACGAAAAAGGACGAGCCCTCTCTCTATTTGCTTCCGCTATCTGGAAAAGATGAGCAGGTACTATCCAAACTGGTGGCAGACTATGTCGCTTATTTATACAGGAACAAGCAAATTGATTTGCAGGACCTGTGCTACACAGCGAGCACGGGACGCGGCCATTACAACCATCGATTGATGATCATCTTCACAGGTTACGACGATCTGCTCAGCAAGCTGGAATATCTGAAGAGACATGGTCTTGCCTCTGGTGAGCAGGTATTGTACCAGATTCACGAAGTGGTTGTCAGCAGAGGATCATCTGCCGATCATCCGCACGAGCTGAAGAAGAAATGGACAGAACGAGAAAAGCAAGAGCTGTCCTTGCAAGCTAGAGACTTGCTCACTTCTAAGGCTACCCGGGGAAAAGAAATGTCCTTCTATCTCTCTTTGGGTGAGCTATATGTTTTGGGAGCGGCTATTGAATGGAAGCGATTATACGACCCGTCCATGTGCAATCGACTAAGTCTCCCCGTCTATCCGTTTCATAAAACTCGTTGCTGGGTAGAAAGCAGCAATCAAGGATATCGACAGACCGCTCCACAAACGTTAGGACACCCCCTGCTTCGCGGATATACTTGCGACACTATCGAGCAGACGGTGTATACGACAGCCTTTTCCGTTACAACAGACTGGGTCTTCCACGAGCACATGGTGGGTAGCGAGTATGTCTTGCCCGGCACAGCGTATATTGAGATGCTGCTCGAAGTTGGCAGACAACAAGGCGGTCTCACTGTCATCAAGGACCTCGCCTTTTTGCAGCCCTTTTCGCTTCAGGAAGAGGAGAGCCATGAACTGCAAATCACGGTAAAAAAAGAGGGCGACGAAAATCACTTCTATATCGCCAGTAAGGATCAGGCAGATGGCTCCTGGCGCAAGCATGCGGAGGGTAAACTGTGCCGTTCCACGCAGGAGCAAAAACGCGTAGACCTGCTGGCCTTGCAAAGTACGTTTGCTTCCAACACAACTGACCTGCAGCCGAGCGGTGGCTTTATTACGACAGGACCACACTGGAACAATATCAAAGGACTTCGAATAGGAGCCACGGAATGTTTGGTTGCGATCCAACTCGCAGATGCCTATCGTGAAGAAACGGCTCACTACCACTATCATCCAGCTATGATGGACAATGCAGTCAATATCGCGATACGCAGCATGGATGACCTTCTGTATCTGCCTTTTTACTATCAGGAGATTCGGGTTCACGCCCCTATCCCTCCTGCTATTTACAGTTATGTAAAAAGGCGCGCGCAAGGCGAAGGAAACCAAACAGCAACTTTTGACATCGATATTTTGAATGCCGATGGAGAGGTACTCGCTGAAATTGTTGGATATACCATCAAGCAGGTAAATGGCCAGATAACCAGGGCGAGCTATTACGAAAAGGATTGGATTCTCCAGGAGGCACCATCTTCCTCCCGTGAAAAGCAGCAGACTGTGCTTGACGAGGCCGTGGCAGTGTTCAAAGGGGAGGGAGAGATTGCCGAGCGACTTCAGGAGCATCTACGCGACATTTATGGAGAACTGAGCGAGATCGCTTACACACAAGCCAAGGATCGTGAAGACTATCATTGCTTGTGGCCGCAATGGCAGGCGAAAAAGATTAAGAAAATTATCCATTTGATGAGCATGACGGAAACGGAGATTCAGGATGTTGACGGACTCAGCAAGGCGGAGGAAAGAGGTTTTTCCAGTCTGTATTACTTGCTAGACAGTCTCTTTGCTCATTCTGCTAGTGAAGAGTTAGAAATCATCCTCGTGTGCGATCAGGGCAACCGAGTAACGGGAGACGAGATGCCCCTGCACCCAGAGCATGGGTGCTTGCTGGGCCTTGGCAAAGTAGCACGAGAAGAATTCCCTCATGTACGTATCCGGTTCATTGATATCGATGCTTATACCGATCCGAAATTGATTATCGAAGAATTTGCGGTCACAGATGCCCCGTACCAAGTTGCCTATCGCAACAACAAGCGGTATGTGGAGCGATTAAAGGAAACGACGTTGGCAGCCACAGGCGAGAAGCCAATTGTCAAAGCAGGCGGCGTATATGTGATTACGGGTGGGACCGGAGGATTGGGTTTGGAAATCGGCAAACAGATTAGTCGTTTGAGTCCTGCGAAAATCCACCTGATCAGTCGGCAAGGATTGCCTGTGCGAGACATGTGGGCAGACATCGTATCTAAGGGGGAAGATCAGAGAAGGATCCAACAGATCGCCTCTATCCACGAGATGGAGAAAAACGGCGCGATCGTGCAGATTCATTCAGCAGATATTAGCCAAGAGGACCAGATGCGTCAAGTGATTGAGAAAATTCGCAAAGAGTTCGGAGCCATCCATGGCGTGATCCATTGTGCAGGGGTAGCAGGGGAAGGATTGCTCGTGCGCAAGCCAGAGAGCCGCATCCGGGACGTTATGGCAGCGAAGGTGAGGGGCACCTGGATATTGGAGCGAATCACACGGGAAGACAATCTCGATTTTTTTGTGATGTTTTCCAGCATGCATACGCTGACTGGCGGTATCGGTCAAAGTGATTACGTGGCGGCGAACAGTTACATGGATCTGTATGCGGCCTATATGCGTCAAACAGGGAGAAAAGCGCTTACCATCAATTGGCCTCTGTGGCGGGATGTTGGAATGGGTCAAGCGTACGATACAGACAATCAGTACAACCTTTTCGAGAGCATCTCGCCAAGTCAGGGAGCGGCGATCTTCACAGAGCTTTTGGAAGCAGACCTTTGCCAGGTCATCGTCGGTCAATTGAAGCCAAAACTCTCAAAGGAAACGATTGGACACAGCTTGGCAAAAGATTATGTGCTGGCGGAGAGTATCGAGAAGGCAATCGATCGCGCACTTGGCAGTAGTATCACACTCGAACACTCGTCTATCCGAGAAACGGCGATCATAAAAGAAGCTGATCATCAGGGGATAACGAAGTGGGATCAGGAAATCGCGCTCATCTTGGCAAAAGTGCTCGGTCTTGAGGAGATCAGCATCTTTGCCAACTTCGAAGATTTGGGCGGAAATTCACTGCTTGCGGTCAGGCTCCAAAAGGAATTGGATGCAGCCTATCCTGGTGTGTTTATGATCTCCGATATTTTCTCCTATCCGACCGTACATGATATGGCTGGCTATCTTGAGAGAAAACGAGCTACTCCGGTAAAACGGAACATGACGATTGAACAAATCATGAATGATTTGGAGCAAGGAAAAATAACAGCGGACGAAGCGGACCAGTTCATCAGAGAGATGAGTGAGCCGGTCTAGGATAAGCGTGGAGGTGTAGATCGTTGGAAGCGTTTTCGCTCCCGGTGGAGCCCTTTAATGGAACATGGATAAATTGCGTCAATAACAATTTGATCTCGATCCTGATGAATCACGATAAAAATTTTGAGTTTACCCCATGCTTAGCAGAAACAAAGTATCAGTTACATTCGCTGGAAGAAGACGATAGGGATAAAGCGACGGAAAACAAAAGTCAAGCACAAGAAGAAGGAATGCTGCTGCTAGATGTTGTTCGCGTGTTAGATCTTTCTTCCGTTTTGGATTTCCAAACCTATTCCTTCGCAAAAGAAGAAAGTGGTCATCCCGCCATCAAGGAATTTTTACGAAACGGCTACTATGTATTTGTGGATTTGGACCGCTTTTATTATCCCTCCGGTGTAGACTCGGAAAAACAGCATATCGTTCACCCTGCTTTTCTTTATGGTTACAACGAAGAGACGAAATCATATCTTTTGATCGAGGATTGCATGCAGCCAAGTAAAATGGAGAAATACATGCTTCCCTACGATTGTTTTGATCGGGCCTTTGCATCTGCACAGGCCCCGTCTCTCTTAGCGACGCGAATCAAAGAGCAAGAAGAGCAACAATTTTTTTCCAGATGTACAAAAGAGCTGATAAAAGGGAATCTCCATTCTCTCCTTCTGGAAGAACGCACCCAAATCAAGGGGATACATTCGGAAAATTCACCAATCTATACAGAGTATGGACTGTCAGCCATCAAGCGATTTGCAGATAGCATCGATCAAAGATTGCTAGGGATATCCCTTCCGAATTTTCAGCGTAAGGCCGTGGCGATCAAAAATCCGTATTTCTTTCGGAAATCTACCATTCATTTGCCTCTGATTCTGTATAAAAATGACTGGGTGAATGAGACTGCATTCGACCGGTTGACCAGCGAATATAAAAAACTGTGTCATGATTGGGAACTATATGGAAACACGCTCATTAAACTATATTACAAGTCCAGTTACAGTAGGGGTGCCAACCAATCGCACCAGAGCGAAATGGAGTCATTACGAGAACTACTTATGGGTATGTGCGAAAAAGAAAAAAGGGTGACTTCCTTCACGCTTGAACTGTTGACATAATCCATAGTACCAAGTAGAGATATGGTAAAATTTGATAAAAATGAAAAAACGTGAAGGGTAAATGTTTCCTAGAACCGAATGAGTCAAGAGCAGGAACATACGACAAATGAAAAGGATGAATGCTTTGGCCCAAAAGAGTCAGATTTCCATAGGGATTATTGGAGCGGGTTGGATCGCAGAATACGCACATCTCCCCAGCTTTATGTCGATGGATAACGTGTCAGTTCAAGCGATTTACGATACAGATGCAACTCGCGCTGGCCGTTTGGCGAAACAAACAGGCGCAATGGCGTGTTCCAGTCTTAGTGAGATCGGACAAGTTCCTTTGGATGCGGTGATTTTATGTACCCCCAATCATACTCATTTCGAATTGACGAAATTTTTCTTGGATAGAGGAATCCATGTCTTATGTGAAAAGCCGATGACGACGACAGCAGAAGACGCTGTAGCTCTGCGCCACATTGCACAGGGAACCGGAACTGTTTTGTTGATGGGGTTCGTGAATCGTTACCGTGACGATATTCAAGAGTTGCGGTCAAGAATTCGGTCTGGACAGATCGGCAAGATTCAAATCTGTGAAGTCAGTTGGCGTCGAAAGAAAGGAATACCCCGTCCAGGTAGCTGGTTTACCCAAAAACAACTTTCCGGAGGCGGGGTCCTTATTGATCTGGGCAGCCATATGATTGACCAGTTGCTTTATTTGACAGAAGCCGATGAGCCAGTTGCTTGCCTGGCGAGTATTTATTCTCGCCCTGTTTCCACTCAGGAGGGGTATAGCAATTGGCTGGGCAGTTTTGAATCAGAAAAGGTTGAGGTGGAAGATACTGCAGTAGGCATGATTCAGTTTGCCAACGGCGTGCTCGGCAAGCTTCATGTAAGTTGGCAAGATGATGTAGACGGGGATTTTGTGGAGATTCATCTGAAAGGCGAGCGGGGAAGCCTGACTTTACGCACCCTGTTCGGCTTTAGCGATCAGGGATTGTACAAGCAGCCCCATCTGCTGTTCACTCAAGCTGGTCAAGAAGCGCAGTATATACCTTTCCCTACGAAACCAGATCCGCTCCTTGCTTTTAAGCGCCAAGCTGATCATCTTGTGGCGTGTATCAGAGAAAAAAGTCAACCAGGCATCTCGGTAAGGGACGGGGAAAAAGTCGTTCAGCTCATCCAGCTTCTCTATCAATCTGCTCGTAAAGGACTTGTTGTCACATGAGAGAATGCCTCGTTACGATTGATCTTGGAGGCTCCACAGTAAGAATGGCTCTTGTTGATCTCGAGAGTGCAACGATGATGGAATCCATGAGGATCGATTTGGATAAGGACACGGGTCCGCTTCAAGCGATTTCGCAAATGGCTGGTGTAATCAGTAATTGGGAAGAGCTGGCGCAAAGAGAAATCCGCGGTATTGTAGCTGGACTCGCTGCGTTGCATGATGCCTCAGGAACGATTGTCACCTGGCCGAATCGTCCCGAATGGAATGGCTTTGCTTTTCGTGATACGTTCGCAGCCTTGGTGGGCAAGCCTATCGTGCTGTTTGATGATGCCAATCTTGGAGCCTTGGGAGAATACGCATTTGGACTCGATCACTCGGTTCAACAACTCCTGTATGTAGTAGTTGGGACCGGAATCGGCAGCTCGCTGGTCTTACAGGGAAATTTGTATACGGGGGCAAGAGGAGCAAGCGGCGAGTTGGGCCATATAACGGTTGATCCTTGGGGAGAGCGCTGTCCTTGCGGAGGTATCGGCTGCTTGCAAATGCACGCATCTGGCAGAGCGATTGAACGAACAGCTCAATCCAAAGGACTGTCTATTACGAGAGCGAGCGAAGTGTTTCATTTAGCCTCTCAAGGAAATGAAACTGCCCAGTGGATTGTAACCGATTCCCTTCGAATGCTGGCTATTGGTATTGCAAACGCTATACGTCTCTTTGACCCCGAAGTGGTGGTCGTGGGAGGCGGCATGGCTAGCAGATTCCCTGACCATTATCGATCCCTTGAGAAACACATTCAAGATTTCCTGGGGACTCTGCCGCAACGGAATGTCAGCGTAAAACTTTCCGCCCTGGGAGAGGATGCGGCGCTTTGGGGCGGTATTGCTTACGGTTTACGAATGTTTGGAAAAATCGAAGAATTGGAAGGTGTTCGCAAATGAGTAACCTGACAGAAAGATTCCCAAGCTGGCCGATGGCGAATGAAAGCGAAGAAAAAGAATTGTTGGAAGCCTTACGCAGTCATCAGTGGTGGCGCATGTCTGGCACTAAAGTAAAAGAATTTGAACGAGTATTCGCCGAGATGCATCAAACGAAGCATGCTTTGGCCGTTACAAACGGTACACACGCGATCCAGTTGCTTATGTCGAGCTTGGGAGTAAAACCGGGGGATGAAGTGATTGTTCCCGCCTTTACCTTTATCTCGACCGCATTGCCTGTAATGAGCCTTGGGGCAATTCCTGTCCCCGTGGACGTCGATCCCGGTACTTTCTGCCTCGATCCCGAAAAAGTTCGGGAAGCTGTGACTAGTCGTACAGTAGGGATGATTCCGGTGCATATGGCAGGACATATGTGCGATATGGACCTACTCCAGCAGATTGCTGATGAGTTTCACCTGTTTATTATCGAAGACGCTTGCCATGCACACGGTGGAGAATGGAAGGGAAAACGAGCAGGTAGCATAGGAGATGCTGGGGTTTTCAGCTTTCAGCAGTTTAAATTGATGACGGCAGGGGAAGGCGGCGCGCTGACCACCAAGTCACAGGATCTGTATGAACAGGCTTTTCTGTATCACAATGTCGGCCGACCTTTTGGAGATAAGAAATATCAGCACCTTGTCGAAGGCTCCAATTATCGGCTTTCAGAGTTCCAAGCAGCTGTCTTGTTGCCGCAAACCTCCCGTCTCACTGAACAAAACGAGCTTCGCGAGCGCAATGCTCACATTCTTGATGAGGAAATGAAAAAGATCGAAGGAATCATTCCGCAAAGCCGTCAAGAAGAGTGTACGATTCATACGCACTACATGTACATGTTCTACTACAATCCTCTAAAATTCGGCGGGATCCAGAGAGAGCGGTTTGTTGAAATGCTGAACGAGCAAGGCATTCCAGCCTTTATTGCATATACGCAGATTCACGATACGCCAATCTTCAAAGAATTCGTCGCCAGTCTGGGGGATACCTATACTTTCCCTAATCAGTTGAACTGCCCTGTTTCTAAAAAAGTAGCGGAAGAAGTGATCTGGATTCATCATCGCGCACTGTTGGGTGATGCAGAATCAGTAAAGGGTATCGCCCAAACTGTTAAGGAACTGCAAGCCGGCGCAGAAGCAAAGATATCATAGCAGTTGCATTTGCATGCTGTGCCTGATGGGTTGACGATAGCTGATGTGTTGGGAGAACGGGTACCGGAGCTAATGACTCTGGACCCGTTCCTTCTTTATCCAGCTCCAAAAGGAGGAAATGCGGACGATGAACGGAACCACCCAGACAAAGCTTGACGATGTCGAAGAAAAACTAAAAGCGATTTGGATAGATGTTCTTCAACTAAATGACGTAGGCATTCAGGACAATTTTTTCGAAGTGGGTGGACACTCACTAAAAGCGTTGGAGCTTGAGGTCCGAATTGGTGTCGAATTTGATATCGAAATCTCTTTGGAAAATATCTTTAGCTACCTTACGATCAAGGAGTTAGCTGAATATATCCGCAACTCACAGGAAAACAAGTTTGCATTAATAAAACCTGTCCCGGACAGACCTTATTACCCTGTTTCCTGGATACAAAAAAAGATGTACTTAGCTTACTTCGACGGACTTGAGAATGCCGTTCTCGATTTTCGAAAAGTAGCGTATGAAATTGATCCTTATGTGCTTGAGAGGGCTTTTCAATACATAATCAAACGGCATAAATTGCTGCGTACCACGGTTGGGATCAAGGATGATGCCATCGTTCAGTTTGTTCACGATGAATCAGAATCGGATACGTTTCGCCTTTTCTACTGGGAAGCTCCTGGGGAAAAAGAGTTGCAGGAGGAGTTTATTCAAAAGTGCGTGGCAGAAATCAATCAGCCTTACACACTTGACCAGCTTCCACTCTTTCGCGTTGGTCTTGTTCGTTTGCCCGGAGAAGGGAGTTTATTGATTCTTCATTTTCATCATATTATTTTTGATGCGTTTTCCCTGAAACTGGTGTATCACGAGTTGGATTGCATCAGCCAAGGAAGGTTGTTGCCTCAGCTCCATCTGCAATATGCCGATTACTGCGTATGGCAAACCGAACTTGAGCACACGGAAGCCTACGAAGAAAAGAAAGCTTTCTGGCTGGATATGTTTGCCGACGATCTGCCAGTTTTGAATCTCCCGCTAGACCGTCCCCGTAGCAATGGTCTGATAGCTACCTATGGAAACAAAAACTTCTTCCTAGATGAATCGACTGCAAAGGCTATTCAGAGCGTCGCCAAACAGTATCAAGTCACGCCAAGTATTTTGTTGACAGCAATCTATGGGCTCCTTCTTTCCAAATACACCGCTCAAAGTGACATCACCATGGGCATTCTATCGTCGCGCAGATACAGCGGACTCGAGAACAGTATCGGTGTGTTTATTCGAACTGTTCCGATTCGCTTCCAAATTACGACGGAACAAACACTGCCTGAATATTTACAGCAGGTGAAGAAAATCTGGATCAGCGCCCTTGAACATCAGGAATGCGACATCGATGAAATGGAAGAAATCATTTGCCGACAGCATCTTCTCTCCAAGACGGATCATCCCTTGTACCGTGTCTCGATGAACATCCATACCGAAATGGACTCGGTCATGGAATCCATCATTGGAAGGGACGGAGATACGTTGCAGAGTGGAAACAGGCAAGATATTGCCTGCGGAGTCTACTTTCTCGATTCCGGAAAAATCTGCTTGAACATGGAATACAACATGGAATTGTTTGATCCAAGCACAATGCAGCGAATGGGCGAACACTTCATCGGTCTGCTTCAAGCAATCCTGTCGGAACCTGAACGCAGAATAAGGGAGTTTAGCCTGTTGACAGAGGACGAGAAAGACAAAATTTTGCATCACTTCAACAGGAAAATGTCCGATATTTCCACCGAACAAACACTGCAAGCGATCTTCGAACATAAGGTCCAAACATACGCAGACAATATTGCGGTTGTTTGTGCCGATCAATCGCTTACGTATCGGGAACTGAACAAGAAAACCAACCAACTAGCGAGAGTGCTTGTGGAAAGGGGCGTTGGCCCCGGTGTAACGGTAGGCGTAATGCTAGAGAGGTCTGTTGATATGATGGTAGCCCTTCTGGCGATTTTGAAAGCAGGTGGTGCGTACCTGCCGATTAGCCCGGACTATCCCCAAGATCGCGTGCAGTTTATGCTAGAGGACAGCCAGGCCAAGGTCGTGCTTGTCAATCAAGACACTTTGGAAGGCAGCCACCCAAAAGAGAAGATGTACCTAAATGTTCAGAACCCTGCACTGTATGTAGGTGATGATTCCAATCTTGTACCGAGAAGCAGTCCAACTGATCTAGCTTATATTATGTATACTTCTGGTTCCACCGGCACTCCAAAAGGAGTCATGATTGAGCACCGCTCGGTAATGAACAGACTAGACTGGATGCATAAGCAGTTTCTCATTACAGAAGATGACTGCTTTTTGCAGAAGACACCTTTTACCTTCGATGTTTCCGTATGGGAACTCTTTGGATGGTATTTTCAAGGGGCGAGAGTTTGCTTTCTGGAGCCGGGCAAGGAGAAAGATCCCGAAGCCATTCTCGCAACGATTGCTCGTGAGCGAATCACGCTGTTGCACTTTGTTCCATCTATGTTGAGCAGCTTTCTTTCCTACATAGAGCCTCGTATGGAGCGGGAGTCAGAGCGACTGTCCAGTCTTCGCTTCATGTTTGCGAGCGGAGAAGCCCTACTCCCTAATGCAGTCAACACATTCAATCGAATCATTCATGAGCGGAGCGGAACAAGGCTCATCAATCTATACGGTCCGACAGAAACCACCGTAGAAGTCTCTTGGTTTGATTGTTCCGAAGGCTATGGGACACAACCACCGCGAACGATCATTCCGATCGGAAAACCCATTGACAATATCCGTCTGTACATTGTGGACAAGGAAGACACCCTCCAGCCGATGGGCATTCCAGGTGAGCTGATGATTTCAGGGGTTGGAGTGGGGAGAGGTTATTTGAATCAACCTGAGATCACTGCGCAAAAATTTATCAACGATCCGTGGTATCCAGGTAACAGAATGTATCGAAGCGGAGATTTGGTTCGCTGGATGCCGGACGGAGCTATCGAGTATTTGGGCCGAAAGGATGAGCAGGTCAAAATCAGAGGCGTGCGGATTGAATTGGGCGAAATTGAAAATGTGTTACTCGAATTGCCAGAGATTGAGGCAGCCGTTGCGGCCATAACGATAAGCCAAGCAGAAGAGAAGCTGCTGTGCCTTTATTATGTGTCTTCTGATATGTTGGACTCCGATGTGCTGAAGAGCTATCTAACCAGTCGACTGCCACGCTACATGGTACCGGATGCGATTATGGCGTTAGAGGAGATTCCCTTAAACTCCAGTGGAAAAGTAAACAGAAAACGGTTGCCTGCCCCCGTTGTTGAAGTGGATCAAGCAACAGATGGGCTGCCTACTAGCGACGTAGAAATAAAGCTGACAAACATATGTCAAAAGATATTGCGTATCGATCAGCTTGGCATTCGAACAAATCTGTTCTCAGTTGGGGCTAATTCGCTGAAAATCATCTTGATTGCAAGCCAAATTCGCCAAGAGATGAACGTGGACATTCCTGTTAGTCATGTTTACACCCATCCAACAATCGCAGAAATCGCTTCTTACATTCAATTGGAATCTTTGCCTGTCTCGGCTAATGGCGATCATGGCCTCGTTTTAATCAACAAACGATCGACGGAGGCTCCCAATCTCTTTTTGATTCACGACATTAGCGGTAGTATCGACGCTTATTTTGACCTCGTAAACCACCTTGGTGACAGATTTACCTGCTATGGCATTCCAGCAGAAATGAGCAATGGCGAAAGTAGCCAAGATGTCACCATCGAGGGGCTAGCAAAGAAATACCTGGAAAAAATGAAAAAAATCCAAAACGACGGCCCTTACTTTTTAGCTGGTTGGAGTCTAGGTGGCCTATTGGCATTTGAAATCACGAGGCAGCTAGAAGCTGCTGGAGATGAGGTGGAGATACTTGTTCTCATCGATTCTTCCTCACCGCTGCTGCACCAGCATCTCCAAATTCCAGATCCATCGGTTGTAGACTCATTCAGACAGCAGATTACACAAGTGTTGTCTGCTCCTGAACTGATTTCTCAAATGGAGAATGAATCGACGCTATATGGTTTGTATAAAAAGACTGCGCAGTACATGGAAGCGCACAACCTTACGTTTGAAGCATTGGAAATCCTGATGCCCAAAGAGATTCTGCAAGCAATTCCAGCATATGCACAGAGTAGTCAAGTAGACTTTTACCGCTATTTAAATTTGTTCATCGATTTCCAGAATGCCTATGTCCACTATCATCCCCAGCGAAAAGTTTTTGCACAGGCTCATTTGATCAAAGCGAAAGAATCTTCGATAGAAGAAAAGCAATGGAACGCATTTTTTTATAGTCCAGTCATTCTACATGAAATGGAGGGGGATCATTTTTCCATTTTCAGAGATCCTGGCGTTAAAGAGATGGCTTCATTCTTTGAATCTATTTCCCCCAATAAAGGGTGATACGAAGGAAAAAAGATGATCCTCTAATCCTGATGTCAAAGGAGAGCAACTCAATGATTCAGAAGCTTGCTGGAACTGCCAATAGGAACGGCCAACTACCTGGAGACGTCGAACAGAGGCTGTATGATTGGCAAGTGGATGATTATTGGAGACACATATTGGCAAACCGTGAACAAACATTAAACATGCCATTAGATTGTGTTCGCCCAGCGGTTAAAAGCATGGACAAAGGTTATGTCGCACAAAAGACAAGCCTCGAGTTAAAGAGAAAGCTGGAGCTTATTGAAGAGAAAGAAGCCGTATCCATGGAAATCATACTTCTGGCTGCTTTCATACTACTGCTCTCCAAATATTCTGGCCAAGACCAAATCTTCGTAGGGTGGACGTCTGATTCGTTTCAACAATCTGGTGGAAACCAAGCATCTTGCACCTCTGTAATCGCTGGCCACGTGGATCAGGAAATCACTTGGCGTGAGTATGTAGCCATCATCGAGCAAGTGTGCTTGCAGGCTCTTGCTCCGAAACGTTTCTCTTACGAAGAACTAGTGAAAACACTCGATTTGGACCAAGATCCGAGCAGAAATCCACTCTTTGATGTTCTCTTCAAAAAGAAAAATGAAGAGATTGAATGGAAGAAGTATGACTTTTCATTAGAAATCGATGCAGAAAAAGAGGGCATCTTTGTCAAAGTTCAATATGATACAAACCTCTTTTTCAAAAGCACAATGGAGAGATTGCTTTGCCATTATTTCAATCTGCTGGAGCAACTGGTCCGTAACGCCGACCAATGTCTCGCAGATATGGATATGCTCTCAGCAAATGAACGAGAGCACCTTGTTTATGGCTTGAATCAGACCACCACCGAATATCCATTTGATCAAAGCATTGCACACATGCTGGAGAAACAGGTTGAACAGCGTCCCGAGGAGATCGCTGTCGTGTTTGGTGAACAACGCCTCACTTACCGCCAACTACATGCGTCTTCCAATCGCATCGCCCATGCCCTGCATCACAGGGGAATCGGAGAGGGAGATGTCGTTGTCGTGATGGCCGAGCGTTCGCTGGAACTCATTACAGGTCTACTTGGAGTCCTAAAAGCTGGAGCTGCCTATACCCCGGTTGACCCTGGCTATCCAGCGGAGCGTCTTCGTTACTTGCTACGCAATTCAAGTGCGAAGTTGTTGCTCGTCCAGCGTGCGTTTCAAGACCGTATTACCGACACAGATGCGGATATTGTTGCGGTGGAAGACCTGCTAGCTGCTGAGTTGCCTAGCGAAAACCTGCCACTTCCCTATCATCCTGAACAATTGATGTACGTGCTTTATACCTCTGGATCAACAGGAAATCCGAAGGGAGCCATGATCCGATCGCATGCATTTGTTAATTTGCTCCATTGGTATACCCAAGAATTTACGTTTACCGAAAACGATCGGGTTCTGCTCATTGCTTCAGCCAGCTTTGATCTGGCGCAAAAAAATCTATACGCGCCGTTGATTACTGGCGGACGCTTAATCCTTTTTGAACCGGGTTTGTATGATTACGAACAGATGTCGGCGACCATTGAACGCGAGGACATTACCGTGATCAACTGCACACCTAGCGCGTTTTACCCGTTGCTCGAGGAGAATGCGGACGACGACTATAAAAAACTGAAAAGCTTGCGGTGGATATTTTTGGGCGGAGAACCGATCCACATGACCAAGCTGGGTCCATGGCTGCGCAGCGAGAACTGCCAGGCAGAGATCGTCAATACCTACGGCCCGACTGAATGTACTGATATTGCCTCCTATTACCGTATGCGTAGCGAAGACTGGCAAGGCGAAGCCGAACTGCCGATCGGCAAGCCAATTGACAATGTCCGGCTGTATGTAGTGGACAAAGAGATGAAGATTGTCCCGGAAGGAATGGAAGGCGAGCTTTGCATCGGAGGCGTCGGAGTCGGCCTTGGGTATTACAATGCTCCCGAGTTGACGGAGGAACGCTTTGTACAGAGCGACGAGTTGCCCGAAAGAGTCGTGTACAAGACGGGGGACGTAGTCAAGCGGTTACCAGATGGCAACGTTGCGTTCATTGGAAGGGTGGACCACCAAGTCAAAATCCGTGGATTCCGTATAGAAATTGAAGAGATTGAGAAAAAGCTCCTCGACCATCCACATGTGAAGGAAGCCGTAATCACTGCTGTACAAGATGCAGATGGAGACACATCACTTCGGGCATATGTAGTGCCGGTCGTTAGCTTGACTATCGACCAAATCCGCGATTACCTGCAGATGGAACTGCCAGCGTATATGGTCCCGCAGTTTTTCATATTGCTAGAGTCATTACCGCTGACTCCAAACGGCAAAATCGACCGCAAAGCGCTGCCCTTGCCATCCGAGAAAATGAGGCCAACAGAGGAACCTGATCTCAACGATGAGATAGAGCAACGATTGGTCGCCCTATGGCAGGAAGTGCTTGGGATCCGCAAGATAGGCATCCAAGACAGCTTCTTTCGTTTGGGAGGGCACTCGTTAAAAGCGATTGCCCTTCTCTCTCGAATTAAAAAGACATTTGGAGTGTCCATCCCGATTCAAACTTTATTTCGATCGCCGACTGTTCAGCAGCTTGCCGAGGTCATCCGGCGATCTCCTAAAACTAACGTCGTATCAATTCCTACTGCTGAGAGCCAAGAATATCATCGGCTTTCCTCGGAGCAAGAAAGGCTCTATGTTTTGGAACAGTTTGAGGATGTAGGCACTGCCTACAACGTGCCATGGGCGGCTCACGTATATGGCCCATTGGACGCTGACCGCTGTCACGAAGCATTTACCTCGTTAAGCCGTCGGCATGAATCACTTCGCACATGCTTTGAGATGATTGGCGATACGGTTTTTCAAAAAGTGTTGAAAGAAGTGAAAGGCTTCTTCACCTATGAGGAAGCGATTGCTGGAGTGCCTGACCAACTAATCAGGCAGTTCGTGCGTCCATTCGATCTGAGTGTAGGTCCGTTGTTCCGAGTGAAACTCATCCGGCTCGGCGCAAATGAACATCTGTTTCTACTGGACATGCATCACATTATTGCAGACGGTATTTCTATACAGATTTTACTGAAAGAATTTTCCGCCCTCTATGAAGGGAAAGCTCTAAACCCACTGCCGATGCAGTACAAAGATTATGCCAATTGGCAAAACAAAAGGCGGGAGACCTTGCAAGAACAGGAGCAGTATTGGCTCGACTTGCTACAAGGGGAGCTACCTGTACTGAATCTCCCCCTAGATCACCCACGGCCACCGTTACAAAGCTTCGAGGGCGACAAAGTAAGTGCCCACTTGGACGCTCCACTTGTGAAAAAGCTAAGACAGGTAGCCGAGGAAACGGGAACCACCCTGTATATGGTTTTGCTCGCGTCGTATCAAGTGTTGTTACACAAGTATACGGGACAAACCGATATTATCGTAGGCTCACCAATCGGGGGAAGGCAACAGGCTGAATTTGAAAATATAGTGGGAATGTTCGTCAACACACTGGCGCTAAGGAACTTCCCGCACCCAGCCAAGTCATTCCGTGCCTTTCTTACAGAAGTACGAGAGTGTTGTCTGAAAGCCTATGAACATCAGGAATGGCCGTTTGAGAAGCTGGTGGAGAAATTACAGTTCTCTCGGGATTTAAGCCGCAATCCGTTGTTTGACACCATGTTCGTGCTGCAAAACATGGAGAGCTACCTTCCAAGTATGGAAGGGGTAAAGATGGTAACTCATCCGATCAACGCCCATGTTTCTCAGTTTGACCTGATGCTGGAAGCAATCGAAAGAGGAAATGACACCATTCATTTGAATCTGGAGTTCTGCGTCAAGCTGTTTGCCAAAAATACGATGGAGAGGTTGCTACGCCATTACCTCAATCTGCTGGAGCAACTAGTTCATAATGTCGACCAACGTGTGGAAGAAATGGACATGCTGTCAGCAGATGAACGAGAGCGCCTTGTCTATGGCTTGAATCAGACCACCACCGAATTTCCTTCTAAGCTAAGCATTGCACACATGCTGGAGAAACAGGTCGAACAACGCCCGGATGAGATCGCTGTCGTGTTCGGTGAACAACGCCTCACATACCGTCAACTGCATGCATCCTCCAACCGTATCGCTCATGCCCTGCATCACAGGGGAATCGGAGAGGGAGACGTTGTTGTCGTGATGGCCGAGCGTTCGCTGGAACTGATTACAAGTTTGCTCGGGGTGCTAAAAGCCGGGGCTGCCTATACCCCAGTTGACCCCGGTTATCCAGCGGAGCGTCTTCGTTACTTGCTACGCAATTCCAGTGCGAAGTTGTTGCTCGTCCAGCGTGCGTTTCAAGACCGTATTGCCGACACGGATGCAGATATTGTTGCGGTGGAAGACCTTCTAGCAGCTGAGTTTTCAAGTGAAAACCTGCTTCTTCCCTATCATCCTGAGCGATTGATGTACGTGCTTTATACCTCTGGATCAACAGGAAATCCGAAGGGAGCCATGATCCGATCGCATGCATTTGTTAATTTGCTTCACTGGTACACCCAAGAGTTTACGTTTACCGAAAACGAACGGGTTCTGCTCATTGCTTCAGCCAGCTTTGATCTGGCGCAAAAAAATTTATACGCGCCGTTGATCACAGGTGGACGCCTGATTCTTTTCGAACCGGGTCTGTATGATTACGAACAAATGTCCAGCACTATTGAACGTGAGGGCATTACCGTGATCAACTGCACACCTAGCGCGTTTTACCCGTTGCTCGAGGAGAATGCAGACGACGGCTACAAAAAACTGAAAAGCTTGCGGTGGGTATTTTTGGGCGGAGAACCGATCCACATGACCCATCTGGGTCCATGGCTGCGCAGCCCGTACTGCCAGGCGGAAATCGTCAATACCTACGGCCCGACCGAATGTACCGACATCGCTTCCTATTACCGCATGCGCAACGAAAACTGGCAGGGTGAAGTCGAGCTGCCAATCGGCAAGCCAATTAACAACACCCGGCTGTATGTCGTGGATAAAGAGATGAAAATCGTGCCAGAAGGTATGGAAGGTGAGTTGTGTATCGGAGGCGTGGGGGTCGGTCTTGGCTATTACAATGCTCCCGAGTTGACGGAGGAACGATTTGTACAGAGCAACGAGTTGCCCGAGAGGGTCGTGTACAAGACGGGAGACATCGTCAAGCGATTACCAGATGGCAACATAATGTTCATAGGAAGGGTAGACCATCAAGTCAAAATACGTGGATTCCGCATTGAGATCGAAGAAATCGAAAAGAAACTCCTCGATCACCATCAGGTGAAAGAGGCAGTGGTTACGGCTGTACAAGATGCAAGCGGAGACACGACGCTCCGTGCATATGTAGTACCGATCACTAAGCTGACCACTGACCAAATCTGCAATTACCTCCAGATGGAACTGCCAGCGTATATGGTCCCGCAGTTGGTAATGATCCTCGAGGCATTACCACTGACTCCGAACGGCAAAATCGACCGCAAAGCGCTGCCCTTGCCTACTCAGCAAATCGAGCGAACGGAGGAAAACGATCCCAACGGTGAGACAGAGCAACGATTGGCGACACTGTGGGAGGATGTTCTTGGCATTAGCAAGGTTAGCCTCCAAGACAGTTTCTTTCGTTTAGGAGGACACTCCTTAAAAGCCATTGCCCTTCTCTCTCGGATCAAAAAGACATTTGGTGTGTCCATCCCGATTCAAACTTTATTTCGATCGCCGACTATTCAGCAGCTTGCCGAGGTCATTCTACAAACACCGAAGACAAGCATCGTATCCATTCCTACAGCAGGAGGGCAAGAATATCATCGGCTTTCCTCAGAGCAAGAAAGGCTCTATGTTTTGGAACAGTTCGAAGACGTGGGCACTGCCTACAACGTGCCATGGGCGGCTCACGTATATGGCCCATTGGACGCTGACCGCTGTCACGAAGCATTTACCTCGTTAAGCCGTCGGCATGAATCACTTCGCACATGCTTTGAGATGGTTGGCGATACGGTTTTTCAAAAAGTGCTAAAAGAAGTGAAAGGCTTCTTTACCTATGAGGAAGTGATTGCTGGAGTGCCTGACCAACTAATCAGGCAGTTCGTGCGTCCATTCGATCTGAGTGTAGGTCCGTTGTTCCGAGTGAAAGTCATCCGGCTCGGCGCAAACGAACATCTGTTTCTACTGGACATGCATCACATTATTGCAGACGGTATTTCTATACAGATTTTATTGAAAGAATTTTCCGCCCTCTATGAAGGAGAAGTACTGGAATCATTGCCGATGCAGTACAAGGATTATGCGAGTTGGCAAAACAAAAGGCGAGAGACCTTGCAAGAACAGGAGCGGTATTGGCTCGACTTGTTGCAAGGGGAGCTACCGGTATTGAATCTGCCCTTGGATCACCCGCGGCCACCGTTACAAAGCTTCGAGGGCGACAAGGTAAGCATCCACGTGGACGCCTCACTGGCCAAAAAGCTGGGACAGGTAGCCGAAGAAACAGAATCCACCCTGTATATGGTTTTACTTGCTGCGTATCAAGTGTTGTTGCACAAGTATACGGGACAAACCGATATCATTGTCGGATCACCAATCGGGGGAAGGCAACAGGCTGAATTTGAAAATATCGTGGGAATGTTCGTCAACACACTGGCGCTAAGGAACTTCCCGCACCCAGCCAAGTCATTCCGTGCCTTTCTTACAGAAGTACGAGAGCGTTGTCTGAAAGCCTATGAACACCAGGAATGGCCGTTTGACAAGCTGGTCGAGAAACTAGAGTTCTCTCGGGATTTAAGCCGCAATCCGTTGTTTGATACCATGTTCGTGCTGCAAAACATGGAGAGTTACCTTCCGCGCATGGAAGGGGTAAGGATGGTAACTCATCCGATCAACGCCCATGTCTCTCAGTTTGACCTCATGCTGGAAGCGATCGAGAGAGAAGACGGAGGCATCCAGTTGAATCTGGAATATTGCGTCAAGCTGTTTGCCAAAAACAAGATGGAGAGGTTACTACACCATTACCTCAATCTGCTAGAACAACTGGTCCGTAATGCCGACCAGCTTCTAGAAGATATGGACATGCTGTCACCGGAAGAACGAAAGCGCCTTGTTCATGAATTGAATCAGACCACCACCGAATATCCATATGAGCTAAGCATCGCACACATGTTGGAGAACCAGGTTGAACAACGCCCCGAGGAGATCGCCGTCGTGTTCGGTGAACAGCGCCTCACTTACCGTCAACTGCATGCGTCTTCCAACCGTATCGCTCATGCCCTGCATCACAGGGGAATCGGAGAGGGAGATGTCGTTGTCGTGATGGCAGAGCGTTCC
Organism: Brevibacillus sp. Leaf182; assembly: GCF_001423865.2. Taxonomy (NCBI): domain Bacteria; kingdom Bacillati; phylum Bacillota; class Bacilli; order Caryophanales; family Paenibacillaceae; genus Brevibacillus; species Brevibacillus sp. Leaf182. Next base: position 81,951 of record NZ_LMPN02000037.1, on the reverse strand, counting down.
CTGGAACTCATTACAGGCCTACTTGGAGTCCTAAAAGCCGGAGCTACCTATACCCCAGTTGACCCCGGCTATCCAGCGGAGCGTCTTCGTTACTTGCTACGCAATTCCAGTGCGAAGTTGTTGCTCGTCCAGCGTGTGTTTCAAGACCGTATCGCCGACACGGATGCAGATATTGTTGCGGTGGAAGACCTTCTAGCATCTGAGTTTCCAAGTGAAAACCTGCTGCTTCCATATGATCCTGAGCGATTGATGTACGTACTTTATACCTCTGGATCAACGGGAAATCCCAAAGGTGCTATGATCCGGTCTCATGCCTTTGTCAATTTACTTCACTGGTACACAAGGGAGTTTAGGTTTACCGAGAACGAACGGGTCCTGCTCATTGCTTCAGCCAGCTTTGATCTGGCGCAAAAAAATCTATACGCGCCGTTGATTACTGGTGGACGCTTAATCCTTTTCGAGCCGGGTTTGTATGACTACGAACAGATGTCGACGACCATTGAACGTGAAGGCATTACCGTAATCAACTGCACACCTAGCGCGTTTTACCCGTTGCTCGAGGAGAATGCAGACGACGGCTACCAAAAGCTGAAAAGCCTCCGCTGGGTATTTTTGGGCGGCGAGCCGATCCACATGACCAAGCTGGGTCCATGGGTGCGCAGCGAGAACTGCCAGGCGGAGATCGTCAATACCTACGGCCCGACCGAATGTACTGACATCGCTTCCTATTACCGTATGCGCAGCGAAGACTGGCAAGGCGAAATCGAGCTGCCGATCGGCAAACCAATTGATAACGTCCGATTGTATGTGGTGGACAAAGAGATGAAGATTGTCCCGGAAGGTATGGAAGGTGAGTTGTGTATCGGAGGCGTGGGGGTCGGCCTTGGCTATTACAATGCTCCCGAGTTGACGGAGGAACGCTTTGTACAGAGCAACGAGTTGCCCGAGAGAGTCGTGTACAAGACGGGAGACATCGTCAAGCGGATACCAGATGGCAACGTGGTATTCATTGGAAGGGTAGATCACCAAGTCAAAATACGTGGATTCCGCATTGAAATTGAAGAGATCGAGAAGAAGCTAATCGATCATCCTCTAGTAAAGGAAGCAGTGGTTACGGCTGTACAGGATGTGGACGGGGACGCGATACTCCGAGCATATGTAGTTCCGGTCAGCTCTTTGACAACCGACCAACTCCATCATTACCTGCAAGACGAGCTTCCAGGATATATGGTCCCGCAATATCTCATATTGCTAGAGTCACTACCGCTGACTCCGAACGGCAAAATTGACCGCAAAGCGTTGCCTTTGTGGCCCGATAACGTGGTTCTGACTGAGGAGGACGAACCGAGGGGAGAAACAGAGCAACAATTAGCCGCTCTGTGGCAGGAAACACTTGGAATCCGTAAGGTGAGCGTTCATGATCATTTCTTTCAGTTAACAGACCAAACCTTCAAAGCGCTTGATGTAATTGGCAAAATAAATAAGGCTTTTGGCGTTAAATCGAATCTTAATCTGTTGATTCGTAATCCTACCATTCGAGAACTAGCTAAACAGATCGAAAATTGCTCTGTGAATCCATTGCCTTCACTGGAAGTAGTTGCCGAGCGTCCTTTCTACCCAGCATCCTCAGCACAAAAGCGGCTGTTTATGATCAATAAACTACTAGGTAGCGGAACAACTTACAACGTTCCAGTCATACGCAGAATGAAAGGGAGACTGGACATTCAGCGTGTTGGGGAGGCCATGAAGGAACTTGTCCAGCGACATGAATCACTTCGGACATCCTTTCAATTGGATGTGGAATCCGGTGCGTTGCTCCAAAAGGTGCATTCTGACGTTTCGTTTACCTCTTTTGTATATGAACTGACCGAGGCAGAAGCGACAGAAATGATTCAAGATTTTGTCAGGCCGTTTCGCCTGGATAGACCACCGCTGTTTCGATCAGCGCTAATCAAGCTGATAGATAAAGAAGAGTGCATCCTCATCATTGATATGCACCATAGCATAACAGACGGTATGTCAATAGGGATTATACTAAAAGATTTAGTAGCCCTTTACGAAAAAAGACAGATGGACACCCCCAAGCTTCAATATAAGGACTACGCTGTCTGGGAAAATCAGCTCATGAATACGAGAGAATGGCAAAAGCAGGAGAAATACTGGCTAGAGATATTCAAAGAGCCTGTTCACCCGATACAAATGCCAGTCAGTCGCCAAGCTTCCTTGACAGCAGATACCAAAACCCGTACGATCTATTTTTCCCTTGAGGAAAACACAACTGTAGCCTTGCAGAACCTTGCTCAGTCAACAGAGACGACCCTTTTCATGGTGTTGATGACCACCTTTACAATTCTGTTGTCCAAGCTGTCTGATCAGGAAGATATTGTGGTTGGTACTCCAATCTCCGGAAGACATCACGATGGACTGGAGAATATCGTAGGAATGTTTGTCAATACGTTGGCCATTCGTAACTCGCTACGACGCAGCCTGAACTTTCTGGAGTATTTGAATCAAGTGAAGGAGCGACTGCTAGAAGCATATGAAAATCAAGATTATCCTTTTGATCATCTGGTGGACAAACTGAACGTCCCGCGTGAGCTCAGCACAAACCCTTTGTTCAATGTCATGTTCCAATTTGCACAAAAGGACGAAGTAGAGAAAATTGCGGGTCTGGAGATGCTCCCTGTCGAATATGATTGCGCTCCAAGCAAATTCGATATCCACTTTGTTGTCGTACAAGAAGATCAGCGGACCCTGTACCTGGAAATGACATACCGAGATGCGTATCTCCCAGATGAATCGGCTAACGAGTTCATTGCTCAATTTATTGAATTAGTTCAGCAAATTGTTAATGATACGAGTATTTGTCTTAAAAAGATCATGACCAGCCAACGAGTACAACCGTAGCTTTTGGACATAGTCCCGCCTTCTACATTGGCGGGATTTTTTTACATCCTCACCCTGAAGTAAATATAGGAAGCACCCCCGAACACGAGGGTGCAGACTGTAGCGTCTAATAGAAGGGAACACGGACAGGAGAGAGATTGAATGATAGCTAGCAACGTTTTGTTTAAGGAGTTTGCAGTTTTGAAATCGGACAAAAAGAGATTATCATAAAAAAACGAGATTGAAATGGGGGATTTTCCCTGAATACCAGAGCAAAACATTAGTTGGTATTATCGAGGCTTTCGAGTTTCATCAAAGAATAAACAAAGTAACTTCACAAATTAAATAGCAAGAGTGCTGGTCACCCTCAATCATTTAGAAAAAACTGAACAAATGTATTCAAGGCAATGATCTCAACCGTTTCACAAAACTTGTCGTTCTGCGCGCAAGCAGTAAGAGTATATTGGTCATCAAGAAAGAATATTTTAAAATACCAATTACATTGATCATAGACACGTAATCCCTCAACTCCACCTCCTCGAACAGTTGAAAAGCTATTTAGGGGAATCGAGAGTCCATGGCCGATTGCTTTGACATAACTCTCCTTGGCCGTCCAGACTTTAAAAAAGCGAGAGTATCTTTGCAGAGCATCCTGTTCATTCTCAATAAATTCATATTCTTCTTGTGCAAAAAACTGTTTTGCAATCTGTAGATCAACCGTATGTATTCTTTCTATATCAATACCCACAGGGTGCTCGTCTATTATGCAGACTATCCATCTGCCCGAGTGTGAGATATTAAAATGAAGTAGGTTTAACGGCATGTAAAGGTACGGTTTTCCAAATGTGTTCTTGCTAAATAAGATACTTTTCAGAGGAATAGCAAATTTTTCAGAAACGATTTTTCTAATAAGGAGGTCGCCCAATAGTCCTCTGATCAGATCTTCACGTTGAAGGAACTTGGACAGTCTTTGTTTCTTTTCTTCAGTAACAAAGGTTAAGAGGTGTGAAATGTACACATCTGGTAATGTAGATATAGGGACAGCGTATATTTGCATAATGTTCAACCTCCAGTACAGTTGTCATGCTTTCAGGGGATTTGAACATTTAGCATTTACCTATGATGGCTAAATGAATTACACACTAGGCTCAATAAATTCAATACCAAGGTCGATAATTCGCTCATCTCCCATAAGGGAAACAAGCACTTTTACCCTTCTCCTGTGTTTATCGATTTTTTTAATAATACCTTCCATTCCTTTTAATGGACCTGATTCTACATATACTTTAAAATCTTGCGTGTATACTTGGGAAAAATCGATCTGATCATCATTATTCAGAAGTTTAAGAATAATCGACATTTCTTCTTCGGGAATCTTTTTAAAATAATGCGCTTCTTCATAATTTTGATTCCCACGGCAGTTTCGGGGGGAAACGGTACTATCGTATGTTAGGTCTATCTTATTTAGATAGTTTAGTATGCGGATGATTTTTGAATGCCGTTTAATGGAGTAGTATGTTGAAAAATTCATTTCTGTTTTTACAAAAATATATCCGGGGAACAAATTCTTCTCGACACGCAGAAGTTCACCGTTTTTTTTCTCAGGAACGATTCGTTTTGGAACGATTGAGTATAAAGTTTCTTTATCAAAGGCTTTATTCAGCCAATCTTTTACAGAATGTTCATTACCCGATTTAACAAAGAGAACATACCAGTTCATATAGGTGATTGACTCCTTTTCGAGATGTTTCTCAGATAATTGGTAGTAACAGCAGCCCTAGAATTAAATGCTCAACAGTACTTGAGTCATGTAAAACGTTGTCGTCGTGTAACAATTATTGAGACCCTCTACTCTGAATCCCTTGATCGAAAACTTTTTCAAGTCCATCCACTTAAAAAGATAAGAGACATTTAGATTGTAATTCAAATTAGTTGAAAAAATTATCATTTTTTATATTTATTACCAACACTATGGTAACCCCACACTAGCTTATCGTCAAGTTCATTCTCGCATTTCGGTTGAGGTTCAATTGCTTTCGAATTATAAAGGAAAAGCTGTCCTGCTGGTAAATTCCATGCCTTTGTCCATATTGTTCAGCACGTTCGGAATGCCAGACGTTACAGCTATGATCCTACAAAAAGGATGGATTCATCTGTAGGGAGGAGTAGTGATACAAAATCATATTGACGTCCTGAATTCATAACCTACGAAGAGAGTAGCACAGGTTTTAGTCAAACGGTAACCAAAACCATTGTAGTAAACGAGGGTTAAGAGGGGGAGGTTCAAAACAAACGAAAGAGCGTATAGGGAAATTGAGAATACAGTGTGTGAACGAAAGACTATGTAGAAGAGGAATTATGGCAAAGTCAATAAAGGGAATCATCTGAAAATTCGGTTTTGTTAAAAGTTCGATTAAAAAATCTATAGTTTTAATAAAATTAAATCTAGTTCATAAAATTGCTATTTCATGAACTGAAAGCAAAAACGATAAACCTCCTCTCTATTGAGATACCGACTTTTAGAGGGGAGGTTTATTCCTTTCAAAATCAAATCGAAAAGATTGAGCCGCTTGTTTCTTTTGTTCCAGATCTACATGGGTGTAGATGGACGTAGTTGCTAAACTTTCATGGCCAAGAAGCTCCTGCAGCGGTCAGATATCCACTTCGGAAGAAGAATCATCCTGTGAACGTAACAAAGATGTTGAAGAACTCCTTTGAATGCAATCGAAATGGTTCTCACTGCTCCCGATACTTCAGAATCAATGGTAGCACCATTGGATGAAGAGGGAGGACTCTCTCTTTGTTACCCTTCTCGTAAATTCGTACGGTATTCCACTCCAAGTCAAATTTTCCCACGTTAAATCTAAATCCACTAATTCTTGCCGACACATGCCGGTTGTCGCTAGAAGCTTGAACATCACATGGTTTCGCTGCGCGAATTTTCGTTTGTCATTCCAAAAACCGAAATAACTGTTGCAGCACGATTAATCTCATATAAACTGGCAATTTTTTATTTGTTTTCGGCGCTTGAATGCCCACCATAAACTCTACTGTGATCCAATTTTCCTTTGCACAAAACCGACAAAACGATTTTAAGCAAGAAATACGCTTTTGCAGCGTCCTTGGCCGTGTCTGATGCTCAATCACTTGATCTTGCACGAAACGCCGTATCGTCGAATTATACACGTGCTGCAGCTCAGTTGTTCCGTGAACTTTCTGTAAGAATGCCTCAAACTACAGATTCCTGGTAATCTAGATCATCTGTCTAGTGACACAAACATGTATACCAAAAGTGTAGCTGAAAACGACGTTAAATCAAGTTTTTTGCATCTTTTAGTATACTTGTTTGTGTCATTTTTTTGAGACACAAACAAGTATACCAGCACGAATTGTGACACAAACATGTATACCGAAGGTGCGGAACGAGATTCTGTTATCGTTTGAGAGGAAAATATAAAAATAGGTAGAATTTCTACAAAAAGGTATAATCTTTAACATTTTCAGAAAAAATAAGATCATTAGCTTGTGGAGGTGACTCATGTACGAACAACCGGTCATAACGAAACGAAGTACTAGGTATGGCAGTAACTATTGGCATGTTTTTAGCCCCAAACTCCAACGAATGGTCCATTTTTTCAGTGACCTTGAGTATGAACATTGGCTACTAGTAGAAGCTGACCAAACAGTTAAGCGGTTCTGTGAACAACCAGTTAGAATTGAAGGTTTGTACGAAGGTGCTAAGGTAAGTAGTATTTTTGATATGTGGATTGAAAGAGTAGACGGAAGCCAAAGTTTTATTGAAGTTAAATATACGCAAGAATTAGATCCGCGAAACCAAAGATCCGAGCGCTCTATTAGGCAAACAACCATTCAAAGAAAATGGTGCGTACAAAATAATTTCAATTATGAAATCAAAACGGAGAAAGATATTCGTGTTAATCAAATACTTCTTGATAACCTAAGAGTATTGATCCCAACGATAAAGAATCAATTAATCCCTAATGAAATTGACCGGCACCAAATATTGAAAGCAGTAGGTAGTCACCGAATGTCAATAAGACACCTTCGTACGGAACTTCCACACTTTTTACCATCTCGCCTAAATGAAACGATATTCAATATGATCTATTTTGGGGTTTTTTACTCGAATATTGACCAAACGCTTTTGGGATTAGATACGGAGGTCTGGATTCATGGCTCACAGGAAAATACTTGAGGGGAAATCCATTGACCCTTCAGACTTGGATTTGTCCACATGGCCAGGAGTCTTACTCGATACCCTAACTGCTAAAGACAGGGAAACTTTTTTGTCTCGAAAACGAGCTATTGAAATGTATATGTCTCCTCATTTTACTTTAGATCAGATAACGCGGGAGACAGGGGTTTCAAGGAATCGTCTTATAGACTTTGTAAAACGTTGTTTGTCTGAAGATTCGAACGGTGTGCTTTGGGGCTACCGTGCCTTGATCCCTCAAAAAAAACTAAAGTCTTACACTCGAACCAATCTATCCTCAAAATCAGAAAAACTCACAGGAATCTTCAACCATTTCTTAAGTAAACATCCCCACATTAAAGAACTCATCCACGATCAATATTTGACAACCAAACAAGGAAGAGCCACTGATCCTGTGAAAAAACCCAAACATATACATGTAACATTTCTAAATGCTTGCAGATCCTTAGGGTTATCAATGAAAGACTATCCCTTTAGTACGAGGGATTTAGGGAGACGATCGCTTTATCGGTACTTAAAAAAACTGGAACAAAACCTTCCAAATCAAGCTGCCAATCGATACGGTGACGAAGCTGCCCGACATATCCGGCACACTGGCATTGGTCATAAAAATGCGGATCATATCCTAAAACCCTTTCAACGAGTTGAGTTTGACGGCCATCAAATTGACCTTATTCTCACTATCAAATTTAGAAATCAATTCGGGGACGAGTGCGTAGATGTGTTAGAAAGGATATGGCTACTCGTTATTATAGACGTTGCCACTCGAGTCGTTATTGGTTACCATATCTGTCTTCAATCACAGTATTCAGCTAGCGACGTATTAGCTTGCATCCGTAATGCAATTGTTCCAACATCTCCTAAAAAGCTCACCATTCCAGGATTGAACTATCCTACAAAAGGCGGTTTTCATTTTGAAGCCATTCCTCAAACACAATGGGCGCTTTGGAGTGAGTTCTGCTATGACAATGGAAAGGCCAATCTGGCAAAGATTGTGACAAACAGACTAGCTAACGTCGTCGGTTGTGCTATGAATCCTGGTCCCGTAAACATGCCGGAGCGACGTCCATTTGTGGAGAGATTCTTTGGGCTCCTAGAAGAAAACGGTTATCATCGTTTTGTGAATACAACTGGGAGTCATCCTACTGACCCCCGTCGAACTCATCCAGAAAAGATGGCAATTAAATATGAGATGGATGTGGAAGAGCTTGAACAGATCACAGCTGTCCTGATCGCAAATTACAATCATGAGCCACACAGTAGTTTGGGATATCTGAGTCCACTTGAAGTCATGGAACAAAGGGTGGTGCATAGAGGTATGGAGCCAAGATGGTTGCCTGAAGAGCTAAGAAAAGAAGTTGAATTTTTTGGTGTACCTGCTATTCGAACTGTTCGTGGAAATATTAAACAGGGGAAAAGACCCTACATCACATTTGAAGGAGTTGAATATAGAAATGAACTACTTTCTAATACATTTGATCTGATTGGGGAAGAAATTTATTTACTAGTCAACACAAATGACATTCGGTATTTAAAAGCGTTCCTCAAAGATGGAGGAGAACTGGGGTACATTACCGCTACGGGTAGATGGGGTATTACTCCTCACACATTGCAAATGCGAAAACAAATTAACGCGCTACAGAGAAATAAACTTTTGCACTATGCTAATAACGTTGATCCAATTGAGGCTTTAAATAAATACTATGAAGAAAAAGCGACCAACAATAAAAAGGTCCGTAATTCATTAGCTACACATCAAAGATACATAAAACAAATGGAGTCCCAGGTTCCAGAACAAAAAAAGGACATGTCTGAAACGAAACCTTCAGAACATGCGAAACCCATAAATCATGATAGACAATCGAAACAATCCAATAAGGGTGGTAGTCAAGCATCAGATCTATCCAAACTACGTGAAAAGTTTAAAACCATAAATTTATAAAGGGGAGTACTCGGTGTCCAAAGATCATTACGAACAGATATCCTTTGAGAACCTCCTAGAGCAGCCTCGACCTCATGTGCCTACTGGAACGCATCCAATTGAAGAACAGTCCTACATTATCCCAACAAATGAAGTTTTACGAATGTTTCAAGCTATTTCAAAATGGATCAAATACCGTTCACCAGGAGGGATTATTTACGGTCGACCACGCTTAGGAAAAACACGTGCGATTGAATATCTATTGCGAATTTTGCCAAACGAATTTGGGAATGATTTACCCGTATTCCACATTCGCACTTTACATACGAAGCTTGCCAATGAAGGTGTTTTCTTTGAAACACTGTTAAAAGATGTTGGTCATGGAGTCCCATTTTCCGGAAAACCCAGTATCAAAAGGGATCGTTTAGCCAAATTCCTAGCAGAAAAAGGGGACACATCCAGACATAAGAGGATTGTCATGTTTATTGATGAAGCGCAATGTTTGCATGAACTCAATTATGGTTGGCTAATGGATATTTACAATGAACTTGACCAGAATCGAATTGCAATGACTGTGATATTAGTGGGACAAGAAGAATTGTTACACCGTAGGACTCTGTTCATGGAAACCAAAAGACACCAGATTATTGGTCGTTTCATGGTACATGAGCATCGTTTTACAGGAATTAAAACCAAAGATGATTTAAGCATTTGTCTTAGTGGTTTTGATCAGCTTGCAGAGTTTCCAAAAGGATCAGGATGGTCATACACGCGGTTTTTCTTCCCTGAAGCCTATGCAGTGGGAAATCGGCTTCAAGATTGTTCCGAGGAACTATTTGATGTTTTCTCTTCTTTGCGCCAGCAAGCTAAAATCCGAGGAACCTTTGAGATCCCTATGCAATATTTAATAACCACGATTGAATACGCTCTCTTAGAGTTCGGAGCAAACGGTCGGAATATTGGTTGGGTAACGAAGGCATTGTGGGAAGAAGCGATATACGCTAGTGGTTATATTCATGCTGAGCTTCGCATTCCGGCAGTAGAATTTGATGAATCCTTATGACATATCAATTTCATCAGAAAGTGAGGTCGATCAAAAGCTGATGAATCCCTACACATGGAGAAAAAATTGGATACGGCCGTATGAATCATCCTGGTCTATTCTTGAAAAGTTCAAATTCGCCAATACATTAACAGCCAGAGAAGTATTGAAAATACTCGGAACGGACCGGGTAAAAAGTCTGAAGGCAGGAATTGGGAGTTGCCATCGAAATCTGATAACTTTATCAGGCTTTGATTCACATACAGTTCAAGATGTGCTAGGCTTTGATATGGTTTCTTTCCATCAAAAAATAATAAACCAACTCTTATCACCGTTATTAGAAAGGCATCGTACTACTTTTTTTCTCCGCGAAGATCTCGCCATTTGTGAAGCATGTCTTAAAACAGGCTACCATAGCATATTCCATCAATGGAGGTTCCTACACTACTGCCCCTTTCACTTATCTCCTCTACATTTCGCATGCCCGAATTGTAGTCAAATCTATACATACGAAATGACTGATGATGGATTTCTATCCCCTTATGTGTGCAAATGTGGCCATTTTTATCTACAAGAAAGCGCTGCTCGTTTTTTTTATAAGGAATGGGGGACAGATGATGCTATTCAGTGTAACAAGGTAAAAACTTGGTTATCCGAAGTTAATTACAACAGTAAGAAGATGGAATCTATCTATTTGTTTACAGAAAAGGGATTACATCAATCTCCAACTCTGTTTGAAGGAGTATTAAGTTTTCTTACTAATGAAAACAGCAAGACACCAAAACGGTATATATCTCAGATAACTACCCCAAAAATTAGTATGATTAAAGGGGATCAAGAGAAATATGAAAATATGACATATTCCAAGAAAAGTTATCCCCATATCGGTGAGTATTCATTGGGAAAAAGTCGATTGCGTGTACAACAAGAGGACTTATTCCTTTCGTATAATCAGCTAATTTCTTCTATCGCAAGAAATCTCCGTAAAACCGTACTAATGAAACACAAAACTTGCATAGAACGTTATTTTCTTGCTGACAATGCAGCCCCTAAATGTCCTTATGCGTTTGCTTATGTACATTGGAGATCATTTGTTCAAGGCTTCCAATCGCCAAGACATGTCACGGCTAGATACAAACGCCCTAAAACGGTTGATCATCGATTTGTTCAATTTCCGTTTACCTTGTACTCAGAGTTTTTTGAGGATGTAGTGGATTTATGGAAATCACAAGTAGAAGATATTAGCAATGAAAGTAGAGCTTCGTTAAAGTGGGTACTGGGACGGAGCATTGCTCATGTTTCCATCTCCCTTTTCTGGACGTGGTTATCTATAGCTAAAAAGCTTATGACTAAATTCATAATGTTACAGTTGCCACCGTTTTCATACGAATACCTGTCACCGTTTTTTCTCGTTCTTCCGTTCGGTGAACAAAAGGTATATGAGATTCATTCTGAAGCAATTCCTGACAAAATAAATATTATCAGTGAGCAAATATGCCCTTTTCAAACTGTAAAGAGCAGAAGAGATCCTAAAAGGAGAGAAAAGATACAACATGCCAAACAGCAACTACGCTACTACAAAATAAGTAAGCCGAATTATTCCAACTCTGTAAAATGGGATTAACAACACAACAGCTTTATTAAATCGATTGATTAAGGTCGAGGAACCTTCCTGACATACTTAGAGTATTATACGTATTGCTAATGCGAATTTCTCAGATCTATTGCAAATTATGAAGAAGCTGTAACGTTGAATAGAAAGAAGAAGGGACTGAAATCTTTACAATCGACATATTGAAATAACCATATGGTTATAATAGTATAAGGTTATTGTTGATGAATGGAGAGGAGGTAAAAAATAGACATGGACACAAAGCAAATGGTCAACGCATTAAAAGCACTTGCGGACCCTACCCGGTTAAAAATAATTAGTTTATTAAACCATCGAAGTTGCTGTGTTTGTGAATTAGTTCCCATTTTTGGCATTTCGCAGCCTGCCGTGTCTAAGCACATGAGTAAGTTAAAAAGTGCAGATTTAGTCATTGAATCCAGAAGAGGACAGTGGGTCATCTACACTCTGAATCAAGAGCGTTTAGAACAACTTCGCTTCGCTTTAGGGAATCTCCCCGATTACTCAGAGGAGTTCGAGAAGTTGGCGGCACAAGGCCTCCTCGTAACTTGCGAATAGCGAAAGGAGAGAGAGCATGTTTTCTGTTTGGATTGCCTTTCTGATCTTTGCTGTGACATTGACATTTGTCATCTGGCAACCGAAAGGACTTAACATTGGCTGGTCAGCAACAGGTGGTGCTATCCTAGCATTAGTTTTTGGTGTTGTCAGTTTTGCCGATGTTGTGACGGTAACGGGGATCGTTTGGAATGCAACGCTGGCGTTTGTCGCCATTATTTTGATATCGCTGATCTTGGACGAAATCGGTTTTTTTGAATGGTCTGCCTTGCATATGGCTCGGATGGCCAGAGGAAATGGTCGGCTGATGTTCGTCTATGTCGTTCTATTGGGAGCAGCTGTTGCAGCTTTTTTTGCAAATGATGGCGCAGCACTCATACTGACACCAATTGTTCTTGCACAAGTGAGAGCACTGAAGTTCCCGGATAAAATGATTCTGCCATTCATTATGGCGAGTGGATTTATTGCGGACACTACTTCGTTGCCATTGATCGTTAGCAATCTTGTCAACATTGTCTCCGCAGACTTTTTTAATATCGGTTTTGTTGAGTATGCTACCCGTATGATTGTACCCAACTTTTTTGCGATGGGAGCAAGCTTAATTGTATTGTTTCTTTATTTCAAAAACGATATTCCCAAACAATATGATTTAGGTGCGCTAAAACAACCTCATGAAGCGATAAAAGATGTTCGTCTATTCCGTCTCTCGTGGATCATTTTAGGTATTCTTCTGATTGGATACTTGATGAATGAAGTCGTAGCCATCCCGGTATCCGTCACAGCAGGGATTGCAGCCATTATCTTTATCGTGGCTGCACGGAGCAGTAAAGGCATTGAGACTAGGAAAATCATCAAAGATGCACCATGGGCAGTAGTGGTCTTCTCCATCGGGATGTATGTCGTTGTTTACGGCCTCCGTAATGTTGGATTGACTGACATGCTTGGACAATTGATTCAAGCACTTGCGGACCAAGGGCTGTTTACAGCAACAGTAGGCATGGGATTTCTGTCTGCGATCCTTTCCTCGATCATGAACAACATGCCAACCGTAATGATTGACGCTTTGGCCATCCAAGGAACGAATACCTCTGGTATTATTCGAGAGGCGTTAATTTATGCAAACGTGATCGGTAGTGATTTGGGGCCTAAAATTACTCCTATCGGTTCACTTGCAACATTGCTATGGCTGCATGTGTTATCCCGTAAGAACGTGACGATTACGTGGGGACAATACTTCAAAACAGGAATCATCCTGACAATTCCAACGTTGTTTATCACGCTTGTTGGGCTATATCTGTGGCTACAAATCATCGTTTAACATCTACGACTATTTGTAATAAAGGAGACTGAACTACATGGAGAAAAAACCACTTATCTATTTCCTTTGCACGGGGAATTCTTGCCGCAGCCAAATAGCAGATGGCTTTTTGAAAGCGTTGGGGGGAGAGCGTTACGAAGTGAAAAGCGCTGGTCTCGAAGCGCATGGTCTGAATTCAAGAGCCGTTCAAGTAATGGAAGAGGCTGGAGTGGGCATCAGCAACCACACTTCTGATGTGATTGATGTAGAAACATTAAATCGTGCTGATTACGTCATCACGCTTTGTGGGCATGCAGATGAACATTGCCCTGTAATCTCCAATAAAAATGTTGTGAAGTGGCATTGGGGCTTTGACGACCCTGCGAAAGCAACGGGAACAGAAGAAGAGATCATGACTAGTTTTCGCACTGTCCGTGATTCCATTAAAGCACGTATTGAAAAATTCCTTGCTGAAGGCAAATAGGGGGTAGGGTCATGATTAAAAGAATGCACGTGGCCGTAAATTGTACCGATCTCGAAGCTTCTCTTAAATTTTATCGTAGCTTCTTTGGAACCGAGCCAACTAAAGTGAAGGACAACTACGCTAAGTTTGAACTGGATGCACCTGCCCTCCATTTCTCGCTGAATGTACGCCCTTTTGAAAAGAAGGGTGTGCTTAATCACTTAGGATTCCAGGTAGACCATACTGAAGATGTGTTAAAGATGGGAGAAAGGTTGCGCGAGGCAGGTTTGTTAACCATTGATGAGATGGGAACCACATGCTGCTATGCTGTGCAGGATAAAGTGTGGGTGTATGATCCAGACGGAAACGCGTGGGAAATTTTCTACACCAGCGCGGATTCGGAGTTTGAATCTGCTGGTGAACCACGTGACATATCCTTGTGCTGTGCACCACCCACAAGCCCCGTGCAGATTGAATTTGGCTCTTGGAAAAAGGAATGACATTCATACCCCTCGCTTATGAGGGGTATTTTACTAAACCATTCAGGAGGGAAACGCATGCATAAAGTTGTTGTCCTCGGTACAGGTCCTGCTGGTCTAACTGCAGCGATTTATCTTGCACGTGCGAATATGCATCCACTTGTGGTCGAGGGGAATGAACCCGGAGGTCAATTGACCCTCACAACAGAAGTGGAGAACTTCCCAGGGTTCCCTGATGGAATCATGGGCCCAGAGCTCATGCAAAACATGCGTAAGCAAGCAGAACGCTTTGGAGCAACATTTCAGACGGGGTGGGTAACCAATGTCGATTTATCAAAACGTCCTTTCACACTAACCGTTGATGAATCAGTCCAAATCCAGGCCGAGTCTCTCGTCGTTTCTACAGGTGCTTCCGCAAAACTGCTCGGTATTCCTGGTGAGAAGGAAAACATAGGACGTGGGGTAAGCACGTGTGCCACCTGTGATGGTTTTTTCTTCAGAGGGAAGAAGGTTATCATCGTCGGCGGTGGTGACTCTGCAATGGAAGAGGCGAATTTCTTAACCAAATTCGCCACGGAAGTAAGAGTGATTCATCGCAGAAATGAACTGCGAGCATCAAAAATCATGCAAGATCGGGCGAGGAATAACCCGAAGATTACATGGAGTTTAAACGCCACTCCCATTGAGGTTATCGCTAATGAAAAAGGGGTAACGGGGCTAAAAGTAAAACAGAATGACACTGGTGTGGAAGAAACGATCGATACGGATGGCATTTTTGTAGCGATTGGCCATCGACCGAATACAACTTTCCTTAAAGGGCAAATCAAAACAGACGAGACAGGATATATCATGGTAACACCAGGTACAACTGAAACCAATATTCCTGGCGTGTTTGCATGTGGTGATGTGCAAGATCACCGGTATCGCCAAGCCATTTCGGCAGCTGGGACAGGCTGCATGGCCGCACTTGATTGCGAAAGGTTCCTGGAAAGCGATGCCGTCCATGATTGGAGCATGTCGGAACCAAAACAGTACCAGGCATTAGTAGAAGATAAAATTTTCGTTGGGAGTGCTTCAGATGTAGAGTCCATGATCCAAAACGAAGGGGTAGAGGTTGTTGTCGATCTACGTGGAGAAGCTCAGCAACCAGCGTTTTCAGATCCGAATGTACAGTGGATTCAGATTGCCCTCAGCGATGAAGGAAATTCCGATCAAAGTACACTTTTTAAGCAAGCGATTGAGGAAGTAGTGAAGGCTTACAAAAATGGCAAGAAGGTAGCCTTCCACTGTAATGGAGGACGCGGCAGAACAGGTGCCGTAGCAGCAGGTACACATCTTTCTCTTGGATTAAGCAGTACGCTGCAAGAGGCAGAAGAGAAAGTAAAAGAAATTCGGTCAGAAATCAACATTAAGCCTAAACAAAAAGAAGCTTTACACAAGCTGTTTTCTGAATAAAAGAGCAAGCAATGGAATACCAGAAAAAGAAAATCGATAAACGAAGAAACGACCATGGGGTTACATGGTCGTTTTTCCATAACGTTTAGCTGTTATGCATATGTTTTACTACATATTTTGCATCACTGCCGACCCCACGTAGGGTAGCTGATGCTAGGGAGCGTTGCCAGGGGAGTCCAACATAAAACAGACCTGGAACTGTTGTACTGACGCCGTTTTGATGCAGCGGAGAACCATCTTCGGCCAAAGCATGAAGAGAGGATAGGTATTGGACGTTGGGACGATAACCAGTGGCAAATATGACTGTATCCACTTGTTCTTGAGTACCGTCTGACCAAACAACGCCTTTATTCGTAAAGTGGGTGAACATTGCTTTTCGATCAGGTTTTTGCTTTTCGATGGCCATTTGGTATCTTCCGGTATCCAATACACCTTCAGGTTTCGATTGAAGTAGCCACTTTCCAAAACCTGATTGGTCTAGCCCCAGTACAGTGACCCAGAAGTGGATATCCTTGCCGAAAAGGATCTGCGGTTTAAAGACAATGGGTGATCGTGTGGCGATAGTAACCTCAGCATCTGTAGCCAACTCCACTGCAATTTGAACCGCAGAGTTACCAGCACCAACCACGATGATGCGTTGGTTTTGAAAAGGGGTAGGGTTTTGATAGTCCTTTGAATGGAGAGTCATTCCCTGAAATTGTTCAATCCCAGGTACATGCGGAAGATAGGGTCGACTAAATCCGCCCGTCGCAGCGATAATATGTTTGGCTCGAAATACCTCATCTGATTGGGTTTCGACCAAAAATAAATCCTTTTCTTTTTGAACATTCGTTACAGTCGTACGGGTCAGAATAGGGAAGTTAAATTGTTTGGCGTAATGGATCAAATACGCAACGACCTCATCACGTGTAGGGTATCGGTTCGGGTCACCCGGGAAAGCAAATCCCGGAAGAGATGAGTAGTTTGCAGGTGAGAACAAGGTAAGGCTGTCATAATACTGAGACCAAGAGCCAGCAGGTTTATCGGTAGCTTCGAGAATAAGAAAGTCACGCTGCTCTCGCAGAAGGTGATAACCAGCGGCCAAACCGGCCTGACCGGCACCAATGACAATACAATCATAAGTATGGGTCATGTTCTTCTTCCTTTCGTCAAATCGGGATTTAACGATATGTTTCTTAAAAAAGATTGTAAGTTTTCACTTACAACAATTGAGCAAGTAGGTATTGAGTTTCTGCATAGATGCTAGTATCTGCTCTCGGTTCGGAGAATAAAAAACCTCTTTTCCGTCCTTACGAGAATGAACTAAGCCTGCTCTTTTGAGTATGGCAAGTTGTTCTGACGCTGTTGATTGACCAATCGCAACCAAATGGGCAACTTCTCCTACCGTAAGTTCTTTACGATCTGTAAAGAGAAACATGATTTCCTGCCTTTTTTCACTTGCGAGAGCCTTTAAGAACGATTGTACTTCGTTAAACTGCACCAACCAGAAACATCCCTTCCGTCGTTATATCGGAATTTAACGATATAATATGTCTAATTTAGGTTGATGTCAAGGACGGTACCTATGAAGAGTCTCTGTATCGTATCTTTACGTTTAATGAAATGCGGGACAGGGGCATCCCGCATTTCATTTTGCGACTTTGTTATGACACCTTGGAAGTGTTTCAGTCGTATTCAGCAACAGGACAGATTATTGTCTTTGGTATCAGAAGTGCAGCACGAAGAATTGTTTCCTTGTTCTTCGGCAGCGCAGCATGGTGCCGGTGAGGTCATTTCTCCCCCGCAGCATTCTCCTTTTCCATTTTCGGATGGACCTTTAACAAAGTTTGTCATCATGAATTCCTCCTAAAACGATTTTATTTGAACCCCGTATTAAGGGAGATTCAATAGTTTTATAGACAATATCAC
The DNA here is from genome assembly GCF_001423865.2 of Brevibacillus sp. Leaf182. Taxonomy (NCBI): domain Bacteria; kingdom Bacillati; phylum Bacillota; class Bacilli; order Caryophanales; family Paenibacillaceae; genus Brevibacillus; species Brevibacillus sp. Leaf182. Next base: position 64,081 of record NZ_LMPN02000037.1, on the reverse strand, counting down.
TTACCACATTGAATCATTTAACGATTGGCAGAAAAGTATCATCAGCATGTTGCGCATGGATGTTTCTGGATTTGGAGGGGTGTTGTTTGTTGGCGTGAGTTGTTTGGAGTTTGCACATTCTCTCCTTGATGGAACTGCCATGCCCTTCGTGTGACGAACTCAAGTTTTTGTTTTTGTTCTTCAAAAAGCAATTGTGCGAGTACATCATGCAAAATCATACGAATCAACTCCTGCATCAAGATTATTTGATGAATATATCAAAAAAAATTGATTATAAGGTGAAAAAAAAATTAGCAGCAATTATTACGGCGGAAGATACAGCAAAGTTCTTCAGATAAAAGGTGATTCACTTCATCTGGATTTAGGGAGTAGTAGTTCATGGTACCTTCGGTCTCTTTCAGAATCAGATTAGCATCTAAAAGGATCTTCAAGTGATACGAAAGTTTAGATTGGGCCATATCTACAATTTCCGCTAAATCGGTGACACAAACTTTCCCTTTTTGGGTTAGTTCATACATAATCTGAAGCCGTTTTTTATCTGCTAGAGCTTTAAACTTTGCTTCATACTTCTCAAAGAAGGTATCGTTATTCGTATGTAGGATCGGTAGCTCTTTTAACATATGGTCACCTTCATCAATTTTTCTTGATGACATTACTATACTCCTCCAGTTGGAAATTGGCAATGGGCAACATCAAATTTTTTTGATGAAAAAATGATTGCACTTCGCAAGTATTGTGTGTATAAATAGGAGGAGAGGTGAGGAAATGGAAAATATGCGTGAAATCGTACAAACGATGACTCGACGTATTGGACTGTTAAATAAGAATTGTTGTTCGGTTGATGGGATTGACATATCGGTTGCACAAAGCCACATCATCTATGAAATACACCGGAATCATCAACCATCCATCCAACAAATTGCCGAGATTCTTGGAATGGATGTTACGACATTTAGCCGACAGGTTCAAGTATTGGTCGATGCGGAGCTCGTGAAAAAGACGCCTTATGCAGAAGATCGTAGGGTACAGATTCTTTCCTTAACAGAAAAAGGCGAACGCATGCATGATTACATGGATCGGACGATGAACGCGTATTATGACGATATCTTTTCTCATATGTCCGAATTTGAAAAGGAAACGGTTATTCGATCCTTAAAATTGTTCAATCAAGCAATGTCAAAAACCAAGCAATGTTGTAATCCGATGGGTGATTAAACCCATTTCTCTTTCGATAATACTTGCAAAATGCAAATAAAAAGGGTGGTACATATGTGGCTTGAAGTACTAAACAGCTTTTTATGGATTGCTTTAGAGTTGACTGTATTGTTCATTGGGATCTCATTTGCGATCAGTTTGCTCCAGAGCTTTATCCCGTATGAAAAGGTTGAAAAATTCTTGGCTGGGAAAAACGCAGCCTTGGGAGCCCTCATGGCGTTGGTATTTGCTTTTGTTACACCATTTTGTTCCTGTTCAACGATTCCGGTCGTTGTTAATTTGCTAAACAAAAAAATTCGATTCGGAATCGTAATGGTGTTCCTTTTCTCCTCACCAGTACTGGACCCAACCATTATTACTCTCATGGCAGCGATGCTTGGCGCAAAAGTAGCCATTGCTTATACGATCATCACTTCTGTGTTATCGGTTATCATCGGGTTTACTCTTGAAAGGTTAGGGTTTGAAAGACAAGTGAAACAAGTCGTAATGACAGGATTCAACGAGACAAGTAAGTCTTTTAGCCTGAAGGCAGCTCTCGTGGAAACGATAGGGTTGATGAAAACCGTATACCCATATCTCATCATTGGTGCTGCTATTGGAGCCGTCATTCATGGTGTAGTACCGACTGAGTGGATTACGACCTATATTGGTGGTGATAAGTGGTGGATGGTGCCGATCGCAGCCATTATTGGTATACCACTATACATTCGATTGTCGACCATGATTCCCATTTCACAAATTATGATTGCTAAAGGAATGGCGCTTGGTCCAGTAATGGCATTAATGATCAGCTCTGCGGGAGCAAGTTTACCTGAATTGGCTTTGCTCAACTCCATTTTTAAAAAGCGATTAGTGGGAGCCTTTGTTGTATCTGTGTTCACTATGTCCACCATTTCTGGATTGTTATTCTATATCATCTAAAGAGGAGTCTAACATGGGATTCTTGAAAAGTTTGTTTGGAAAAAAAGAAGGTTCTTGCTGCAATGTGAAGATCGAAGAGGTAAAAGAAACGAAAGATGCCTGCTGTAATCAAGAGGAGACAGTAAAAAAAGAAGCAGAACAAAAGAACGATTCTTGCTGTAAATAAACTGTTCGAAGGAGAGGCCTATCATGAATCTTTTCGTTCGAAAAGCAAGTTACGTAGACCTTGAATCCATCCTAGCTATCTACAATCAGGGGATCGTTGATCGAATTGCCACGCTTGAAACAGAAGTAAAGGATTACACCTATATCCGAAAATGGTTTGATGAGCATCAGGGACGGTATACAGTCCTTGTGGCAGAGATGGATAATGCCATCATTGGATGGGCTTATCTCAATCGTTACTCGAATCGTTGTACCTATGATGGTGTCGCAGATTTATCTATTTATATTGAACGAGATTTCCGTGGGAAAGGTGCTGGAAAGGTACTTTTACGTAAGCTTGAAGAGACTGCCCGATCCCATCAGTTTTATAAAATCGTGTTGTTTACCTTTCCTTTTAACGGACTAGGGCAAGGGCTTTATAAAAAATGTGGGTACCGTGAAGTCGGCGTGTTTCATAACCAGGGAATCTTAGATGGAAGCTTTGTAGATGTGAGGGCCATGGAAAAGATTCTTATAGGAGATGAGGGGAGTAATGAAGGTAAATAGGGGCAGCGTGCTTAGTAAGGAGTACTTTCTTGCGTATCTTAAGCACGTTATGCGTGTGTTTCAATGTAATGCGGATGATGCAAAGGCAAGAACAGTTGAACGCTTTTTTCGAGGGGATTTAAATACTTATGGTGGAGATACACAGCGGAATTTATTAAATGCCTATGATGAGCTAACTTCAGCCAGCTGATACTGAGTGCGGCAATAACTAATTGACATTGAAAAACGTCTTACTTGTATTCGCTTATATTATCTATTTCTAACGCTAGTATTATTAGGTCAGCCCGTTTTTACTGGTTGACCATTTTCAGTATATGGGGTACCGCCAGCAAACCATGTTTATCTTAACTCGATTAATTTATGCTATTCATAGTAAGCTAAGTATCGCATTTCACTGACGCAACCACTCCCCAAGCTAAACTCGAATATCTAAACCTAAAAATGAATATTTTAATGTTTAAAGGAGGTAAATTAAACTATGTTCATCAGTAAGCTACTGCCAATTTTATTAAGTCTAAGCATTATTCAACCAATTGCTCCGAAAGATCCTTTGGACGTTGATCCAAGTAAACCCCTGGGGAATGTTGCCCCAATTAAAGTATCTGTAACCCAATTTGAAAATACATATAAAAAAGATACCTTGCTTCCCCAATATATCCCATTTACCCCTACTCATACAGGCGGTGTATTTAGTGAACTTCAACAAAAGCTAACCGTAGATTACCTCGACCAAAAAACAGATGAACGTCTATCGATGACTATTCATTACAAAATCGGAGGTGATTTAAAAATCCAACCGAAAATAGTCGACTTAGTAAATGGTACAAAAGCTGAGTATCTTCATGACGAATATTATTTAGCTGATTTTATCCGTTTTAAAAAGAGCGATTTAATTTATGTAATAGGAATTTCAAAAAATGGCAGGGGAGAAAGATTTGACGATCTAGTAAAAGTCGCAAATTCTCTCCACTAACCGCTGAAACCACAATAAACATTAAAAGAGAAAGGCGCCCTAGTGAAGTAACTTCACCCTTAAACGCGATTGCTCAGCAGCAACAGCGTATGGATAAACTGCTATCCTTGAGTGGAAATGGATTATCAGAGATCGTAAATAATATAGACCGCTGGACGTCTCTAAGGGATAACTGGGCATTTAATTTAACAGAGGAAGAAGAAGATAAAGTAAGAGATGCCCTGGCCACATTACCCAAGCCCTATAAACTAAACATTCATGCTTCAACCAATCTTCAACCTAAATCCGAAGAAAAACCGATTGTTCTGGCATCACTCATGGCTATGGGTACCAATATCGGCTTAACAAAAATGGCCAATGCTGCTCAGTGGAGAATGTACGATGATGCAATGAATAGGGTTTACTTTCCGAATCCCTTAATGTTATAAATCCCCGTTTTGCTTGGCTGTGAACGCTCGCCAAAATGTTGACCACTTTGCTCATCATAAAGTTACCCACCTGGAAGACTGAACACACATCATCATTTTCACACCTATTAGCAACTGTTTTTGCTGAACCGAGGATCGTCAAGGCCTTGCGTATCAAGGGGCTTACCCTCTATCCTTGAAGAGCATTGGTGCAGGAAATAAAATGCTACTTTGTGTGAAATGAAGCATCCTAGGTAGTCAACTCGAAGATGAGCGTCTGCCCCACAACTGGTCAACTTTTTGATTAGCGTTTACAGCTGGCGTACCCCATTATAAAGAAAATGTTCTAGTCTACCACTTTTTATGTAAGCGTAAAGCAGTCCCCACCTTGTAAAAAGATAGGGACTGCTTTACGCTATTTATTTAATACGCCTAAATACTAGATGAATTCTATCGGTTATTGCGAAACTTCCCCAACTGGAATTTCAACGTAGAATCCTCCTTCAGTCTTGTTATTCGTCATTGAATACCAAGTCAGTTTATATTTCCCTGCATCACGATACCCTAGATTGTAAATAGTCTCGTTGTTAACTTCACCAATAATTTTATCCCACACTACGTCTCCGTAGGTATTAGTTAATGTCCATAATGTTTTAGCTTTTTGGCCACTATGAATCCCCTGTTGCTTAAGATGTAATGATATGTAACCTTCTTCATGCAATGAAATATTCACTTCGTCATTATCTCCAGTAGTAGTAGGACGAACTAAATATGGTCCCCATTTTTTATAAATAGCTAGCTTTTCAATTGATTCTGATGAATTTCTATTGATTTTACTTTCTGTTGCAAAACTAGGTGTGAAAGAGCTAAATGCCAACCCTAAGGTAAGAGTGGAAATCAAAACTTTTCTAAGCATCATATTTAACACTCCTTCATTATTTATAATATTTGGAATTCTACAATTATGCACTTTATCCTTCCTTTTCTTACATAAAATGAGAATAAGATTTGCCTATCTTAGAGAAACTAATATTACTTTACAGCTAAGGGTGAATTTATGAGGATTTTTCCTGGTTTTTTTCTAAGTCTATGTGTCGTATTAAGTCCAATTACCACTGTGGTACATGCAGTAACCTTCCAATATGGTCCGCATAACACAATTACGATTGAAACACTGCAAAAAGAAATTGATTTCAAATTACTTGTACCAACCAAAATCCCTAAAGATTGGATATTAGAAATAAAAGAGGGTCCTCGGACAGATGGAAAACAAGATTATTGTAATTTAAATTTTTTGGACAAAAATGATCAATACTTAATGATGTCTCTAAATCAAAAAAAAGCTATTTTTAAGGAACTAGATTCTTACCAAAACAGGCGCGACAATACTGAAATCGTTCAAATAAATAACTTTGAAGGACATTTCGAAGCTTGGGTTGGTGGCAGAAATGGTGCAAATGATACTCCTGGTGGGTATTTACGTTGGATTCAAAAAGGCACTTATGTCGAAATGGAAAGTTCTAGACTGTCTAAAGAAGAAATGATAAAAATCGCAAAATCACTAAAGTAGAGTAAGCGTAAAATAGTCCCCATTTGCGTATCACAAGCGCAGCCTCTAGGCCAACGTCTCGTCGCGACCGTCAAGCCGATGAGCTGTTGACAACAACCAGGAGGACATCCGTTCCGCATGCGCGTGTAGCGGCCGGCAGGGAGTGCGCGAGCATGCATCTGCTCAACACCGCATTGATTAGCAAAGCTGGCGAGCTGCAGGACTAAAAAAGAACCATCGCCAGCGTCCGAAGCTGCTTGTGTACAACATGCGCCGTCTCTGGCCAACGTCTCGTCGCGATTGGTAAAGCAGATGAGTGGCTGCGATGACCAAGATAAGATCCGTTCCGCATGCCCAATCATTGAGGCCATTGAATCAAGGATAGCAATAAAGCCGGTTACACCCTTAGCGTGGTGAAAACCGGCTGTTTTTGCTTTCTTAATCCCTTAACGTTGTAAATCCGCGTTTAACTTAACTAGTCAGAATGGGTGACTTTACAGTATTCAATGTAGAGCTGCCCATTCTTTTTATTTCATCAAATACTAGATATCTATATTCAATTTTATAGTATTCATAGTACATTGAGTTAGGTGTTTAAGGAGGTTCTGACCATGACGAAACGTTCAGAAGCTGAACATTGGAACGAGGTGTTTGCCGATGTGAATCTCGGCAAGCCGCAAGAGGATTTTTGGCTGGAAAAATACGAGCCGATGCTAGCATCGGCCCAAGATGGACCGGTCATTGATCTTGGCTGCGGATATGGCAGCGACACTTTGTTTTTAACGGAACGAGGTTATCGGGTCATCGCCTGCGACTTCTCCTCTGAGTCGTTGGCGATTATACGCAAATATGTGCCAGGTGCTGAAACAAACCTATTCGATATGACAGGAGGATTGCCGTTTCCGGATGGTAGCGCGAGGGCGGTTGTCGCGGATTTGTCCCTGCATTATTTTCACTGGGACGATACTATTTCTATTGTTAGCGAAATCGCGAGAATTGTCGGCACTGGTGGATTGCTGCTAGCCCGCTTGAATTCCACGCGCGATGTTCATTACGGTGCCGGCCAGGGCATCGAATTGGAACCCCGTTATTACGAGCATGAGGGGCGGCGGAAACGTTTTTTTGACGAAGCAGATATTCGTCGGTTGTTTGACGGATGGGCGATCAACGTGTTGACGGAAACGGACATGCACCGCTACCGGAAGCCGAAAATTTGCTGGGAGATGGCAGCTTGCGTCCGCTGATTGCAGCCTCGGGAGGGGAGCTGTGTGTGCCGACGTACGGAGATTAGCTAACTTGCCGATGTGAATCCGACCGTCGGGACAGCTGGTCGAAAGCAGTCGGACAAAGAGACTTAAACCTTTTTTGTTCCGCCAACAGGGATCGATAGTGCAATAAACCAAAAAACAATCTAACACTTTATTTTCGTGTTATTGACTGGTCTTTGGTTTATAAAGCTGGATTAGTCTAAATTTTCCTCGAACAGAGATAATTAAACAACATTGAATACATGTAAACAAAGTGACAACCATTGATTTAACAATGATTGTCACTTTCGAGTTAAGATAAATGCGGTTTGCTGGCGGTCCCCACTTTAGAGGATGTTCCTAGTACTCTCGGTGTCATTGATGTAGTTTCAAATATTACGAGTGATGAGATCTTTTCCTTTTATAATCATTTGGTAAAATATCCGATGTTGGGTTTAGAACATGAAGTAGGGAAAACGAATATTGGAACAGATAGAACATTCTAAACCGTTTCACAGCTACAGATTTGACCATATATCGAGCTCGGGAACGCAAGCGTGAATTACCTTTTTCGGACATTGAAATGTTTGAAGCTCCGTTTGGATTAGCTGGCCACGAAAGATTTAATGTTTGGGGACAAGGCGAATTATACACTTGTGATAATAAAGAAACTGCCATCGAAGAATTGAAAGTTACTAGTGCATGTGTTGATGTAGTTACGTGGAGTTTACAAACTCCTTTAGATGTATTAGATCTTGTCGAGGTCGATTCACCACTCGTACGATACTGTAGTTATACTAAACAAACAGCGACAAACCTTGCAAAATTTGTTGGCATTCATGGGATTAGATTTAGAAGTAACATGAATAACCAAGTCATAAATTATGTTTTCTTTGATTTTGAGCATAAATTCTTCAAAACAGTAAACTTAGAACGGAATTATATAACCCTTGATTGAGTTTTTACTCTTATATTAGGCAGCCTCCTGACGGCTGCCTTTATCCAATTTAGGGTAATAAAGTTTAATTTAAATTTGAATACAGATAAGAAATAAAAATGATATCAATTTACTAATACATACTCTGTTTGGAAAGGATGAATAGGAGGAATGTAATTAGGAGTGATATCATGCACTATACATTAGCAACAATTCTTCAGCCTATCCAGATTGAAAATATAGGTGAATACACGATTAAATATGATGACCTCAATTTTTACTCAGTATGGTACGAGGAGCACTGTTTGTTGGAGAATAATACACTGAATGTTGCAAAAGAGTTCTGCAAAGCAAGACTCAATCGGGATGGTAAAATCGCATTTGTGTTTAACACATATTTCTTAAGTATTAGGGGAGAGACCTGCTCAAAATACTCGAATGAAAACCGTTGGCATAGAAGATACCATTTTCCTTGGCTTGGATTTTATCCGATACCTCAAAAGATAGAAAAGGGAACACCACTTTATGAAAGCCTAATCGATGAGTTTGTTGAAGCAGAAAAAAAGAGAGAGATTTCAAGTGTTTATAAGTCTTACTTCACACAGAAAGAGCGTGAAAGGTTCAACAGAATTTAATGTCTATAAAAGAGTAAAAATAATACCGAAGTTTCAGTACATGAAATGTCCCTTTTATGAACTGAAATGAAAAAATCAATAAACGCACGCCAACTTTCCATTTGATAGTAGTAATTTAGGTGCTACGCGAGTACATAGGTATATTCCAGTATATTGTTATCATAATTGATTACTTTCTTATGCTGGTGTCGTTAACATTAATAAAACTGTGACACAAACAAGTATACTAAATTAAGAACTCTGGTATACATGTTTGTGTCACAGTTACAGCAAAGAAGTGTTAGTATACATGTTTGTGTCACTTTGGTATACATGTTTGTGTCACTAGACATCATCGGAACTTAAAACCTTTAGTTATTGTCCAACTTGCTCTTTTTATGAGTTTACATAATATATATTATCGGACTCAAATAGAAATCCATAATTTCTAAGAGGGGTACTCACCTGTTTATAAACTACGTGTCACAAACTCATTCGTACTTGGATCAAATTAAAAGATGATGCAAAACAGCTTTTTCTCATCTGTCGCTGCCATATGACATCCAATGCATGCACCGAAACTTGCTATTATAAAAATCGAATTACTAATAAGGAGCTTTTCCGGTATTTTTATCAGCTTCACAATAAGACATTACCAGCAGCAACCAAACTGCTGATCATCTAATAAGGCTACTCAGTCATTTAGCACCTATCTACATGAACTACCGAAATTTCATTAGAATAAAAAAATTCATTTAAAATAAAAAAATACTATTTACATTTATTGTAAATTTAGTTATAGTATAATCAAGATCACTATAACTAAAAACGCTCGGAGGTCCCCAAATGACCAAAGTAATCCCAAAATCCAAAACGATCAGCACTACATCCCAAAAAAGATCGTACGAAAATACCTTGAATAACCTGGCGCAATACCTCGAACGAAATAAGAAAAAATAACCAATAAAAAGAGTGCCCGGAGGCACTCTACTTTGGCGTCTATAAGCTGTTCTTCTAGCTGTTCTTCTCTCTTCCTTCCCCGTTTCCCCCAACTTTTATTCTTCAGCCGTTCCCATCCAATCCAACAAGTAAAAATCTGTTACCAAACGTGCGATTTGTCCCTCGGCATCATAACCGATATAGCTCGCGTAGCTGCCGTCTCCCCATCCTGTTGAAAACATGGCCACATTACAGCCTTCCGCTAAATCTATTAAACCCCAACTACGCGTATGCTTATACGTTTGATCCATTTTCTTCGTCAAGGTCTCATAAAACATCTCGTCCTTCTCTATTTCGCGTTCCAAAAGCGTGCAAGCTTCTGCATCCATGAACGAGCCTGTACCCGCATCCACACCATAGCCAAAAAACTCACCTTCGCCAAGCTGTGACACATCTGACTCCGCCCAAACAGCCATTTTCCAGGACACGACAGGTTTCTCTGAGAAGACAATCCGTGCCAATGCTACCCGTTCATCTGGCTCCAGAGAGTTATCTGTTTGCTCTTCCTTTGATTGGGATTGAACTTGCGCGATAGCGAGCTGTACGGAGAAGCTCCCTTTTGGGAAAACCTCCACAAACGGTTCTGTCTCAAACATGACAAACGGATCGTTCGCCACAATTTTTCCTGTATTCACCTGAAGCTTGCCCACATCTTGGCGGAAAAACTGATATAAATAGCCATCCTGCTCTTGCGTATACCCTTCGTCAAATGCCGTTTCAAAAAAGGCAGGGCAATTATGTTTCATGATTCCATCCCCTTTTTTCTATCCTCTACATAAAATCCCACTGACGATAGTTTGCCAGTGGGATGTCGTCTGCATGCTAATTTACTTGATCAGAGCTGCGTCAAGTGCCACTTCAATCATTTCATTGAAGGTCGTTTGGCGCTCGTCAGCAGAAGTTTCTTCACCGGTTAGAATGTGATCACTCACGGTGAGGATTGACAATGCGTTGCGCTTGTATTTTGCAGCTAATGTGTACAACGCGGAAGATTCCATTTCAACAGCAAGCACTTGATAGGAAGCCAATTTTTTGTACAAATCGAGGTTCTCGCGATAGAAGCTATCGCTCGTAAAGATATTGCCCACTTTAACAGACAGATTGCGCTCTGTCGCTGCTTGATACGCTTTGTGCAGCAAATCAAAGTTAGCAGTAGGAGCAAAATCAACCTGGTTGAGCAGGAGACGATTCATTTGAGAATCGGATGATGCAGCCATACCAATAATCACGTCACGTACTTTGATGTCTTCCTGGATCGCACCGCAAGTGCCTACACGGATCAGGTTTTGGACGCCATAAGATTCCATGAGCTCATTGACGTAGATCGAGATAGAAGGAACTCCCATGCCCGTTCCTTGTACAGAAACGCGCTTACCTTTGTATGTACCTGTGAAGCCGAGCATGCCACGCACGTTGTTGTAGCACTCTGCTCCTTCGAGGAAAGTTTCAGCAATGTATTTGGCCCGTAGCGGATCGCCCGGCAGTAGGATGGTTTCAGCAATTTGACCTTGCTGTGCTCCAATATGGATACTCATAATCTGTTTGCTCCTTTATCAAGAAAAAATGACCTACTTGCCTATCGTACTACAAAAACCGAACAATGCAAAGTCAAGAGATCAAATGATTCCAGCAGCTTATGATGACACGTTTGCACGAGACTTTTTGAAAAGAACGAATAAGCGATACCGACAGATGGCATCGCCTCGACAACGGTTTCATTCATTTAAGGGACATCACGTAATCCATTGCTTCCAGGTGATCTCCCAAGATCGTCTGGACAACACTCGGTTTATTCTTTCTTTGTGTCGCTCTTTTTCTCGTAAGCTTTGCGGATGCAATGTAATGAGATGGCACGACTCGCAATTGATTGTGCAGAGCAATGGCGTGTGCAACGGCAGGAACAACCAAATGTTGAACACCGATGATAGAGGCAGCTTGTCGCGTCATAGCAAAAGGTAAATCGTACATCGAGGAAGTTCCGAGTTCATGTCGTGAAACCAAGGTATTGAGAAATGTCTTCGCTAGCAAAACGGTATCCGGTTCCATTGATGATTGTCGAAGTGGTGCCCTGCCCTTTCTCAAGGCGATGTCTGCTCCTCGGTAACATGTTCTAACAAAGGACTGCATGTCATTTGCAGCTACAACATGATCTGCATCGAGAAACAACCATACATCTCCTGCGGCCTCCTTGGCACCAATTGCTCTCCATACATCATCCCCTAAAAGAAACGGGTACACAAACGCCGTGAGTGGACACGAGGAATACGTGAGAATCTTTTTCACCGATTGATCCGGGCAACCATCCACAACGAGTACGATTTCCATGGGCCGAAGCTTCTCAATTTGTTTGAGTACTTTTTTGATTGTCTGCTCGTGGTGAACAGAGAGGATGACACTTAATCGATTTACATTCTGGCATTTTTCTTTGCCATTAATGTGCTCATCTCTGCTTTTTTTTGTGGGATCTCGCATATTTCGCTTTGCGTTTGCCATCCCATCCACCGCCCTCCTTTCCGCGCGATTCCTGATGAAAGACCGAGCGCAAATGCAGAACGCCTGATGAATGCACCAAGTCGCGGTGTCGTTGTCCATCCTGATCTGCGTGTCGAAGCTTCGTTCCACCGGTTAGTAACTGGATTGCCTTCGCATGCTCCCGATAAATCGTACGGATGTCTTTTCGCACGATATCTCGAGTGCCTGTTGGTTGTTTTTCCGTGGCAAACGGGGCGATTGTCGTCATTTTGAGCCCCAAGACTGACGCTTGAACCAAAGCAAATGCAGGATTGCATAAATTTCCGGAACCAATTGCCTCTAGAGCATTTCGGCTCAAGGCAAATGGAATATTTTCAAAGGAAGCGGAGCCCATTCTTTTTTGACCAAGAAGATGATTCAACAAGCAATACGCACTTCTTGGTGAACGCTTTGCTCTTCTTGATACCGCGTGGTCCGAACAAGTCGTCATGATGACATCTGATCCCTTTTTGACCAGCGTGACATACTTCTTCAAGTATAAAAGAGGCATCGCGAGAAGTTCGTCGATAAAGAGGACAACGTCTCCCCTTGCGTGAGCAGACCCGATCGCTCTTGCCTCATGGCTGTCTACTTCCAAACCGGTTGATATGATTTGTGCTCCCCATTCATTGGACAAGAGAACATCTTGGCAGCCCACTTGGTTGCATACGACTATTACTTCCGTGTGTGGATCTATTCTTTTGACAACAGAGAGCAGTTTTTTTATATTCCTGGCGTTGTCACTTATTGGGATGATGACGGACACGGCAGGGTGATCATCGATTCGGTTGTCCATCTCACTCCCCCTCACCAGATGATAAATGATACTATAATGTACGCTCGTTTTCCACGATTGGACACGGCATCTACCCCTCACAACTCAACAAGAGACGATCTACACGAAACACTCGGTTTCCCCGTCATATCGCAAAAAACAGGACGTGCTTATAGCCACGTCCTGTTGTAATTCTCATTTTCGTATTAATGGAACCGCCGTTGAAGACTACGCTCGCGAATTCGTTTATTCCTCTGAGCACGGGAAAACGTATACACGATTAAGAATAGGTTCATTCCTAACCAGACAATTAATACGCTATAGCGGGCTAGTGGATGTGTGTTGCCACTTTCTGAGTCCCCAAACACAGTTGCAGGAGCTGGAGCAGGCGGATCATGACGAAGCAATGGATACGAGACGGCTAGCTTGCCAGCCTGTACAGACAGGCTCCCATCTGCTTTTAGCTCTACCAAAGGCTCCGCGCCTTTGGGAACCGTCGCATACAAATCCTCCTTGGCTGTAAAAGTCACAACCGAGGTGTTGCCAGGAACAGCTACTTCTGAAAAAGAATCTCCTTTTTTGGCAATGGATTTGGTCTCAAATCCTTGAAAGCCAAAGTCCAGTAGCTTTTTCACATCTTTGTATGCATTTGCACTTGTAGAAGCTTTCATCGTGACAGCGATGAGCTCCATTTCTCCACGCTTGGCGGAGCCTACCAGCGTATGCATCGCCTGATCTGTGAAACCGTTCTTCATTCCCGTCGCGCCTTCGTAATCGCGCAGGAGCTTGTTGTGATTCACCAATACTGTTTCCCACGTTTGTCCATGCCAAGGCAGCCGCTTCGTACCGACAATTTCCCTGAAAACGGGGTTTTTCATCGCGTACTGCGAAATTTTGGCCATATCAGAGACAGTTGTGTAGTGATTCGGATCATGCAGTCCGTGTGGATTGGTAAAATTCGTTTCGGTGACTCCTACTTTTTCTTTTAAATAAGCGTTCAAATCCACTGCAAAACGCTCTGTCGTCTGGCTCATATGCTCAGCAATCGCTGTACCAGCGTCGTTACCTGAATTCATGAGCAGTCCGTACAACAAATTGCGTAGAGAAATCCGTTCTCCCTCTTCCAAATAGACACGTGTTCCTTCTTCACGGCGTGCTTTTTTGGAGACAGTGACAGTGTCATCCAGATTCCCTTTTTCTATCGCGTAAATACCTGTTGCGATTTTTGTAATACTAGCAGGGTACAACTTCTCATGAGAGTTCTTTTCAAACAAGACTTGTCCCGTTGTAGCATCAATCAGAATGGCTGATTGTCCAGTGAGAGTGTTAGGCTCCAGGCTTGATGACTCCTCGGCAAAAGCGGAAGGCGTGCCAAGGTTGAACAAAACCATCACCACAACGAGTAGGTTCGTTAGCAAAAAGCGCATGTTAGTCAATATCCTTTCCTACTTTGTCGCGTTTTTTCAGGTTACATGTGGTCTGAAGACAACAAAAGACGTTATTTCAACCGGATTCCCAACAAATCGTGAATCATTTTAAACTTAGGATTGTCAGCAAAAGCCTCTTCGAAGCCACTGACATGTTCTCTGTACAAGGCTGCAGCAGAATCCAAATCCTGCTTGACGTACAGGGAAAATATTTCTTCCAATTTTTCTTCCAGTGTTGTATCAACTTCTGCTGGTGTGAGAATTTCTTGACGTAAATTGTTCATCAACACGTCGAGTTGATGCGTGATCACGGACGCTTCATGAAGCTGCTCCAACACATCTGTTGGAATGTTGCCCGCATACTTGTAGCGCAGTTCGTGTTCATTTGTCGCCCAGAAGTTCATGCCCAATGTACGAATTTGGATCTCACAAAATAGTGTTTTCTTTTCGCTGCCATGGTAGACCGTATAAGAAACGATCATGTGAATACTTCTATAACCGGAATCCTTTGGAGCTGCGATGTAGTCTTTGACATCGTGAATGACGATATCCTCCCGCTCCTGCAACAACTGCTGCACCTCGCGTACATCGTCTACATAGCGGCATACGACTCGAAGGCCCGCGATATCCTGGACTTCCTTGGCGACGTCATTCTGCCAATGATCTCCCAAAAAGTCGATTCCTTTTTCATTCGCCTTCTTTACTAAACTGTCGACTTTTTTTACTCGTCCGACAACAAATTCAATAGGAGAATAACGGCCACTTTTGAGAAAGCCGTATTTAATTCCTTTTAATTTTAACTTTAGCTCTTCGACTGCCTGTTCATACGGCGCCAAGAAATGAACCATGTTGTTGAGCACTTTGCTTGGCACATTTGTGACTCTCATGAAGACACCTCCAATTACTTCCAGAGGAAAGGTGATGCATCAAAAAACGGCTGCGGATTTACATACGTATTACCCACTAACATGCCGTAATGAAGGTGAGGACCTGTAGAAAAACCGGTGCTACCCATTTGTCCAATCACCTGTCCCTGTTTCACTTCTTGCCCTGTCTTGACATCTAGCTTGGACAAGTGAGCATATATGGAAAAAATATTTAACCCGTGATCGATGATGATGGTATTTCCTGTTAAGTATAAAGAGTCGGCCAGAACCACTTTCCCATGGTTGCTCGCCAAAATTGGCGTTCCTGTTTTGTTCGCGATGTCAATTGCCGAGTGCCGGTTGGCCGGTACACCATTTACTACGCGCTGGTAGCCGAATGGAGTCGTTAATTTTCCGACTGCTGGCTGTGTAAACGGCTCCGAGAAATACGGAATCGCTCTCGAGTTTGATCTGGCTGCATTGATCTTTTTTTGATCTGCATTGATTCGTTTTGTATCCTGACGCATGTTGTTGAGCTGTTTACTTACTGTGAGCTTGTCTACTTCAAATTTTTTCGGTGCGATTGTCACTGTTACGGAAAGTTTTTTGTCAGCAGATGTAACTTTATAGGTCCCTGCTTTCGTGTTAAAAGGAATCGGGATAAACCGGGCATACTCATCCTGTGTCTTTTTCAATCGATAGTTCTGAGAGAATACCGTTACCGTTTGTGGCTCTTTACTGCGTACAAAAATAACGTCCCCAGGATATGTTTTGGCTGGTGTCACGCTGATCGCTGGCTGTTGTTTCGTTGTTTGGGCGTAAACCCCTTCTACTGTCTGGCTGAATATGCTTGTCCCAGAGACGAGCGTCAATGCTGTGACCAACATAAGACTAACCATTGATTTGAACATAGACATGCTCCCTCCCATTTTCTAGTATAACAAAACACACTCTGAAAGGAAAAAGAAAAAGAAGGCTAATGAGCTAGCCTTCTCCAATCATTCCAAATGTAATCTTACTGTTTCTTCGAATAATCCGACATCATTTCCATGATGGATTGCACGCCTGTCAGCATTTCACTCGCACGTTTGGTTTTTTGCGAGATGCCTTCAAAGTCAAGTAGCCCTTTTTTTCGGTCGTTCCATCTTTTAAACAATTCTTCCGCCATACCGGGGTTGCTTTTGACCGCTCTAATCCGCATGGAATCCTCGAGAACCCACGCTTCAAATTCGGGATGCTGTTTTAAAAGCTGCTTCACTTCTTTTTTCTTCATAGCCGGACGTCGCTCCTTTCCACTGGACAAACGAGGATAGTTAACTGTTCGTTACACCATATGACTAGTCCGCGATTGTGCTTGTGTGTTTGCACCACACCGGAAAGAAAAGGGCTTTTCATGGGCAAACATAGAAAGGCCCCTAAAAAGGGACCTCTCTTCATCCAGCTATTTACTTGTCAGTACGTTAAACTTGACGACCTGCCAATTGTTGCTCAGCGAAGCTCACCAGACGCTTGGTAATTTCGCCACCAACAGAACCGTTTTGGCGAGAAGTAGTGTCTGGTCCGAGATTTACACCGAATTCAGATGCAATCTCATACTTCAGTTGATCCAAAGCTTGGTTCGCTTGAGGAACTACCAGATTGTTGGTTCCACCTTGGTTGTTAGCCATGATTGATTCCTCCCGACGCGTTTTTTCTCCCGGGACGGGTTTGAACCGCCAGCGTTTTGCTTCTCGCCTTGAGACCGGAAGTTGATTTTCAAGAGGTGGTTGTTGACCTCTTGTGGTACTATCATCCCACCGTAACAAAAGTACATGCACGCTTTCTCACGTTATTTCAGTTGTAAAATCTGACAAGGTTGTCCCGCTCCTTTATGCTATAATGGTGCGTATAGTTTGGTAGTGAGAGGGGCAAAGTTTTGTGAGTGATTCAGGAAAAGTACTGCTCATCGATGGCATGAGCTTTTTATTTCGCGCCTTTTATGGTTCTGCTTGGGGTGGAGCCTATCGCCAGACTTCAACAGGTGTGTACACAAATGCGGTTTATGGATTTACCAAAATGATGCTCGACTACGCAGAATTGACACGCCCTACTCATCTGGTGGTGGGCTGGGATGTCGCTTCCCGCGAGTCTTTGGTGCGCAGCCAATGGTATGACGGCTATAAATCAAATCGTCAAGCGGCACCGGAAGAGCTCATTCCACAATTCGATTTGGTGAAAGAAATAACGGATGCGTTCTCGGTTCCGAACTTAGGTTGCCCTGGCTATGAAGGCGATGATGTATTGGGTACGCTCTCCACACGTCTTTCTGAAGAAGGGCACGAGGTCATCATTGCGACAGGTGATTACGATAGCTTGCAGCTCATATCTGAGCGAGTTAGTGTTAAAATCCTGAAAAATGGTGGCAAACACGAGCATTATAATCCAGCGAGCCTTTTGGCATTGCGTGGAATTTCACCTGAACAGGTCGTTGACGTCAAAGCTTTAATGGGAGATGCATCTGACTGTATTCCAGGTTGCCCAGGAATTGGTGAGAAAACAGCGACAAAGCTGATTACTGAGCATGGTGATCTGGACAACCTATATGTAAATCTGGCAAGCTGTACGCCTAAAATGCGCAGCAAGCTGGAAGAGAATCGCGATCAGGTGTACTTGAGCAGAAAGCTGGCTACGATTATTCGAGATGTTCCGGTGGAGTATGCGTTGGAGGATGCCGTGTGGGAATACGATCGTCAAGTCGTTCAGAGCAAATTCGATGAGCTTGAATTCGGACGTACGATGGCAGCGAGAGTCGGCTAATTGAAGTTATAATCATCGGCTGAGAAAGAAGCGGTCTATCCACTTTTTTTCAGCCGATTCCTTTATGCACTGCATAATCGCTCCGTCAGGGAAACCCAGACGATTCGGCGATCCGTTCGGTCTCGGAATCTTCGCACCAAATTTTCCTCCTCCAGCCTGCTAATTAAGCCTGAAGTTGTGCTGTTTGACAAATTAACAGCCTTGCTGATGTCCCCCATTGTTTTTGGCCCGTTTCCTAGAAATTCAAGAATCAATACTTGTTGCCAATTGAGTTCATTTGTCTCTAGCTCTTTTTGTGCCATATTTGAAAACAAGACATTGGCTCCCCGTATAAGCTTGGCCAGCTTGATCAATTCCTTCATCGTGTCCTCCTTTTACCATTTACCTTTTGCTAGCTTACGCTCAGAATAGGCGAAACTATTAAAGAAAAAAGTGGGTAAGAGTTAAACTTTTTCTTAAACTACATGAAAAAAATCCCGTCCCACAAGAGGAGACGAGATTTGGAAGTGACGTCGAATCACTTATTTGGCTGTTTGAAATACATCCAGGAGCAGTCCTGTGTTCTCCTCCCCATCCGCTTCCCAGCTCGTCGCAAATTTGACACGGTGAGAAACACCCAGCAAATCATACGCTTGTACGAGATGCTGCCTCGCAGAACCCACAATCAAGCTGTGCAAGCGAACTTGTTTATGCTGACCCAAAGAGATGAGTTTTTCTTGGACATAAGGAGAAATGCCTCCGATTCCATCTGTTACCATGACAAAATCTGCTCCACGCCACGCTTGTTCCTTTTCAACCAGCTCGATGGCTCGTTTCATCGGGGCGTCGAAGTGAGTCCCACCGCCGAACGCCATTTGCGCAAGTCCGTAAAAGGCAGGCCAATCTGGCTTTTTGTGATAAAGCGGTTGCTCTCTGATCTCGCCTTTTGCCCCGAACAAGAGGAGGATAAAATCACGCTTTTCCAGCATCGAGAGGGCGGCAAACGTCATGAGGAAGATTTGCGCAAGTCGCAGCTTACTTCCGCGCATCGAGTGAGATGTGTCCAGCATGCAAATTACTGGACCTTTTGGCGGTTCTTCCACCCATCCCGAGGTATCGTAGGTCATCAGCTTTTGCTCCAGCCATTTGAGCATAAAGTAGTTCTCAAAGTCCGGATCAGCAAGAAGCACAGCTTCACCAGGCAGCATGTGTGCAATATCGCCCGATTGCCGCAAATCATAGTATTCCTCAGGAAAATGTCTGGAGCGAATTTCTTTGCTCTTCACACGAAAGCGATGGACTTGCCTGCCTACCTCGTTCAGAAAAGCAATCAGGTCAGGATGGCGCTTCAATTTCTCAATCCATTTCAAATACTGCTCAAAGCTTTGTCTGCGCAGCTTGCCTAGCTCATGCCCCCAGCTTCGGTTGGCAAAACGCTGACTGGCCGTAAATACCTCTTCAACAAAAAGCGTATCGAGTTCTTCAGTAGATAGCGTCGCCTTTAACGATTGCTCCAGCCATTGCCCGAGCTCTTTTTCAATAGCGGCAATCGCTTCCTTCTCTTGCTTTTCCAGTCGATCTAGCTGCTTTTCGCGTTGGGCGAGGTCAGTTTCCAGTTTTTTCACCTTTTGCAGGAGCTTGGTCCGTTTCGTGAACTGGATTTTCATTTCTTCTTGCAGCTCCGTTATGCGATTTTGCAAAGACAATACCTCTGCCCGCACTAACGGCTTGGTATCCATGGCCTCTTGCTTGTCTTCCACGACCCGCTTCCCCTGCTGAAGCGTGTAACCAACTAACTCGAGCCTGGCCTTTTGTTTTTCTGTCAAAAGCTCGGAAAGCTGTGCTTGTTGACTTCCTTCCTGGCCTTGCTGGTCTTTTAAGCCGGTTAAGAGCGGAGAAAGCCGTTGATCCTTCTCCCGCTGCTTCACTTCTTCAGAAAACGTTTCTGTCAGCCAGAGCAAGGCCTTGATTGCTGTTTTGAACGACGCGCTTTCCTGCCCGATTGTACGAGGATGAATCATGCGTGTAAAATACTGCTTCATGAGTGTACGAATCATCCAATGATGAAAAGGAGTTGATTCTTGCGTCAGATCGATCTCCGGCTTTTCCAAATAAAAGACGAGGAAAAAATCGGCCAAGAGCTCCAAATCAAACCATGCTGCTCGTGCCCTCGCCTCATGAACCCATTCCTGTGCGGTTCGCGAAGAGGCAAGGTACGTTTCAAATACATAGCGATCAACACCGCTAGCACGAATGATCATACAAGCTACCCCCTACAACGTAAAATCATAGTCCGCCCCGGGGATTTCCTTGTCAAAAATCGTCCGATACGTGCGCTGTAGCTGCTGCAAAATCCGTTCGCCTTCAATTCGCAGGTACGAATATTTGACCGCGTATTTTTCTACATGGGGAATCAAGCGGTTTTTTTCCAGGACGTAGGCATGCAGATCGTGCTCGCGCTTCTCCCATTGAATGAGTCGATTTCGCAAGTCTCGCGCCGTCTCTTCTACCTCTTCACGACTCTCCTCCAACAACCGGACATTGCGCTCCATCGCTTCCTTGCCCAGCTTTGCGCCCACTTCCTTTTTAAACTGGAAGGCATGCAGCTCCGATTCTTTTTCCTTCCATTTATCTGCAATTTGTCCGAAGCGTTGGAGTGGCAATTCATTCTCCATATCACTCTTCAGCATTTCCGTAAATTGTTGTTCGAACGCTTCCTGCATAACGGTTAAGTCCTCAGGGACATCCCACAGCATATGCGGAGTGAAAACCGTGTCCCAGATTGTCACCTGCTCACGTCCATGCAAGGCAGCAGAAGTACGCCATACATGCGCGATTTTGCTCCAGCGACGGTCGGATAGCACATACTCTTTTGCTTCTAGGTCTTGTTTTAGACGGTACAAGAAATAAATCATAGTTTCTGGAATAACCACTTGCTTCGCTGCCGCTTGAATATCCTTCACGTCATACAGAGAGAACACAACAGGAAGAGGCGTCGTGGGCAATGAAAACATGCGCTCGTAACTGGAAGCATGTTTCAAATAGTGAACTTCATAGCGAAACAGGAAGCGGTCATAAAGAGCGGTCAATTGATCATCGTCATCAGGAAGTTCATTCGATGCAGCGATTAAAAATTGCAAAGGAACCTCCTCTTTTTCTCTGCCATTGAAATAAATTCGTTCGTTCAATATTGAAAGCAACGCATTCAGAATCGCGCTATTCGCTTTGAAAATTTCATCCAAAAACGCAAACTGAGCGTTGGGTAAATAGCCTGTTGTTTTTCGTACGTATTGATCCAGTTTCAATTGTTGAAGGGAGACCGGACCGAATATCTCATCGGGTGTCGTAAAACGGGTAAGCAAATACTCGAACCAATGTTCCGATCCGAATAGCTGAGAAACAGATCGTGCTAGCTGAGACTTGGCTGTTCCCGGCGGACCGATTAACAAAGCATTTTCCCCGCTCATAATACCGAGCATTAAAAGGCGAATCAGTTCACTTCTTTCCAGGAAACGGCGTTCCAAAAGCTCAATTGCCTGGTCCATTTTACGTTGGATGGGTGTAGTTGAATTCATCGTAGTTGGCTGCACGACGGACTGGTTACAGACGTCGATGTGCCGATCCCCCTCTCTTGCTTGGAACCCAAATTTACGTCATTCATTAATAGTGGCATATCATGGACAAAAATGCCAGTTCTCCAGTGGATTCACTCGTCCTCACTAGAGTGTGCTTTCACCCATGGCCTATTTTTCGCATATGTTGTGACATCAAGGTACTTACATCGGAGTAACGAAAAAGGAGGGTGCGACATGGGGATCGAGCTTTTGTGGATACATGGTGTGTACGTCTTGTTCGTGATTGGCATTATTCTCGTGATGGTTTTACGAAAAGATACGAGTCTGATTAGTATCGTGGGCATAGCAATTCTCGGTTTCGTCGCGACAGGGTCTGTGACGACAGCCGTCGGCGGAATATTTGGCAGCTTCATCTACGCGATTACCGAGCTATTGCCAACGATTTTAGTTATCTGCATCATCGTTGCCATGAGTCACGTTTTGACGGATACGGGCGTAAACGAAACGATGATTCGGCCGATGACTCATTTAGTTCGAAATCCTACATGGGCGTATTGGGTGATCGGGATCGTCATGATGGTCATTTCCTGGTTTTTCTGGCCTTCTCCAGCTGTCGCACTAATCGGTGCTGTCATGTTGCCCGTGGCATTGCGCGCTGGCCTGCCGGCGATGGGTGTTGCCGTTTCGATGAACTTATTTGGACACGGGATTGCGCTGTCCGGCGATTACATTATTCAGGGGGCTCCCACTTTAACGGCCAAAGCCGCAGGAATCCCTGTCTGGGACGTGATTTCAGCCAGCGTCCCTCTCGTTATCATTATGGGCGTCGTGACAACTGCCATCGCATTCTGGTATTTGAAAAAAGACATGAAGCTCGGCGTGCTCGCGTCTCCCAAAGAGACAGTCGTACCCGATGAAGTTTTTACTTCCGCACGAGTCCCTTTGTCAGATGGCGTGCGTCGTGCGTTGGCTGGACTTGTACCGGTTTTATTTATCCTCGATGTCGTGGCCATGTTTGCTTTCGATTTACGCGGAGGAGATGCAACGGCGCTTGTGGGCGGAACCGCCTTGCTCATTCTCATTATCGCAACGATGCTCGCGCACAAGCAAAGTGGTCTCGAGCAGGTAACCACACATCTGATTCAAGGCTTTCAGTTCGGCTTTAAAGTATTTGGTCCGGTCATCCCGATTGCTGCTTTCTTTTATATGGGCGACAGTGGGTTTATCAAAGTATTTGGGGAGGTGCTACCGCAGGGTTCACACGGAATCGTGAACGACCTCGGCGTGGCGCTTGCACAGACGATTCCCATTAACAAGGAAGTAGCTGCTCTTACTGTATCCGCAGTAGGGGTTATTACAGGGCTCGATGGCTCAGGGTTCTCTGGTATTACCCTGGCCGGCTCTTTGGCTCAACTATTCGCAACTGCTTTGGGTGCCGGTGCCGCTACGTTAACAGCGCTCGGACAAATTGCCGCCATCTGGGTCGGCGGTGGTACGATCATTCCTTGGGCATTGATTCCTGCTGCGGCGATTTGTGGAGTAGACCCTTTTGAGCTGGCGAGACGAAATCTGTATCCCGTGGCGATCGGACTTTTGGTGACGACAATCGTGGCGATGTTTTTTCTGTAAAACCGTCGGT
Source organism: Brevibacillus sp. Leaf182 (assembly GCF_001423865.2). Classification (NCBI taxonomy): domain Bacteria; kingdom Bacillati; phylum Bacillota; class Bacilli; order Caryophanales; family Paenibacillaceae; genus Brevibacillus; species Brevibacillus sp. Leaf182. The sequence continues at coordinate 40,940 of NZ_LMPN02000037.1, read as the reverse complement.
ATCAATACGAAAAAGCGAATGGTCTCGTGCCGTTCGCTTTTTTCCTTGGTTGGGTGATGAGATAGACAAGTTTTCTCATTCTGTTTTTCTCCGAGACTCATACACTTGTACTAGCATCTATTTGGATGGGAAAGGAAAAAACCAGTATGAAGTTGTGGGGAAAAAGTATCCAGGTCGCAGCAACGTACATTGGAACCGTCGTAGGCGCCGGGTTTGCGAGCGGTCAAGAAATCCTCGCGTTTTTCACCGCTTACGGCCATGCCGGAACAATCGGCATCCTGCTCGCCACATCTCTTTTTGTTTGGTTGGGCTACAAGATGATGCTAATCGCTCATCATTTGCGCACACCCTCCTATGAATCCTTTAATCAAAAACTGTTTGGACCGATGATCGGTCGTGCCATGAATATTTTGGTTTTTCTCACCCTTTTTGGCGTAACGACTGTCATGCTGGCAGGAGCGGGCTCAGTCTTGGAGGAGCAGTTTGCCATTCCGTATTTGGTCGGGACCATAGCCACCGTTCTATTTGCCCTGTTGATTCTGCGAAAAGGGTTGGAGCAACTACTCGTCGTGAATGCGATTGTCGTTCCGTCCATGTTATTGTTCGCTTTGCTTATTTTACTGGATGGCACCGCAGATTCCCCCATGCCTCTCTCGACCCCATCCGATTACTCCTTCTTATGGAAAACAGTCTTATACGTGTCCTTTAATCTGGCCATGGCCCAATCCGTTCTCATCCCGATCGGCTATGCGATCCGCGACAAGGTTGTTTTGTTTCGGGCAGCCGTCATTGGCGGGGTCGTGCTTGGATTTATGCTCCTCGTCGTCCATACTGCCATGTTGGCCAACTGGGACGACGTCCGTCTCATGAATATCCCGATTCTTTTTGTAACGGACCAATGGAACGAGTGGCTCCAGTTGTTCTTTGTTTTCGTGCTCTATTCCGAGATTTTTACCACATTGATTTCGAACGTGTTCGGGATTGGTCAGCAGCTACGTGAATTATTGGACGTTCCGGAAACGCGCCTTTACTTGTATTTGTTCTCTACTGCTTTCGTATTGTGCCTGATCGGGTATAGTCAGTTGCTGATGTTTTTGTATCCATTGTTTGGGTATTTGGGGTTGTCTACGCTCTGTCGGATTTCGGTTCCAGGGACGATCCCTCGGCATAGATTTTAAAAACAGACGACCACTTCTCAAATCAAGATCAAAATCGCATATTGTTCGTGTTTAGGATAGCTACTTACGATAACCAAAAGTATTACCCCCGAGATTTTTTTTAACGAAGTGAGATGGTGGCTCGATATTCACGAACGATTTTAATTAATATTAATGTATAGTTCGTAATTAATTTGCATTTCTCAACAGTCATTCACATATGTACGATACGTAAAAGCCGACTCTCCGTCGTGAAGCAGTCGGCTTTTTACTATAAATGATCAATTGTTCACTACTATAGCGATTGAGCGAGCGTAAATCAGCGAGAGCACCTACCATAGCCATCGCGAACCATATTGTGTACCCGCCAGCCATATTCATACTCGAACTCTTTCATTTATTCACAAACGAATGGTAACATTTGTCACGATTGATCCGTCATAGTGTAAGACTAACCTCATCAACCTACTAGAAAGGAATTCCTATCGTGAAATTTTCTAACCTATTAAAAACCATGCTCATTCTGTTCCTCACGTTATTCTCTACTTCGCCAATCAAGGCTGAAGAGCAGGAAGACCCATTAAATCCACCGCAATTACCAGTGGTGTATCAAAACCTGCAAATACCGTCTCATTTGACAGAGCCATTCTTTCTTTTCACGAAGCAACCACTTTACAAGCACGATTCACCTCCAAAGGCTTACACCATGTCATTGGTTTCACCGTCTGGAAAAGTAATAAAAAGCAATTACCTCGTTTATAAAAGTGAAGTGTACCCGCTCCGAAATGGGTACGGTTATTTTTATAATGGCAGCTTTTTTAAGCATAGCGAATATTTGGTCTACGATAAGCAGGGCAAAGTTACACCGATGGGTACCTGTTGCGATGTTGCTTTCAAGCAGATACACGGGGAATGGTTTACAGGCACGGACTATCCGGGAAACCTGCCGTATCTGTACAATGCCAAAACAGGGAAAATTACCAAGGAATTTCCAGACGCGGATCATCCATTCTACTTAGCCGAACCGACTACGAAAACGTTTGATCCGTACTACTTGCCCTATGGTGAAATGGTAAAAGACGCAAAAGGGGAAGAATACTACAAGATGGGCATGAGAAATATTCATGGAAAAATACTGAGCAAGCCATTTTTTGATGAATATTACGGATATGGTGAAGGCTGGCATCGTGTGAAAATAAATGGCCAGACACATTTTATCAGCAATGAAGGCAAAATTATGCTGAAGCCTTCCCGTAACTATAAAGTCGAATCGAATATGCACAGTGGAGCATTCATTGTCTCAGGCAAGCTGGGGAACGAAGAATTTTATGTGCTGATGAATAAAAAGGGACTCATTTTTTCCAAAAAGTATGCGTTTATCCACCCAACACCCGATGGTCACTTTCTGGCTGTGACGAAAACCAACAAGCAATATACCTTTACCAAAATTAATGCGGCAGATAAAGTCGTCTCACCGCAACAATATGTGCTAAATAAGCCAGAACTAATGAAAGAGCTCAAGCAGACGGGACAATTGTTTCATACTGATTCCCAGATCATTGCGAACACAGCTAACAATCAAAGCTTCAACTTTCCACATCAATTGCTGATCACTCCTACGAATGAGACAGTTGCCATCGAGTACACCATCTCGGGGACCAAAAAGATTGGCGTGTATACGCATGACGGCAAGCTGATCTATGAGGAGATTATCAAATAAGTAGGTCAAACAAATAAAAGCACGACTATGCCCTGTTAAACAAGGGGTATGGTCGTGCTTTTCCTATCAAGTTCCTTTGGTCTCCCAAGTGATAGCGCAATTATTCCAATCCCGCAGGTTTTTCCCTTCCATCCAATGGATACCAGCGAAGCACATCACGCGGTGGGCTTGCCAACCCTTCTTCCAGCAAGAAACACTTCCAAACTTCATCACCCGGCCCATCGGTTGTATCTCCGTCATTGATAACAGGACCATTCTCATATACATAGTTCGATATATTTCGCAGGAAACTCGCGACCTCATTCGGATCGTAGGCATCCCCATTAAATACCGCCTCATGATCGATCACATCCAACTGCTGCATGCCGACGGTATCCATCAAGAGCCATCCCTCTGGAAGATTGAACAACCGGACATTGGACCACAGCTCCAGCGGAAGAAGCTGGATTTGCTCATAGCGTAGATTCAGCTCTTGCATCAGCTCGGCAGACGCGAGGCACTCCCCATTCGGATTAAAAAAGCAAAGGGCTTCTGGCATTTTCAACAGCGACTCAGCAATGGCAGTGACCGTCATCAACTCCGGGAGCGCTTCATAATCTTCAGGCAGCACAGGAGCCTGGTCGTCCGACTCCCCTAGCACAAAAGAAGAGCGAATACGGATAAACGCTCCGTGCTCGGATGCGGCTTGCCGCCCTTCGGGATATCCCCACGATTGCTGAGCTGCCCGCTCCAGGCTATTTGAGAACGTAAACGGTCCGAAAAAGCCCATCGACCAAGCGCCAAACAGCATCGTATCTTCTGCCGGGTCTCCCATTGCATCCGGCCAAGGCTTATCGACGACATCGACCTGAATATATCCGTTTACTTCTGGACGATACGGAATAAGCAAGCTAGGGCCGCTAAACACCCATTGGTCGAACGTTTCCATGATGTTCGCAATTTCGAATTGATTTTTGAGCATGTCTGCTATTTTGTGAATCGGAACCGCCGTTGACAGCAAGACGGCAACTCCTTGAGAATACATACCTTTTGGCATATCGTCATCTTCTTTCCAATGTGGTTTTATGAGTCATGGCGTCCTTTACGTAACTGTAAATCCGATCGCTTGAAGCTCCTTCATCGCCATTTCCAGATCAACTTCCGGATTGAGCTCCATCATCATCTCTTTAGTGATAGAAGTATTTGAAAACGTGTAACCAACTACAGCAAGCGGGACCTTCACCTCGTAGTAGGCCTCTGCCCACTCTACATAGTCTTCTGGACTATCATATATCATCCCAAGCAAAAAATCTGAGCCGTCATCCAGCCCTTGCGGATTATGTACGTCTCCCGTTTTCCATACGTGATCGGTAGATTCTCGCCAAAGGCAAAATGTAACTTCCTCCTTGGTTAACGCTTCGTCATCGAGTCGATGAAGCAAAGCGAGAGGGACTTGCTCATAGATGCCAGGCCAAACCTCGTATTCTTCCCTGGCATGTGGACTCATTTCCGATTCATGATCGAATCCTTTTACAATAACGCCCTCGGGGGTGAACAGGATGTAAAGATCGTCGCCAGCTCCGTTGTTAATGCTCGCGAATGTTGTGCTTTCATCCCATTGCGGATCGAACTGATATCTGCGCAGCCACTCCTCCTGACACATTAAAATATCCAGAGCACTCAAGACGAGCATGCGCTGTTTTAATACTTCAGGTTGTAGGAAAGTCTTTGACCAACTTTTCATTTGCATCCACCTTTATGATTTAGATATCCGGTTCATCGCAGCAAATGGCTGCCCCAAACGAATCAAACCCTAATCCCAATCCAAAAAACCTTCCACGGACAACTTTTCCTTTCCACATTCGGGACAAGGCGGCGAATACCCGTGATCCAGCTCCTTGTCTGAGGAATTTCTCTTCACGATGTGAGTAGTACATCTAGCAGACTAAAGCCAATATTGACAAACACAACCACTACTACGCCTCGAACACTAACGCCACCAAGCTTTCTTGTATCTTCTAAATCAAGCATGGCATTTTTACTATAAGCTTTTTTTATTTTACGAACAGCCGAAACATAGTATAAAAAATTGCAAACTAGTCCAAGCAGCACGCGTTGAAATAATGCAAAGAGTAGGTACACTTCATTAAAAGAAGCTTCATCGAGTACCATTGCACCCAAGGCAAAACCCACAAAGAGATTCACCAAATAAATAAAGGTCGCCCATCCATACATCTTCCGATAGGCAAACCATGCTACGCCAAAAAGTGCTGCTCCCCAATTCCATGAGAGTCCTTTCGCCCGCCAGGCCTCCAAGTAGTACTTATGCTGGTGGACATAGGCGGCTAAGAAATTCAGTGTAAGATGAGTGTCCAAGCTTTCTCCCCCAAAACTAATTATCTGTAACTAGTATCTATTTTTCTATTATTTCCTTCCCCTTTTGCGATCTTTGCTGGCGCGTACGTTCTCATTCTTACTTTTTCAAGTAGTTGAATCCCCAAGCCCTCCCCCTCTAATTATACCAAAAATAACCAAGCCATTCGATATCGAACCATGTATATAAGAGGTCAGCCAGTTTTACTAGTTGACCTCTTTTCATTAAGGAGTCGCACCATTTAGGTCTCGCATCACAGGCAATTTCATGGAACTACAAGCAGTAATTAGAGGTTACCGGCAAAATCTTTGGAAAGGAAGAGATGTATGAATCCAGTCATCAGTCTGCTATCGTTCAATTTTTGGAATACCAACGATATTCTGTGTTGCGAATGTCATTCTCAATTATTTCGATACTGCTCTTTATCAAATCGATCGTCTTCATCTGTTGCTCTCTCAAAGGTTCAGGAATCACTCCCAGTCTTGCTTCCATTTTGGAGATCTTCTCTTTTTTCTTCTCAATCCGTTCTAAGCGTTTCTCTTGAGAACTCATTTTTCTATCCCCCTTTCAGAATATTCTTCTATACTCTGTTCCCATTAAACAATATCAAGATTTGATTCTCTCCTGTTCGTTTCATTACCCGATAACCTGTACTCGATGCCGTCGCCATTCCTTCGTCGTTCGGCTTGCAATATCCCCCACCCCGGCACGTTCCATCGTCGCGAAGAAGCAGTTTACCGATAAGACCGATAGCCACCCAGTTGGGCAGTTCTTTCCGTGTTTTACACTTCCGGTTTGGATCCCAATACGGATTGATTTTAGGTCTCTGCTCTGTTCGTTCGGGGATGATGATATTACCTTCTCGATCGGTTACTGCCGGAATCACAACCTTTTGGTATTGGATCCGACTCCACTCATCGAGCACGAACTTGCTGCACCCCGGATCTTCCACATCCGCCAAAATCGCTGGATTGGAGCTGGTCACTCCCAGGATATATTCGTCGTTGGAAGTGGCTTTCCGAATGGTCTCACTTTCTCCGTCAAAGGTTACAAAATAACCTACATCAATCGGCTGGCCATCCGCCGTCTCAAACATCTCAGCAAAATCGCAAGCGCCGACGGCTATGTTGAATGCCGAAGCTGTGACGGTCGAGTCGAAACACGCACTGCCGTTATTTAAAATTTTGGCTTTGACGCCTGTAGGGTCACATGGAGCTGCTCCATTAACGAGGTACCAGGAAAATGGCAAGTCTCCCGCTGCAGGGTTGGGAGCACCGTTAACTCCCATCACATGCACTCCCCCAAGTGTGCCAGCGCATGTGCCCAAACCTTCTACATGGGAGAAGTTTCCATCTGCAAGAGTGTTAACACCCTCCGCATGGGATGCAAATCCAGTGGCATTCGTAGAATTACCCTCCGCATGGGCCGCAAATGCACTGGCCACTGTATGAAAACCCTCCGTATGCGACACTTCTCCACTTGCCACTGTACCAGAACCCTCCGCGTGGGATGCAACTCCAGTGGCATCTGTCCCATCCCCTTCTGCATGGGAAAAATTCCCGATGGCATCTGCGAAATTACCCTCCGCATGCGACGCAAATCCAACGGCATTTGTATGAAAACCCTCCGCATGCGACACATTTCCACTTGCCACTGTGCCAGAACCCTCTGCATGGGACGAATTTCCAATAGCATCTGTCCCATCACCCTCTGCATGAGAAAAACTTCCGATGGCATCTGCAAAATTCCCCTCTGCATGGGCCGAAAATCCAGTGGCATTTGTAGAAACACCCTCCGCATGCGATGCAATTCCACTGGCATTTGTATGAAAACCCTCTGTATGGGAGAAATTTCCACTTGCCACTGTACCAGAACCCTCGGCATGGGACGAATTTCCAATAGCATCTGTCCCATCACCTTCCGCATGAGAAAAAAAACCTATGGCATCTGCGAAATTACCCTCCGCATGCGACGCAAATCCGCTAGCATTTGTAGAAACCCCCTCCGCATGCGACGCAAATCCACTCGCCTCTGTAGTCACACCCTCCGCATGGGATGCTATTCCACTGGCCTCTGTCACAGAGCCCTCTGCATGGGATGCAAATCCACTCGCCTCTGTACCAGAACCCTCCGCATGGGATCCTAATCCACTGGCCTCTGTATTAGAACCCTCTGCGTGGGAAAAATTTCCGCTCGCAACTGTAAAAAGCCCCTCGGCATGGGAGGCAAATCCACTGGCAATTGCCCGAGCACCCTCCGAATGGGATGCATCTCCGCTGGCTTCTGTCTCACGACCCTCCGCATGGGAAAAATCACCTAACGCCTGTGGGCCTGGCCTCGATAAGATACTTAAAGTTCCTCCTTCGGCATGAGACGCAAACCCACTTGCGATTGTTCCAACCCCTTCTGCATGAGCACTTTGACCACTGGCTAGGTTAGGAGCGGGATTACCCAATTGATCTACACCACCGCCCTCTACGTGGGAAGCTCTTCCACTAGCGGTGTTTCCTTCCCCTTCAGCATGAGAATTCATTCCACTAGCGATGGTAGATATACCCTCGGCATGAGATTGATCCGCTTGCGCCTTTGTGCTATTCCCTTCCGCATGTGAAGCGCGTCCACTTGCCGCCGTAGATATCCCTTCCGCATGGGCAGCCAGTTGAGTTGCTGTTGTTAGGAGTCCCTCTGTATGCGAAATCAGTCCGCTTGCAATCGTCCCTTTCCCTTCCGCATGCGACTCATCTCCACTTGCTGTCGTGTTGAATCCTTCCGCATGAGACGCCAGTCCGCTTGCAGTTGTTCCGATTCCTTCTGCATGAGCTGCGAAATTGCTTGCCGTAGTTTTGAATCCTTCCGCATGCGATCCTTTACCGCTGGCTGTGGTGTTTACTCCCTCAGCGTGGGAGCCTTCACCACTCGCGACTGTGCCTATTCCTTCCGCTTCGGAACACAGCCCGCTTGCGATATTGTTGCAACCATTTGGCATACGATACCCTCCCCTCTAATAAACCGTTATGGTATCGTATGCCATGAGAAGAATGGTGGACTGGTCGGCTTAACGATGGATAAGGGTGGAATTTTTCCGTAGGACAAACGAGACAACCCATCCTGCTAACACGATGCTGATACCATTGGGTCGAAGTGTTTTCATCGTCCGCGAAGACGTCGTGATGAAGTTAATTACGCACGCCAAATCTCACTTTCTTCGTCGGACATTCTCCTAATCATCGTAGAAAAGTCGATAGCTTCACATTGGAGACGGACCAGATGGTTCTCGGATACAAACTTTTTCAAAATATCCTCTTCTATCGGCCCTGCATGTATTTGCACGAAATGAGGAGCCTTTGAAGTCGTTAGCAGATGGTTCAACAAGCCGGTCAATGTCATGATTATATGGGAAGCACTGCGATGAGCACCGCTGACAGCATAAGAAAAAGGAACCGTACAATCGTGATGATCTTATTTCGTTGGAAGTCTCTTTTTTCACTATAAGTCCTTGACCTTCACATTAGCGTGAACGTTTAGACTACACGCAGAAAGATAACTCATCCACTCAAGGAGGAACAAAAATGAACAACTATAGAGGGAAAAGGGCAGTCGTAACTGGGGGGACACATGGCATGGGCTTGGCCGTGGCAAAAGCATTGCTGGCAGGCGGCGGCGAGGTCATCGTCTCTGGCCGCAATCCCAAAAATGTCGAAGAAGCAAAACGTGAGCTAGGCGAACGGGCACATGTTGTGGTGTCTGACGTATCGAGCATGGAGGATGTGCAAGCATTCGGAGACTATGTTGAAAAGCATTTTGGCAAGATCGATTTTCTCCATGTGAATGCAGGTACTTCTATTCTGGAACCATTTTTGGAAGTCACTGAGGAGACCTACGATCGGATTTTTGAGGTAAATACGAAAGGGGCATTTTTCACTGTCCAGCGCTTGGCACCGCTTATTCATGAAGGAGGTTCGATCGTATTTACATCTTCCGTAGCAGATGAAGGCGGCTACCCCGGCATGAGCGTATACAGTGCATCCAAGGCGGCATTGCGCTCTTTGGCCTCCGGGTTTGCAGTGGAGTTGCTTGACAAGGGCATTCGTGTCAATGTCGTGAGTCCCGGTTTCATTGATACGCCTTCCATGGGAGTTGCCGGTTTCTCGGATGAACAACGCGCTACCTTCCAGGAGCTTGGCGATAAGATTACACCAATGAAACGTCATGGTTCATCAGAAGAAGTGGCGAAAGCGGTGCTTTTCTTCGCCTTTGACGCTACCTTTACGACTGGTGCGAGGCTAACTGTGGATGGTGGCATCGGGCAAAACTTACAATCCTTTTAAAAAGACGGCCCCGGAGCAGTTGATCGCTTCGGGGCCGTGACTATGAACTAGCTCGTAACCTTTTTTCCGCGGGTAATGGATATTTGCCTCTCCAGCGTTTTCTTCCACTCTTGGAGTGCCTCAATCTGTTCGATCACTTTGCTGAGCTTTTGTTCGTAAATCGCCAGCATTTCCTCGCAATATTCGTAATCGTCTGGAGTCGCAACTTCCCCTCTGAACATCGTTCTGATTTCATCCGCTGTTAACCCCAGCTTTAAGTACAGTTGAATCATCTTGACGCGCTTGACTGCCGATTCATTGAAATGGCGGTAATCATTTTCCAGTCGTTCTGCCTGTAACAAACCCTTTTCTTCATAATGGCGGATCGATCGGGTACTGACATTGGTTAATTGGGATAATTCGCTTATTTTCACGCAGTAAAGTACCTCCTCGTATGAGAATGCTATCCCAATTATATGCCAGAATGTCAGGGTATCCATATCGCATTTATATGTGAACTCCAGAATTTTTTACATGATAAATAATATTTGATCGTTCTATAGAGTCAATATCAAGAGGAGGTAGTAAAATACTATCACCTAGAAGGGTTAGCGAAGGTGTTTTTGCGTTAGCTGAATGGATAGCATTTACATGAAGTGCACTCGCCCCGACATAAGGTCCATCAACTATTTCATCCATTAATTGGCTGTCTGTCAGGATCACTTTATCAGAAATGACATTTCCTGTTGATTCAATATTTACATGTCCACTTGATACAGAAATAGATTCACTTACATCTAAAATTTCATCCACTAATTCACCTTCTGTTATTAGAACCTCGCTTAGTCGAGACCCCTTTTTGACGAAATTTGCTGTATCATTGATAGAAACGTTAACGCTACTTCGTATCCCATTAGCTGCATCTACTATCTCATCCACTAATTCACCAGCAATAATTTCAAGTTTATTTCCAGAAACTTTAGCTGATGAAGTCATGGTAAGCTCCATCACTGTATTGGTAAAATCATCCTCAATATCTACCGTTTCATCAATAAGTTCACCTTCGATAATTTTTAATTCGTCACAATCTATATTACTAGTATTGCTAAGATTTATTTTCATTGTAGAGGCATTAGAAATTTCACTATCGATTACTTCGTCAACTAATTCACCTTCTTCAATAAACAACTGTTTTCCATAAAAGTTTGAAGAATCATTAAAATCTATTTGAATATTGGAAGTATAATATCCCTCACCATCTAAGGTTTCATCAATTAACTCCCCTTCGTAAACAGACAATAGTGGACTAGTAACATTTGAAGTCCTCAATAGATTCACATTTATATTTGACGTATAAATATTTTCCATATCAAGTATTTCATCAATAAGTTCACCATCTGCTACTTCTACCTTAGTCTGAGCATGAACGTTTCCGGCATCAACAAATTTTACATCAATGGCACTAGAAATAATGTCTTCCGAGTCAATGATTTCATCGATTAATTCACCATCCATAATGGTAATTGATTTTGATGATACGTTACCGGATTTATCCATATTAAGATTGATTTTACTATTTGAAATTACTCTACCATCTATCATTTCATTAATTAATTGCCCCCTATATATTCGCAGGATTCCGGTATTTGTCCCTGATTTTGATGTAACGTTAGCGCTATTCGTAATATTCACATTAAATTCTGCGGAGTCAATCGTTGTGGATGCTGCATCAGAAAGTACGTTTATAACACTTTCAATCAAACTTCCACCCCCTATATGTAATGTAGAGTCATTATTAGCGAAAGTAACATTTGCTGAATTATTGATATTTACGTTTACACTACTTTTGGAAGCAATAGTCCCAATTATTAAATCTTTAATGAAAGCTGGCTCTATAGAAGATGTATTTTCAAGAATATGATCATTTTCATCGTAGTTTTTTTCTCCTACTATAAGCGTATTTAAAAGTTCTACATTGGCGCTATTATCAATGTTTATAGTAACTGAGGCACCTTCCCCTATATTTCTAATTAAACTAGGGATAAGTGAACTCGAGTCTGTATCAAAATGAAAATGATCAAAGGTTAAATTTTTATAGTTTGAAATAGAAATTACGATGTTTGAATTTGGTTCTATATCAATTGGTGATGGTGAATGAAATGGCATTTTTTCACCACCATCTTTTTGTATATAAATGCCCTCATACCTATTACTCATTGAACTATGTCTAAGGGGTGGGATAGGTAGTGCTTTATCATAGGTTATGTTTCCAGATCCAGTTTCTTTAAGAATTAAGTCCCCAACTCTTTCTACATTTATATCACCAGATCCATCATCAATAATGACTTTTTGTTTAACATCTTCAACATTTATCGTACCAGCATCATCTATAATATCAACATTACCAAGGACTCTGCTAACATGAACATCGCCGGATCTATCTACTATTTTTATGGAACTATTAATATTTCGTAAATCAATACTACCAGAGCCATCCTCTATATCTAATGTTTGATTGGAGCTTGGAGCATCCAAGAGGCTACTATTATTGACTTTTATATTCCCCGATTTGTCTTTAATTGATAAATTACTTGTATTTTCAATATAAATGTCTTCTTCATTATCAGTAATAGATATTTCTCCAGAGAGATCATATAATTCAAGGATGCTTTTTTTATCAAAAATTTCGATATTTAAATGAGGTGGCAAAGTAATTACTAAATCTATTATCTCTGTTTTTCCAACCTTTGGATTTATTGATAAATATGCGATTTCCTTATCTTGAGTTAAGTTAAAGTCTAGATGATCAAGATTATTTATCGTTGTTAAATCGGCATCTATAGATGTAGCATTCGGAGTGCCTCGAATCGTAAGTTTGCTGACTGAAGAATGAATAACCAATTTTGTTATATTGTTTTGAGCTATAGGCAATGTTTTGGCATAAGTAAGATCTGGACTTATAAAGATAGACGTGAAAAATAAGGTAATAAGAAGAAAAAGTGGTAATTTTCTCATAAGACCCCTCCTGGTAACATTTGGATTTAATGCAATTATATAATTAAACAAGATTAAAATCTTTAAAATTGTTAATTTTTAGAATATACACTCTTTGGGTGGCGTTCAAATTTACCCACTTTTTCGCTACTTCCTAGAGAGCGACATCCAGCACGAATTTCTGAAAAAAAGATAGCCTTCACCTAAATTGCTTTTGCAAGGTGTAGGGCTATCTTTTTAGTAATTACAGTATCCGTGTCCTTGAAAATTTACCGTCCATGTTCCTTCTTTACCACGTTCACTTTTTCCATATCGACTACCTTTCCATCCATTGTCACCGCTGGCAATGCTTCAATCCCATATGCCTGCGTTTTCTCCTCAAATTCGCCCTCGACACTCTGTTCCAGCTTGTTATGAACGACGACCTCACATTTGGAACAGCATAACGCTTTGACCTTTTCCACAAAAGCAGGACTGGAATGACTGCCTTCTACAAATATTTCGATTTTTGCACCCATGACTACTCCTCTCCTTTCGCACATTTTTGCATGATCGGGCATTGCTCCCTTGAGACGGACCACATCGATGGTGGACGTTTCGTAGCTTCCTCAAGTAATGCTTTGAAATGTTGAAGCTGGCTTATTTTTTTGTTGATTTCTTCTACTTTATCTAGGGCGAGCTGGTACATTTCCTGGGTGGGAAGCTCCTCGTCTTTTTTGTACAGAATCAAGAGGTTTTTGATCTCTTCTAACGTAAAGCCAATGTCCTGTGCACGTTTAATGAATAGAATATCAGTAACGGTTTGCTGAGAGAACATGCGGTAGCCGGATTTATTGCGGGGAGCTGCGGCGATGAGTCCCCTTTTTTCGTAGTATCTGACTGTTTCGCTATGCACATTGGCTTCACTGGCTACTTGGCTTCTCGTCAACCCATCCATAGTTTCCTCCTCAATCGTTATGATAAAGGCTGTAGTTACGTACAGAGTCAATCAGAAAAAAATTGTCTGTTTGACAACCCTTGTCTGAAGCTAAAAGCTCTATTTCGTTTTTGGGTTCTCGATCTCCTCTCACGGTTGAATAAACATGTACGCCGACTTAGGTGGATTGGCATGCCAGCCTAAGTCGAAACCAATCACTTCCTCATGAAAAAGAGACACCCAGTAGCCCTGAAGTGTCTCATCAAACGTTTTTTTTCGTACTACCATTTTTTCTTAGGTGGACATATCGGTTTGCAAGGTGGTGGAAATGTCGGTTTTGGTGGTGGTGTCGGTGGTGGTGTTGTTGGAATAGGAACTTGTTGATCCTGCAAAACCTTCAGACCAATACGCAGGACGATTTTTTCACGGACGGTCGAGAATGTTTTGGTTGTGTCCTTGCACCGCTTATTTTCCAAACCAATGTCTAATTCGGTGAATTCCGTGAATAACAGCTCACAATACGGTCTTTCGTTGTAAACTTTTCGGTTACCGAACAAACCTACGTTGATCTTTGCCGCATGACCTGATTTATTCAAATATTCTCCGTGTGACTCGAAATCTGGTGCCAGTTGCAAAGTCGGTCCTGTAGCCGGAAAGGTCAGATCCGTACAGAAATCGAATGGTATCAGCGCCGTTGTATGTCGTACGTCACCGCATACAGCAGTTCCCGTTACTTGATCAACTGTGGTGTACTCGATATTTTTGCGAATAAAACCACTGACGAACAACTTTGCAGACAACGGGTTGAATGTGGGAACCAGCTCACATTGTTCCAGAATAACACTCTTTAATACTCGAATGATCTCTAGTGCAGGCCTCTCCAAATGAACATTCGCTTCCACACATACGACAACGGCCGTTTCTGCCAACGTTACAGGTACTTTAATCGTTTTAGGAAAAGCGGTTTCGGTCGAAGCCATTCCGAAAACACGGGCGTTTTCCACCGTGCAACTGTTTTGCGTAACTTGAGTTTGGCCACAGTTACAGCCATCGCCATGTATACCCATTTTTACTCTCTCCTTTATCACCAACTTACTCTCTTTATATTATATGGACTAGATTCAATATGGATTTGGCTGATGCCAAGCGTTATCTGCCCTTTTTTCTAGAAAAGACTGTTTACCTTCTTCGTTATGTATGGAGGCGGAACGGGAACAAGCTGCTTCCGATACCACCATACACGACCGCTAATGGTTGCCAAGCCGCTGAACTCCTTCCATCCTGATTGCGAATGGGTGAGCGGTTCTGCCGTGATGTTGATTTGCCAGTCCCCCGTCTCTACCCATCTATTCGTCGGACAAGCTGGTGCTGTAAGGAGAATGGCACTTGTTCCTACATTTTCTTTGGGCAAGGAAGGGCGTAATACTGTAGAGGTAAATGGCAAGCGAATCGTTTCATGCTCTACTTTTTGCGAATCGACAGTGACCCCCACACCCTTAATTTCCAATTCACCTGACAGCCAGACAATCTTTTTGCTATCATCGTGGCGAACGTGCTGAACATCGATCTTACTTTGGCATTCCACCTCTTTCCAATCGAGCTTCCAGGGCACGCGCAAGGAATGAACCCACTCTACATCCCAAATTTCTTCTAGGATAGCAACCTGCATGAGCGATTGACCTGCGTTTTCCACGTAGACTACTTTTGCTTGAATCAGTTCTGGCTGAGATCTGTTGTTTTCTTTCGTATGATCCTTGGCATCCTTGGAGATGGGAGGAATGTGAGGAGCGGACTGCGGTGGGATTTGTTCAGTAGCTGTCTGCTTAACCGGAGCTGGAGGCGCATGGTTTCGTTTGCGCTTAGGTTTCTTGGAGCGATACACTTTCTGCTTATCGATGGCACCTTGCTGAGGCTGCATCTGTTCCTTCGGTACTACAAAAAGGAGCGGGAGTGATGCACTCGACTTTTTCAAAGAGCCTCGATGGGTAAGAATTGGCTTTCGATTCTTCGGATTTTTCTTGTCGTTCGGCATATCCTCACTCCTTCCCATCAAAATACTCCTCCCATTATCCATACGTGATCGCCCGTCTGGTTGTATAGACACTTGCCCTTTCTCTAAATAATTCGTCTTCCCCTAACAAAAAAGAACAACCCTCTCCCGAAAAAACCACGAAAGCCGTTGTCCTTTATTTTTTTAACGCTCCGACACTTATAATCTTGACCTCAGGATGTATCGATATCTTTGCTTTGGAAAATGCTTTTCCCCAGTCATCCTCCACTTTCTTCCATTCCTCATAGGCATAGGCACGAGCATATTTGCCCAACCCTATCGGATCAACCTGTTTTTTCTGGAGCTTGGCAACGACACCTTCCATTTTTTGTTTCATCACCGCAGCTATTGCACGCTCCATTGCCATTTTGTCCTTGATGACTACAATTCTTCATTTCCTCAAAACTTCAGAAATCCTGACCTGCGAGTAGTTTTCTAGGGCTTTGCATGAATCTCGCATTGCAAACAACACCGCTATATTGTAAAATATCGACAACTTATTTTTCCTGAAGGAAACAATTTTTCTTAAGGTCAAATCTTTGGTGTAGGAAGGAATATGATTCCATGAACGTCGTATTGACAAAGGAACAGCCATATCCTGTTTTTCAGCCCCTGGTGCATTTGACTACAGGACAATGTTTCGGGTACGAAGCACTTCTTCGCTCAGCTACACATTGCTCACCAGAATTCCTTTTTCGAAAGGCACGTGCAGAAGGACACTTGTATGAATTGGATACGTTGTCGATGAAAAAAGCAATGGAATCATACTTTACGAACGTGATTTTTCATGATCATGTCCCGCTTTTGTTCATCAATGTGTTTCCTTCTACGTTGTTGAACCCTGCTTTCCTATCGTTTATTACCGAGGGCTTGTTTGAGTCGTGGAACAGTCGAATTGTCTTGGAAATCAACGAGGCCAATGAAGAAGACAAGATGTGGGAGATAAGATTGTTGGGGCAAAAAATACGTGAGCTGCGTCAGCATGGATTCCTGATTGCATTAGATGATGTCGGCTCGGGTGCCGCTTCATTAAAAAAGATCGTGGAGTATGAACCAGATATCGTTAAGCTCGACCGGTACTTTGGTAAACAATTGTCCTCCATACCGAATAAACAAAAGCTCGTCTCGCTTTTCGTCCAATACTGCCAAGATCAGACGCAGCTTGTACTGGAAGGAATCGAGGAGCCGGAGGACTTATCTGTCGCTTTGGCACTTGGCGTACCGGTTGGTCAAGGTTTTTTGCTGGGGCACCCAGAACCACTTCAAGCAACACAAAAATGACGATGAAAACTTTCTCGTCGCTCTCCCGTAATGATACGCGATATTTCGGTTACGTTAAGCGAAAGAAAAAATCCCTCACAAGGAGGGATTACAGGCGAAACATTTGCTGTTCCGCGTATTGTACCAAACGCTTCGTCATCTCTCCACCGACAGAGCCATTTTGTCGTGCCGACGTATCAGCGCCCAACTCGACTCCAAATTCAGCAGCGATCTCGTACTTTAATTGGTCAAGTGCTGCACGAGCTTGTCCATACACCAAGGAATTCGAACGTGACATTGCTGTTCACCTCTGGTTGTGATTGTTTTCGTGAATGGTAGTATGTGCAGATTATGGGAGTGTATTCAAACATGCTCCGACCGTAGTCTTTGTTCTTTGGAAGCCAGGCCACTCACCATGTAAATTGGCGCGCCTTCCTCCGCATATACTTTTCTCGCAATGTTCGTTTGCTCCCATTTTTCTAATAACATCGCAGCTTCATCCATGGTGATTCTGGCATTGTAAGCCAGCTCGTAAACCGCTAAAGCACCGCCCTTTTTCGTAGCTACTTGCAGGGCGATTCGCTCCATTCTCTCTAACTCCGGTTTTTGTGTGAAGGCAAAATAACCGTAGATCCCTCCTATGGTCGTACAAGCGAGAATGAAAATTAGGCTGTTCCAATGTACAAGGGCATAGCCGCCTACAAAGGTGAAGACAAATGCTAAACAGCAAAAGAGCAGAAATCTCGACCTTTTATCGATCCATGCAGGGATCGGATCATACTCTTCGTCATATTGGTACACTTCCGACTCATCCGTATAATTCGGAAAGAAATAGATGATTCCACCATCTTCTTGATGCGTAATCGAGCAGTAGTTGCTTTTGTGCCACTTATCGATAATGGGCTCAATCGATTGATAGCTTTCATGCGTATAGTACGGAATCTCTTTCGGATTGAGTTCCCCTGCACTATCCATGACATACGTCAAAACATCGTGTTCCGAATGCCGTTGATCCTCTTTCCGATGCGAGGTCAGTATGTAACGTCCAATTAATATAAGAAAGAAGATTGCAATTGTGGCCGCTGAGATATACTCTCTCATGTTCCAGATAATTTGTTCTTCGGAGATGGCAATCAATGTGCCAATAACTCCACCCAATACGGCTTGTAAGATTCTTTTTTTGCGTTTTCGCTGGCTCTGTTCCAGTTTGAGCGCTTCTTCATCAGACTGGTCCTCATAGTCACTTTCATAAGGCATATGTCCGTATACATAATCATCCAACTGATAGACGGCCATCTTGCCAGGCATAGTGGACGTGCTCAGAACCTTTCGTTGTTCCATCTCTCTCAGAATTTGCTCACACTGCGATAGCGGCAACTGCGATTCGAGAGCAAATGATGCAACAGAAACGACTCCATGATTTTGATTTGCGACTGTCATTGCGACAGCTTGCTGTGTTCGTTGCATTTGCTTTTTTGCCAGCCTTCTTCCTTCCATGTAAAAGAACGCGTAACCAATGGAAATGAGGCTCATGAAAATTCCTAAGAAGATTGTGTTGTCTAAGATTTTATAGATGCCATCGATGACAAAATAGCCAGTTAGCAAAGCAAGTATGAGAAAAACGCCAATAACAAAAAGAATCACCAAGCTACCTAAAAATTTATTCATCCGCCGCTCCTTCCTCACCTTCTCTAAAGCCCGCGAAATAATAGAGAATGTCACCCTTCTCGGTTACACTCAGGTCAGCAAACCCCTTTTTTTGAAGCTTACTTAAAATATCTTGCGCTTTTTGTATGGTAAGAGTAGATTGGGACGCGATATCCGCTGCTGTCACATAGCCCTGCTGATCACGCGCAACAGAAAGAATATACAGGATATTGTCGGACTCGAGGCTTTCAAGAAACTTGAGCTTCTTGAGCCATTTTGATTTTGCCCTTTTGTATTTGATTTCAAGTGGCAGTCCGAAGATGAAACCAAGTGTCATGGCATTCACCACATAATGCAAGGCTGTCATTTCATAAGGAATGTACGCTTCGTATCTGTCCCCATAAAAAAAGAGCAGAAAAGCCTCCACATAAGCTTGTAGGATCGGATACAACCAAAGTGATAACAACCAAATACAAATCATCATCCCAAAAACAATCATGAAATCCCTTCTTTTCACTTCTATATTTCAGAAATATCGTTCGACTAAATTTTACCTGAATAAATAGAAAAAGACACCAAAAAAAGCTAGTGTCTTCGGACTCACTTTCCCATGACTCGGGAATTATATTTGCTCTTCTATCTTTAGCAGTTGGATGAACACCTGCCATTCAGTTCTCTGAATTGCTTTTTTTGATTTCTCCAAACCCAACTCTGGAGGGAAGGTTCTTTACATCCTCATTGTGATAAGCATTGATGATATCTGGTACATACTCTTCCGTTAATCGTATGCCTGCAAGGATCATTTCCTTTTCTTCTTCTGTCACGCTGAAAAACTGGTCACCGCATTTTTCACAAGCTATCACCCACCGCTCCTCCAGCTTCTGCAAGCGATTCATATCCCATTGCACATCTTGCTCACACGTTGGGCAGGCAATTATTTTCATCGTCTTACCCTCCTCTACGTACAGCTTACTTTTCTTGCATTTTACTAGAATGAACAAAAAAAGACACTAACCCGTGTTAGTGTCTTCTCTGATGATCGATGCGATGGGTAGTTTTCTAAGGTGAAGAGAATCCCCCCATATATGTAAAGCTTATCTCCCGAACCTGCACCTGTTGCCTGCCAACCGGACTTTCCAGCACAACAGAATCGTGTGGAGCCGCTAGCAGCAGTTGCCTGCCTATTGGCGATAAGAATGAAATTCTGTTGTTATCCGGGTCAATGTCTGTGGGATACACCACAGTAAATGACTCCTCAAATTGATCTTCTTCAAATAGCACTTTTACGCTGCTGCCTAATAAAGTAATTGCTTTAAGCGATTGAAAGAGTGCACTGTCTTCTTTTGACAAAAGGCTTTCAAGTGTTTGCTTGTAACGCTCGACAATCTCATCGATGGCTTGCTTTTCTTTTCCATAATTGCGTACATATTGATCGTAAAAGAGTGAATACTGCTCGTCAAAAAAGACAAGCTGGTTGATCAGATGATTTCTGGTGCCATTCAAAATACTAGGGTTCATAGTAAATTTCACCCCCCAGTTGCTTTTCATAGACATGTTTGATGAACGTAATGTTCTTCATCGAAAAAACCCTCCTTAAAAAAATAGCCCCCGAAGGGACTCTCATCATTGTATCAATAATTTCAAAATGATTCCATCGACTGTTTAGAAATGCTTTACAGAGGATGATCAAAACCCTCGCGCACCGGCATGAAGAATGCTTCCTCCACTTTCGTTGCAGGTAATGGGTGGCTAAAGTAATACCCTTGGATTTCCTTGCAGGCATTCTCCGTAAGAAAGTCTAACTGTCCCTGGGTCTCGATCCCTTCCGCAATGACATTCATGTTTAGGTGCTTCGCCATGGAAATGATCGTTGCGACGATCGCCTGATCACTGGGATTCCTCGTGATATCCGTAATGAACGAACGATCAATTTTTAGCTTGTGAATGGGCAGCAGCTTGAGGTAGCTGAGCGAGCTGTAACCCGTTCCGAAATCGTCCAGGCTAATTTTTACCCCATATTCATTCAATTCCTTTAAAATTTCTGTAGAAAGCTCTGCGTCCATCATCATGCTTTCCGTTATTTCCAATTCCAAGTACTGCGGTTCGAGTCCGCTCTCTACCAGGATTTGTCGGATGTAGCCTACGAGATTGGGTTGGTGGAATTGACGCGAGGACAGATTGACTGAAACGGGAATCAAGGGTCCACCCGCATCATGCCATTTCTTCATTTGTTTGCAGGCTTCCTTTAATGTCCACGTGCCAATCTCAAAGATCAAGCCCGTTTCCTCCGCAATCGGGATGAACACACCAGGTGACAGGATTCCTTTTATCGGATGATTCCACCGAACGAGTGCTTCCACGCCAATGAGCTGATTGTTCCCTGTTTGAATCTGTGGCTGGTAGTACAAAACTAGCTCGTCATTCTTTACCGCTTTTCTCAAATCCCTCTCCAGTTCAATACGCATCAACACTTGTTCATCGAGCTCATTGGTAAAAAACTGAAATCCGTTTTTCCCGTTTTTCTTCACTTCGTACATGGCAGCATCAGCATTTTTGAGCAATTGCTCCTCACTGCATCCGTGATCGGGATACACCGCTACGCCAATACTCGCCGAGACGTAATAATCTTTTCCTTGCAAGAGATAGGGGATCTCGATTTCCTTGACCACTTGATCAGCCAATGTCGAAAACTCGTGATCGCCCTCAACATTCTGGCAGATCAGTGTGAACTCATCACCACCCATACGGGCAATCGTCACATCGAATCCTTCCGCGCTTTTTTTGATCCGATCGCTCACTTCTTGCAAAAATCGATCTCCATACGTATGGCCTAGAGAGTCATTGATCATTTTAAAACGATCTATGTCCAGTACCAGCACCGCAAATCGAGTACCCTGTTCGCTATTGTTAATTATCGCCTCCTGTAAGGCTTGATGGAGCTTCCTTCTGTTCGGCAAGCCGGTTAATTCATCGTGAAACGCCTGATATTCCATCATCGACTTGGCGTCCTGCTCCAGCATACGTGTCTGGTCTTCGTAAGCCTCCAGGACCAATTGCTGCTCAAAGCTGAGCAGCTTCGTAATGGCTTGTGCCAGTTTTTTCGAGTCAGGATAAACCTCTTTCCGATCATCTATCATTCGCATGAGTGTGCCTAACAGGTTTTGAAAAGAACCCATGTACCACTTGGGAGGAAGTCCGATTTTTTGATGAACCATCGCAATCTTCAAGCGTTTTTCAATGAAGGCAGGATCGATCCGGCCGTCAAACATCTCGATTAAATGGTTCTTTAAGGCTTGACGTAATCGTTCAACGGTTGTATGCTCCATCACAATTTGTTTCAAAGAGTCTACATGGAGAATCGATTCATAAAAAGAAGAAGTAATCTGCTCAATTTCATTCTCAATGACAGGGCGAAACGCTGCGATCAACTGCAAATCCTCTTCCGTCAAGTTAATCATGTTCATTTGTGCGATAACTTCGGTGTTTCCCTCTATTAAAATCCGTGCAGAATCGTCTGCCGGCGAAATCGACGGTTGGCAGCATGCAGCGCTGTTTTCCTTGGACGAATTTGATGACTTCTGCATTTACATAGATTCTCCTTTTCCCTAGAACCAACGTACGTATAGGCTCATGCTTATTCACAAATATTCATTCGACATAATTCTACATTTTCCTCCATGTTTATCCATGACAACGATGAATACTACCTCTCAGGCAAAAGGAAAGAGTCTGCACGATTTATGTACAGACTCTAACAATATGTTGATGTGTTTTCTTATCTTTTGACATAAATGACGTCTCCTTTGGCAAATCGATCCCATACGCTTTAGCCTACTGAATGTTAAGTCAAATGGTAACGGATACAAAAAAAGAGCTTTACCATGGGTTCGGTAAAGCTCCGTTGCTTATTTCGTCTAGATGATTCACTCGGGTCATCAGTAAGGCTTAGACGGACGAGACTTTTGTTCGGCGTCCTTGACAGCCGCTCCGGGATTCGTTGCGCCCATCGGTCCGCCCATCTCTTTGCTGTTTCCGCCATTGCCCTGAGCGATTCCCGATTTCAAACGCTGGCCGTACTCTTCGTCACATTGCGAGAAGTAGCCAAGCATTTTCTCTTGAATGCGACGATCACAGGAGAGGAGTGCATCCGTCAGATTGGCAATGAGGTCTTCTCTTTCCCAGTCTTCCAAGAGGCGATAACGTTCTCCTGCCTGTTTGAAATCGTTTGTGCGATCAATCTTTTGACGAACGACCTTTCCTTCCACTTCTGGCTGATGATCGGGAGCGGCTTGCTTGGCTTCCTGCAATCCGCCAATCGTCGATGGCTCATAGTTAATATGCCGCTGCGTCCGATCTACATGATACAGCATTTGACCGCCTTCCTGGTTGGTAGCGACATGCTTTCTGGGAGCGTTAACCGGAAGCTGCAAATAGTTGGCGCCAACCCGATAACGCTGCGTGTCGGAGTAAGAGAAGGTCCTTCCTTGCAGTAGCTTGTCATCAGAAAAATCAAGTCCATCTACCAAAACACCTGTCCCAAAAGCAGCTTGCTCGACCTCTGCAAAATAGTTATCCGGGTTTTTGTTCAGTACCATTTTGCCTACAGGAAGAAACGGGAATTGATCTTCGGGCCATATTTTCGTTGGATCAAGCGGATCAAAATCGAGCTCTGGGTGATCGTCATCACTCATGATCTGGACGCACATTTCCCACTCCGGATATTCCCCTCGCTCAATCGCTTCATACAAGTCCTGCGTGGCATGATTGAAGTTTTTCCCTTGGATCTCTTCCGCCTGTTTTTGTGTCAAATTTT
The DNA here is from genome assembly GCF_001423865.2 of Brevibacillus sp. Leaf182. Lineage (NCBI taxonomy): Bacteria > Bacillati > Bacillota > Bacilli > Caryophanales > Paenibacillaceae > Brevibacillus > Brevibacillus sp. Leaf182. The sequence continues at coordinate 17,723 of NZ_LMPN02000037.1, read as the reverse complement.
TAATCCCTTGCGTTAATGGTTGCCAATGGTATTTGACCAGGACCGCTTTTCCTTCGTGGTTTACCCACTTGTACGTGTTTACGCCAGAGCCTTGCATTTGCCGATAGTTCGCTGGTATTCCCCACGGGGAGAACAAAAACGTGATCATATGCATGGCCTCAGGCGTGTTCGAGATAAAGTCAAAGATCCGTTCCACGTCTTGAATGTTTGTAACAGGGTCAGGCTTGAACGCATGGACAAGATCAGGAAACTTCATCGCATCCCGAATGAAAAAAACTTTGAGGTTATTGCCAACCAGATCCCAGTTCCCGTCCTCTGTATAAAACTTCACCGCAAACCCACGTGGATCGCGCAATGTTTCGGGCGAATGTGTGCCATGATTAACCGTAGAAAACCGTACAAACACAGGCGTTTTTTTCCCACGCTCCGAGAACAGCTTCGCCCTTGTGTACGTAGAAATCGGCTCGTCTCCTACGGTTCCATACGCTTCAAAATAGCCATGTGCTCCGGCACCTCGGCTATGCACGACACGCTCAGGTGTTTTCTCCCGATCAAAATGTGTGATTTTTTCCAGAAAGTCGTAATTCTCCAGAACGGTTGGCCCGCGATTTCCAACCGTCCGCAAGTTCTGGTTGTCTGTAATCGGATGGCCTTGGCGATTCGTCAGGGTATTTTCTTCTGACTGGTTAATGGACTTATTGTTGTCATCCATATGAATCCTCCCTGTCCAGTTTTTCTCATATGTGGTTCATAACCATGGTTACCGAATGAGGGATTCTTTATGCGAAAAGACTAAATCGCTTCGTAAGCAAAATCATCGTTAAGCACTGGAACCGTGCCACTCTGATTCCATTGTGCTGCAAGTGCGACATCTTCCGGGTACCCCATGCTGATCAGTTCTTGGCCGGAAGCACATTTCTGCAAGTAAGCGGGAAGATGAGATTGGGCCGATCGGAAGGCTGCCACCGCCATTTCTGCCTCTGGCGACAAGCGATACCCCTCCAATTCGTGAAGCAGCGCACCTGCCGCAATCATATCCTCAATAGCAGGTCGCAATGCTCCATTTCCCCACCGTTCACCGCAAGCGATGACCGTCACAGATCCTTGCTGATGCTGTATGTATTTGGCGACGGATGACGCATTTCGCAAGCACGCTGCGATTACCTTCGCCCCTGTTTTCTTTGCCAACACGGTACAGGTCGATCCGTTTGGCGAGGGTAATACAATTCTGCTTCCCATTGGAACCGTTTTCAGACAGGCGGGTGAAAGGGATATTGGTTCTCCACGTTTTCCAGCGAGTAGCGCCGCTTTTTGTTTCGCGAATGCTAGGGCTGACTCATCCTTTACCTGATAAGGATAGACGATACCTCCACGTCCCGTTACGATATCGACACACGTGCTGAAGGAAAGCACATCGATAATAACGATCATATCCGATGCAGCTCCGACATGTTCCACCCCTTCATATCCCCAATCAAATCGTGCCGTGTAATCTAGTTGTTTGCATACAGGTGTTTCTCCCAAAACCTCCACCATCCTCTATCCAAAATAGTTACTCGTACCCTTACGTTCGCCGTTACAAAATAAGACAAGAAACAATATCGTATTATTGTCCCACTAGATTACACAAGAATGGAGTGAACATGGATGTCTGAAATCGAACACGACGACGATCAAGGTAATACTGAAAGAAGAAGTCACAGACGCCCAAAAAGAAATACTGTGAGAACAACTGGTATTTTGCAAAACAACCTCGCCCGTGCTCTCACCGCTCACCTCGACCTGGTAAATCTGAACACAGAAGAGGTTGAAGTACGTGTGCAAGTATTGAACTGGGGTAACGCAGTTACGCAAACGAATCCGGTTAGCACCTTGCTTGACATCACGCAATTTATCCCTGCGAATACTCGCACTGCTTTTAATGCGCTGGTCCCCGCTTCTTTCCACTATGAAGTGCGCCTTACCGTAGCAGAAAACAATGAAAATGTCCTTCTCACCACTTATGGCCGTACTTCTATCGGCGGCGGTCAAGTTGTTGGTCTTTCAGTTCTTGACAGTCAATTCCAAACTGTCGAAATCGAAACTTGTATTTAACTATTTTGCACGAAAAAAATGAGGAATTATGGTGGGACGCCATAGTTCCTTTTCTAATCCATTAAAAGGCGCTGGGGACTATCCCAACGCCTTTTTCCTTTTACGACCACGACAAAAAAACTGCCCTCGAAAGGACAGTTTTTTTTAAAGGGAGACTTACAGTTTTACTACGTTCTCAGCTTGTGGGCCACGGTTGCCTTGAACGATGTTGAATTGAACTTTTTGACCTTCGTCCAAAGTTTTGAAACCGTCACCTTGGATTGCGCTGAAGTGTACGAATACATCGTCTCCGCCTTCTACTTGAATGAAACCGAAACCTTTTTCTGCGTTAAACCATTTTACTGTTCCGTTCGTTTGCATTTAAAAAAACCTCCAAAAATTCAATTTGAATATGCTAGTCATATTTACCGAAGCAAATAAAGCTCACATATCATGAAGAAATACCAAATCATGTGCTATGATACGCCTTCATGATATGTGAATTTTACCTACTCAGCCAATATACGAATGTCATAGGACGGAACTGCAAAATTAAAAACTAAACCTTTTGAAAACCTAAAACAATGAAAGCCCTTCCTCTCTTCCATCCTTGCGGCTCCGATGACCGCGCCAGTGTGAATCGGGGATTCAAAAATGTTATCCATCAGCATACAAATACACCTCGATGAATGATTAGGTATCAATTTTTCAAGTAGCAACCTCATTCTACCATGGTTGTCCAATAAAAGCAACCGTTCACCCTTATACTGGGAAGGCGGTACTCTGTTACAATAGCATTGGGAGGGATTTCATTGCATACTTTGACAACCATTCAATTATCCGAATTGCTTCAAAAGAAAATGCCAGTACTTTTATTGGACGTACGCGACGCCGAAAAATTTATTTCTGGCAGCCTCGTTCATGAAAACGCATCGACACGTAACGTCCCCTATCTTCTAATGAAAGAACAGGACAAGCCGTTTGATGAAGAAACCGAAAAACTTGCGCAAAATGTGCAGATTGTTACCCTATGTACAACAGGTAACAAAGCACAAAAAGCTGCCGCTCTTCTTCGTGAGAATGGTTTTCAAGCAAATGCATTGGAAGGCGGCTTAACCGCATGGAAGGAACAATCAAACGAAGCGAAATGAGCCTAATTTATCAACGATTCTAGCTATTTGCCATATATTACTCCTTTATTTCGATTGGGATTGTCTGATATTGTTGTTCATGCCAAACGAAATAAGCCGAGACTTCCTCCTGAAAAGGAAGTGCGGGGGACTTTTTTGTGGATGAGATACTCCACATTGGGGTGAATCGCCGAACTGGCGTAGGGTTGTTTCCTCAATCCGAATCCGACAACTAACCTCGTAGGCAAAAAAAAGGAGAGATTTGTTTTATGAAACGTTTTGGTTCTGTTACAATCGCGATGACTCTTGGTCTGGGCTTGGCTCTAACAGGCTTCGCTACTTCTGCTTCGGCTGCTTCTAATTGCCCTGTTCCTGGCGGACAATTCCAATATTATATGCCACAATTCCAAAAAGCTCCAAATTCCCAACAATTTTGGAACTTCTTTCAACAAAAACAAGGCTTTGCCCCTGGACAATCAATGCCAGTACAACAGCCAATGACGCCGATGCAACCAGCAAAGCCGGTACAACCAGCTCCAGTTCAAGCTGCACCAGCGCAACCTAGCAATAACGTCACTCAACCTGCCGCTCCAGTAAATCAAGCGGATCAAGTAAAAACTGGTGATTTTGCGAAACAAGTCGCGGATTTGGTGAACCAAGAGCGTGCAAAAGCAGGTCTCAAGCCTGTTGAAATGGATGCAGCACTGTCCAAAGTAGCGTTGGCAAAAGCACAAGATATGTCTGCTAACAACTATTTTGACCACAACAGCCCAACGTACGGTTCCCCATTTGATATGATGAAGCAGTATGGAATTCAGTACTCGACTGCAGGTGAGAATATCGCCATGGGTCAACAGAGTCCACAAGAAGTTATGCAACAATGGATGAACAGTGAAGGCCACCGCCAAAACATTATGAACCCTGCGTTCACCAAAATTGGTGTAGGCTTCACAAATGGTTACTGGGTACAAGAATTTATCGGATAGAACGCTTTGCACGAAACGAAAAGCCGGTGTCTCTTAATCGAGACCCGGCTTTTTCGCGTAGGCACTATTCCTGCTGTGCTTCGGATGCCTGCTTTTTGGGGGTACAACAGCAGCTATCCTGCTCATTTACCAAAGCGACGTCCTTTTGATGCATTTTTTGCTTGGTTGGGTAAGCAGATACTTGCTGCAGCTCGGCATTGACATCAGACGATTGGTTCATCCGTATAGCCCCCTTGCCGTTTTTTGTGGTGCATCCCTAGTATGCTCGCGGTTGTAAACGGCTCATTCCTAAGGAACATTGGAAGCACATGCAAATTAGCCTATCTGCTAATAATATGTTCAAGGTCTTTTAAGGCAGCCGCTGCTGCCGCTACAGGATCTGATTTTCCTCCAACGACTAATAAATCCCCCATGACATCTGTTTCAACCCGTATCGCTTTGGTCGTACCTGATACAGAAGCAAATGGATGAGTATAATCCACTGCACAGAGCTCCACTGCTACAGAATGCGTGCCATTCGCTTCCTTTTGGATAGTTCCGATCAGCTTGGGAATCTTCGAATGCTTTTTCCACGTCTCGATTTGTAACGAGGTTATTTCGCGAATACTTGCGCGTGTGATATCGGTCAGATTTACTTGCATGCCAAAAGCAGCGTTTGCCAAGATCGTGAGCTTCGAAGCTGTATCCCAACCATCGATATCGTACGAAGGGTCCGGTTCGGCAATCCCCATCTTCTGAGCGAGCTCGACTGCTTCCGCACAAGTGAGCCCCTCTTCCATCATTTTTGTGAGCACGAAGTTCGTCGTTCCTGTAAAAATGCCTTCGACTCGTTTCACTTCACAACCTGCCAAGTTATATTGCAATAGATCGATCGTCGGTAGAGCTGCTGCTGTTGCTCCACTCACTTTCAACGCGACGCCATTTTTTTTGGCTAGAGCGGCTAATCCAGCATAATCGACAACGAGCGCACCTTTTGAAATCGCGATTGCATGCATAGCATTTTCTAATGCATGACGAATATAAGTAAGACCGGGTCCTCCCTCTTTTTCAGATGGACCTGCCTCGATGAGCACGTCTGCTTGAGCTGACTTGATAAATTCCAGCGCGTTCCAAGATCGGTTCCTTGTTTGTTTTGTATGAGCATAGTCTTCCCATTTTCCTGAATCGATTCCGTTCTCATCGTAGAGACCAGAAGCTGAACGAACGACTCCCACGAGTCTGACATCCGCTTGATAAAGCTCGCGGTATCGCTCCCGTCGCTGCTCCAACAATCTGGCTACCTGACGTCCTACTGTTCCAAAGCCTGTTAACATAATATTCCAACGTTTCATGAGTCAATCTCCTTGCTGTCTATTCCGTTTATTTCCGCCATTTTTTCTACTTTTCGCCTGTAGCCGGTGCAAATCCCTGCCATTCAGTTTCTTTCCTGTTTTTGCTGAGTAGAGCTCTTCCGTATGATCAATAAACAAAATTCCTTCCAAATGGTCCATCTCGTGCTGAATACATCGAGCAAGGAAATCTTCCGCTTCGATTGTCCTTGTTTCTCCTTGGCGGTTCAACGTCTGAACTTTGACATAATTGGCCCGATGAACGATCCCAAAAACACCCGGTATCGAAAGACAAGCTTCTTGCCCTATCTGCTTACCTGATTTTTCCATCAGCACCGGATTGATCAGTTCAATCAAGCCACTACCGCAATCCATCACAACTAATCGCTTCGGAATGCCAATCTGGATCGCGGACAAACCTGCTCGACCCTTCGCAGCGTAAATCGTTTGGGCCATATCATCCAAAATCTTTTCAACCTGTGGAGTAATGGATGGTACTCTGTTTGAAGTTTCACGCAAGATAGGGTCTCCCAGGCGAACGATCCTCCGTTCAGCCATCTCCTTCTCCCTCCCGCATTACTCAGTTTTCGATTTCAAGGTAGCAAATCATGTCCTCACTGTCAAAAGGAACCTTGCAAAATCTGAAATATCCCGTTGGGCAAGGGTGACAAATGCATGTAGATACGCTATCTTTATTGGTAAAGATAGATGTTTGTATATGAAAAGGGAGGCTACCATGCATTCATTAGCATCAACGCTGAACGAAACCATCCAACGCGAAAACCCACACGTATATGAAATGCTGTCCAATATCGCCAAGCTGATTTATTTCCCGAAAGAGGGGATTCTCAGCCAGTCGGCAGAAGCGAAAGCAAAAGCGAAAAAGTACAATGCAACCATCGGGATTGCACTGGAAAACGGTCAACCGATGCACCTTAAGGTCATCCAGGATAATCTGTCTGCTTACCAGCCAAAAGACATTTACGAATATGCTCCCCCAGCAGGAAAACCTGAGCTGCGTGCAGCATGGCGTAAAAAAATGATCGAGGAACAGCCTTCACTGGCTAACCGTACGTTTAGTAACCCAATCGTTACAAACGCATTGACGCATGGACTGAGTATCGTATCTGACTTGTTCGCTGATAGCGGCGACAGTGTCATCATCCCAGACAAAAACTGGGAAAACTACGAGCTTACCTTTTCGATCCGCCGTGGTGCGGAAATGGTCTACTATCCATTGTATAACGACGAGATGAAATTTAATGCTGCTGCTTTGCGTGATGCCATTCTCGCACAAAAAGACAAAGGCAAAGCCATCGTCGTACTCAACTTCCCTAATAACCCAACTGGCTATACACCAGGTCCAGAGGAAGGAAAGCAAATCGTTGCTGCACTCAAAGAAGGTGCTGAGGCTGGAATCAACATTGTCGCAGTGACAGATGACGCGTACTTCGGCTTGTTCTTCGAGGATTCCATGCACGAATCTCTCTTCGCTAGTCTATGCGACGTTCACCCACGTATTCTGCCTGTAAAGGTAGATGGAGCTACCAAAGAGGATTACGTATGGGGCTTCCGTGTTGGCTTCATTACGTATGCATCTTCATCCAGCGACTTACTCAGCGCTTTGGAGCAGAAGACTATGGGAATCATCCGCGCGACTCTTTCCAGCGGATCGCATCCTTCCCAAACATTCGTCCTGCAAGCAATCACTGCACCGGAGTACAAAGCACAGAAGCAGGAGAAATTCGATATCATGAAAGGCCGCGCCAACCGCACCAAGGAAGTGCTCGACAGCGGTAAATACGATGACGTGTGGACCTACTATCCATTCAACTCCGGCTACTTCATGTGCCTCAAGCTAAAGACTGTCGAAGCGGAAACATTGCGTCAGCACTTGTTGGAACAGTATGGCGTCGGTACGATCGCTCTCGGTCAAACCGATTTGCGCATTGCCTTCTCTTGCATTGAAGAAGAAAACATTGCGGACTTGTTCGAATTAGTCTACAGCGGTGTAAAAGATTTGGAAAATGCATTGACCAAATAAATGTAACGAGCTCTATTGAAAAAAGCGTCTTGACCTCGTGTCAGGGCGCTTTTCGTTTTCTTTCAAAAAAAGTCCCGGAAACCCGCGAAGTTTACATGCGAGGTTTTCCGAGACCTTTCCATCATGCTTTTTCTATTAGCTTTCAATCGATGAACGCATACGCCGCGGCTGGTGTGTACCGATAAAAATGGAGGCGAGGACCAGGATCATCCCTACCCCATGCATCCAAGTAAATGCTTCGTTCAAGAAAAAGACAGCGACGAGAGCAGAGCTTATCGGCATCATTCCGGTGAACAAGCCCGCTTTGGAAGCCTCCACCTTCTCCACCCCTTTGTACCAGAGAAAAAAGGATAAGATGCTTGCCGTAAACGCATAGTACACAAGAAGCCACCACACATTTGCAGGTACGGCACTCCAATCAAATTGCAAGCTTTCCCAGATCGCAAACGGAAGAAACAAGACAAAGCTGATGACATTTATCGCGGCCGTCATTTGGAAAGGAGTCATTTTCCCAGAAAGTCTTTTGGCGAAAATCGTGAAGAGCGCCTCGCTAACGACCGCCAAAAATACGAGCAAATTGCCCAGCATGCTTATCCAGTTTTGTTCCCCGCCGCCTCCAGTAAACGTAATGAAGCCGATGCCGCCCACTGAAAGACCGATCGCCACTAAGCTATTGGCGTGTAATTTTTCCTTGAGAATCCAGAACGAAAACAAAGCGATGCAGGCAGGTACCGTACTCGTAATGATACCCGCTGCAGTAGCGGTCGTCCACTGAACACCATACAGCATGCAAATACTAAACAGAAACACGCCGAAAAACGACTGCCAGAATAAGACCTTGCCTTCCTCACGGCTCCAAGATGTTTTCCATTCCCCACGCATAGCTAGCAGCGGCAATAGGATGACGATCGCAAGCAAAAAGCGCAGCTCCGAAAACAAAAACACAGGAACATGGGAAACAATTTCTTTACCGATGGAGATATTGCCCCCAACCAAGGCCATAGCCAAGGCTAACTGAATGTAAGCTAACAGCATGTCGACTCGCTTCTCCCTTCAACCTCCTACAATTCTCTGCATCTGGCCAAACTGCTTGCGATTAACCTGCGTTTTGCCATTCTTTTTGAGATGACGGGAGCTTTTTTGTCTTTTTCTCTGCTGCCCCCACCAGCCAGGAACCAAACGGCAGTTTACCCAGCCCATATGATATAGCAAAAGAAAGAATGGAGCACAAGACGAAGGCTACTATACTTCCCCACACGCCCGTGTGAAAAAGCTGAAGCTCACGTAAAATCTTCATCAAGTACGTTAAGATCAGCGCATGAATCAAATACGCTCCGTACGAATATTTCCCAAGGAGTCCCAGCCAATGTGTCCATTTGGACTGCTTTTTGCTCATCCATAGGCAGAGAGCGTACACAGCCAGTAAGCAAGCCATCGTATAGAGGAACATCGAAGGTTTCAAGGATGTCGCGACGTTTAAATTGATCTGGCCTTGCCCTGAATCACGGAAAAGTTCATAGCCAATGACGGCGTACAGGACACCAACCGAAACGATGATCCATTGCCAGTATCTTTTCAGCATGGCACGGAATGCAGGCAACGTGCAGGCGACCAAGCCACCGAACAAAAAGTAATAGAAATAATAGAACGCATTTCGATCGCGGTATTTAATGAAATACGTATCAAGCCAATTCATATCGAATCGGAAACCGTGCGCCGGGATGTACCGCGCTGAAAACCACATGAGGCCCGCATAAACCAATCCACTGACTCCAAGAGCGACAACGAGACGGAAGCGATTGGTCACGAATCTGCGGGAAAGTTCAAATACTCTTTGCCAAAACGGATACAAAAGATAGAACTGAAAAATCATCACGACGAACCACAGATGATAAGAGGATGTCCCCGTCAGGAAATTTTTGCTTACATTCCAAACGAACGCTGCTCCCTCACCCAAGGGCTTTTCCATCAAATAAAGGTAAACCACCGACCATATTCCATACGGAACCAAAATCTCCGTTATTCGCTTACGCGTGAAGGAAATATAGTTTACTTTTTCGGAGTAGTTGTAAAACAAAACAAGACCTGTGATGAAAATGAATGCTGGTACCGCGAATTTTAACAAATGAAACAACATTCCGTAGATGATCGACACCTGCCCTGTCAATCCCGGCTCACGGATATACACACCAATGACATGCTGGTAAACCACAGCCAAGAATGCAAAGGCCCGGATCAGATCCAACTCGCCAATTCGTTCTTTTCGAGCCATAACCAAATACCAGATCCTTCCTATTTTTACGAAAAAAAGTGCTATCTTTCATCTTACCGACCAAAAGTCAGTCTGGCAAGTCTCAAATCGAAAAAGACTGATACCCTTTTGTACTGGTATCAGTCACTCTTATCCACCTTGATCCGAAGATAGATCGGCTAGACTTCGAATCGGCCAAATAAGACTTTGTACCCCACGTGAATACAGTGCTAGATGCGGAGAATCTGTGAGTGGGATCGACAGGTTTTCGGTCATCGAGTTTTCACGAATATGAAAGACTGTCTCCTGTAGCTGCCACGGCTCGTGCACCACATCCGCATACATCATTTGCTTTGTTCTGGTACACCTGCAAAAGAGCGTGTATCGCTCCGTCAGCCAGTGGATTAGCGTTCCCTCATTGGCGAGAAATCTGTCAGCGAGAGGCTGGTAGCTGCCTTCGAACATGGGAGACTGAGGTAGACCGGATAGACGTCGAGAGGTAAAATCGATCCGATCTCCTTGGCGCTGAAAAGTCATTTGAGCCCGATAATACGGCAGTCGGTACCAAAATTTCGCAATCTTGATTACCATCGGATTCGACGTATCCAGCGAAAGAAAAAACACGCCTGTTTTCCCTTTCGCCTTCACATACGTCCGGACATTGATTTCAGGGAAAGTCGTCGTGAATGGTACGGACGGCATCCGACGCAAACGCACGCCACTCAGCAAAAACGGGATCATACTGATCCATGCCTTGCCATCGTAAGTATCGAGCTCAAGTCCTTCTGGAATGAGTCCTTTGATAGACGCTGGGGAAATCGCCCAATGTAAAAAAAGTAGATGCTCCCATGTCTGCGTCATGGTCCATCCGTTATACTGTGCAGGTGACTTGATTTGGATAATCCTCTGTTCGATACGAATCCCTCCCATTCGTACGTCGATCATGCTGATTAACTGGAAGAGGATGAATGATAGGCAAGGGGAACCTTCGTCACTTTGCTCGTCATCTCATCGAGTGAGACGAGATCCGCAGCCGTAACTTCACGAATAGATGTTTTCCCCAGCGCGAGGATGGCAATTTCCATCTCATCCACAAACGAAAGAAAAAAGTTAGCCAAGTATTTCGTGGCTGAATCGGGGTCGAATTTGTTTTTCAAGCTCCCTGGATAGGTGATCAGCTCTGTCGGCGGTTCCCACGGTATTGCTTTTGTCACCTGATCATGAGTCATCGCCCACAAAAGAGCAGTCCCCATAAATATGCCGTCTGCTCCCAAAGCAATTGCTTTCAGGCACTCACCCGGGGTGTTATATCCGCCCCCAGACAATAAGGTAATTCGTTCCTTCACACCTTTTTTCTTCAAATAGCGCACAGCGCGGGTCAATGCATAAATCGTCGGCAAGCCGAAATCATCCTCAAGGATGGGAGGTCCTCCTTTTGTCCCCGCCTGTCCGCCATCGATACTGATAAAATCTACACCGGCTTGGATCGCAATCTCCAGGTCTTTTTCAAGTATGGCACTGGCACAGATCTTGACTCCAATTGGAACACCGTCTGTTATTGTGCGCAACTTGTCTATGAGCTTCTTGAGATCCTCCGGATTTGATACTTCCGGCTGCCGCGAAGGAATGATGATCATTTCTTCATTCTGCACGCCCATGATTTCAGCAGCTCTTCCCTGGATATATTCAGCGGGGATAAAGCTCGCGGCCGCTGCAGTCGCCCCTTGCCCAAAATGGATTTCGATGGCGTCCGCCTGTCGCAAAATCTCCGGTTCCTTTCCCCACTTTCCCGAGTTGTATTGGAGAATCAGGTGTTTGGCGAATTTCCTCTCTTCCGGTAATAACGGACCTTCACCGGTATTCGTCAAAGTCCCCACTGCGGCCGTTCCTTTTGCAATCGCGATTTTTACATCAGCACTTACACCGATACCGTACCCCATTGCCCCTGCCATGAGCGGAATGTCCAAGGTTAACGGCTTTTTTGCCATGGGTCCAATCGTGATTTGCATATCCACTTCGGTATCCTCACTCGAAGGCAGCTTGGCCAGTTGTGCAGGAGAAAATATCAAGCTATCGAAGTTCAAGAACTTACGCGGACTTCCGAAAGGACGCTCGATGGCTTGTCCAGAAGCTGCTCGCAAGCTGTTCTCCAGGACGTAGCGTGGACTGACTTTGGTCATTGCGGAGACCATCTCAAAAATATTTTCCGGATAGCGGTCTGACATGAGGCGCTTCATGAACTTGGCGAGCAGCCACTGGGTAAGAGGTCGAAAAAGACAGATCAAAAGCAGTCCCACCACGATGAGTGCAGCAATCGATCCTACAAAGGAGCCGATCAAAAACGAAATCCAATTGCCAGCCATCCTCTTTCTCCTTCCTACTGTCAGAGCACTGCTGCTTGTTAATAGGTATATGAGATAGGAAAATTTTGCCCCAATCATGCCACTTTTATCCTACGCTGTTCCTGACCGTTGAAGGTAGAAAAAACGCCCAGCTTAACTGGACGTTTTCGAGCAAAGCCTTTTCCACAAATAAAAATAACAGGACGTCATCACAAGCACGACAGCAATTGTCATGAGAGTGTCAAATCGCATGAGCTCCTCCTTTTCGTTTCATTGGTACAAATTTGCCGTATGTCAAACAGCGCCAAAGCCATTCGGCAGGACCAAACTGATAATTGGCGAGCCACCAGCGACTAACGAAGATTTGCGCAGTGAAGATCACCAAGCTCAACACCAATCCGAGAGCCAGCCCAGGCGTTCCGTACAAATGTCCACCACGCACAAGCAATACAGCGATGATGGTTTGGCTCAAATAGTTGCTTAACGCCATTCTGCCGACCGGTTCCAAATGCTTCAATATACGCTTGCCGCTCTCTTTCCGATAAAGAAGCAGCAGTGACGTGATGTAAAAAGCGCATAGACTAAGACCGCTCCAGGTAACAAATGTCTGAACGGCAATCGAGATCGAGGCAGGAAATTTTACGATGCCAAATTGAACAAGCGGGATCATCGGTACAAGCACAACACTTAAACCCAATGCCAGCCACCATACGCGGCGAATGGCTGGAATAAATTCTTCCGTCCTCTCCAATACTCCCCGCTTGGCTGCCAGAAATCCGAATAAAAAGAGCGGTAGTACAGATAGGATAACAATGAACTCAAGGGAGAGAACGACTGGAATTTCGTAAGCAACCCGGAATAGCAACCACTCGATCATCGACCCATCGGTATAAGCATCGATAGCTTTTTGTATAAGCGGTGATTGATCTGGCACAGGAACGAGGTCCTCAGGAACGGTCAGCATCAGAGCAGATAGGGCCTGCATACCAATCAAGAGCGTCCACGCCCATCTTTTGATCGTCTTTTCTTGCCTGTGGTAAAACAGCAACAGAAGAAAACCGGCTAGGGCGTACGTATGAAGAATGTCGCCATACCAGAGGAAAACAAGATGTGCCATCCCCACAATCAGCAGCACCAATAATCTGCGCGTAAACAGGCTCTGATATGGCAACTGTTTGCTCTCGGCACGATGCATAAACAGAAAAAAACCTACCCCAAACAAAAACGAGAAGATCGTGTAAAACTTCGTCTGTACAAACATGTTAAACAAAAGCCGTATCCAACCATCGATTTCCGAATGGGTATTGACCAGCCCTGCATCTGGTAAGAACATAATGGGATACAAAAATGACGGCATATTCACTAGTACGATCCCCAAGAGAGCAAAGCCTCTAATCCCATCTAGCTGCCGAATTCGCTCACCTTCCGCGACAGGTGCTACTTTCACGTAATGAACCTCCTCAACTACGCTCTAGGCTTTAACACTTTTAATACGAATGAACCTTGAAAAAAGTAACATGCTTTTTGCACAACAAGAGAGCTTCGCGAAAACGAAGCCCTCCCTTACGTGTTGCCTTATTTTGATGGGGAAGTTGTTGTTCCTGTTCCTGTGCGGTTTGTCCTTTTCCGAAAGTCGAGCAAAACACCGACAAAACCAGCAAATATCGCTGGCATGATCCAACCAGCGCCTTCCTTATAAAAAGGAAGAACACCCAAGATATCGCTCCAGCTCTGATTAAAAAACGTAAGATTCATCAAATCCACGACACCAAAAACGGTCACAACTGCTACAGTCGTCATATACACAGACGAATGCCCAGGTATCCAGCGCTCTAGTAAAGCTAGCAAAATGAGTACGATAGCAATCGGGTAAATTGCGCCCAAAATCGGGACAGATACACTTAAAATCTCCGATAGTCCCAAGTTTGCGACTCCCATGCTGAGGACACAGAGAATGATCGCCCATCCTCTGTAGGACAAACCTTTGAATCGTCCATGAAAGTATTGACTGCAAGAAGTTACGAGTCCGATCGATACACAAAGGCAAGCGACGGTAAAGATGACACCAAGAATCAGCGTACCGCTTGTCCCAAAAAGCTGCCTCATGATAGCTGTCAGGAGCAACGCGCCATTCTCCGGACTTCCTAAAGAGGCACCGGATGAACCGAGCAATCCCAAAATGACATAGATGAATGTCAGCAACAAACCTGCTCCGAGACCTGCTTTGATCATATTCGCAGACAGTTGCTTTTTGTCTTCGATTCCCTTGCTCCGCAGCGTATTGGCGATCACGATACCAAATACGAGTGCAGCCAAAGCATCCATCGTTAAATACCCGTCCAGAAAACCTTGCACAACCGGATTGGTGGCATATTTTCCTGCTGGTACCCCCGTTGGACCGAGTGGTGTGAATAAGCTCTTGATGTAGATCAATGCAATCATGGTCAGCAGTGCAGGAGTCAGTATTTTCCCAAAGCGATCAATCAATTTGGAAGGACTCAGACTAAACCAAAAAACAATGCCAAAAAATACGATCGTATAGAAGAAAAGGCTCCAGGTGGAATCAGCGGCTTGTGCCGGCAAAAACGGCGCCATTCCCATCTCGTACGCGAGACTGCCAGCACGCGGGATAGCAAGTGCGGGTCCAATCGACACATAAATCAAAATAGGAAAAATAAGAGCAAAGCTTGGATGTACACGACTCGCTAATTGGTAAAAGCTTCCTGCCTTTGCAATAGCAATCACCCCAAGGATGGGCAGACCGACAGCCGATAATACAAAGCCTGCAATCGACAGCCAAACATGGGTACCAGCTTCTTGACCCAGATAGGGTGGAAAAATAAGGTTCCCTGCACCAAAAAACATCGAAAACAGCATAAAACTGACCAGCAACATTTCTTTCTTAGACAAGGTTATCATCGACGTATATATTACCTCCCACCTTATTGAGAGGCATTCTATCAACTTTTGCGTCCCTTAGCTAGTAGCAACGCCATAGTTGTAATTGTAAGATCATTATCATTTTTCCTACTATAATTGAAAGTAAAAAAACAAGGGAAACCACCTGCCATATCTTACCGTTAATACATCGACAAGTGGTTTTCCTCTTATCGTTTTCGCATGGAGACAATTCGTTTGTAAAAGGTCTTATCCTCCAGCTTTTGAAAGAGAGAAAGAGAAGGTCGGAAGTTGGCTTCAATAATCCATGGTTTGCCATCCACATCAATCCCTAAGTCTAAACCGATCTCCCGGAGTGTCGGATAGGCTCTTCCCAATCGATTAGCTACCGCCGCAGCTACCATGCGGATATCACGCAGGAGATGCGGGCCTGCTTTTATATTCGACAGCTTGATTGCGGTCTGGATGGGCAAAACTTTCCCACGGCTGCGAGCCACATTTGTCACGACATAGCCCGGTCCTGCAAGCTTTGCACACCACCCCGTTATTTTCCACGGCTCATTGTTGCTCCTTCGCTGGATCATAACACGCACGTCAAAAGGCTTGCCGTTGATTCTGCCGAGTGGGATACGTGGCTGGAGCAGGTATGTTTTTGGTCGAAACAACGATTCCACGTATCGGATCGTCGCCTCTTTCCCATCCACAAGGCGACGACGACTCCCACTATGAACCAAATATTGCTCTTCTCCTCGCGCTGTTACTTGAATAATTCCTGCCCCACCGCCGCCTCCCGAAGGCTTCAGCATCACATGTGTAAACGCTTCTGCATACTCCCATAGCTCTTCAGGAGAGTACACGCGGGTTTTGGGCAAATACTCCTGCAAAAGTTCGTCTTTGACCATGTGCTTGTGCTTGCCCCATTTTCCTACGTTTGGCGGTTTTATGGCAGTGTCTCTCCATTCTTAATCAGATGATGCTCCTCTATTTTCGTGATACGATTCTGTTCGTCCACAAACACGACCTTGGGAACGAGCTGTTCGATCTCGGATTCTTCGTACATACCCATACTCAAAATAATGACCATATCTCCTGGCGAGAATAGATGAGCAGGTGGACCGTTCAGACAGATGACTCCGCTACCCGATGCTCCGGGTAATGCGTATGTTTTCCAGCGCGTGGCATTACGCAAACTGGTTATTTGCACGATTTCATATGGCTTGATATCTGCCGCTTCCATGAGAGCAACGTCAATTGTGATACTCCCCACGTAATCCAATTCGGCCTGCGTAACTGTCGCCCTGTGAATTTTTCCTTTGCACATGTGTCGTTGCATAGGCGGTTCACTCCTTTCCAAACCGATGACATTAGTCTATGTGGGATGGATTGTCCATGAAACCACCTGCGAAAGGAAATCTGGTTAGGGGATGTAATACGCTGCCTGCAAATCGACCCCGTAGGTGCGGCATAATTGGCTGAGTTCTTTCGTCACATTCGGATCAAATGGGATACCCTTTTCTATGCGTTCTTGCTTTTTTCGGCTCTCGATCTCCCCAGGTATGAAAATTTCGGATACCCCTTCTTTCGTAGGTACGCTTTTCACCTCACGAATGTATGCATCCATATTGGTGCAGAAATCGGACAGTGGCATAAATCGTTCAATATCCACCGTCAAGAATAAATGTCCAACGTTTTGTGGATCGCTCCAATTGTCATACAGGCTTTTTACATGTGGTCCCGTTGCTGCACCCGTTAGCAGCCCACACAAGATATCAATGAACATCGCCATTCCATAACCCTTTGCTCCTCCGATCGGCAAAAGTGAGCCTAGCAAGGCTTGGGTGGGATCAGTCGTTTCCTTCCCAGTGGGATCGATGGCCCAATCGGCAGGAATCGTTTCCCCTTTTTTAACGGCCAAGGCGATTTTTCCCCTGGCAGCGACACTCGTAGCCATATCTAATAAAAAGGATGGCTCTTCCCCTGCCGGTATTCCCACCGCAATTGGATTTGTTCCGAAAAAAGGGCGAATCCCTCCTGTAGGTGCTATTGCTTCGGGTGCATTGGAAAGGACAAGAAGAATTTTCCCTTCTGCGATCGCTCGCTCTGCATAATACGAACAGGAGCCAAAGTGATTGGAATGACGAACACCAACTACCCCGATTCCCATCTGCCGTGACAATTTGATCGCTTCCTCCAAAGCCGCCACACCGACTACCGCACCCAACTGATTTTTGCCGTCTACCAACGCTGTTGCGCCCTCCTGTTTCCATATCACTGGTTCATCGTTCAGTTCGATCAAGCCTGCTTCGATTCGTTGGATGTAAATCGGCAGCCTCGCCAAACCATGGGACTCAATACCTCGCAAATCAGCATGGACGAGAGATTCTGCGACAAGCCTAGCATGCTTGGGTCTGGCACCTGCCTGTACAAGCACCTCTGTTACAACTTGTTCCAAACGCTTCCAATGAAAGAGTGCAGGGTGCATCTTCTCTTTTTCCCCTCCTTCATCGCTGTTCTGTACTTCGCCTGCTTCCTAATCTGAATATAGATATGTCACCCGCTGTTTGACCGCTACAGGCATTGACCCAGTTCAGTCGACGATACCAACGGAAAAAGGAGCTCCCGATATTGAGAGCCGTGCAAAATACTCTCTATCTTGAAAAGAGACGTTCTC